>NZ_MVIW01000001.1 GCF_002072185.1 Actinomyces denticolens
GGGCGTGGCGGCGCGCTGATGAGGCCGAATGTCGTGCCAGCGGCGGTGAGCCGACAACCAGGCCGACACGGTTCGGGCGGTAGCGCACGGCGCGCCCGAGGGTGGCACGATAGGACAGCATGCGGGGACCTCGCATTCAGGGGAGCTTCTTTGGTCAGAACCCATCCTGGATGCGCTTCCCGCGTGCACCCCCACACGACACGCACCCTCCCCCAGCATCCCAACGATCAGGCCGGGCGCACGCCCCACCCCGGTGAGAAAACCTCATCGATCACGGCCACGGCCGGTTCGACGTCGGTGACGGTGGCGGCTCGGGCATCCCGATTGCTGGTGGACACGGAGGACGGGGATGTGGATTGCACGGGGTTCGGGATCCCGTGGGTGCCGGGGGCTCCGGAGGGATCGTCCGACTGCACGGTGGTGTTCACCCGTTCGAGCGCTCGCCGCCAGGGTGGGGTGACGCCGGTGGACGTGTCGGTGTCGTATGCGGCCTCGTACACCGCCTCGGATAGGACCGGTGGCGAGTTGGGGCGGGCCTCGACCAGCTCTCAGGCACTGATTCCTGTCGCCGAGGTCCAGGCCGTCAACGTGACCCCCACTGGGTGATGAGGGCCTGGACGTGTATCGAGTGTTGAGAACGGGAAGGGGTGGACTGCGGTGGCGCAGAATCAGAAGCGGGTGGCGATCGGTCTTGTCCGTGATGAGTTGGAGGACATCCAACGTGATCTGGGCACGAGTGCGGCGATGGTGCCTTCGAAGGCTGAGCAGCTGACGGAGGGGCTGGGTGGGTCGGGCAGCGTGTGGCAGTCCGAGGTCGCCCAGACGTATCACGATGAGTTGGTGGTGCTGGAGGATGCGGCCTGGGAGGTCAACGCCGTGGTCAGCAGGGCCGGTGAGGCCTTCGATGGAGAGCCGGTTCAGGTGGACGATGATGATAAGGCCTTGCGGCACCGGTGGTTGGCGGATCATCCGGGGATCGTGGGGCGGGCGGTGGTGTCCCATGTATTCGGCTGACGCGGCTCGTGGGGCTGATGTGTCGGAGCTGCATGATGTGAGGTGGTTGCGGTGACCTATGTGTATTTGAATGAGAGGGCGACCCCGGATCTGATCGATGGGTTGAACGCGTATGCGGGCAGGATGAGTGATTGCCAGGCCGATGCCGTTGAGGCGAACGCCGCCGCCGGGAGTGTGGTTGATCTGGGCGTGCTGGATCTGGACTCGTTGGCGGAGAAGGTCAAGGGGTACGCAAAGGGGCTTCAGGATCGTCTTGATGCGGCGATCGCGGCGAACTCGTCAGGGATAACCTTCGGTCAGGGTGGCATGATCGCCTACTACATCCCGGACGGGTACGAGGACACCGCGGGCAACGCGCGGCACTTCAATACCGATACCATCAATCGCGCCAACGCCGATGCCGCCACATTGAGGGGTCTGCACGAGAATGGTGGCACGGCTGAGTAGTGGAACGCCGCACAGGCCTCGATCGCTGAGATGAAGGACGATCCGCACTACTCGCAACTGCTCGTCCAGGGTGTGGGGATTGAGACCTATCTGGCCCTTCCGATCGACGCCCAGAAGGCCTATTGCGCTCAGGAGGATCTGTCGGATGGGACGCCGGGGGAGTACAAGCCGAAGACCGACAAGGACGGTAAGGACCTGGACGTGCTCGTCGCCACCCTGGGCTGCGGTCTGGCTGGAGCCTCGCGCGGTGACACAAATGGCGATCTCGTTGAGCAGGTGGTCACTGCTTATGACCACAACCACAATCTGGCCTCGGGGCTCGACGCTAAGATGTCGGTCCCGCAGGCGGAGTACGATACCACTTTCATCGTCGAACTCGCCGAGCGGATGGAGGAACGCGTCGACGCCTCTGCCGTGTACTTCACCCCTACTGTCGGCCCGGGCGTGAAACCGGATGAGTACTTCGTGGGAGCCTCTACCAACCCTATGGCGGGTCCGTTGTCCGCCATGGGGAACAACCCGGAGGCGGCGCTGGAGTACTTGGCGCCCTCGGATAAGAACCCGGCGATGGTGGTGGGCCCGGACGGCACCCTGACGGTGCCGCTGGAGGGCAGCGAGTACGACCCCAATGCCAATCGCTTGACGTCCACCGGGCGTCACACCACTGGCAGACAGCGCATGGACCTGCTCTTGAGCATGAAGGACACTGATAAGGAGGCCCTGACGGCGGCGCTGTCCGGGGTGTCGGCCAACCGCGGCGACGACAACGGCGCAGTCGACCACCGCGCCACGTGGGCCAGCGGATACGCCCTCAAGACCATGCAGGATTGGGACATCCGGACGATGGATGCCGGCGCCAAGAGGAACATCGGCACCTTCGTCATCAACTTCGGTGGCGAGCTGACGAACATGGGAGGAGAAAAAGATTCACCGACGTATCGTGCGGATTGGAAGACGGCGACGATTCCCGACTCGGTGATCCCGGCCGATCAGCAAGGAAAGGCGATCGACGCGCTCATCAAGGGCATCGTCGATGATGATGATGCCGTCTCGGCGGCCGGTCAGGGAGCGTTCAATTACTCTCAGCGCTGGGCGGACAAGGAGGCGAAGCATGAGTTGACCGACTAGCCCGGCCAATCTGATGCCGAGAGGAACAGGGAGGCCCAGAACGGCATGCATGACGCGTATTACGGGGCTCGCCAGTCCAGCGGGCATATTGATCTGGTCGCCAATAAGGAGAACGCCGACAGGAAGGTCGATGCCGCCAATAACCGCGCCCGGGCCAGTGCCGCGTTCTCGGCGCTGAGCTCATTCGGCGGCCCGTACCTTGCCCCGGTGGGGAAGGTGGGGGCGATCGGTGCCACGCTCGCCGGGGTCAGCGACTACTCCACCGTGGTCGACTCGGGGTGGAGCCGTCTCATTACGAGGCGAGTATCATCCAGACCGCCGCCCGCAACGGCCTCATCGACGACTCCGTCATCCCCGCGAGTTCGTGGTGGGACCCGGATACGCGGACGGTGTCGATCAGTGATTCGCAGTTGAGGAGTGATTTTTCAGCAGTGGTACGAGGAGAATAGTGATGAGATAGGCCTGGAGGATTCTCTCAGGCATATGGATACGGAGGCTGTTGATGTGCACTGAGCGCCCGGTAGGCGGCCCGGGTTCGGGCCGGGGTCAGGGTGAGGAGGCTGGAGGTGGCGCGCCGATCTGGTCGAAGGGTCTTTTCGTGGGGCGTCGCGTGGAATGGGGCGTAGTGATCCTCATCGTCTGCGTGTTGGCGGCCGCCTCGTTCATCCATTATTTGAAGTACGGGCGCGAGGACGAGCCGGCCGTCCCGGAGACGATATGTGACGGCCTGCTCAATGTTGAGGAGATCAGCAGGCTCGCCCACGGTCCTGTTGGGAGCGAGGAATATCATAAGCTCGGCAACGGGGACGAGCTGTGTACCGCGAAGCGTCCGCTCGAACCCGGCAACAAGCACGGCTCCCCCCGTGGCCTGTTTACCTATGAGCTTCAGCGGGTCTACTCGAGGAGCGTCACCTCGTCTGGCCCTCGGTACAAGCCGGGTGGTGGTGTCAAGCTTCGTGTCTCGTCGCTTGATGCCTCGATCGCCGGGGGTGAGGAGGGGGTTGCTCGGATCGATCCGCCTGTGGATGGTGAGGGGGATGCGTTCCTGTGGTGCCCGCCCAACAACGAGGCGGAGCAGTGCCTTGCCATTTGGTTCACTGAGGACTTCATCCTCGTGGTGCGCTTCAACAACCCCGCCCACTCCGATCCCGAGGGCCTGGGAGATGGGCCCACGAGCTTCGGTGAGATCTGGAGCCTCCTTCCCGACCTCATGGACTACGTCGGCACCCGCGTGGTCGAGGCCGGGCCGCCCTCGATCTGGCGCAACACCCCACCGCCCTCACCAACCACCGCTGATCCCGAGGCCACCGCTTCCGACGGGCCGGACGCGGTTCCATCCGACCCCGCATCGCGGGCCCCAACACCGAGCGGCGAATAGGTCCCGAGTCGAGCAGCCTCTGCCCGTGAGGCGCGGCGAGGAGTCCGGGGCCTACGCTGGAGGCGTGCCCACGACCGCCATCCCCGCCGAGGAACGGCAGATCAACCTCCTGCTCGCCCTGCGCGCCACCCGCACGGGCCTGACAGCCGCCCAGATCATCCGGGACATATCCGGCTACGACCCGGCCGGCGGCGCCACCGCTGCCCGCATGTTCGAGCGGGATAAGGAGGCCCTGCGCGAGCTCGGCATCGACATCCTCACCGAGGGCCCCGCCGATGCCGTCCGCTACCGCATCGAGGAGGACGACTACGCCCTGCCCGCCATCCACCTCGACTCCGCCCAGGCCGGCGCCATCGCCCTGGCCGCCTCCGCCTGGTCCGACGGCGCCCTGCCCGCCGCCGCCCGCCGGGCGCTCACCAAACTGCGCGCCGTGGCCGAGACGGGCAGCAGCGCCCTACCGGACCTCACCGTCGACCTCGCCGGCCACGAGATCCCCCTGACGCTGCTGACCGCCATCGAGGACCGCCGCGCCGTCACCTTCGACTACGCCTCCTCCTCACCCGGCAGCTCCGGGGCCACGCGGGCCCGTCGGGTCGAGCCCCATCGGATCGCCCGTCTCGAGGGTGCCTGGTACCTCGACGCCCGGGACCAGGACGCCGGCCGGCCCCGCAGATTCCGCCTCGCGCGCATCCTCGGCCCCATCACCCCCATCGGCCCTGCGGGCGCCTTCGAGCCACCGCCCCCCGCCGCCCCCGAGCCCAGGACCGCGCGGCTCGCCGTGCTGCCCGGGCGTGCCCTCGGCCTCAGGGCCCGAGCACAAGATGCCCCGCCCGACGACGCGCCCGGTGAGCGGTGGCAGGGACGCGAGCTCATCCGCGTCCCCTACGCCGATCCCTTCAGCTTCGCGGGCGCCCTGGCCGCGCTCGGCGACGCCGTCGTCGTCCTCGGACCCGCCGACCTGCGCGAGGCCGTCCTCGCACACCTGCGCGGCGCGGCCGGACTCACGGCCGATGCCGTGACCGAGGGGGAGGACTGACATGGCCCGCACCCCCGCCGCCGCACGCCTCGTCCGCCTCCTCGCCCTGCCCGCATGGGTCGCGGAGAACGACGGCGCCACCATCGCCGAGGCCGCCGCCCACTTCGAGGTCGATGAGGACACGATCCGCCGCGATGTGGGCACCCTGTGGGTCTCCGGCCTGCCCGGCGGCCTGCACGACGACCTCGTCGACTTCTCCGCGACCGCCTGGGAGGCGGGCCGTCTCAGCCTCAGCCAGGCCCACGGCCTCGACCGCCCCGTGCGCCTGTCCCACGAGGAGGCCGTCTCCCTCCTGCTGTCCCTGAGGGTGCTGCGCGGCGTTCTCGGCGCCGACGCCGGGGCCGCCACCGCTCTGGGCGGCGCCGAGAGCACACTGGCCTCCCTGCTCGGCCCTGCGGCGCCCCCGCCCGACGACGACCCCCTCGGCGCGCCCGGGGCTCCCAACGGGCCGGGCTCTCCCGGCGAGCCCGGCCCTGTCGGCCCCGCCTCAGAGGCGGACCCCACGACGATCCTCGCCCAGGTGCGCCGCGCCCTCGACGAGGGACGCAGACTCCACCTCTCCTACGTCTCGGCCACCGACGTTCCCTCCGAGCGCGACGTCGACCCCATCGCTCTGCGCTCCGACGGCTCCATGCTCACCCTGACCGCCTGGTGCCTGACCGCCAGGGCCGAGCGGAGCTTCCGGCTCGATCGCATCCTGTCCGCAAGCGTCCTCGACACCCCGGGCACCGCCCACCGGAGGCGCCGAAGCCCCCAGGGCCGCAGCGCCGGTCACGATCAGGATGAGATCGAGGCCCCCACGGCCGAGCTCATCCTCGAGCCCACCGGTCGCTGGCTCATCGAGCAGCTGCCGCGCACCCGCGCCGAGATCCTCGATGACGGGGCCATCCGCGCCGTCGTCGAGGGGCGGGACTGGGACTGGCTGCGAGGCCTCGTCCTATCCACCGGGCGCCACCTGCGCTCCGTCGCCCCCGCGCACCTGGCCCGGAGTTCGCGCGAGGCCGCCCTCGCCGCGCTCGATGCTTACGCCGACGGTGGAAACCCCTCAGCCTGAGCGAAGCGGTGAACGGGGCGCTCATCCGGGCCCGCTACACTCGGGGGCGATCAAGTCGCGCATCGTCAAGCGGAAGCAGGAATCATCATGGGAGCCCTCAAGCCCTGGCACTGGATCGTGCTGCTCGTCGTCATCCTCCTCGTCTTCGGGGCCGGCAAGCTGCCCGAGATCGCCTCGAGCCTCGGCCAGTCGATGAAGGTGTTCAAGAAGGAGGTCAAGGAACTCCGCGAGGACGACGCCCCCGCGCAGATCCAGCAGCCCCAGCAGGGCACCTACTACACCCAGCCCACCCAGCCGGGCCAGGCCGCCCCCCAGCAGAACGCCGAGGGCACCAACCAGCAGTAGAGCCCGACGCCCCGGAGCGCACCCACGGATCCGCCCGGATCAACGCCGCAGCAGCGGCCCACCACACCCGCCGTCGCAGGAAGCAGCTCATGGTCACCGTGCCCAAGGCCTCCAAGGCCCGCCGCAAGGACAACCCCGAGGCGCGCATGTCCATCGGGGACCACCTGCGCGAGCTGCGCAACCGCATCGTCATCTCGGCGATCGCGATCGTCGTCGGGTCGATCGTGGGCTACTTCCTCTACGACCCCGCCTTCGCCCTCATCACGCGCCCCATCTCGCAGGCGAACGCCAAGGGCGCCAACCTGTCGCTCAACTTCGGCACGGTGCTGTCCTCCTTCGACATCCGCCTGCGCGTATCGATCTGGCTCGGCTTCATCCTCTCCTCGCCCATGTGGATGTATCAGTTCTGGGCGTTCGTCGGCCCGGGCATGACGCGCAAGGAGAAGCGCTACGCCTGGCTGTACTGCGGCATCGGCGCCCTGCTGTTCCTCGCCGGCGTGGCCCTGGGCATCTGGATCCTCCCGCACGCCATCGACATCCTCACCGGCTTCATCCCGGCCGGGGCGACCACCGGGTTCATCGATGCCAGCCCCTACCTCTCCTTCGTGACGCGGATCATCCTGGTCTTCGGGCTGACCTTCTTGCTCCCCGAGGTCCTCGTGGCGATCAACCAGCTGGGGCTCGTCAAGGGTCGCACCCTCCTGCGCGGCTGGCGGTGGGCCGTGGTGGGCATCGTGGCGCTCATGGCCGTGGCCAACCCCCTGCCCGACCCCTGGTCGATGATCTTCATGTCCATCCCGATCATCGGCCTGTACTTCGGGGCCTGTGGAATCGCCATCGCCCACGACAACCGCCTCGCCAAGCGCCGCGCGGCCCTCGATGCCGAGCTCGACGCCGCCCTCGCCCGTCCCTCGCGATCCGCGATCGAGGCCGGGCCGGAATCGGCCTCCTGAGCCGCGCGCTCCCGATGCCGATGACGCCGCCCCGCCTCCCGGACACCGCCGCCTCGCCCGCGGAGCGCTACGCCGCCGCCCGCCGCCGCCAGGCCGACGCCCGGACCGAGCTCGCCGTCTTCGCCGCCGGGCTCGACTTCGAACTCGACGACTTCCAGGTCGCCGGCTGCCAGGCACTTGAGCGCGATGAGGGGGTTCTGATCGCCGCGCCCACCGGGGCCGGCAAGACCGTTGTCGGGGAGTTCGCCGTCCACCTGGGACTGGCCAAGGGCCTCAAGACCTTCTACACCACGCCCATCAAGGCCCTGTCCAACCAGAAGTATCTCGACCTGGCGCGCCGCCACGGCACCGAGCGCGTCGGCCTGCTCACCGGCGACACCTCGATCAACCCCCACGCCGACGTCATCGTCATGACCACCGAGGTCCTGCGCAACATGCTCTACTCGGGCTCGAAGGACCTCGAACGCCTCGGCTACGTCGTCATGGACGAGGTCCACTACCTCGCCGACCGCTTCCGCGGCCCCGTGTGGGAGGAGGTCATCATCCACCTCGCCCCCGAGGTGCGGGTCGTGTCCCTGTCCGCTACGGTTTCCAACGCCGAGGAGTTCGGGCAGTGGCTCGGTGAGGTGCGGGGGAGCACCGCCGTCGTCGTCTCCGAGCACAGGCCCGTGCCCCTCACTCAGCACATGATCGTCGGCCGCAGGCTCCTGCCCCTGTACTCCCACAGCCAGGCCGCCTCCGTGGCCGCCCTGGAGGATGCCCGAGGCGACGGCGCCCCGCCGGCGGACTCCGCCCCGGCTCTCAATCCCGATCTCGTCAAGGCGGTGCGCGCCGCCCAGCGGGCCGCGGCCGAGGGCGCCGCGTCGAAGAGCCGCGGCGGGGACGGTCCCCGGCACTGGAAGAGCGGTGGGCGAGCCCCCCGGCGCGGTGCGGGGGGCGCCCGGCTGGGGCGCCTCCGCCCGCCCTCCCGCCTGACCGTCATCAGCGCCCTCGAGGAGGCCGACCTCCTGCCCGCGATCGTCTTCGTGTTCTCCCGGGCGGGCTGCGAGGCGGCCGTCGGCCAGGCGATGGCCGGGGGAGTGGATCTGACCACCCGGGAGGAGACCGAGGCCATCCGGGAGATCATCGACCGCCGCACGTCCGCCATCCCCGCACGGGATCGAGGAGTCCTCGGCTTCCACTCCTGGGCCTCGGCGCTGGAGCGAGGCGTGGCCGCGCACCATGCGGGCCTGCTCCCGGTGTTCAAGGAGACCGTTGAGGAGCTCTTCAGCGCGGGCCTGGTCAAGGTCGTCTACGCCACCGAGACCCTGGCACTCGGCATCAACATGCCGGCGCGCACGGTCGTCCTGGAATCGCTGCGCAAGTGGAACGGCTCCGCCCATGTCACCCTCAGTCCCGGCGAGTACACGCAGCTCACCGGTCGCGCGGGGCGGCGGGGCATCGACACCGAGGGCCACGCGATCGTCCTGGCCGCCGACGACGTCGAGCCCTCCCTCGTCTCCTCGCTGGCCTCCCGGCGCACCTACCCGCTCGTCTCCGCCTTCCGCCCCACCTACAACATGGCGGTCAATCTGCTGGGCCGCACCAGCCGCGAGCGGGCGAGGGAGGTCCTGGAGTCCTCCTTCGCCCAGTTCCAGGCCGACCGGGGCGTCGTCGAGCTCGCCGCGCAGGCCCGCCGCAAGCGCCGCGGCCTGGAGGAGCTCGAGGCCCGGATGAGCTGCCATCTCGGGGACTTCCGCGAGTACGCCGCCCTGCGCCAGGAGATCGCCGAGGCGGAGGCGGACCTGTCCAGCGAGCGCCGCTCGGCCCGCCGCGTCGAGGCAGGGCGGTCCATGGCCTCCTTGCGGCGCGGCGACGTCGTTGTCTACCGCAAGGGACGGCGCTCCCGGCACGCGGTGGTCCTCTCCGGCGGGGAGGACCGCACCGGGGCCCCGGCGCTGACCGTCCTGGGCGAGGACGGGCGCGTGGTCACCCTCAGCCCGGACACCTCGCCCGACGGCGTCATGCGGCTGGGCTCCCTGCGCGTGGCCAGCAGTGTGGACGTGCGCCGCCGCGAGCACCGCGACCGGCTCGTCGGGCGCCTCATCGACGCCATCCGCTCAGGCACGCTCTCCGAGGCGCCCGTGCGCAAGCGCCGCCGCACCAGCCCCGCCCAGCGGCGCGGCGAGGCGGACGGCCGTGCCCAGGCGACCACCGCCGAGCGCATAGAGGACCTGCGGCGCCGGTTGCGAGCCCACCCGTGTCACGGCTGCCCGGACCGCGAGGAGCACGCCCGCGTGGGACGCAAGTGGGCCAGGGCCCGCGCCGAGGCCGCCCGGATCATGTCCCGCATCGAGACTCGCACCGGCACGATCGCCCGGCTCTTCGACGCCGTCTGCGAGGTCCTCCTGCAGCTGGGCTACCTCGAGCCCGCCGAGGAGGGGCGCCCCGAGGCCGAGCTGCGGGTCACGAGCGCCGGGCGCCTCCTCGCCCGCATATACGCCGAGAGGGACCTCCTCATCGCCGAGTGCCTGCGCTCCGGGCTCTGGGACGCGCTGGGGCCGGCCGAGCTCGCCGGGGCGGTCTCGGCCTGCGTGTACGAGCCGCGCCTGAGCGCACAATCCCTGGGCCTGCCCGTCTCCCCGGACAGCGGGCTGGGGCAGGTCCTGCGCGGCGAGCTGCGGATCTCCCGGTCCATCAACGACCTGGAGGGCCTGGGGCGCATCGCCCACTCGCCGGGTGCAGAGCCGGCACTGGCCGGGGCCGTGGCCGCCTGGGCGCGGGGAGCCGGGCTGGCCGAGGTCCTCGACGCCACCGATATGACCGCCGGGGACTTCGTGCGCTGGGCCAAGCAGCTCCTCGACGTTCTGGGCCAGCTCGCCGGACTCGTCCCCGAGCCCGGCACCGATGCGCGCGCCGCCGAGGCGCTGACCGCGCTGGCGCGCACCGCCGCCGAGGCGAGCCTCGACGTCGGCAGAGGGGTGGTCGCATGGTCCGGGGTGTGAGCGTCCGCGCGGGCACTGGTCCGGGCCGGGGGGAGCGCCTCGCCCGTGCACTGCGGGGGATGATCCTGCCCACGGCCTGGGCGAGCGCCTCGGGCCTGGCCCTCACCTCGGCCTTCGCCCCGCTCAACTGGTGGTGGGCGGCACCGGTGGGCGTGGCCGGGCTCGGCACCATCGTGCGCGGGCGGACGTGGGGGAGGAGCGCCTGGCTCGGCTTCGTCGTCGGGCTGGCCTTCTTCGCCCCCCTGCTCCACTTCACGGTGCCCGCCATGGGCAACGCCCTGGGCTGGGTGGCGCTGACGATCACCGAGGCCGCCTACCTCGCGCTGCTCGGCGCCGCCTGGTCCTGGGTCAGCGGGCTCGGGCCGCTCGACGACCGGCGCGGAGAGGACCGCGAGGATGGCGGGGACGGCGTCCCGGGATGGCACGGCGCCGCAGCCCGAGTGGCCGCCCTCGCGGTGCTGTGGGCCGCCGTCGAGGAGCTGAGGTCCTCCTGGCCCTGGGGAGGCTTCCCCTTCGGGCGCCTCGCCTTCGCCATGGCCGACTCCCCGCTCCTGCCCCTGGCCTCCATCGGAGGCGTCACCGGGCTCGGCCTGCTCGTCGCGCTCATCGGCGCCCTCCTGGCCGAGGCCGCCCGCGCCCTGCGCCACGGCCCGGGCCTGGGGGCGCTGGCCGCCGTCATCGCCGCGGGAGCCGCCGCCGTTGCGCCGCTGGCCATTCCCATGCCGTCCCGGGCCGAGTCCGGCACGCTGCGCCTGGCCGCCGTCCAGGGCAGCGTCGCCGACGCGCAGGACTCCTACGATCGCGCCCTGGAGGTCACCGGCAAGCACGCCGATGAGACCACCCGTCTCGCGGGCGGGATCGGCCCCAGGGCCGTCGACGCCGTCGTCTGGCCGGAGAACGCCGCCGACCTCGACCCGCGCGACCACTCCGCATCCGCGCAGCGGATCGACCGGGCCGCCCGGGTCATCGGCGCCCCGATCCTCGTCGGAGCGGTCAAGTACGAGGACGACGCGCGCTACAACGACCTCCTCCTGTGGTCCCCGGGCACCGGGGCCGGTCCCTACTACCGCAAGCACCGCCCCGTGCCCTTCGCCGAGTACGTCCCCCTGCGCCCCTGGATCAGGCGCGTGACCACGCAGGTGGACCGCATCGGCGTCGACATGCTCCCCGGGACCGGCCCGACCACCCTCGCCGTGCCATCGGCCTCCCAGGGGCGGGACGTGCCACTGGCCATCGGCATCTGCTTCGAGGTCGCCTACGACGATCTCCTGCGCGACGCCGTCCGCCAGGGCGGCGAGGCGATCATCATCCCCACGAACAACGCCAATTTCATCGGCACCTCGGAGACCGGCCAGCAGATCGCCCAGGGCCGGGTGCAGGCCGTCGCCCACGGCCGCGCCGTCCTCCAGGTCTCCACCACCGGCACGACCGCCGTCATCAGCCCTCGAGGGGTCATCGAGCAGGAGCTCCCCGACAACGAGCAGTCCTCGCTCGTGGCCGATCTTCCGCTGCGGACCACGCTGACCATCGCCGACCGGCTGGGCCGCCTGCCGGCCATACTCGTCCAGGCCGCTGGGGCGGCGCTGGCCATCGCCGGTATGGTGTCCGCTGGACGACGGCGCTGGGCGGCCCGCGCCCCGCGCGCGCATGCGGCTACCCGCCGTCGCCAGTCAGGCCCGGCGCCCACGGCCGGGCGATCATCGACCACACGGAGGAAGCGCACGTGAAGGCACTCGTCGTCATCCCCACATACAACGAGATCGAGTCACTGCCCGTGGCCCTGGATCGAGTGCGCGAGCACGCCCCGGCCGCCGACATCCTCGTCGTGGACGACAACTCCCCGGACGGCACCGGTGACCTCGCCGATGGTCGTGCCGCTGCGGACGAGCAGATCCACGTCCTGCACCGCACCGAGAAGAACGGCCTCGGCCCCGCCTACCTCGCCGGGTTCTCCTGGGGACTGGGCGCAGGCTACGAGCTGCTCGTCGAGATGGACGCCGATGGCTCCCACCGCGCCGAGGACCTCGCCCTGCTCATCCAGCGCGCCGAGATGGCCGACGCCCCGGACCTCGTCATCGGCTCGCGCTGGGTGGCCGGGGGAGCCACCGAGGGGTGGGACGCCAAGCGCGTGGCCCTGTCCCGCGCGGGCAACCTCTACATCAACGCCATGCTCGGCCTGCGCGTCAAGGACGCCACCGCCGGCTTCCGCGTCTACCGCGCCGACCTGCTGCGCCGCATGGACCTATCGGCGATCGAGGCCCTCGGCTACGGCTTCCAGGTGAACATGACCAAGCTCGTCGACGAGGCCGGCGGGCGCATCGTGGAGATGCCCATCACCTTCCTGGAGCGCGAGGCCGGCCAATCCAAGCTCAGCGGCGGCATCTTCACCGAGGAACTCGCCCTCGTCACCCGCTGGGGTGCCGCCAAGCGGGGCGCGCAGCTCGCCGGCCTCGTCTCCGCCGCCGCCCAGCGCCTGCGGGGCAAGTGAGCTCGGGTCCCGACTGCGCGGGCACGGGATCCGTCGTCGGGGCCACCGAGGTGCGGTGGCGCGCCTGCGCGAGTACGGCGGCGGAAGAACAGGCGCGGCCGGGCCGGCTCCTCATGGGAACCGCCCGGCCGCGCCTGTCTCTTCGGGGCCTTGCTTCGGGGGAGCTCAGAAGCGCTCGCGATAGATCTCGCCGGTGCGCAGCATCTCCAGGCGCTCGTCGAGGAGGACCTTGAGCTCGTCCATCTCCCGCCGCTCCAGGAGCATGTCCCAGTGCGTGCGGGGGGCCTTCTTGGGCTCATCGGACTCCGGCTCGTCCTCCTCGCCGCGGCGCACCGCGGGAAGACCGCACTCGGGGCACTCCCAGACCTGGGGGACCTCCGCCTCCATCGCCATGGGGACCACCGTGACATGCGCCTCGGGGCACTCGTAGGTGATCTCCTGGCGCTGGACGAACTCGACGCCCTCCTCGGACTCCATCGACTTCGCGCCGATGGTCATGCCTCGCAGTGCGCGGTCTGCCATGCCTGTGCCTCCTGGGTGCGGTGAATCGGGGCGCCGTCCCGCCCGATCACCGCGCGGGTGAGGGGCCAAGGGGGCGGTTGGCGCCGTGGACCTCAACACGGGGAGGGCCGGGAATGTTCCCGGGCCCCGTCGGGCCAGGCCACATCATAGCGTTCGCGGGCGCGCGGCCTCATCACGTGAGATGCTGCGGTCATACCCTGAACGAATGGCTGGAGGAGGCCCTGATGTCCGACGCCATGACAGCCCTGCAGCCCACGGCGCGCGGATCACGGGCGCGCCTGCGGCTCTGGCCCGGGCGCCGCGCCGAGCCGCTCGGCCTGTGCCTCGTGGTCCCCGGCCTGGGCTACACGGCCTCCATGCCGCTGCTGTTCTGGCCGGCAACCGCCCTCACCGAGGCGGGATGGGCGGTCGTCGCCCTGGAATGGGACGAGCCGCCGGGCAGCCTGGAGGAGCTGGAGAGCCAGGCCCACTGGACGCGGTCCGCGTCCAAGCGCATGACCGGCCGGGAGTCGCCGATGATGATCGTCGGCAAGTCCTTGGGCACCCGGCTGGCCCCCTGGGCCGAGCGCGAGGCGATCCCGGCGGCCTGGCTCACCCCGATGCTCGACGACGAGGCGATCCTCACCACCCTCGAGCTCGGCAGGGCGCCCGCGCTCGTTGCCGGCGGGACCGCGGACCCGGCGTGGCGCGGTGGGCCCCGGCCCCGGATGGACCTGGAGGTCCTGGAGTTCCCCCAGGCGGATCACTCCCTGCTCATCGCGGGCGACTGGCAGCGCTCCATGCGCGTTCAGAACCGCATCACCTCGAGGATCCTCGATCTGGCCGCCAGGGTCGTCGCGCGGGGCTAGCGGCCACCGCCGTCGAGTTCGTACTTTCGGTGACGAGCTCGTCCTCCCACCCACCGAACTCGTCACCGAAAGTACGAACTCGCATCCGGCATGGGCGGTGGGACTCGCAGTGCCCGGCTCATGAGGGTGAGGTCGAGGAGGCGCCCGTGCTTCTCGCCCGCGGCTGGGATCGTGCCGACGACTACGAATCCGTGGCGCTCGTGCAGATGGATGGAGATGTCGTTGCCCGCCTCGATGGCGGCGATCATCGTGCGGTCGCCCGCACGCCTTGAGGCGTCGATGAGCGCGGCGAGGAGCCTTCCGCCGACGCCGCGGCCCTGGGCGGTGGGGGAGAGGTAGACGGAGTCCTCGACGGTGCGCGCGTAGCCCTCGTAGGCGCGCCAGGGCACGGCCACTGCGAAGCCGATGATCCGGTCGTCGTGGGGAGGGATGCCATCGCCCGTGCCGGTCCCGGGCGGGTGCCGCTCGACGGCGACGAGCGCCGTGCCGCGCGTGACGGCGGGCTCCAGCCAGGCGACGGCCTGCTCCGGCGTCTGCTCCCGCTCGGTCCACACGGCCAGCGTGTCGCGCACCGCCGCATTGCGAATGCCCCTGATGCCCGCCGCGTCGTCGAGGCTCGCGGCCCGGATGATCATCATTCCCGCAGTATGCGCCCGGAGTGGCGCCTCGGCGCTCAACCGCCGAGGTACTCAGCGAGGTGCCGGCCGGTCAGGGTGGCGCGGGAGGTCACGAGATCGGCCGGTACCCCCTCGAAGACGACGCGGCCGCCGTCGTGCCCCGCGCCGGGGCCCATATCGATGATCCAGTCGGCGTGAGCCATGACGGCCTGGTGATGCTCGATGACCACGACGGTCCTCCCGGCCTCGACGAGGCGGTCGAGAAGGTCCAGCATCTTGTCCACATCGGCCGGGTGCAGGCCGATGGTCGGCTCGTCCAGGACGATGACGTCGCCGTCCTCCCCCAGGTGGACGGCGAGTTTGAGGCGCTGACGCTCGCCTCCGGAGAGCGTGCTGAGGGCCTGCCCGAGCCTCACGTATTCCAGGCCGCAGTCCGCCATCCGGTCCAGGATCCGCATCGCCGCGGGCAGGCGGGCCTCGCCGTCGCCGAAGAACTCCCGCGCGGCGCCGACGCTCAGCTCCAGGACGTCGGCGATCGACAGGCCGCCGAGGGTGAAGGTCAGGACCTCCTCGCTGAAGCGCTTCCCAGCGCACGCCTCGCAGCGCGATTCGACGGTCTCCATGAAGCCCAGCTGCGTCTCGATGATCCCCGAGCCGCCGCACACGGGGCAGGCTCCTTCGGAGTTCGCGGAGAAGTGCGCGGGCTTGGCCCCGGCGTCCTTGTTCGCCTTGGCGAAGGCCTTGCGGATGGGGTCGAGGAGCCCGGTGAAGGTGGCGGGGTTGGAGCGGCGCGAGCCCCTGATGGGGGACTGGTCGATGGTGACGACGCCGTCCATGGGGGACAGGTGGCCGTGGACGAGGCTGGACTTGCCCGAGCCGGCCACGCCTGTGACAACAGTGAGCACGCCGCGCGGGATATCCACGTCCACGTCGCGCAGATTGTTGGTGCTGGCACCGCGGATCTCGATGGCGCCGGCGGCCCGGCGCGGGGAATCCTTGAGGCGGGCTCGGTCGGCGAAATGGCGGCCGGTGAGGGTGCCGGAGCGCCGCAGTCCGTCGACCGCGCCCTCGAAGCAGATCCTCCCGCCGGCATCGCCCGCGCCCGGCCCGAGGTCGACGACGTGGTCGGCGATGGCGATCGTCTCAGGCTTGTGCTCGACGACGAGCACCGTGTTCCCCTTGTCCCGCAGGTCCTTCAGCAGGGCGTTCATCCGGTGGATGTCGTGAGGGTGGAGCCCGATAGTGGGTTCGTCGAAGACGTAGGTGACGTCGGTGAGTGCCGAGCCGAGGTGGCGCACGAGCTTGGTGCGCTGGGCCTCGCCGCCCGAGAGCGTGGAGGCGGGCCGGTCCAGGGAGAGGTAGCCCAGGCCGATGCTGACGAAGGCGTTCAGGCTCTCGCGCAGGGAGACGAGCAGGGGAGCGGCGCCCGTCAGGCCGTCAACGCGGGGCAGTGGCGCGGGGCCCGGGGCGCCGTCGCCGTTCTGGCCTGCGGCCGCGCGCTGAAGGCGGGCGATCCAGTCGGCGAGGTCCGAGATCTGCATGGCGCAGGCATCGGCTATGGAGCGACCGTCGATGAGGCAGGTCCGGGCGGGCTCGGCCAGGCGGGTGCCGCCGCATTCCGGGCAGGTCCCGAACACGACGGCGCGCTCGACGAATGCCCGGATATGCGGCTGCAGGGCCTCCGGCTCCTTGGAGAGCATGGACTTGCGGATCTTGGGCACCAGACCCTCGTAAGTGATGTTGACCCGACCGACCTTGATCTTGGTGGGCTCCTTGTAGAGGAAGTCGTCGAGCTGCTTGGGCGTGAAGGTGGAGATCGGCTTGTCGGCGGGGAAGAAGCCGGAATCGGTGAACGCCCGCACGGACCATCCATCAGCGGTGTAGCCGGGGATGGTGATGGCGCCGTCGGCCAGGGAGCGGGTCCCGTCGTAGAGCTCGGAGAGCCTTATGTCAGAAATGCGGCCGAGGCCCTCGCAACGCGGGCACATCCCGCCGACGACGCTGAACCGCTTGCGCTCGACGACCTTGCGTCCACCGCGCTGGGTCGTGACCGCGCCGCCGCCGGTCACGGAGGGCACGTTGAAGGCGAAGGCCTGGGGGCCGCCGATACGGGGGGCGCCGAGGCGCGCGTACAGGACGCGGAGCATCGCGCCGATGTCGCTGGCCGTGCCCAGCGTTGATCGCGGATTGGAGCCCATGCGCTCCTGGTCGACGACGATCGCGGGGGTCAGCCCTTCCAAGCGGTCGACGTCGGGGCGCGCGACCGACGGCATGAATCCCTGGATGAAGGCCGGGTAGGTCTCGTTGATGAGCCTGCGCGACTCAGCGGCGATCGTGGATAGCACGAGCGAGGACTTGCCTGAGCCCGAGACTCCCGTGAAGACCGTGAGGCGCCGCTTGGGGATCGTCAGGCTGACGCCGTCGAGGTTGTTCTCGCGCGCGCCGATGACGACGATCGCGTCGCGGTGGTCCCGCGACTCGTGCGCGGCCACTGCCGTTGTGCGGCTCGCGCGCTGCTTCTCACTCCGCATTCGGCCGATCATGCCAGATATGGGAAGCGCGTCCGCGCGGCCATGCCACGAGCCGGCGCCCCTCTCACGATTCACCGATAATGGACATTATGTCATTTTCGATTGGTTGACCGCACCGGGGCGCCCACCAGGATCGGTCCCGTGCCGACTCCCGCCCTCAGGCGGGCCCCTCCTCCGTCGCCGCCAGGTCCATCAGCAGTCGGCGCGCCCGGAGAGTCACCATCATGATCGTCGTTCCCACGACGAGGCCGAAGGCCCCCAGCGGCCACAGCACGAGTGCCGCCGCGCCGCGCCCGAGGACGATCGCGAGCAGCCCGAGGCAGGCCAGGACGGCTCCCGCGGTGATTCCCGTGCGCCATACGGGCGCCAGGGCTCCGCGCCCCACCTGCCCGGGGACTCCCTCGTCCCGGGCGAAGGCTCCCGGGCGGGCGTCGAGCCGAACCTGAGGCGCCTCGATCGGTGCCCCCGACTCATCGATGTAGATTGTCCCCGACGTCCCCGCCCCAGTTCCTGCGGACCCACTTCCGGCCATGATGCGAAGCTATGACCGCGACCTTCGTCGGAGCCCTGAACGACCTGTGAGGAGGCTGGTAGCGATCCGTCGATGAGCCGCGCTGATCGACGATGACATGAATGACATAAGTATTCATCTGGTGATGGCTCTCCCGCAGCGCCGGTGCTCGCTCGCGCCCGGCTGTGCCGGGCGACGGCGCAGCCGCAACGACCTGCGCCGTCGCGACCAGCGGCCTACGCTCGGGGCATGATGTCCCCAGACCCGCCGGAGGGACCCAATGGCCCGACAGTCCCCCGGCCGACGCCCCATCCCACCGCCGTCTTCCTCGGCGACTCCGTTGTCACGGGCTGGAGGTCTGTCAGCCACCCCCGTAACCGTTTCTCGTCGCTGGTCTGCGAGCATCTGCGTTGGCGCGAGGTGAACCTGGCGGCCGACGGCATCGGCTTCTTCTGCCGACGCGGCGGGAAATTGCCCGGGGGCGGCCGCTCCCCCTCCTGTCGGGACACCACCTGGCTGGAGACGGCCCTGCGCGCCGAGCCCGATGTCGTGACCGTCTGCCTCGGGCTCAACGACGCCGCATTCCTGCCCTCCCAGCGGGAGCTCGTTGAGCAGGCCATCGAGCACGACCTCGCCTTCCTGGCCGAGCGCCTCCCGGGCGTTCCCACGATCATCGCCCCCTACTTCCCCGCCCTCGGTGTCGGGCCCCGCTTCGGCGTCATCCACCGGCTCGTGCACGACCACGCCACCCGCCTCGGGCTGGCCTCCACCGACGCGATGAGCGCTGCGATCGACGCCGATGAGAACAAGCTCGCGATCGATGGGATCCACCCCAACGACGCCGGTCACGCCGCCATCGCCCGCGCCATGATCGCCGTCTACCGCGAGATGGTCCCCGGCCTCGCCGCCACTCCCCCGCCCTCGGCCGCATCGTCGGGCACGGGCGCCCCGTTGTAGCAGTCCGGCGCGCGCGGGCATAGGCTTGCCCGCGGTTCTCCGTCCGGACGTCAAGACATAGGAGTTGCTGTGCCTCAGCGCCGAGAGCCGACGCTCACCGACGTCGCCGAGCTCGCGGGTGTCTCGCTGACCACCGTGTCACGAGTCCTCAACAACCGCGGGTACCTCAGCGAGGCGACCAAGGAGCGGGTCAGCGCCGCCATCGCGGAGCTGAATTACCGGCCGAACCAGGCCGCCCGCGTCCTGCACGGCATGGCCACCCGGAGCATCGGCGTCATCGTCCCGACGGTGGCCCTTCCGTTCTTCGGCGAGCTCGCCGCGCAGCTCGAGATCGCATTGGCGGAGCACGGCTACCGCATCCTGGTGTGCAACTCCCAGGGCCGCGCCGAGCGCGAGCGGGAGTATCTCGACCTGCTCGTCTCGCACCGGGTGGACGGCATCATCTCGTCGGCCCACAACGAGGACCTCGCTGACTACGGCACGGTCCGCATGCCGCTGGTCATGATCGACCGCGACCTCTCCCCCGCCATCCCCAACATCCGTTGCGACAACGTCCGGGGAGGCGTCCTCGCCACCGAGCACCTCCTCCAGCGAGGGGCGCGCCACCCGCTGCTCCTCACCTCGCGCACGGGTCGGCGCAACGGCCGTGAGGCCGGCTACCGCAGTACGTTGGCCCGGGCGGGCATCGAGACGCAGATCGTGGCCGTCGACTTCAACACTCCCGAGCCGGAGCGGACCCAGCGCATCAACGACGAGCTGACCAGCCGGATCGGCGGTTTCGACGCCGTCTTCGCCACCGATGATCTCACCGCGGCCGGCGTCGTGGAATGGGCCCGATCGGCCGGCCTGAGCGTCCCCGAGGATCTGCGAGTCATCGGATTCGACGGCACGCGGGCGATCCGCCAGGCGATGCCGGGGCTGACCACCATCCAACAGCCCATCGCAGAGCTCTCGCGCCGCGCCGTCGCCGAGCTGCTGGCCCAGATCGAGGCAATTCACGACGGCGTCGAACTGCGCGCGCCGGGGATCGCCCCGATTGAGCTGCCCGTCGAGCTCATCGTCGGCCGGACCACCTGAGCGGCACTGCTCCTCATCAGCGCTGCGAACCGGTCTCGGTGACGTTTTCGACCGGTCTCGATGGCGATAACGACCGGTCTCGAGCAGGGAGCCGGGCTCATCGCATTCCCGCGATGGGCCCGGCTCCCTGCCGGCGGTGGGTCAGCGGCGGACGCTCAGCCGTGGTTGACGCTGAACAGCGCGTCGCCGCGCGAGGCGTCGTGGGTCCCGGCCTCGGAGATACCGGAGAACTTGTCCCCGTTGGACACGACGATCGGTGTGACGATCTGGTATCCGGCCGCCTTGACCGCGTCCCAGTCGACCTCCACCAGCGGCGTGCCGCGGCGGATGACGTCGCCCTGGTGGACCTTCGGGCTGAAGTGCTTGCCGTCGAGCTGGACGGTGTCCATGCCGACGTGGATGAGCACCTCCACGCCGCTGGCGGCGCGGATGCCGTAGGCGTGGCCGGACGGGAAGGCCACGATGACCTCGCCATCGACCGGCGAGACCACCGGTCCCGCCGACGGGACGACCGCCAGGCCCGGGCCGAGCAGCCCCTGGGAGAAGACGGCGTCCTCGACCTCGGACAGCGGGACCACGCGGCCCTCGATGGGCGAGGTGACGGAGAAGTCCTCAGCGGCCTCGGCGGGGAGCTCGACCTTGACCGCCTCATGGGGCTGGCCCTCGGCGGTGTGCTCGTGGATGGCCTCCGCCTCGGCCTCGAGCGCGGCCTCGTCCTCGACATCGCCGTCGGCCAGGGAGGCGGCCCCCTTGGCGGTGCGGGAGTAGAAGTAGGCCCCGCTGAAGGCGAGCACCGCGACGAGGACCTCGAGGGCGAGATAGGCCGGGATGTGCTTGGGGACCATGGATACGAAGCCCACGAAGCCCGCAGCGCCGAGCGCCTGGCTGCGCACATCGAACAAGGACACCAGGGCGGCGCCGATGGCCGCCGACCCCATGCCGATGAAGAACGGCCAGCGCAGGCGCAGGTTGACACCGAAGATCGCGGGCTCGGTGATGCCGAGGAGCGCGGAGACACCACCGGCGCCGGCCAGGCCCTTCATCTTGGCGTCCCTGGTGCGCAGGAAGACCGCGATGGCGACGGCGCCCTGGGCGACGTTGGCCATGGAGGCGATCGGGAAGATGAAGGACCCGCCGGTGTTGGCGATGTCGGAGATGAGCGGGATCTCCACCGCCGGGAAGGACTGGTGCAGGCCGGTGACGACGATCGGCGAGTAGACGAGGCCGAACAGGGCGCCGCCCAGGGGGCCGAGCGTGTTGTACGTCCAGTCCAGGCCGTCGGTGATCCAGATGGAGAGCTGGCGCGTGATCGGGCCGACGACGACGAAGGTGAGGAAGCCGGTGCCGAGCAGGGTGATGAGCGGGGTGAGGAGGAAGTCGGCCGTGCCGGACAGGCGCTTGTGCAACTGCTTCTCGATGACCGACATGAGATAGGCGACGCAGATGATCGGGATGACCATCGCCTGGTAGCCGATCTTCTGGACCTCCAGGCCGAACAGCTGCCAGCTGGGCGCTGCCCCCGTGAACTCCCAGAACTTCGCGGCCGCCTCGGGGTTGCTCATGTCATAGGCGCTCAGCAGAGAGCTGGAGACCATGGCGGCGCCCATGGCCCCGCCGAGGTAGACGTTGCCGCCGAAGCGCTTGGCCGCCGAGAAGCCCACGAGCACGGGGAGGAACGCGAAGGCCGCCGAGGAGATGAGGTTGATGAGGTCGGCGTAATCGGCCAGCCAGGTCCACCGGTCCTTGAGCGACATCTCGCCGAAGAGCCCCTCGGCCGTCAGGACGTTGTTGATGGCCATCATGAGACCGCCGGCGATGAGGGCGGGGAGGATCGGGACGAAGATGTCCGCGATCATCTTGATGAACCGCGAGGCGAGGTTGCCGGACTGGGCGGCGACCTGCTTGGCCTCATCCTTCGAGACCTCCTTGACCCCGCCGGTCGCGATCATGCGATCGAAGACGTGGTCCACATCGCCGGGGCCGACGATGATCTGGTACATGCCGCCGGCGATGAAGGTCCCCTTGATATCGGGGTCCTTGTCGAGGGCCTTCTGATCGACCTTGTCCAAGTCCGCAAGGACAAGTCGCAGGCGGGTCGCGCAGTGCGCGGCTGCCGTGATGTTCTCCGCGCCGCCGACGTAGGTCAGGACGTCGGTCGCCACCCGGGCGTGATCCATTGCCACCCGGTGCCTCCTCTCAGTGGTCGGCACTGCCAGGCGCCGCCCTCCCAGTCACCGGGCGCGGCGAGCCGCGAGATGGGGATCCTGGGGGTTGGGATGAGGCGCCACGGGGTCATCGATGATCCCCTGGCAGGGCCTGTGTCAAACGTGAGTCACACTACCGTTACACGCCCGCCCGGGCAAGGCCGGTCTGACTGCCGGGCGATGCGACCGCCGATGCCGCTGCAGGCACGGCTCGTGGGCCCGCCCGCGCCCCGCCCGCCGGGGGCCCGGTCGTCGCGTCCGTACCTGATTCTGCCCGTCCCTCGGTGGGGCTCGGCCGCATTCGCCCGGGTCCCGCTAGGCTCAGCACTATGACAGCCGAGCGCCCGCGCACCTCAGGGACCCTGCCCGCCTCCTCCTCACGCGGCCGCCGCCGAGCCAAGGCCCCGGCCCCGGGCGAGAGTCGGCCCGGCCCCTCGCTCGGCATCGACCTGGGCACCACGCGCACCGTGGTGGCCCGCGTCGACCGCGGGAACTACCCGGTCGTGCCCTTCCCCGATGAGCACGGCGACGCCCAGGAGTACCTGCCCTCGCTCACGGCCCTGACCCCCGACGGCCTGGTCCACGGCTTCGCCGCGCGCGCCGCCGCCCGCGAGGGCGCCCCGCTGCTGCGCAGCCTCAAGCGGCGCCTGTCGAGCCCGCGCATCACCCCGGCCACCGAGGTCGAGCTCGGGGGCCGGCGCTTCACCGTCCTGGAGATCCTCACCGACTACCTGCGCCATCTGCGGGCCCAGCTCAAGGCGGCCCCCGGCATGGACGGCACCGACCCCGGCGCGCGGGGATCGCGTGTCTCGGTCGCCGTCGCCGTTCCGGCCCACGCCTTCGGCGCCCAGCGCCTCCTGACCCTCGAGGCCTTCGGCGACGCAGGCTTCAACGTCATCGCCATGCTCAACGAGCCCAGTGCGGCGGGCTTCGAGTACACGCACCGCAAGGCCCGCACCGTGTCCTCCAAGCGCACCCGGGTGCTGGTCTACGACCTCGGCGGCGGCACCTTCGACACCTCGCTCGTGGACGTGCGCGGCGTCGCCCACGAGGTGCTGGCCTCCCGCGGCCTGGGGGATCTCGGCGGCGACGACGTCGACCTCCTCCTCGCCCAGCTCGCGCTCGAGCGCGCGGGCGTGCGGGAGGAGGACCTCGATGATCGCGAGGTCTCCGATCTGCTCGACCAGTGCCGCGATGCCAAGGAGGCCCTCGCCCCCCAGACCCGGCGCATCGCGCTGGACGTGCGGGGCAAGGACATCATCATCCAGACGGCCGAGCTCTACGAGGCCTGCAAGCCCCTCCTGGAGCGCTCCCTGGACGTCATGGAGCCGCTCATCGGCCGTCTCGCCGACGGCGATCCGGATCTCACCGAGGTCGCCGGCGTCCACCTGGTCGGCGGCGGCTCCGCGCTGCCCCTCGTGCCCAGGATGCTGCGCGAGCGCTTCGGCGCGCGGGTCCACCGCTCCCCCTACCCCGGCGCCTCCACCGCGATCGGCCTCGCCATCGCCTCGGACCGCGATTCCGGCTATGACCTCATCGACCGCCTCTCGCGCGGCTTCGGAGTCTTCCGCGAGGCCGATGACGGCCGGCGCACAACCTTCGACGCCATTCTGGGCGAGGACGCGATCCAGGCCGGCGCCACGCGCGAGGGCACGGTCATCACCCGGGAGTACACGGCCGTCCACAACATCGGCTGCTTCCGGTTCGTCGAATGCGCGGGCGTCGACGCCGACGGCGAGCCCCGCGGTGAGCTCGCCCCGTACCAGGAGATCATCTTCCCCTTCGATCCCGCCCTGCGCGACGAGGACCTCTCCGGGCGCCCCGTCGAGCGCACGGGCGCGGGCCGCCGCGTTCAGGAGCGCTACGAGATCGACTCCGCAGGACTCGTGCAGGTGACGATCACCGACCTGGAGGACGGCTTCTCGCGCCGCTACGTCCTGGGGCGTCAGACCGCCTGAGAGCCCGGACGCGGCGGACGCCCCGCCGACCTCAGGGGCCGGCGGGGCGCTCCAGTGCCTCGGGCGATCGCGACGGCGCTTCAGCCGCCTGGCGCCCCGGGATCGACCGCCGCTGGGGGAATACCGCCAGGAAAGGCCGAGGACGGCCTGAGCGGATCTTAACCGGCCTGGCGCTTGGCGGCCCGCCGCTTGGCGAGCTCATCCTCGACGACCGGGGCCTCGGCGCGGTCCACGGGAAGCTCTGCGAGGGAGCCCTCGACCTCGTGCCAGACCCGGCCGACGGCGATCCCGAAGACGCCCTGCCCTCCCTGGACGAGGTCGATGACCTCATCGGCGGAGGTGCACTCGTAGACGGAGGCGCCATCGCTCATGAGGGTCATGGAGGTGAGGTCCTCGACACCCCGTTCGTGGAGGGCGTCCACCGCGGTGCGGATCTGCTGGAGGGAGACCCCGGTGTCGAGCAGGCGCTTGACGATCTTGAGCAGGAGGATGTCGCGGAAGGAGTAGAGGCGCTGCGTCCCCGATCCCTTGGCGCCGCGCACCGTCGGCTCCACCAGGCCCGTGCGGGCCCAGTAGTCCAACTGCCGGTAGGTGATGCCGGCGGCGCGGCAGGCGACCGGCCCGCGGTATCCCGAGGATGTATCGAGGTCCGGAAGGGTGTCGCCGAAGAGCATGCCCTGGGCGAGCTGCGGTGCGGATGCGTGAAGACTCGCTTCGTTCGCGCTCACAGGGCTGCTCCTCACAGTTCGGTTACTGGCCTTCGGTCGTGACGGGCTGCCGCCGACGACCGCATGGTCCACGATAGAGGGCTATCCGCTCCCACTCAACGAAGGGCGCGCCGAGCGGGACGCCCCTTGTGGGTATCAATCTCAACCTCAACTCGATGCGCGATACCCGGGGGCGGGGTTTGGCCTGGCATTTCAGCATTTCATGGGTCGCATGGCAACGTGACCGACGTCACCTCAAAAATCACACCTGTCACACACGCCCCGCGTGTCGCGCTGGGCGGGAGCGGGGTGCGCCGACTGACGCCGGATCCCGCCCTCACCTGGCCGGGGGATCATCCGGGATGGCAGTGGCGAGACTGCGGCGCCAGCGCGCCATCCGCTCGTGCATGGTCTGCTCGCCCAGGTCCACCCCGCGCAGCCGCAGAAGCGTCTCCGAGGCCAGGATCGGCCGGTCCAGGGCGCCCGCCAGGACGAGCGCATCACCCGGGGCGCAGGGGATCTCCCCCACTTCCCCGTGCTCATCCCTGTCGGCGAGCGTAAGGCCGCATACGAGACGAGCATCGGCATCGACCCCCAACCTGATCTGGAGGATGGAGCCGCCCAGCATCTGGACGCTGCGCGCCAGCACGCCCACCCAGCCGGGCTGCGTGGAGGGACCGGGCTCGGAGAGGACGAGTCCCTCGCGCGCGGTGACGGGAATGGCGACCATGCCGGGTCCACCGGCCTCGACGAGGATCGCGACGAGACCGGTGGATGCTGCGGTGGATCGGATGCCCACGAGATGCATGGGGCGCACGCCACAAGGCTACGGGTCGGCCAGGTGCCGCGTCCGGCGAATGGGCCACTGACTGGCGGCGATCGCCATCACGGGGGCGGGCGGCGGTACGGCTCAGGGCAGGGCGCGCACGGCCAGGTGCAGCAGCTCCCCGTACAGCTCGCCGACGAGGCCGGCGAGCCGGGTGGCGGAGTCCTCCGCAGCAGTGGCCGAGCGGCGCCGGGCGGACTGCGTGGCCTGATCGATGGAGTCCGCGGCCCGCTCGGCGCTGGTGCGCACCGATCGCAAGTTGCGCAGGGGCAGCCCCAGGCGCGCGGCCTCCAGCGCGAGGCGCGTGATGCGCAGGCTCTGGGGAGCGAAGCGCCCGCGGGCGTCAGCGGCTATGAGACCGGCGGAGATGAGCTCGTTGACCTCCACCTCGGAGGCCCCTGTGAGGGCCCTGAGGTCATCCAGGCTCATGTCCGCGCCCTCGACGGCGCGGCCCTGCGAGGCCACCACCCGCGCGACCGGGGCCGGATCCGGCGCCAGCGCCGAGGCGTCCATGTCCTCCAGCCGCTCCCGGATGACACCCAGCGGCAGGTACTCGTCGCGCTGGGCGGTCAGGGCGAAGCGCAGCCGGGCGACGTCGGCCTGCGAGTAGCGCCGGTAGCCGTTGCCGATCCTATGGGGCGAGATGAGCCCTTCGGCCTCCAGATAGCGCAGCTTGGAGACCGACAGCGCGGGGAACTCGGCCCTCAGCGCCTCGACGACCTCGCTGATCTTCATCGTGGCCTCGCGGGAGACGCCGCGCGGCCACGGCCCTGGAGCCTCCCGCCTGGCGGCGGGGGCCTGCTCGCGGGCTCGAGTGGGCCGGTTCACAGGGCGGGCGCGGCGGGGCCGGGGTGGTAGGTCATCCGGAACTTGCCGATCTGGACCTCATCACCGGCGCGCAGGACGGCCTGCTCCACTCGCTCCCTGTTGACATAGGTGCCGTTGAGCGAGCCCGAGTCGCGCACGGCGTACCCGCCGCCGTCGACGGCGGAGAAGATCGCGTGCTTGCGCGACACGGTCACGTCGTCGAGGAAGATGTCGGCGCGGGGATGGCGGCCGACGGTGGTCTGCCGGGCGTCCAGGAGGAATCGCGCCCCGGTGACCGGGCCGTGCTGGACGATCAGCAGCGCCGTGCCCGCGGGCAGGGCGGCGATCGCAGCCCGGTCCTGAGCCGAGAGGCCGATGACCTGGACGTCGACGTCGGCGGAGAAATCGATCGCGCCGAGGGTCTGGGTCGACGTGGTGTCCGAATCCGATGGAATGCTCGTCATCGTGGCCCCCTCTGGTAGGGCGGCGCTCGTCGCGCCGCGATGGGCCCACCATACCGGTCCCCGCGCGCCATCGTCGCGCCGTTCGGGCGGTCACTCCCTTACCGAACGCGGGAATACGGCGTCCCGACGGGGCTCCGGGGCGGGACTGCGGGCCCGTCAGGCCAGCACCCGGCGGGCCCGCAGCGACCGGGCCAGATCATCCTCCGACTTGAGCACGAGGCGCCGCAGGGCTGCCGGAGCGCCGGCGTGGTGGACCAGCCAGGACTCCACCTGGGACAGGTCATCGCCATCGCCCGCGAGGGGGAACAGCCCCAGCACGATGCGCGTGGCGATCTCCTGGCGGCGCTCGGACCAGATCCTCTCCAGGGAGTCGAGGTACCGGCCGGTCAGGGGCGCGGTCAGGCCACGGTGCGCGGTGGTGGAGTAGGCGCTGATGAGGGCGCCGACCTCGTCGTTGGACAGGGCCCGGTCCTGAAGGAGCCTGGTGAGGATCTCCTGCTTGGCCTCGGCACTGGGCGCGGCGAAGCCCGCCTGGAGGGCGCTGACCCGGCCGGAGGCCGAGGGATCGGCGCGCCGCTGGGCCTCGAGTTCGCCCTCGGCCAGGGCATCCAGGCGGGCGAGGGCCCCAAGGGCCTGCCAGCGCAGCTCGGCGGTCATCTCCAGGCCCGGCAGGCCATCGTCGAGGAGGGAGTGCAGTCGGGACACCGCCTCCCCCACGGCGCGACTCCCGCAGGGATCCTCCCCGTCCTCCCCCAGCACTGAGGCGTTGCCCGCCAGGGCGAGCCAGGCGCGCGCACGCGCGAGCTGGGCGCCCGAGCCGGGCCGGCTGCGCGTGAGCAGCTCCCAGCCATCGGCGCCGCGGTCCTCCCCCGGGGCCGGCCCCGGCAGGCCGAGGAGCCGCCCCACGAGGTCGCGGCGCTCCTGCCCGTCGGCGTATGTGAGCGCGGCGCGAGCGGCCTGTGAGAGCAGCGTGGCGAGGGTGGAGAGCTCGGTGGCGTCGTCGGCGTGGGCGAGGACCGCCGTGACGAAGTCGGTCGGACTCAGGCGGGCGTCGCGCAGCAGGTTGTGCAGGCCCGACCACGCCAGGGCGCGGGCCATCGGGTCCGTCAGCGCGCCGAGCGAGTCCAGCATGACGCGCAGGGACGCCGAGTCCGGGCGCACGACGGCGTATGTCAGGTCCTCGTCATTGACGATGACCAGGTCGGGCGCGGCCAGGCCCGCGGCCCCGGGGATCTCGGTGACCTCCTCGGCGAGGGTCGCGGGGAGCCTCCTCACGCGCACCAGGGCACCGGAGGCATCGAAGGAGTAGAGGCCGATGATGAGGCTGTGAGGGCGGAGGACCGACTCGCCGGTGACGGGATCGGCGCAGGCCTGTCTGACGGCGAGCCGTGAGATGGCGCCGTTCTCGGTCTCGATCTCCGTGGTCAGGATCGAGGGGCCGCAGGTGCGCAGCCAGGCGCGGGCCCAGGGGCGCATGTCGCGCCCGGAGACCCGGCCGAGGGCGTCGAGGAAGTCATCGAGGCTGCCATTGGCGAAGGCGCGCGAGGCGAACCAGTCTCGCGCGGCGGCGTGGAACGCCTCGTCCCCCACATGCGCGACGAGCTGCTTGAGGACGGACGCGCCCTTGGCGTAGCTGATGCCGTCGAAGACCTGCCGAGCGGCCTCGACGTCGTCGACGTCGGCCACGATCGGGTGCGTGGTGGCGGCGCGCTGATCCTCCAGGTAGGCCCAGGCCTTACGGGTCGAGGCGAAGGACACCCAGGCGTCCTCGTATCCGAGGGCGCCGGCCGCCCAGGTGCCCTGGTGGTCGGCGAAGGACTCTTTGAGCCAGGTGTCGTCCCACCAGCGCGGGGTGACGAGATCGCCGAACCACATATGGCTCATCTCATGCAGGACCGTGTTGGCCCGGGAGGCCCTCTGCGCGGAGGTGGCCGGGCCCCGGAACAGGTAGCGCTCCTCGCTGAAGGTGACGCAGCCGGGGTTCTCCATGGCCCCGAGGTTGTACTCGGGGACGAGGACGGAGTCGTAGGAGCCCCAGGGGAAGGGGAAGCCGTAAGTCCGTTCCAGCAGATCCAGGCCGTCGCTGGTCAGGTTCAGGAGCTCGTCGGCGTCCAGGTGCTCGGCCAGGGAGGCGCGGCAGCACCACGACAGTGGCACCGGCTCCTCGCCGGGGCGCTCGGGGCTGCGCCACCGGCCCATCGCCCGGTGCCATGGCCCTGCGGCGAGCGCCGTGAGATAGGAGGGCAGGGGCCTGGTGGGCGCGAAGCGGGTGATGACGGCGTCCTCGGGCAGCGGGCCCGGCGGCCACCGCCTCGTCGCGCCCGCCCCGTCCCACTCCCCTCCCTGCTCGCCGGCACCGGTGGTGGCCTCGGGCAGGCCGTTGGCCAGGACCGTCCAGGACGCCGGGTGCGCCACGGCGAGGGAGACCGGCGCCTTGAGATCGGGCTGCTCCATGACCGGCCAGGCGCGCCGGGCGTCGGCCGGCTCGAAATGCGTGTAGAGGTACGTCGCCCCGTCCACAGGGTCGTGGAAGCGGTGCAGCCCCTGCCCGGAGTTGGAGTAGAGCCCCCGCGCGGTGACGACGACGTCGTGCTCCCCCTGGCCGAGGAGGGGGAGCGCGAGCCGCGACCCGTCCCAGTCGACTTCCTCCTCGCGGCCGTCGACCACGAGCGAGTCGACACCCTCGCCCTGGAAGTCCACCCACAGGCCCCGCGCGGGGCGCTCCAGCGCGAGGCGGAGGCGGCCGCGCACCGGGAAGACGCGCTGGGAGGCGTCCTGGGCGCCGGTGAGATCGATGTCGATCCCGAGGGCCCTCAGGGTCACGGCGCCGGAGCGCCATGCGGCCTCATCGCGCCCGATGCCCGTGGGCGAGGCGGGGCGCCGCGGAGGCTCGGGCGCGCTGATGGCCTGCATCCTCGTCCCGTCCCGGCCTCAGTCCCACTTCTCCTCGACGCGCTCCGGCGCGGACCAGGTGACGTGGTAGGTGCCCTCCGGGTCGTCCACGCGGTGGTAGGTGTGCGAGCCGAAGAAGTCGCGCTGGCCCTGGATGAGGGCCGCCGGCAGGCGCTCGGCCCGCAGCTGGTCCACGTAGGCCAGTGACGAGGCGAAGGCGGGCGCCGGGACTCCGGCCAGGGCCGCCGTGGCGACGATGCGGCGCCAGGCGGGCAGGGCGGCCTCCAGGGCGGAGGCGAAGACCGGCGCGGTCAGGAGGCTGCCGAGCGCGGGCTCCTCGTCGTAGGCGCGGGTGATGTCGTCGAGGAAGCGGGCGCGGATGATGCAGCCGCCGCGCCAGATACGGGCCATGGCGCCCAGGTCGATCTGCCAGCCGTAGAGTTCGGAGGCGGTGGCGATCTCGTCGAAGCCCTGGGCGTAGGCGGCGATCTTGGAGCCGTAGAGGGCGTCCTTGACCGCCGCCACGAACTCCTCGCGCTCCTCGGGCGTGCTCAGCGCCGGGGGCTGGGCGGCTGCGTCGAGGGAGGCGTGGCGCACGGCCATGCGGGCGCCTGCCGAGGAGGAGGCTGCGCGCGCGAAGGTCGCCTCGGCGATGGCGGGCACGGCCACGCCGAGCTCCAGGGCGGTCTGGGTGGTCCACACCCCGGTGCCCTTCTGACCGGCGGCGTCGACGATGACATCGACGAAGGGCCTGCCCGTGGCGGGGTCCGTGCGCGAGAGGACCTCGGTGGTGACGTCGATGAGGTAGGAGTCGAGCTCGGAGTCCTTCCAGGCGCGGAAGACCTCGGCGATCTCGGCCACGCTCATGCCCGCCACGCCGCGCAGGAGATCATAGGCCTCGGCGATGAGCTGCATATCGGCGTACTCGATGCCGTTGTGAACCATCTTGACGAAGTGGCCCGCGCCGTCGGGGCCCACATGGGTGCAGCAGGGGACGCCGTCGACCTGGGCGGAGATGGACTCGAGCATGGGGCCGAGGCGGTCGTAGGACTCCGCCGTCCCGCCGGGCATGATGGAGGGGCCCAGCAGCGCGCCCTCCTCCCCGCCGGAGACGCCCATGCCCACGAAGTGCAGACCGCGATCGCGCAGGGCCTCCTCGCGGCGGCGGGTGTCGGTGTAGAGGGTGTTGCCGGCGTCGACGATGATGTCGCCGGGCTCCATGAGCTCGGCGAGCGCCTCGATGACCTGCTCGGTGGCGGCCCCGGCCTGGACCATGATGATGGCCACGCGGGGACGGCGCAGGGAGGCGACGAAGTCGGCGAGCTCGGCAGCGGGCACGAAGGCGCCCTCGTCCGCGTAGCGGTCCATGAGCTTCTCGGTGCGGGCCAGGGTCCGGTTGAAGACGGCCACCTCGTGGCCGTGGCGGGCCAGGTTGCGGGCGAGGTTGGCTCCCATCACCCCCAGGCCGACGACGCCGAGGTCTGCGGTTGAGGGGGCAGGGGTGAAGCTGGTCATCGCGTTGCCTTTCGGTGGATCGGGGCCCGGGCAGCCGATGCGGCTGGCGCCTTCGGCCCCGCTGCGCGCGGGGATCCTCGCGTGGGCCGCTGCCAACAGTAGCCCGCGCGGAAGGCCGCGGCGTTACCGGCCCCGGCCCCTTACTCTCCACGTGAAACACGCCGGGGTCCAGCGCGCCGGGCGCCTAGAGTGAGGCCGGTCGTGGAGCCCTGCGGCCGACACCACCCCAGAAAGGCACCCGTGCCAGCATCCACAGCACCGGCCCAGCCCCGTCCCCCCGCGGCGACGGCGCTGCTCGACAGTCGCGACCTGCGACTCCCAAGGATCGCCGCCCCCTGCGTCCTGGTGATGTTCGGCATCACCGGCGATCTCGCGCGCAACAAACTGCTGCCGGCCATCTACGACCTGGCCAACCGCGGCCTGCTCTCCCCCAGCTTCTCCCTGGTGGGCGTGGGCCGGCGCGACTGGGACGATGACGCCATGCGCGACTACGTCGAGCAGTGGGCGCGCGCGGGTGCCCGCACCCCGTGGCGCGACACCACCTGGGAGCAGCTGGCGGCCGGGATGCGCTTCGTCCCCTTCTCCTCCTTCGAGGACGATGACGCCTACCAGCGCCTGACCGGCGTGGTGGAGGACCTCGACGCCGCGCGCGGCACGGCCGGCAACCGAGCCTTCTACTTGTCGATCCCCCCGGGCTGGTTCCCCGCCGTCACCGAGCGCATCGCCCGCTCCGGCCTGGTGGAGCGCGACGAGCGATCCTGGCGGCGCGTCGTCGTCGAGAAGCCCTTCGGCCATGACCGGGCCTCCGCGCGCGAGCTCGACGAGCTCATCGGCCGCATCGTGCGGCCCGACGACGTCTTCCGGGTCGACCACTACCTGGGCAAGGAGACGGTCCAGAACATCCTGGCGCTGCGCTTCGCCAACACGATGTTCGAGCCCCTGTGGAACCAGCGCTACGTGGACCACGTGCAGATCACCATGGCCGAGGACATCGGCATCGGCACGCGCGCCGGCTACTACGACACCATCGGCTCGGCGCGCGACGTCATCCAGAACCACCTCCTCCAGCTCCTGGCCCTGGTGGCGATGGAGGAGCCGACGTCGATGGACGCTGCGGCCGTACGGGCCGAGAAGGAGAAGGTCCTGGCCTCGGTGCGCCTGGAGCGCGGCGGCGTCCTCGACCTGGACGCCACGACCTCCCGGGGCCGCTACGCCCCCGGCTACCAGGGCGGCACCGCGGTCAAGGGCTACCTGGAGGAGGACGGCGTGGCGCCGGACTCGCGCACGGAGACCTTCGCGGCGCTGCGCCTGGAGATCGCCAACCGCCGCTGGGCGGGCGTGCCCTTCTACCTGCGTGCGGGCAAGCGCCTGGCCCGCCGGGTCACCGAGGTCGCCATCGTCTTCCGCCAGCCGCCCTTCCTGCCCTTCGACGACGCCGCCACCGCCGGTATCGGCGCCAACACCATCGTGCTGCGCATCCAGCCCGACGAGGGCGTGACCCTGCGGGTGGCCTCCAAGGTGCCCGGCACCCAGATGGAGCTGCGCGACGTGACGATGGACTTCGGCTACGGCGCCACCTTCAACGAGGAGTCCCCCGAGGCCTACGAGCGACTCATCCTCGACGCCCTCCTCGGGGACGCCCCGCTGTTCCCCCACCAGCGGGAGGTGGACCTGTCATGGAGGATCCTCGACCCGGTCATCGAGCACTGGTCGGCCTCGGGGTCACCGCGGGATTATCGCCCCGGCTCCTGGGGGCCCGAGGACGCACACGATCTGCTCGCCCGAGAGGGCCGTGCCTGGAGGCGCTCATGATCACCACGCTCACCGCCACCACCACCGCCAGGATCACCTCGGCACTCCTGGCCGACGAGGGCGCCCATGGGCACTCCCACGTCCTGACCCTGCTCATCGCCTGCGACGCCGAGCACCTCGAGGCCTCCCTCGAGGCCGCTCATGGGGCCAGCCGGGACCACCCCAGCCGCATCATCGCGGTGGTCCCCGAGCGCGAGGCGACCCAGGAGCCCTCGGGACCCCGCAGCCGGGACGGGCATGTCGCCTCCGACGTCAGGGGGCACCTCGACGCCGAGATCCGCACCGGCCATGACGCCGGCGCGGGCGAGACGATCGTCCTGCGCCCCTGGGGCGAGGCGGCCGACCACATCGATACGCTCGTCGTCCCCTTTCTCCTGCCCGACACGCCCGTGGTCGTCTGGTGGCCCCATGAGTGCCCGCCCGTGCCCGCCGACGATCCCCTGGGGCGCCTCGCCACCGCGAGGATCACCAACACCCCGGCCCTCGAGCGGCCCGAGACCGCCCTGCGGGGCCTGGCGCCGAGATCGCGGCGCGGGGACATCGACCTGGCGTGGACGCGCATCACCCTGTGGCGCGCCATGGTCGCCTCCGCCCTCGCCCCCGCACTGCGCGGCGCCGGCGTGACCTCGATGGTCATCGAGGGCGAGCACTGCAACGCCTCCGTGGCGCTCATGACCTCCTGGCTGAGACTCCGCCTCGGAGTGCCCGTGGAGCGCCGCGATGTGGGGGGTTTCAAGGGCATCGCGTCCGTCCAGGCCCGCACCCCCGAGGGCGAGATCACCATCACCCGCGTCGACACCGACCGGGTGCGCGTCTGCCGCCCCGATGGGCGCGAACCGCAGATCGCCACCATGACCCGGCGCAGCGACGTGACGACCCTCGATGAGGAGCTGCGCCGACTGTCCCCCGATCCCCTCTACGGGGAGGTCCTGGCCGCCTTCCTCGCCGAGGGCCCCCGGGCCCAGGAACCACAGCCCTCACAGGAGGCCACGCGATGACCGACTCCACTGCCTCGCGCCCCGGCGCGCGCCACGACATCGAGTCCGCGGCGGCGGACCTGCCCGCACCTGCGGTCGACATCGCCCCCACCCGCGAGGAGGCCTCCGAGCGGGCGGGCGCGGCGATCGCCGCGGCCCTCGCCGAGGCCCTGTCCACCAGGGGCACTGCCCATCTCGCACTGACCGGGGGCTCCGGGGGCAGGGCCATCGCCCACGCGCTGCCCGCCGCGCTCGCCGAAGCCGGCATCGGTCCCCAGGACCTGCGGGGGGTGCACATCTGGTTCGGCGATGAGCGCTTCGTTCCCGCGGGCGACCCCGAGCGCAATGACCTCTTCGCCGCCCCCCTGGCGGAGGCCGGCGTGCCCGAGGAGAACATCCACCGCCTGGCCGGGCCCGATGCCGCCGCCAGCGTCCTCGTCGCCACGGAGGCGCTCGAGCGCGATCTGGCCCTGGCCGGTCCCGCCGGCGGGCGCTTCGACGCGGTCCACCTGGGCATGGGCCCCGATGGGCACGTCTGCTCCCTCTTCCCCGGCCATCCCGTGGCACTGACCACCGGGAGGGACATGGCCGCCGTCGAGGACTCCCCCAAGCCCCCGCCGCAGCGCGCCACCCTCACCTTCCCGGCGCTCCACCGCTCCCGCCTCGTGGTGCTCCTGGCCTTCGGTCAGGACAAGCGCGACGCCGCCCGCACCGGCCTGGCTTCCCCCGACGCCGCGCTCGCCCCGATCTCCTGCGCCCGGGGCGAGCGGACCCTGTGGTTCCTCGACGAGGGAGCCGCTCCGCGGGACAGATGATCCTCCTCGCTCCGGGCCGGCCTGTGGCTGAGTAGGCTGGCGCCATGAGAAGCTCCAGCCTTGGCACCTCGGAGATCCCCGCCTCCAACATCATCCTCGGATGCATGCGCATCAAGGATCTCGACGACGCCGAGATCCGCGAACTCGTGTCCACCGCTCTCGATGAGGGCGTGTCGATGTTCGACCACGCCGACATCTACGGCGGCGACCACGCCTGCGAGGAGCGCTTCGGGGCGGCCCTGGGATGGTCCGCATCCGAGCGCGAGCAGGTCATCCTCCAATCGAAGTGCGGGATCCGCGAGGGCTACTACGACGCCTCGGCGCAGCACATCATGGCCTCGGTGGACGAGTCCCTGAGGGCACTGCGCACCGACTACCTCGACGTCCTCCTCCTGCACCGCCCCGATGCCCTCATGGAGCCCGACGAGGTGGCATCGGCCTTCGACGCCCTGGTCGCCTCGGGAAAGGTCCGCGCCTTCGGCGTGTCCAATCACAGCCGCGGGCAGATGGAGCTCCTGCGCGCGACCGTGACCCAACCGCTCGTGGCCAACCAGCTCCAGCTCTCGCTCACGCACGCTCCGATCATCGCCGAGGGCGTGGCCCTCAACATGGCCGACGCGCAATCCGTGGACCGCAGCGGTGGGATCCTCGACTACTGCCGGATGACCTCCACCACGGTGCAGGCGTGGTCCCCGATGCGCGGACCGGGCTGGGAGGGCCCCTTCCTCGGGGATCGGGACCGCTTCCCCGAGCTCAACGACGTCGTGGACCGGCTGGCGGCCGAGTACCAGGTATCCCCTGAGGCGATCGCCACCGCGTGGATCACCCGCCATCCGGCTCGGATCCAGGTGGTGCTGGGCACGACCAGCCCGGAGCGGCTCCGCCGCAGCGCACCGGGCGCCGACCTGGTCCTCACGCGGCCGCAATGGTATGAGCTGTTCCGATCCGCCGGGCACATCGTGCCCTGAGCCTGTGGACCCGGGCCCGTGACGCACGCTGTCCACAGGCCTGCGCTCAAGGGCCGGCCCGGCGACGTACGGTCGGCCCATGCGCCGTCCCATCCATGCCCCGCCCCTCGGCATGGCGGCATGCGCCCTCGCCCTGGCGGTCGCCCCGATCGGCGCGACCGCCGAGTCGGAGCCGTCGCCTCCCGCCATGCCCGTCGGCGCCCCCGCCGCCCAGGCATGGCTCGACGGCGTCGCCTGGGACGATCGGGCGAGCGCCGTCCTCGATCCGGCCGCCGCGATCGCGGCGCTCGACGAGCTCCCCGCTGATCAGCCCGCCGTCGAGTCCTGGGGCGCCGGCGGCAGCCGCACCGGCTGGTTCGGTAAGGCGTGGGAGGACGTCGACGGCGATGGCTGCGACACGCGCAACGAGATCCTCGCCCGTGACCTGTCCCATGCGGACTTCTCCCGCGCGGACGGGAAGCAGGGCCGTGAGGACGGCGACGGCCGGGGAGCGGCGGTGTGCCCCGACGCCACGGTGTGGAGCGGGGTCCTCCACGACCCGTACACCGGCGCCTCGGTGAGCTTCCAGCGCGGGCAATCGACGTCCGACGCCGTCCAGATCGACCACATCGTCCCGCTCAACTACCTCTACGCCCATGGCGCCTGGGCGTGGGACGCCCGCGCCCGCCTGCTGGTGGCCAACGACCCGCTCAACCTCGTGGCCGTCGAGGGCCGGGCCAACCAGTCCAAGGGAGCCTGCGGCCCGGCCACCTGCCCGATCGGCTCCACGGAGACCGGCACGTGGTCCACCGCTGCCTCCCCCGGCTGGTGGCCCTCCAACGATTCGTTCCGGTGCGAGTACGCGCAGCGCTTCGTGAGCGTTGCCGCCGCTTACCGGCTCGGCCTGCCGGACGCGGATCGCCAGGCCCTGCGCTCCACGCTCGCCGACTGCGCGGCCGGCGGGGATGGCGCCCCCAGCATCATCGAGACTACGAGGGACGCCGTGACCCGGGCACCGGGGGCTCTCCTGGCCGATGTCCGCTACCGGGCGCTCCTCATGGCGGGGATGCTGCTCCTGGGCGCCGGGATCGTGGCGCGGGCGCGCCGTTCGCTCCGGCGGGCATCACGGCGTCGGGGCTGAGCCCCGCCGAGGCTAGGATGCCGCTGTGAGAACCGACGACGGCACCGGGGCGCGGGAATCCCTCGATCAGGCGCGCCGACGGGCGATCGAGGACGCCGCCGGCGCAGGCGGGCCCACGGGTGCGCGCGTGGACGTGTGGCTGTGGAGCACGCGTCAGATCAAATCCCGGTCAGCGGCGACCGCAGCCTGCCGGGCGGGGCATGTGCGCGTCAACGGGGAGACGGCGAAGCCCGCCCAGCAGGTCAAGGTCGGTGACGAGATCCGCTACCGGGTGGATGGTTTCGACCGCCTGCTCCTAGTCACCCGCATTCTCGTCAAGCGGGTCGGCGCGCCCATCGCCCGCACCTCCTACAAGGACTTCTCCGCCCCCAGGCCCTCCCCCCTGGACGCGCCTGCGGCGATCATCCGGGATCGCGGGGCGGGCCGCCCCACGAAGCGGGAGCGCCGCAGGCTCGACGCGCTCATGGGAGGCACTGCGGCGGATCGCGGCGAGCGGGTGATCGCCGATGAGTTGGATGCCAAGCTCGCCAGGGCTTTCGATGAGGAGGATTGAGATGCCCGGACTCGGTGGGCGCTCTTCGACGGGCGCCGCGGCATTGGCCGGGATCGCCGCGCTCGGCGTGGCGGCGGGGGCGGTGGGCGCCAGGCGCCGCGACCTGGGCCCGGCCTTCCACGACGTCGCCTCGGAGCTGCGCGCTCCCCTCCTGGTCTTCGGCCACGGGCCCACGGGGGAGCCCCAACCCGTCACCCCCGAGTCCTTCACCGGCATGATGCGGCTGACCAGCCAGGGAAGGATCTTTCCCCGCCGACTGGGCCGCGAGCGGGTCATCGACTCGGGCGGTCGGAGCCTGCGCCTGTGGCTCTATGAGACCCCCGCCCGGCGCGAGGCCGGGCCGAGCGGCGCGCTCATCTGGATCCACGGCGGCGGCCTCATCGCCGGCGGCCCCGCCCAGGATCATGGGCTGTGCTCGCGCATCGCGCGCGAGCTCGGCATCCTCGTGGTCTCGGTGGATTACCGCCTCGCCCCCGAGCACCCCTACCCCGCGGCGATCGACGATGTCTGGAGCGCGCTGCGATGGCTGCGCATGAGCGCCCCCGCCCTGGGGGTGGACACCGCCCGCGTGGCGGTGGGAGGGGCGAGCGCCGGCGGGGGCCTGGCGGCGGCCCTGGCCCAGCGCTGCCGGGATGAGGAGATGGACCTGGCCTTCCAGATGCTCATCTACCCCATGCTCGATGACCGCACCGGCGCCGGCGGCGTCGACATCCCGGGCCGGGGCGATTTCGTGTGGACGGCCCGGCAGAACGCGGAGTGCTGGCAGGCCTACCTCTCGCATCCCTCGGGGGAGCCCGAGAACCGCCCCTGGGCGGCGGCGGCCCGCCGCGAGGATCTGACCGGCCTCGCCCCGGCGTGGATCGGGGTGGGCGGGCTCGACCTCTTCGTCGACGAGTGCGTGGACTATGCGGGCCGACTGGAGGCCAGTGGCGTGCCCGTGCGGCTGCGCGTGGAGCCGGGCATGTACCACGGGGCGGATATCTGCCAGTGGGCCCGTTCGATGCGGGACTTCCGCGGCGAATCGATCGACGAGCTCGGGCGGGCGCTGCGCCGCGCCTGAAGGGCTCCTCCCCGATCCCGATGACGGGCCCCCGGGCTGCTCAGCCGCGGCCGGCCGGCAGCCGCTCCATGCGCTCCATGAGGGCGGCGACGACGCGCAGGACCCCGTCCTCGGTATTGGCCGGCGCCGTGTAGTTGGCGGCCGCCAGGATGCCGGGATGGGCGTTGGCCATGGCGAAGGAGAGCTCGGAGTAGTCGTAGAGGCCGAGGTCGTTGAGGTAGTCGCCGAAGACGGCGGTCTGGGCGGGGGTGATGCCCAGGCGCTCCTGAATGGCGGCGACGGCGCGCCCCTTGTCCGCGCCGTGGGACATGAGGTCCACCCAGTGCTTGCCGGAGACGACGGTCTGGACGGTGGGCACGGCCGCGCGCATCGCCTCGGCGGTGCCGTTCTCGACGTCGTCGAAGTCGAACACGGCGACCTTGAGGACAGTGTCCAGCGGGAGCGCCAGGAGATCGTCAACGCTGCGGTGGGCGGTGTAGTAGATGCCGATCCGGGCGGCGAAGGGGGCGTCGTCCCTCTCCGTGTAGGCGCACTCCTTGCAGGCCACGACCGCCCCGAGATCGTGGCCCTCGGAGGCGAGGCGGTGGACGGCAGTGATGGCGGCGCGGGCCTCGGCGGGGCTGATGGTCGCGGAGTGGATCTCGATGCCGTCGTGGACGACAAAGGAGCCGTTCTCGGCGATGAGGGGCGAGTCGACGACGGCCTCGCCCAGCACGGAGCGGAGGTTGGCCATCTGCCGGCCGGAGGCCGGGGCGAAGAGGATGCCGCGCTCGCGCATCTCGGCGACGGCGGCGTCGAGTCCCGCGGGGAGGCGGCTCTCGGCGTCGACGAGCGTGCCGTCCATGTCGGTGACCACCAGTCTGAGGTCGACGGTCTCGGGCAGGGCGGCGGACAGGCGGGCGTCGAGCGGTTCACGTTTCACGGCGCTCATCATGTCAGAGGCTCCTCACCAGGACAGGAGCCGGAGCCCATCGCGGGAGGTGATCTTGCGGTCCGCAGTGACGAGGACGGCGCCCTCGAGCTCGGACTGCGCGACGAGCAGTCGGTCGAACGGATCCCGATGCTCCCAATCCATCATGCCCGCGTGCAGTGCGTGGCGGCGTGTGATCTCCAAGTGGTCCGCCCCGATGCTCGCGATCCTGCGGTCCCATGCGGAGACGAGGTCACCGCTATCGAATTTGCCCCGACGTGTCTTCTGGGCGATCTCCAGTGCCGATACTGCCGACACGAGCAGGCTGTTCCCAAGATCCTCCAAGCGCGCCACCACGTGCTCGGGGATCTGCGACGGCTGACCGATGAGCCAGAGCAGCACGTGGGTATCGAGGAGGTAGGTCACTCCCATAGGAGGAGCTCCTCCCCGGGCATCGGCTCATCGAAGTCGTCGGGGATCTCCAGGTCCATGACCCCGAATCGGCGGCGCTGCTGCCCGACGGCGACGAGTCGCGCGACCGGCTTGCCATGGCGCGAGATGGTGATCTCCTCGCCGTGCTCGACACGGCGAAGCGCCGAGGAGAATTGAGCCTTGGCATCCTGGACGCTCATCATGGTCATGGGACCATGACTACTCGGCAGCGACGATTCTGACCAGAATGAATCGGTCAGAACTGACGCGATTCAGGGCATTGGGCACTGCGACCAGCCGAGTGCCCGACTCCCGCGCTCTCGGAGGGCAGGCTTGACGCCTTCCGGGGCGCGGCATCCCCCGGCACTCGGGCCCGGGCGGCGTCGTCGGCATCGCCCGGCTCGCCGTCGTTCCCAGCATTCTCGGCACTGGTGCTCTCGGCCCGGGCGACCTGCTCGAGGGCGGACTGGCGCGAGAGCGGGACGTCCTTGTAGAAGAAGCCGATGACCATGGCCAGGCCGAAGACGGGCACCATGAGGAGGAAGATCGGTGTGAGCGCGTCGGCGTAGGCGTTGGTGATCGCCGTGTGGAGGGCATCCGGGAGCTGGTTGACGAGGGCCGGTGTGAGCGAAGAGCCGGCATCGCCGCCGTGGAAGCCCCGCAGCGCCTCCTGGATCTGCGGGTCCTCGTTCGTGGCCAGCGCCATGAGATTGGCGCCGAGCCGGTCGGCCAGGTTGTTGGAGAAGGCCACGCCGATGAGGGAGGAGCCCAGCGAGACGGCGACCTCGCGGAAGAAGTTGTTGCCACTGGTGGCCGTGCCGAGGTTGCGCGGCTCGACGTCGTTCTGGACCAATGTGACGAGCAGTTGGAAGAACAGTCCGATCCCCGCGCCGAGGACGAAGACGGCGGTGGAGATGATCCACACGGGGGTGGAGGCGCTGAAGGTGCTCATCCACAGCAGCGCGGCGCCGGCGACGACCGGCCCGACGATGAGGTAGATCCGGTAGCGCCCGGTGCGGGTGACGAGGATGCCCGACCCGATCCCGGAGACCAGCATGCCGACCGTCATGGGGACCAGGAGGAGGCCGGAGGCGGTCGCGGAGTAGCCGTAGCTCATCTGGAGGAAGGTCGGCAGGTAGAGGCTGGCGCCGATCATGCCGCCCATGGCCAGCATCCCCTGGACGGTGGAGAGGATGAAGGTGCGGTTCATGAGGACCGTCATGGGCAGGATCGGCTCGGCTGCGCGCTTCTCGACCAGGGGCAGGATGAGCCAGGCCAGTGCGCCGACGGCGATCATGGCGATGAGCGCTGGGCTGGTCCAGTCGAGCTGGTTGCCGCCGAAGGTGGCCACGAGGACGATGAGCACGGCCCCGAGGTTCATCAGGCTCAGCCCGGCCCAGTCGATCGTGGCCCGGAGCTTGTGGACCGGAAGCTTGAGAACCGCCCACACGGCGATCCAGACGACGACGCCCAGCGGCAGGTTCACCCAGAAGACCCAGTGCCAGGAGACGGAGTCGGTCAGCCAGCCGCCGATGATGGGGCCGAGGACGGAGGCGATGCCGAACATAGCGCCCATGGGGGCCATGTAGGTGCCGCGAACGCGCGGCGGGATGAGGTCACCGGTGATCGCCTGGGAGGAGATCATGAGGCCGCCGCCGCCCAGGCCCTGGAGGGCCCGCCAGACGATGAGCGCCGTCATGGAGTCGGCGGTCCCGCACAGCGCCGAGCCGACGAGGAAGAGGGCGATGGCGATGAGGAAGAGGGTCTTGCGGCCCACGAGGTCGCCGAGCTTGCCGTAGACCGGCATGGCCACGGTGACGGCGAGGGTGTAGGCGGTGATGATCCACGCCATGTGGCTGGCACCGCCGAGGTCGCCGACGATGGTGGGCAGCGCGGTGCCGACGATCGTCTGGTCGAGGGCGGACAGGAACATCACGACGAGCAGGGAGGCGTAAACGGCCCAGAAGCGTCGGTCGGGCTTGAAGACGTCCGCTGCCTCGATGGTCTCTGGCTCCCCGGCCTGCACGGTGGGGGTGTCGGTGTCGCGCTTGGTCACGCGTGGTCCTTTCTCATGACGGCGGCGTTCGCCGTGGGGCCGGTGAGGATGCCGCGGAGGCCGGCGGTGACGAGGTCGAGTGCCTCGGCGAGGGTCCCGGGACCAGCTGATCCGCGGGAGGACGGGGCCGCCTCACCATGGGGCACATCGGTATCGGGATCGTCGCCATCGCCGGCCCACAGCTCGAAGGCCGCCCTGTACAACGTGGCGGCCAGTGCGGCGGCCGCGACCACCTGAGGGGAGCCGAGGTCCGCCCCCAGGCGCTGGGCGAGGGCGGCGCGAACAACCGAGTGGACGAGGCGCACGCGCGACTGGAGCTCGGGGACGACGCTCGGGGCATCGCGGAGCACGCGGCGCAGCCGCTGGAACTCCTCGGCGTCGCTGGCCATAGGGGCGACGGCGTGAGTGATCAGCTGATGGAGGTCGGGCAGGAGCTCGCCGTCGGAAGCGACGAAGGCCTCGATCTCGGCCTGGGGCGGGACCTGGGGCGCCCGGAGAATGAGGTCGGCCTTCGTGGGGAAGTAGTTGAAGACGGTGCGCCGGGAGCACCCCGCGTCCGCCGCCACATCCTCCACCGTGATCGCCTCGTATCCGCGCTCCGCGGCGAGCCGGAGGGCGCTGGCCTGGATGGCCTCGCGGGTGCGGCGCGCGTTGGTGGCGCGCAGGCCCGCCGCAGGAGCGGCGCCGTTCGCGGGTGGAGGACTCATGGCATGAGGATTGCACTCAGTGCAGCCTTGCACCAAGTGCAAAACGTGTGCTCATGAGCACACGGCGTCAGAACACCCGGGTGGTGGTGGCGCGCTGCTCCCCCCGGCGGGCATGGGACGGCTACCCGTTGTGGCGCCTCGTGATGGATGATGAGGCGCAGCAGATGCTCCTCGCCCGCCTCGTCGTCCACGAGCCCTCTCGCGGGCCCCCACCGTCGCAGTCAAAGGCCGATCATGACCTCTCCCCTGTCCTCCGCCTCCAGCGAGCCGCGGATGGCCCCCGCCCGCCCCGACGCCGTCGTGACGGCGGGATCCGCCCGCTTCACCGTGCTCACCGATCGGCTCATCCGCATGGAGCACTCCCCTGACGGGGTCTTCACCGACGCCGCCACCCAGCTCGTCCTGTCCCGGGACCTGGGCCCCACGCCGACCTTCCGGGTGGTGCGGGGCGATGACCGCCTGGAGATCCTCACCGAGCACCTCCACCTGGCCTACCAGCCCTCGCGGGGCTTCTCCCGCTCAGGGCTGAGCGTCAGCCTGCGCACCGCCGTCCTCAACCTCCACGGGGGCACCTGGCATCACGGCGATGCATGGGACCCCCACGAGAGCTACCCGACGAACCTCGGCGGCACCCGCCGCACCCTGGACGAGGCCGACGGCAGGGTGGACCTGGGAGCGGGGCTGCTGTCCACCAACGGCATCGCCGTCGTCGACGACTCCGGCTCCCTGCTCCTCCAGGAGGACCAGTGGGTGCGGCCGCGCCCGGGGGCCGACCCCGTGGACGGGGCCCCGGGCGGAGAGGACCTCTACCTCTTCGGCTACGGCCAGGACTACCGCGGCGCCCTGCGCGACTTCTTCGCCCTGACGGGCCCGACGCCGCTGGTGCCCCGGGCGCTCCTGGGCAACTGGTGGAGCCGCTACCACCCGTACTCCGAGGAGGAGTACCTCGCGCTCATGGACCGCTTCGCCGCGGAGGAGCTGCCCTTCTCCGTGGCGGTGCTCGACATGGACTGGCACTGGGTGGACATCGACCCGTCCATCGGCAACGGCTGGACCGGCTACTCCTGGAACACCGAGCTCTTCCCCTCCCCCTCGCGCTTCCTCGCCGCCCTCCATGAGCGGGGCATGGAGGTGACCCTCAACCTGCACCCGGCGGCCGGCATCCGGCGCCACGAGGACGCCTACGCCCCGATGATGCGGGATCTGGGCCGCGATCCCGGCTCCGGTGAGGAGATCCCCTTCAACATCACGGACAAGGCCTTCGTGTCCGCCTATCTGGAGCGCGCCCACCACGCGCTGGAGGAGGAGGGCGTCGATTTCTGGTGGCTCGACTGGCAGCAGGGAGGCGTCACCGATATCCCGGGCCTCGACCCCCTGTGGATGCTCAACCACATCCACTACCTGGATTCCGGCCGGGAGCGGGAGGGCGGACGGCGCCGCCCCATCACCTTCTCCCGCTTCGCGGACGCCTCCAGCCATCGCACGCCCATCGGCTTCTCCGGCGACACGGTCACCAGTTGGGACTCCCTGGCCTTCCAGCCGGAGTTCACGGCGAGGGCGGCGAACATCGGCTACTTCTGGTGGTCGAATGACATCGGCGGCCACATGTTCGGCGTCAAGGACTCCGAGATGATGGCGCGCTGGGTGCAGCTGGGCTGCTTCTCCCCCATCAATCGCCTCCATTCCACGGCGTCGGTCTTCAACTCCAAGGAGCCGTGGCGCTACTCCCGCGATGCCCGCGCCACGATGAACGCCTACCTGCGCCTGCGCCACCGGCTGGTGCCGAGCCTGTACACGTGGGCCCGGCGCGCGGCGACCGACGGCCTCGCCCCGATCCGCCCGGTCTACCACGATCACCCGTGGCGCGCGGGGGCCTACTCCCATCACACGGAGTTCCTGTTCGGCGGCCTCCTGGTGGTGCCCATGGTCCACCGCTCCGATGCCGCCACCGGGCTCGCCCAGGAGAGCGCGTGGCTGCCGCAGGGCACGTGGTTCGATCTGCCGACCGGGCGACGGTATTCGGTCGTCTCCGAGGACGGCGCCGAGCTCTCGCTCTCGCGGCGCCTGGAGCAGGTGCCGGTGCTGGCGCGCGCGGGCAGCCTCCTCGTGCTCGCCGGTGACCTGTCCGAGGCCGCGGGCACCAATCCGCGGTGCCTCGACGTCGTCGTGGTGCCCGGGGCCGACGGCGTGTTCATCCTGGAGGAGGACGATGGCTCTCCTGAGCCCGGCCCGGATGCCGTGGTGCGCACGCGCTTCGCCCTGACCTGGGATGAGAGTGCCGGGCGCGCGCACTTGAAGATCAGCCAGGAGGGCCCGCGGGACGTGGTGCCCGAGGCGCGGGAGATCACCGTCCGGCTCCTGTCGGCCGGTGGTGACGTGCGCGCGTCCCTGGATGGGCGAGCGCTGGAGGCGCGTGGTCGGCGGGCCGATGGGATCACTCTCGGCGGCGGGATCGACATCGCGTTGGGCGAGGTTCGCCCGGCCGACGGCGCGGTGGTGGAGCTGGAGGGTCTGCGAACCGTGCCGCCGGCTCTGGCCGATGAGGTGTTCTCCATCCTCGAGCCGGTGGAGATCGACTACATGGTGAAGGACCGCGCCTGGGATGTCGTCCGGTCGGGGGCGACCGGCGGGGCGCTGCTCGGCGGCCTGCGCGCCGTGGGAGTTCCCGACGCCGTGCTGGCCGCGATCGCCGAGGTCGCCTGAGGCGCGCTGAGCGTGGCGGCCCAACGAAGCGGCGTCGGGCCGGGCGGCCGGTGCTTCCCCCTATCCCCATCGTCCGCCGTCTCGGCCAGCGTCGAGTTCGTACTTTTGGTGACGAGTTCGTACCCTCACTCACCGAACTCGTCACCAAAAGTACGAACTCGACAGCACGCGCACGCCGCCCGGCCGCTTGATTGTTGAAAGCATCTCTCTGTCAGGCCCCGGGTTTGGTGGAGGGTGTTTGATCTGGTGCCGGTGGTCGCCGGCTGGGGTTGGCTGGTGGTCCGCTCGTCGGCGGCCGGTTGCCAGGCGCTCTCGTGCCCGGGCGGGGGTGCGCATGGCCATGGCGCAGTGGGGACGGGTGGCGCCCGCCCAGCGGGGCCCACTGGGCGGTGGAGATCACGGGCGTCGTCCAGCCCCTGCCAGGGATCGCGACTGTCGAGGTAGGCGCGGTTGCGGATCAGCCCGGCCCTAGTGACGGGAGCCCCGGGCCTGGGCCATCGCGCCTGCGTAAGAGTCGTCTGTGGAGCCGACCGAGGCCACCGCCCGGCAGTCGGCCAGGGCCTGCCCATAGCGGATGGGGCAGTACTGCACCCCGCGGTCGCAAGCGGTGATCCAGGCCCGCACGGTCTCAGCTCTTCTGGCACAAGGGCTGACCGTGCAGGACGTCGCGACCCTGATGGGGATCACCAAGGGGAGGGTCTCGCAAATCGCCAAGGCAGCGTGAAGGACGCCGCCCCGGCGCCGCTGCACTCGGCGGCGTGGGCACCATGCCCGCCTCGGGGCTCCGGACGCTGCTGGCCCCACTCACCGTCGCAGTGGGATGTCGGCTCCATCATGTACCGGGGCTCCATACATGCTGATTCCAGCAGGTGCACTTCTCAACAAAAACGGCCACCTGGACTATTGAGTGTTTTTCGAACTGTGCTTGTTTTCTGGCTCTTCCCAGTTGGTGTGGGTGGTTGGTTGAGTGTGTCGGTGGCTGAGGGGGCGGGGCCTTCCAATGATGGAGGCTCCTGCACTGCCCATCCGGAGGATCTCGACGTGCTCGATGCTGCCTTCGCGGCCCCTGACCTGGCAGTCTTCTGCTGTCTCGATGAGCTCGGTCTGGTGGATGTCGGCCGGCGTCCGGGCCCGGATCGGGCGGTGAAGTGAGTGCCGAGTTGCTCAACCGGATCCCTGGTGGAGGGGTAGCGGCGGCAGGGCGCTGTCGCGTGCGGCGCATACGCGACAGCTCGCGCATGAGCCGTTCGAGCACCGCTCGACCACGCTGCTGGTCCGCGTGCGCCGCTGCAAGTGCTCTGGATGCGGGCGCTCGGCTTGAGGACCTCACCGCTGCAGTGGCGCGGCGAGTGAAGCGATCCCGTCGCGCGATGCGGTGGGCGCTGGAGGCACTGGTGATCGACCACCTCACCATCTCGTGCATCACCACAGGTCTCGGGGTGTCCTGGCACACGGCCGATGATGCGGCCCTCGCCGAGGGCAAGCGCGTGCTGACCGACGACCCGGGGCCGGTTCGACGGCGTGAAGGTCGTCGGCGTCGACGAGCGCGTCTGGCGCCGCACGAGGTCCGGGGACAAGTACGTCACCGTCATCATCGATCTCACCCCGGGTATGTGACAAGACAGGTCCCTCGCGGTCGGCGCGAGCGGGATCGAGGTCGTCGCGATGGACGGCTTCACCGGCTTCAAGACTGAAGCGTCCGGGGTTTGGTTCCGTGGCTATTGCGCAACCTCACGAACCGCACCGCCCGCTCATTACCAGACACCGGCGGATTCAGACACCACCCACACCCCCGTTTGCGATGAGCCATCAATCCCGATATCTTACTTAGTCCGGGCTCCCTGGGCCCGCGTGCCTCAGGACAACGTCTAAGTGAGGGCGAGGAAGACCAGGGAATTGAGCCTATCGCTGAGATTCACCCCCCTGGCGGCGGCAATGATGGACTTTGCATCGATCGCCGGGAAGAGCCCCACGTGCCTGCTGATCCGAGTCCCCCGAACTGCCTGTCAGTCCTGAAGACTCCACTGGTCCAACCAGCCCACAGCGCATGCGATCGAGCACCTCGCTGACGAGCGCGGTGTACGCCGAATTGTGCTCCGGAAGCTTCACCCCTCTACGGGCAGGGGTCCACGAGAACGGACCAGGCCCGGGAGTCGACCTCGTGCACCCCCACCAGACCCGCCAGACCAGGCCCGAACCCGCCCCGCAGGCCCCTCAAACACCCCTTGGCAAGCAAAAACCCGCGCCATGGGTCAACCATGACACGGGTTTGAGTGTGAGGTTAATGGTCGGGCTGGCGGGATTTGAACCCACGACCCCTTGACCCCCAGTCAAGTGCGCTACCAAACTGCGCCACAGCCCGTTGCCTCACGTCCCTGCGGCCGGAATCACCTCCGCCGCTCGGGTCCGCTCGGAACGTGTAGAACCTTAGCCCACCGTGGCCCCGCAGGCGAAACCGGCGCGCGGTGACGCCGGTCACGGCGGGAGCGACGGCGGAGTCAGCCGATGCCGATGCGTCACGATCCCGCCGCAACCGGCCCTCGCGGCCCGCAGCGCGGCTCAGGCCGACTCGTACCAGGCGCGCGCACCGCCCTCGAGGTTGGTCAGCGCTCCCGCGTATCCGGCGGCCTGGAGGGCCTCGATGGCCTTCTTGGAACGGACGCCGCCCTGGCAGGTCACGATCGTCTCCTTGTCGGCGTCCAGCTCCCCGGCCCGCTCGATCACCTCCCCCAGCGGGATGTGGACCGCCCCTTCCACGGGCATGGCGGCGATCTCGTCGGCCTCGCGCACGTCCAGGAGGGTGTAGGCCCCACCGGGCTTCTCCCCCGCCGCGATGCGGGCGCGCAGTTCAGATGCGGTGATGGTGTTCATGGTCTCCTCGTTCCTTTCTGCTGGTTCGGGCGCGGCGCAGGTGTCCTCCACCGCCTCGAGGCTCGTGATGGTGGGGCTCGGCCCGCACAGGGGGCAGCCGGGGCGCTTGGCCACGGGTACTTCGCGCACGCCGGCACCCCAGGCGTCCAGGAGCAGGAGGCGGCCGATGAGGGGCTCCCCTCCCCCGACGATGAGCTTGAGCGCCTCGGCGGCCTGCATGGTGCCGATGATGCCCGGCAGAACGCCGAGCACACCGGCCTGGGCGCAGGACGGCACGGAGCCCGGTGGCGGCGGCTGGGGGTGGAGGCATCGGTGGCAGGGCCCCCGGGCGGCGTCGAAGACCCCCACCTGGCCCGCCGAGTGCAGGACGGCGCCGTGGACGAGCGGGATGCCGAGCAGGGCGCAGGCGTCGCCCACGAGGTAGCGGGTGGGGAAGTTGTCGGTGCCGTCGACCACCACGTCCCAGCCCTCCATGAGGCGCAGGGCGTTGGCGGCGTCGAGCCGCTCCTCGTGGAGGATGACCTCGACGTCGGGGTTGAGCGCGGTGATCGCCGACGCCGCCGAGCGGGCCTTCGAGGAGCCCACGCCGGCCGTTGTGTGGATGATCTGGCGCTGGAGGTTGGAGGCGTCGACGACGTCGAACTCGACGATCCCGAGCGTCCCCACTCCGGCGGCGGCGAGGTAGAGCGCGGCGGGCGCGCCGAGGCCGCCCGCTCCGATGAGCAGGACGCGGGCGGCCCGGATGCGCTGCTGGCCGACGACTCCGACCTCGGGGACGAGCATGTTGCGCGAGTACCGGGCGCGCTCGGCGTCGGACAGGGCCCGCAGGCGCCCGTCACTGATGACGGGCGCCCACGGGGCTCGGCCCTGAGGGGGCGCGGCGGCGCTCAGTGGCGCAGCTCCCGGTAGCGGCGGATGAGGGCCTGCGTGGAGGAGTCCTGAGCGGCCAGCGCCTCGGCGTCGCCCTGCACGGCCGGCGCGATCTCCAGGGCGAGCTTCTTGCCGAGCTCGACGCCCCACTGGTCGAAGGAATCGATGCCCCACACGATGCCCTGGGTGAAGGTGATGTGCTCGTACAGGGCGATGAGCTGGCCCACGACGCCGGGGGTGAGCGCGGGGGCGAGGATCGACGTCGTCGGCTTGTTCCCGGCGAAGACCCGGGCGGGGACGATCGGCTCCGGCGTGCCCTCGGCGCGCACCTCCTCGGCGGTCTTGCCGAAGGCGAGGGCGGCGGTCTGGGCGAGGTAGTTGGACAGGAAGAGCTCGTGGACGTCGACACCGCCGTCGGTGACCGGGTGGGCGGGGTTGGCCACGGCGATGAAGTCGGCGGGGATGAGCCGGGTGCCCTGGTGGATGAGCTGGTAGAAGGCGTGCTGCCCGTTGGTTCCGGCCTCGCCCCAGAAGACCTCGCCGGTGTCGGTGGTGACCGAGGATCCGTCCCAGCGCACGGACTTGCCGTTGGACTCCATGGTGAGCTGCTGGAGGTAGGCGGGGAAGCGGTGCAGGTACTGCGAGTAGGGCAGCACCGCATGGGAGGCGGCGTGGAAGAAGTTGACGTACCAGACGTTGAGCAGGCCCATGAGCATGGGGGCGTTCTCGGCCGGGTCCTTGGTGGCGAAGTGCTCGTCGACGACGTGGAAGCCGGCCAGGAAGTCCGCGAAGTTCTCCGGGCCGATGGCGACGGCGAGCACGGTGCCGACGGCGGAGTCGACGGAGTAGCGCCCGCCGACCCAGTTCCAGAAGCCGAAGGCGTTGTCGGGGTCGATGCCGAACTCGGCGACCTTGTCCAGGGCGGTGGAGACGGCCACGAAGTGCTTGGCGATGGCGCCCTCGGCGCTGATGCCGCGCTCGGTCAGGGCGGAGAGGAACCAGTCGCGGGCCATGCGCGCGTTGGTGAGGGTCTCCAGGGTGGTGAAGGTCTTGGAGGCGATGATGAACAGGGTGGTCTCGGGGTTGAGGCCCTTGACCTTCTCCGCGCAGTCGTTGGGGTCGATGTTGGAGATGAAGCGGCACTCCAGGCCCTCCTGGACGTAGGGCTTGAGGGCCTCGTACACCATGACGGGGCCGAGGTCGGACCCGCCGATGCCGATGTTGACGACGGTCTCGATGCGCTTGCCGGTCACGCCGACCCACTGGCCGGAGCGCACGCGGCGCGCGAAGTCGTAGACGCGGTCGAGGACCTTGTGGACGTCGCCGACGACGTCCTGGCCGTCGACCATGAGCGCGTCGTTGGCCGGGCGGCGCAGGGCGGTGTGGAGGACGGCGCGGTCCTCGGTGACGTTGATGTGCTCGCCGGCGTACATGGCGTCGCGGCGCCCGGGCACGTCCACCTCGATGGCGAGGGAGGCCAGGGCATCACGGACATCGTCGGTCAGGAGGTTCTTGGACAGGTCGATGGTCAGGTCCCCGACCTGGTAGGTGAAGCGTTCGGCGCGCTCGGGGTCCTGGGCGAACCAGGCGCGCAGGTCAGGGCGCATCCCGATGTGCAGCTCGGTCAGGCGGGTCCAGGCGGGCGTTGCGGTGGCATCGATAGGCGTCTGCATGCGCACAAGCCTAGCGGTTGGGCGCGACGGCGTCGCGTGGTGCTCGGGCACTCCGGAGCTGCTGCGCTCAGCCGTGGAAGACTGCCTCGAGGTTGTGCCCGTCCGGATCCAGCACGAAGGCGCCGTAATACCCCGGGTGGTACTGAGGCCGCTCCCCCGGGTTGCCGTTGTCCCTGCCGCCCGCTGCCAGCGCCGCTTCGTAGAAGGCATCGACCTGCTCGGCCGATTCGGCGGTCAGCGCAAGGTGCATGGCGGTCGGCTCATCGGCGGGAACCAACCACAACTCCGCATTCGGACCGTTCTCACGCCCCATAACGCCCAGCCCGATCACTGGACCGTGCTCCACGACCACCTGGTAGCCCAGGGGCTTAAGCGCCCTCGCGTAGAAGGCCTTCGCCGCCGAAGTATCACCGACTCCCAGCGAGATATGATCGATCATACGAGCCATCGTAGGACCTGCCCTGGTGCGAGGTCAACGGCTCAGCGCTGGCCGCCGAGCGGCGCGACCAGGCCCTTGTGATCCGACCCAGCGGTTGAGAAGGTGAAGGCATGAGCGACCTGATCATCGGGGAGGACGGACTGGCGAGGCCGGTGTGGGCGGCGGCGGACCCGCTGCTGCGCAAGTACTACGACACCGAGTGGGGCATGCCCGTGCGCACCGAGCAGGGCGTTTTCGAGCGTCTCAGTCTGGAGGCCTTCCAGTCGGGGCTGTCCTGGCGCACGATCCTGGCCAAGCGGGAATCCTTCCGGGAGGCCTTCGCGGGCTTCGAGCCGGAGGCGGTGGCAGCATTCGGGGATGAGGACGTCACCAGACTGGTCGCGGACGCCCGGATCGTGCGCAATCGAGCGAAGATCCTGGCCACCATCTCCAACGCCCGAGCCACCGTGGCCCTGCGGGAGGACGCCGAGGTGGACGGCGGACTGGCGGGACTCGTGTGGTCCTATCGACCGGCCTCCACACCCGCCCCGCGCAGTCTCGCGGAGGTTCCCACTTCTTCACCGCAGTCCGAGGCGCTGGCCCGCCGACTCAGGCGCCTGGGCTTCCGCTTCGTCGGCCCGACCACGCTCTTCGCCCTCATGGAGGCCATTGGCATCGTCGATACCCACCTGGTGGGCTCGCACCGACGCGGCTCCTCCGGAATATGGTCCTGAGGCGGTGCCGGGCGCCTCAAGCCCGCGCCCGACACGCCTGCGTCAGGCGCCGACGGCGGGCGGGGTGGGATCCGCCCTCATCCTTCTCGCCCTCATCGCCATCCCCCGGCCAGAGCTCCCCGATGACCTACCGCCGCTGGCGCTTCTCCCTCACGCGCACGCCGATCTGGATCGGGGTGCCCACGAAGCCGAACTCCTCGCGCAGGCGGCGCTCGATGAAGCGCCGGTAGCCGGCATCGAGGAAGCCGGTGGTGAAGATGACGATGCGCGGCGGGCGCACCTGCGCCTGGGTGGCGAAGAGGATGCGCGGCTGCTTGCCGCCTCGCAGCGGGTGCGGGGTGGCGGCCTGGAGCTCCCCGAGGAAGGAGTTGAGGCGGCCGGTGGGCACACGGGTGCCCCAGCCCTCCAGGGCGGCGTCGAGCGCGCGCACGAGCCTGTTCGTGTGCCAGCCGGTGGCGGCGGCGAGGTTGATGTGCGGGGCCCAGGAGACGTGCGCGAGGTCGTGCTCGATCTCCCACCGGAGCATCTTCTGGCGGTCCTCGTCCACGAGGTCCCACTTGTTATTGACCAGCACGAGCGCGCGCCCGGCGTCGACGGCCTGCTGGATGACGCGCACATCCTGCTCCGTCAGCGGCTCGGAGGCGTCCAGGAGGACGACGGCGACCTCCGCCTTCTCAATGGCCCCCTGAGTTCGCAGGACGGCGTAGTAGTCGGCGCCCCGCGACTGGCGCACGCGCCGGCGGATGCCCGCGGTATCGACGAACACCCACTGGCGCCCATCGAGCTCGATGATCTCGTCGACGGGGTCCCGGGTGGTGCCGGCCATCTCGTTGACGACGACGCGGTCCCGCCCGGCGATGGAGTTCAGCAGTGAGGACTTGCCGACGTTCGGGCGCCCCACGAGGGCGATGCGGTGCATCCGCCCCTCGGGGGCGGCGGGGGCGACGGCCGAAACCTCCGGGAGGACCTCCATGCAGGCGTCGAGGACCTCCCCGCTGCCGCGCCCGTGGAGGGCGGAAACGGCGTGGGGCTCGCCCAGGCCCAGGTTCCACAGGGCGGCGGCGTCGCCCTCCTGGGCCGGGGAGTCCACCTTGTTGGCGGCCAGCACGACCGGCTTGCCGCTGCGCCGCAGGAGGCGGACCACCTGGGCGTCGGTCTCGGTGATCCCCACCTGCGCATCGACGACGAGCAGGACGGCGTCGGCGAGCTCCACGGCCACCTCGGCCTGGGAGGCGACGGAGGCCTCGAGGCCCTCGACGTCGACCTCCCAGCCGCCCGTGTCCACGATGGTGAAGCGGCGGCCGGCCCATTCGGCGGGATAGGAGACGCGGTCGCGGGTGACGCCCGGCCTGTCCTGGACAACGGCCTCGCGGCGCCCGAGAACCCGGTTGACGAGGGTGGACTTGCCGACGTTCGGGCGCCCCACCACGGCGAGCACCGGCAGCCCGGCCTCGAAGGCGGCGTCCCCGGAGGGGAGCTCCTCCTCGCCGTCGAGGAGGGCGACGTCCTCCTCCTCGAGCTCGTACTCCTCCAGTCCGGCGCGCAGGGCGTCGGCCCGCTGCTCATCGGCCCGGTCGCGTTCGGCGGCCTCGGCGCGGGCGGCCTCGATGAGGCCCAGGACGTGCCCGACGGTCTCCTCGAGCGTCATGTCGGAGGAATCGACGAGAGTGACGCCCTCGGGGGCGGTGAGGAACTGGGAGACGGTGGCGTCGTCCCGGTCGCGGCGCACCACCTGGTCGCGCAGGGCGGCGGCGTCCACGCTCTTGCCCGCGGCCTCCAGGTCACCGGCGCGGCGGGCCAGGCGGGCCTCCTCGCTGGCCGTCACCAGGAGGCGGACATCGGCGTCGGGGGCGATGACGGTGGTGATGTCGCGGCCCTCGGCGACGATTCCCTTCCCCGCGCTGAAGGAGCGGTGAAGGTCGACGGCGTCGCGGGACTCGCCTGCGATGATCTCGCGCTGGAGGCGGGCGAGCTCGGCGCGCACATCCAGGTTGGTGGCGACCTTCGAGACGACGGAGGCGATGTGCGGGTCGCGGATGGCCTCGGCGATGTCGACGCCGTCGCAGGTCACCCCCGGGGATGTGGGATCGAGGCCCATGTCGAGGGGCATGGTGAGGATGGCTCGGGTGACGGCCCCCGCGTCCACCTCGTCGGCGGTCAGGTCGATGCCGGTGCGCTCGCACCACCAGGCGGCGGCGCGGTACATGGCGCCGGTGTCGAGGTAGGCCAGGCCCAGCGCGGCGGCGACCCGCTTGGCAACGGTGGACTTGCCCGACCCGCTCGGCCCATCGATGGCGACGACGATTCCCATATGCTCCCGGCCCTTCCTCGCGATGCGCTGGCGCGCTCAACTGGCCAAGCGTCCCATATTCCCCCGCGCTCGCGCCAAAGCCGCCCCATCCCCTCCCCTCCCTCACCGAGACCGGTCGAAAACGCCATCGAAACCGGTCGAAGTGGCGATCGAGACCGGTTCGGCGGAGGTTCGCCCCTCGACCCGGGCGCTCTCTCACGCCGCAGAAACCGTCTCGGCCCTCAGAAACCGTCTCGGCCCGACGTTGCGCCCTCGAACTGCGAGAATGAGGGCGCATGAGCGGGCTGAGACGGTATCTCCGGTGTGAGGGCGTGTTTGCGGGCTGAGACGGTATCTGCGGGCCGAGGCCCGCCCCGCCTCAGGCGACGACGACCCGCCAGCCCCGCTCATCCAGCGCGGCCTCCAGGGACTGGGCGGCGCTGGGCAGCACGGAGATCATGGCCAGGCCCGCGCTCTGCCCGGCGGAGTGCTCCATGGCGAAGTCCTCGATATTGACCCCCGCCTCGCCGACGTCGGTGAACAGGCGGCCGAGGTACCCGGGCTCGTCGGGGACGAGGACCTGCACCTCCGCGTAGCGCCTGGGCGCCCCGCCGTGCTTGCCGGGGATACGGGCCCGACCGGCGTTGCCGCGACTCATGACGTCCGTGATGGCGCTGACGGCGCCGGGCGCGATCGCCTCGGCCCTGCCCGGGGCGGTGTACTCCTCGCTGGCGGCGTCGACGGTGGCCGGCTCGATCCCCCTGATGAGCGCGTCGAGGTCATCGCGCAGGTCCCGCAGCAGCCCGGCCACGGGACCGGCGTTGCCCACGACGATCGCGGACCACAGCCGGGGATCGGAGGCTGCGATGCGGGTGACATCCCTGATGCCCTGGCCCGCGAGCTCGAGCGCCGCCTCCGGCAGCGCCTCGAGACGGGCGGCGACGAGGGAGGAGATCAACTGCGGCATGTGCGAGACGGCGGCGACGGCGTCGTCGTGCTCGGCGGCGCCCAGTCGCACCGGCGCCGCCCCGGCGTCCATCGCAAGGTTGCGCACGGCGATCTCGGCGGCCGGCTCGGCGCCGTCGGCGACGATCACCCAGGGGCGGCCCGCGAAGAGGTCGGAGTCGGCGGCGGAGGCCCCCGAGCGCTCCCGGCCGGCCATGGGGTGCGAGCCCACGTAGCGGGAGGCCGCCGCACCGGCCCGGGCCCTCACCTCCGCGCCCACGCGCGCCTTGACGGAGGCGACGTCGGTGACCACCGCCCCGGGGTGATCCTCCAGGGCCCCGACCACCACCTGCGCGGCCACATCCGGTGGGGTGGCGACGACGACGAGCGCCGGCTCGGGGTCCCCCTCGCTCCTCACTGCGCCGGCGCCCATGTCCCGGGCGAGGGCGAGTGAGGTGGGCGAGGTGTCCTGGAGCTGGACGGGCACGTCGGCCGCTCGCAGGACGAGCGCGAGCGAGGTGCCGAGCAGTCCGGTGCCGATGATGAGCACGGGACCGCGCGTGGCGGCGGGAGGGCGCGCCGCGGCGCCCCCGGGTCCCGCCGTGGCCTCCCCGGCCCCCTGGCCGGGTCGGCTCGCGCGGGCGAGGCGCTCCTCCGATCCGCTCATAGTCCGACCTCCCTCTGGAGCGCTGCGATCTCCTCACCGGTGAGAGCCCTCATGGCGCCGGGCTTGAGGCCGCCGAGCGCCAATGGCCCGAGCCTGGTGCGGGACAGCCGGACGACGGGGTGCCCGACGGCGTCGCACATGCGGCGCACGATCCGGTTGCGCCCGGAGTGCAGGGTGATCTCCAGGATCGAGCCCGCGGGCCCGGAGTCCTTGATGACCACGCGGTCGGCGCGGATGGGGCCGTCCTCGAGCTCGATGCCGCGCTTGAGCTTGCGGGGCACCCACGGCTCGACCCTCCCCTGGACGATCGCCACGTAGGTCTTGGAGATCTCGTAACTGGGGTGCATGAGCCGGTGGGAGAGCTCGCCGTCGTTGGACAGCAGGAGCAGACCCTCGGTGTCGGTATCGAGGCGCCCCACATGAACGAGCCTGATGCGCCCGCTCGCCCCGCCGGAGCCGCCCTGCCCGAACTCGTCGGCGTGCTCGGCCACGTACCGCTCCCCCAGCTCGGCCACGGTGGGCCGCCCCTCGGGGTCCTCCATGGTGGTCACGACGCCGGCGGGCTTGTGCAGCATGACGGTGAGCACATCGGGGTTGGTCAGGATGCGCGATCCGTCCACGCGGATCTCCTGGCGGGCGGGATCCACGCGCACCCCGGCCTCGGTGACGACGACGCCGTCGACGCTCACGCGGCCCGCGGCGATGATCGCCTCGCAGGCCCGGCGGGAGGCCACGCCGGCGTGGGCGAGGACCTTCTGGAGGCGCTGCCCGGAGTCGACGTGCGGGTCGTCCTCGCCGCCCCGGGAGGCCCTGCGGCGCTCGTCGGCGAGCCGGGCCTCCTCGTCCTCGGCCATGGCGCCGTCGTCGAAGGCGGCGATCTCCTCGGGCGTCAGGGCGGCGGCGCCGAGCTCCTCGATGTCGTCCTCGTCGTAGAACTCCTCGACGCCGAAATCGCCCAGGGGGAGATCGTCGTTGCCGGTGCTGTGGCCGCGGGTGCTCATCGCGTCTCCGTCTCGTGCTCGATGTCCTCCAGCTGGGAGGCGTCCGGGAGTTGGGGTGCCAGGGGCGGCAGCTCGTCGAGGCTGTCGATCCCCAGGTACTCGAGGAACTCGTTGGTCGTACGGTAGAGGATCGCGCCGGAGGTCTCATTGCCGGCCTCCTCGATGAGCCCGCGGGCGTGGAGGGTGCGCACGACGCCGTCGACGTTGACCCCGCGGATCGCAGCGATGCGCCCGCGAGTGACGGGCTGGCGGTAGGCCACGACGGCGAGGGTCTCCAGGGCGGCCTGGGACAGGCGCGCGGAGGCTCCGCCGATGACGAAGCCCTCGACGATCCCCGCGTGCTCGGGCGCGGAGGCGAGGCGCCATCCCCCTGCCACGCGCCGCAGGATGAAGCCGCGCCGCCGTCCGGCCGCCCCGGCCGCCCCTGCGGACTCGCCCCGGTACTCGGCGGCCAGGGCCTGAAGCAGCGCCTCGGCCTCCTCGGCCCCCAGCCCCAGGGCCCCGCCGAGCGCGGCGGGCGTCACGGGCTCATCGGAGACGACGAGCACCGCCTCGGCCGCGGCCAGCAGCTCATCGCTCGCGACGGCGCCGGCCGCGGGCGCCCCCTCGCCGTCGGCCCCCGGGGCGGCCTGCGCCGCCGCATCATCCCCGCTCATGAGAACTCCTCCCCCAGGCCGTCCATGTCCGGGGCCATGATGCCCGCCAGATCGTCCTCCCCGCCGCACCATGTCACCGTGATCTCGCCCATGGCCTCCCCCTGCTCCAGGTCGACGCTGCCCTGCCGGTGGAGGATGAGCAGACCGAGGAAGCGGGCCACGACGACGGCGACGCGCTCGGCGTCGCCCGTGAGCTCGGAGAAGGTGAGCGTCCCAGCGGCGCGCAGGCGCTGGGCGAGCACGGTGATCTGCTCGCTGACCGGGACCGCCTCGTGGAGGTGGACGGTCTGCACCCCCGGGGCGTCGGGGCGGTTGAACGCGGCCAGGGCGATGCGGGCGAGCTCGGCGGGGCCGACGGTGGCCACGAGTCTGGGCAGCAGGGAGGCGAGCTCGGGGGCGAGGGCGACGACGCGCGGGTGGGCAGTGGCCGCCTCGGCGGACATGGCGGACAGGGCGGCGGCGGCCCGCTTGTAGGCGCGGTACTGCAGGAGGCGGGCGAAGAGCAGGTCACGGGCCTCCAGCAGCTCCAGGTCCTCGTCCTCCTCGCCGTCCATCTGGGGCAGGAGGCGGTGGGCCTTGAGCGCCAGGAGCGTGGAGGCCACCACGACGAACTCACTGGCGTGTCCGAGGTCCCAGTCGGCGCGCATATGCGCGATGAACTCATCGGTGACCTCGGCCAGGGCGAGTTCGGTGACATCGAGCCGACGCCTGGCGATGAGGCTGAGAAGGAGGTCGAAGGGACCCTCGAACTGGGGCAGGCTGACGGAGAAACCGGGGAGCCTGGCGGGCCCCTCCTGCTCGGCGCCCTCACGCCTCTCGGCCCCGGGAGCCCCCGCGGTCCCGGGCTCTCCGGCGCCGTCAGGCGACACAGCCGCGAGCGATGATCTCCCTGGCCAGGCGCCGGTAGGATTCCGCGCCGGCGTGCGTGGGGGCGTAGGTGTTGATGGGCTCGGCGGCCACGGAGGCGTCGGGGAACTTCACCGTGCGGCGGATCCGCGTGTCGAAGAGCCGCTCGCCGAAGGCCTGCTCCAGCCGCTCCAGGACCTCGCGGGAGTGCAGCGTGCGGGAGTCCACCATGGTGGCGAGGATGCCGTCGATGTCGAGGCGCGGGTTGAGGCGGTCCTTGATCCGCTCGACGGTCTCCACGAGGAGGGCCACGCCGCGCAGGGCGAAGAACTCGGTTTCCAACGGGATGATGACGCCGTGCGAGGCCGTGAGTGCGTTGACCGTGAGCAGGCCGAGGGAGGGCTGGCAGTCCACGATGATGGCGTCGTAGTCGTCGACGACGGGGCGCAGCACCCGGGCGAGCGCCTGCTCGCGGGCGACCTCGTTGACGAGCTGGACCTCGGCGGCGGACAGGTCGATGTTGGCCGGCACGAGGTCCAGGCCCGGCATGGAGGTCTGCTGGATGACGGGCAGGATGTCGGGGCGGGCGGCCACGAGCAGGTTGTAGATGGTGGTGTCGAGCTCGTTGGCGTTGACGCCGAGCCCGGCGGAGGCGGCGCCCTGCGGATCGAAATCGACGATGAGGACCTTGCGGCCGTACTCCACGAGGGAGGCCCCCAGGCTGATGGTGGTCGTGGTCTTGCCGACCCCGCCCTTCTGGTTGCACATGGAGATGATCCGTGCCGGCCCGTGGGACTCCAGGGGCGCGGGAACGGGGAATTCCTTCTGCTCAGGGGCGGGAAGGTCGATCAGGCCGGGCTGCTTGGAGTCACTCACAGGGCCAGGGTAGCGGACCGTACTGGAATCATCAGTAGGCATCATCAGTGAGCCCGGGGGTGGCTCGTGGCGTAGACCTCCCTGAGGTGGTCGACGGTCACCCGCGTGTAGATCTGCGTCGTGGTCACGGAGGCGTGGCCGAGCATCTCCTGGACGACTCGCACGTCGGCCCCGCCGGCGAGCAGGTGGGTCGCGAAGGAGTGGCGCAGCGTGTGGGGCGAGATATGGCGACCGGCCTGCGCACCGTCGGCTCCGCCTTCCCCCCCGCCGACGCCGTCGGGGGCCTCACCGGGAACCCGGCCGATGAGCCCGGCGCGGGCCGCCGCCTGCTGGAGGACGCTCCACGCGGTCTGGCGGGACAGGGGCCGCCCGAGAGTGTTGAGGAAGACCTCGGGCGCTCCCCCGCCCTTGGCGGCCAGGCTCGGCCTTCCCCGGACGAGGTAGGCGTCGAGCGCCGCCCAGGCGTACTGCCCCATGGGCACGATGCGCTCCTTGCGGCCCTTGCCGAAGAGTCGGAGCACGCCCGTCTCCGCGTCGAGATCGTCGATGACGAGGCCGACCGCCTCGGAGATGCGGGCCCCGGTGGCGTAGAGGATCTCCAGGAGGGCACGATCGCGCAGGCTCACGGGCGAGTCGTCGATCCCGGCCGCCTCCAGGAGCGCTCGCACCTCCTCGACGCTGAGCGCCTTGGGCAGGCGGCGCCCGACCTGCGGGGGCCGCACGGCCGCCGAGGGGTCCGTTGGCGCCGTCCCCTCGTCGAGGAGGAATCGGTGCCAGCCGCGCACGGCGGTGACGGTGCGCGCGGCGGAGGAGGCGGCCAGGGGGCGTCCCCCGTCCTCGCCGGTGCGGATGGCCTGGGAGAAGGCGGAAACGTCCTGCTCGGCGACGGCGCTGGGGTCCTCGATCCCCCGTTCCCGCAGGAAGCCGGTGTACCGCGACAGGTCCCGCAGATAGGCGGCCAGGGTGTTCTCGCTCAAACCCCGCTCGACCCGCAGATGCGCGAGATACCCGCGCAGGGATCGCTCGAGGGCGTCCCCACGCGGGTGCGCCGCGCGGCCGGATGAGGTGGTCAGGAGAACTTCACCAGGAGCCCGAGGCCGATGATCGTCACGGCCCACACCAGGCCCACGCCCACGGTGATGCGGTCGAGGTTGCGCTCGGCGACGCCGGAGGAGCCGGCCGAGGAGGAGATGCCGCCGCCGAACATGTCGGACAGGCCGCCGCCCTTCCCCTTGTGCAGGAGGATCGACATGATGAGGAAGAAGCTCGACAGAACGAGGAGCACCTGGAGGATGATGCGGAGGATGTCCACGCCGTCGTCCTTTCTTTGGGGGATCCGCGGCAGGGCCGCGAGGAGCCGGGAGGTGCCGCAGGCGGGCAGTCGCGCGGCATGACTGCGGCCGACTCTACCCGAATCGCGCGCCGGGGCCAGGGAGCGCCTCCTGTGAAGCGCCCTGGCCCCGGTCGCGGTTGCATCACGGGCGCCGCGCCGGCCGCGTGCCGGTCATAAGGCCGCGGCCGCATGCGCGGCGCCCGGTAGCGCTCAGGCGGCGTAGAAGCGGCACATGGCCGCGAAGGAGTCCGCCTTGAGGGATGCGCCGCCGATGAGGGCCCCGTCGATGTCGGGCTGGGCCATGAGCTCGACGATGTTGCCGGGCTTGGCGGAGCCGCCGTAGAGCACGCGGGTGGCCTCGGCGGTGGCCTCGCCGAAGTCCTCGCGCAGGGCGGCGCGGATCGCGCCGCAGACCTCCTGGGCGTCCGCGGCGGTGGCGGTCTCGCCGGTGCCGATGGCCCAGATGGGCTCGTAGGCGATGACGATCTTGGCGACGTCCTCGGCGCTCCAGCCCTTGAGGGCGGCGCGGATCTGGCCGAGCACGAAGTCGACGTGCGTGCCGGCCTTGCGGATCTCCAGGGCCTCGCCGCAGCACAGGATCGGCGTCATGCCGGCGTCGAGGGCCTTGCGGGCCTTGGCGCCGACGAGCTCGTCGGACTCATTGTGGTACTCGCGGCGCTCGGAGTGGCCCATGACCACGTAGGAGCATCCGAGCTTGGTGAGCATGGCGGTGGAGATCTCACCGGTGTAGGCGCCGTTGTCGTGGATGGAGACGTCCTGGGCCCCGTACTTGATCTCCAGGTTGTCGGCGTCGACGACGGTCTGCACGGTGCGCAGGTCGGTGAAGGGCGGGATGACGACGGCCTCGCACTTGGCGAAGTCGTGTCCGGCGTCCTTGAGCTCCATGGCAATGCCCTGGACGAGGTGGTTGGCCTCGAGGTGGTCCAGGTTCATCTTCCAGTTGCCCGCCATGAGGGGGGTGCGGTTCGACATTGCGGTGGTGTCCTTCGTTGTCAGTTGGGGTGTGGGTCGGCTGGCGCTGGCGCGATCAGCCCTCGAGGACGGCGATGCCCGGCAGGGTCTTGCCCTCGAGGAGCTCCAGGGAGGCGCCGCCGCCGGTGGAGATGTGGGAGAACGTCGACTCGTCGAAGCCGAGGGTGCGCACGGCCGCGGCGGAGTCACCGCCGCCGATGACGCTGAAGGCGTCGGAGTCGCTGATGGCCTGGGCGACGGCCTTGGTGCCGCCGGCGAAGGCGTCGAACTCGAACACGCCCATGGGGCCGTTCCACACGACGGTCTTGGACGAGGCGATGGCCCGGCCGAAGATCTCGGCGGTCTTGGGGCCGATGTCCAGGCCCATCTGGTCGGCCGGGATGGCGTCGGCGGCCACGACGGTCGCGGGGGCGTCGGCCTTGAACTCCGGGGCGACGACGGTGTCGACGGGCAGGAGGAGCTCGACGCCGTTGGCCTTGGCGGTCTCCAGATACCCCTTGACGGTCTCGACCTGGTCCTTCTCCAGCAGGGAGGTGCCGACCTCGTGGCCCTGGGCGACGAGGAAGGTGTAGGCCATGCCGCCGCCGACGAGGAGCCGATCCGCCTTGGACAGCAGGTTGGCGATGACCCCGAGCTTGTCGGAGACCTTGGAGCCGCCGAGCACCACGGTGTAGGGGCGCTCGGGGTTGTTGACGGCGCGGCCGAGGGACTCGATCTCCTTGACCACGAGGAGCCCGGCGGCGGCCGGGAGGATCTTGGCGATGTCGTAGACGGAGGCCTGCTTGCGGTGGACCACGCCGAAGCCGTCGGAGACGAAGGCGTCGGCGAGTTCGGCGAGCTGGGCGGCGAAGGCCTCGCGCTCGGCGTCGTCCTTGGAGGTCTCGGCGGCGTTGAAGCGCACGTTCTCCAGCAGGACGATCTCGCCTGCGCTCATGGCGGCGACGGCGGCCCTGGCGGACTCGCCCACGGTGTCCTCGGCCAGGACGACCTTGACGCCGGTGGCCTCGGCCAGCCGCTTGGCGACGGGGGCGAGCGAGAAGTCCGGGTTGGCCTGGCCCTTGGGACGGCCGAGGTGGGCAGCGATGATGACCTTGGCGCCGGCCTCGAGGAGCTTGCGCAGGGTGGGCAGGGCGGCCTGGATGCGGCCGTCGTCGGTGATGTTCTTGTCGGCGTCGAGCGGGACGTTGAAGTCGGAGCGGACGAGGACGCGCTTGCCGGCCAGATCGCCGAGGGACTCGATGGTCTTCATGGAACCTCTCAAGGTGTGTTGTGGCGTTCGAGTGAACGGTGGATGGAGGACGGGTGGCCGACGCCCGCGCACGCTGGGCGTGCGCGGGCGTCTTCTCATCGGGTGCTCACGGTGCTCATGACGCCGCGCCTCCCGATCGTGGGCTCAACTCGTGCGCCGACTCAGGCGAGCTTGGAGCCGACCAGGGAGGTCAGACGGACGAGGGCGTTGGAGTAGCCCCACTCGTTGTCGTACCAGGACAGGACCTTGACGAGCTGGCCGATGACCTTGGTCTCGGTCGCGTCGAAGATCGACTGGTGCGGGTTGCCCACGATGTCGGTGGAGACGATCGGGTCCTCGGTGTACTCGAGGACGCCCTTGAGCTCACCCTCCGCAGCGGCCTTGACGGCGGCCTTGACGGCCTCGACGGAGACCTCGTTCTTCGCGATGAAGGTGAGGTCGGTCAGAGAGCCGGTCGGGGTGGGCACGCGGACGGCGAGGCCGTCGAACTTGCCCTTGAGCTCGGGCAGGACGAGGGCCACGGCCTGGGCGGCGCCGGTCTTGGTGGGGATCATGTTGAGCGCGGCCGCCCGGGCGCGGCGCAGGTCGCCGTGCGGGGCGTCGAGGACGCGCTGGTCACCCGTGTAGGAGTGGATGGTGGTCATGATGCCCTGCTCGATGCCGAAGGAGTCGTTGAGGACCTTGGCCAGCGGAGCGAGGCAGTTCGTGGTGCACGAGGCGTTCGAGATGATGTTCATCGTCGCGCCGTCGTAGTCGGCGTCGTTCACGCCCATGACGAAGGTGCCGTCGACGTTCTTCGCGGGAGCGGAGATGACGACCTTCTTGGCGCCGGCGTCGATGTGGGCCTTGGCCTTCTCGCCGTCGGTGAAGAAGCCGGTGGACTCGACAACGACCTCGACGCCGAGCTCGCCCCAGGGGAGCTGGGCCGGGTCGCGCTGCTCCAGGACCTTGATGTGCTTGCCGTTGACGGTGATGCCGTCGTCGTCGAAGGAGACCTCGCCGTCGAAGCGACCGAGGATGGAGTCGTACTTGAGGAGGTGGGCGAGGGTCTTGTTGTCGGTCAGGTCGTTGACCGCGACGACCTCGATGTCGGCGCCCTGCTCAAGCGCGGCACGGAAGAAGTTGCGGCCGATGCGGCCGAAGCCGTTGATACCAACGCGGGTGGTCACTTTGTGTCCTCCTAATGCGCCGGTGAGGCGCACGGTTACGTAGTTCCAGCGCATCATCGATGCGCCCCGGCCCGCCGGAAGAGCTTTCAAGGGGTCCCGTGGGCCGGCTCGCCGAGTCTACCGTCACAGCGCGGTGAGGCGCGACTCAAGTCCACGCCCTCGGCGAACGACCCCCGCGCGGCCGACGTGATCCCGCCGTGACGCCCTCGGCATGGGGGACGGACGTCCCAGGCCCCGCGGTGCGGGCGCCGGGACGGGGCCCGCGGCTACAGGTCGAGCATGTCCGGGGTGAGGACGGACTCGGTATCTGGAATGCCCAGGTCGTGGGCGCGCTTGTCCGCCATGGCGAGCAGGCGGCGGATGCGCCCGGCGACGGCGTCCTTGGTGAGCTGGGGGTCGGAGAGCTGGCCGAGCTCCTCGAGACTGGCCTGCTTGTTGGCGATGCGCAGACGGCCGGCCTCGATGAGGTGGGCGGGCACGTCGTCGCCGAGGATCTCGAAGGCCCTCTCCACTCGCGCCCCCGAGGCGACGGCGGCCCGGGCGGAGCGGCGCAGGTTGGCGTCGTCGAAGTTGGCCAGGCGGTTGGCGGTGCCGCGCGACTCCCGGCGGCTGCGCCTCTCGCCCCAGGTCTTGAAGGCCTCCTTGGCGCCCATTCGGTCCAGCAGGACGCCGATGGCCTCGCCGTCGCGCACGACGACGCGATCAGTGCCGCGCACCTCGCGGGCCTTGGCGACCACGTCGAAGCGGCGGGCGGCGCCCACGAGCGCCAGGGCCGCCTCGGAGCCCGGGCAGGTGACCTCCAGTGAGGAGGAGCGGCCCGGCTCGGTGAGCGAGCCGCGGGCGAGGAAGGCGCCCCTCCAGGCCGCGGCGGCCGAGGTGCGCACGCCGTGGACGACGGCCACGGGCATCCCGCGCACGGGTCGGCCGCGCCCGTCGACGAGACCGACCAGGCGCGCCAGCTCCTTGCCCCGCTCGCTCACGCGCAGCACGTAGCGGGCTCCACGGTGCAGGGACCCACCCTGGACCACCAGGACCTCGGGCTCCATGCCGAAGAGCTCCTTGAGGTCGTGGTGGAGGCGCCGGACCGCCCCGCCGTGGTCGAACTCCGCCTCGACGACGATGCGCCCCGAGACGATGTGGAGCCCACCGCCGAACCGCAGCATCGACGCCACCTGGGCGCGGCGCTGTGCGGTGCTCTCCGCGCTCACGCGCGCCAACTCGTCCTTGACGGTGACGGTCAGCGACATACCTTCCGCTCTCCTCGCTCGTGCCTGGCTGAGGGGCTGGGCCGCGCCCGGGTTCAGTCCCCCAGGGCTCCGCCGATGCCGACATCGCCCACCACGCCGTCGAAGGCGTCCCGGAAGGCGGCGGCCAGCCGCAAGGGGTCATGGTTGCACATGGAGTCCCCGGTGCGCACCTGCCGCAGGATCACGGTGGCGCCCATGGCCCCCGCGACCTCCTCGAGATCGTCGAGATCCTCGACGGTGGAGGGGTCGGCGAGAACCACGTCGAGGCGCAGCTCGGGCGCGTGCTCGCGCAGCACCCTCAACAGATCGGCAGCCGTCATGCCGTCGGTCTCCCCGCTCTGCGCGGTGAGGTTGAGGACGACGGCCCGACGGGCACGCGTGGTGACCAGTGCCTCGCGCAGGGAGGGCAGGATGACATGGGGGAGGACGGAGGTGTACCAGGAGCCGGGGCCGAGCACCACCCACTCGGCCTCCTCGATGGCGTGAATGGCCTCGGGATGGGCCTGGGCGTCCTCGGGGACGACGGCGACGTTCTCGAGCCGACCGCGCGTCTTGGCCACGGCGACCTGGCCGCTCACCCGCTCCCGGGACTCGCCGTCGACCACGTCGGCCTCGATGACCAGCGGGGAGGCGCTCATCGGGATGACCCGGCCGTGGATCCCCAGCAGGCGGCCCACCCAGCCCAGGCCCTCGACCTCGTCGCCCAGGAGCTGCCACAGGGCCAGGATGAGGAGGTTGCCCAGGGCGTGGTTGTCCAGCTCCCCCTCCCCCGAGAATCGGTGCTGGAGAACATCGCGCCAGGTCAAACCCCACTCGGACTCGTCGCACAGCGAGGCCAGCGCCATGCGCAGGTCCCCGGGGGGCAGGCAGTCGAACTCCTGGCGCAAGCGGCCCGAGGAGCCGCCGTCGTCGGCGACCGTGACGACCGCCGTGAGCCGGTTGGTCACGTGCCGCAGCGCCCGCAGGGTGGCGGACAGGCCATGGCCCCCTCCCAGGGCGACGACGGCGGGGCCCTCCTCGCCGCGCCGGGGCCAGCCCCCGGAGTCGATGGTGGTCGGCATGGCTCACTCCCGTCCGAGATCGCGGTGCTGGGTGTTGACGCGGAAGCCGCGCGAACGCAGGCGCGCCGAGATGCGCTCGGCGGAGGCGACGGAGCGGTGCTTGCCGCCGGTGCAGCCCACGGCGATGGTGACGTTGGGCTTGAGCTCGTCGACGTAGTGGGGCAGCGCGGGCGCGAGCAGGTCGGCGTACCCGTCGACGAAGGCCGCGGCGCCGGGCTGGCGGAACACGTACTCGGCCACGGGATCGTCGCGCCCGGTGAGGTGGCGCAGCTCGGAGACCCAGTACGGGTTGGGGATGAAGCGGACGTCGAGGACGTGGTCGGCGTCGACGGGCAGACCGTACTTGAAGCCGAAGCTCATGATGTTGACGCGCAGCGCCAGGTCGGACTCGGTGGCCACGAGGTCGCGCACGCGGCGGGCGAGGTCGTGGACGGACAGGTCGGTGGTGTCGATGACCATGTCCGCGGTGCCCTTGAGCCCGCCCAGCAGCGTGCGCTCGTGCTCGATGCCGTCGAGGATGGAGGAGGTGCCCTGCAGCGGGTGGGGCCGGCGGGAGGACTCGAATCGCCGCACCAGGACGGCGTCGGAGGCGTCGAGGAAGAGGACGCGCACGTTGGTCCCGCTCTCGCGGACCTCGGCGAGGTAGCGCATGAAGTGGGCGAAGAACTCCCGGCTGCGCACGTCGACGACGGCGGCGAGCCGGTGAACGCCGGCGCCGACGGTCGTCATCATGCCCGCCAGCGCCGGCAGCAGCTGGGGCGGGAGGTTGTCGACGACGTACCAGTCGAGGTCCTCCAGGGCATTGGCGGCCCGGGAGCGGCCGGCCCCGGACATGCCGGTGACGATGATCATCTGGGGGCTCGTGGCGGGGGCCACGGGCGGCGCCTCCTCATCGATCCGGGGGATCTCGATGGGCACCGTGTCCTGGCGGGGCTCGGCGGCCCGGGAGTAGTCGGCCTCGTCCTCGCGGCCGGAGGACCGGGGCCGTGGCTTGCGATGGGTCTCCATGGGCCAAGCATGGCATGACGGGCGGGCCTGTAGCCTGCTCCCGCCCACCGGGATCGAGCCCCGGCGGGCCCCGAGACGACCCGCCCGCGCCGCCGGGGAGCTCGGGCCCCGGACCCACGCACAGGAGTCACGCGCATGAGCATCAGCGCCGCCGTCCCCTCCCCCGCCGCTCCGCCCGACGTGCCCGACGCGCCCGCGCCGCTCGGCACGCCGTGGACGCCGCGCGCCACCCGGGTGGCGCTGCTGGGCTCGGGCGAGCTCGGCAAGGAGGTGGCCATCGCGCTGACGCGCCTGGGCGTGGAGGTCATCGCCATCGACCGCTACGACGGCGCTCCCGCCCAGCAGGTCGCGCACAGCGCTCTGACCGTCGATATGTCGGACGCGCGCGAGCTGGCCGCGGCGATCCGCTCCAGCGGGGCTCAGGTGGTGGTCCCGGAGATCGAGGCGCTGGCCACGGACGCCCTCGAGGCCCTGGAGTCCGAGGGCGTCCGGGTGGTGCCCTCGGCGCGCGCCGCGCGTCTGACGATGGACCGCGAGGGCATCCGGCGCCTGGCAGCCGAGGAGCTGGGCCTGCCCACGAGCCCCTACGTCTTCGCCTCCTCGGCGGCCGAGCTGCGCGCCGGCGCCGAGGAGGTCGGGCTGCCCTGCGTCGTCAAGCCGGTCATGTCGTCCTCGGGCCACGGGCAGTCCGTCGTGCGCTCGGCCGACGATCTGGACGCGGCCTGGCGGCGCGCCGCCGAGGAGGGCCGGGTCGACCGGGGGCGGGTGATCGTGGAGGGCCTCGTGCGCTTCGACGCGGAGATCACGCTGCTCGCCGTGCGCTCGCGGGACGCGGCGACGGGCGGAACGGTGACCTCGTTCTGCGAGCCGATCGGTCACCGGCAGGTGGGCGGCGACTACGTGGAGTCGTGGCAGCCGCAGGCCCTGCCGGCCCGCGCGCTGACGCGCGCCCGCGAGGCGGCCGAGAGGATCACCGGCGCCCTGGGCGGCTGGGGCGTGTTCGGGGTGGAGCTGTTCATCTGCGGCGAGGAGGTCCTGTTCTCGGAGGTCTCGCCGCGCCCCCACGACACCGGCATGGTGACGATGGCGAGCCAGCGCCTGTCCGAGTTCGAGCTGCACGCCCGTGCCCTCCTGGGTCTGCCCGTGGACACGGCGCTGCGCTCGCCGGGGGCCTCCGCGGTCGTCAAGTCCCCGGGCGCATCGGCGCCGGGCGAGGGCGCCCGCTTCGACGGCGTCGCCGAGGCGCTGGCCATTCCGGGGGCCGATCTGCGGATCTTCGGCAAGCCGGAGGCCCATGAGGGCCGCCGCCTCGCCGTGGCGGTGGCCGAGGGCGCGACCGTCGAGGAGGCGAGGCAGCGGGCCGCCCGCGCCGCCCAATCCATCCGCATCCTCCTCTAGCCGCCCCTTCTCCCGCCGAGACCGGTCGAAAACGCCATCGAAACCGGTCCGCCCTCCACAGGCCCGACCGAGGAGGCGCATCCCGCGGGACAGTGGTTCCAGGGTTCCAGGCGACTCCGGTATTGCTCGCTACCGCCCCGCGGGGCTGGAGGAATCGAGGAGCCGGGCGATATGGATCGCCAGATAGCTGATCTCGTCCGGCCGGACCGCGATCCCGACCCGCTCCCGGAGAAGGGAGGCCACCTGCTCGGCGAGTCCGAAGGCCTCGGGATAGCGCCCGCGCAGGGACTCGGCGATGATCTCGGCGGTGCCGTCGTCGATCTGGGCGCCGGTGCGGGCGCGGGCGAGGAAGTAGCGCAAGTGGGTGGCGAACCGGGCGGCATGGATGGAGCCTTGATCGATGCCTCCGGGGGCGGCGCCGTCGATCAGGTCGATGGCACGGGCCACGATCCGGGACTGCGCCGCGGCCTCCTGGAGGGAACCGGCCCCGGTGGAGGCGGCGAAGAGGTGGAGCGCGAGGGCGAAGGCCTCGCCGTCGGGCAGGCGCACGGCCTGGGATGCGTTGAGGTCGGCCACCATCCGCTCGGCCAGGCGCAGTTCCTCGGGGTGGAGGTGGGCGACCTCTGCCCGCAGGGGGTAGTCCATGCGCTCGCCGCGCCGGGCGCGCTCGAGCGCCTGGTGGACGTGGTCGACGACGGCGATGAGGCCCGCAGAGGTGATGGTGGCGCCGAGGTCCTTGACCGCCTGGGTGAAGACCTCCTCGATGAGGGTGATGCGTCCGAGCGGGATCTCGGAGAGCATCTGGCCGACGAGGCCGGCGTCCTGCGCGGTGACGTAGCGGCGGGCGATGAGGGACTCGTCGAGGTCCTGGCCGGCCCTGCGCCCGAAGGCGAGGCCCCGGCCCGTGGCGACGATCTCCCGTCCCAGGGCGTCACGGGCCAGAACGACGTTGTTGTTGAACACCCGCAGGATTCTCACTCCCCGAGTGTGCCACACCACACCCGCCCCTCCCACCGAGACCGGTCGAAAACGGCACCGACACCGGTCCGCCCTCCACAGGCCCGGGGTGGGCGCGCCCCGCGCCCCTCCCCGTACCGGCTGTGGTTCCCGGGCCGGCACTGGGGCCGGCCCGGGCCCGGTCGTCAGCGGCCGGCGATCTGGAGCGTCGCCCCGTTGGAGGCGATGAGGTCCTTGTACCAGCCGAAGGACTTCTTGCGGTAGCGCGCCAGGGTGCCCGCGCCGTCGTCGTCGCGATCGACGTAGATGAAGCCGTAGCGCTTGGACATCTGCGCGGTGGAGGCCGAGACGCAGTCGATGCAGCCCCAGGAGGTGTACCCCATGACCTCGACGCCGTCGGCGATGGCCTCGGCCACCTGCACGAGGTGGTCGTTCATGTAGGCGATGCGGTAGTCGTCCTCAACGGTCGGGCCGTCCGGGCCCTCGATGAGCTCGTCCTTCGCCCCCAGTCCGTTCTCGACGACGAACAGGGGCTTGCCCCAGCGGTCCCAGAACTGGTTGAGGATGATGCGCAGGCCGATCGGGTCGATCTGCCAGCCCCACTCCGAGGCGCTGAGGGTGGGGTTGGGCACGCCGCCCATGATGTTGCCCGGCCCCTGGCCCACCGCCTGGGTGGCGGTGTCGCACACGGACATGTAGTAGGAGAAGGACACGAAGTCCACCGTATGCTCCTTGAGGGTGGCCAGGTCGCCCTCGGCGATGTCGAGCTCGATGCCCTTCTCGGCCAGGGTCCGCAGGAGGTAGCCGGGGTACTCGCCGCGCACGTGGACATCGGAGAAGGCGAGATTGGCGTGGTCGGCCTCCAGGCAGGCGAGCACATCGCGCGGGTCGGGGGTCAGCGGATAGATCGGCACGCCGATGACCATGCACCCGACCTTGATGGCCGGATTGATCTCATGGGCGATCCTCGTGGCGCTCGCCGAGGCGACGAGCTCGTGGTGGATCGCCTGGTAGAGGTCCTTGGGCGCGAGCCGCTCCTTGGGCGTGTTGATGCCCCCCGACAGGAGGGGCGCATGGAGCACGGAGTTGATCTCGTTGAAGGTGAGCCAGTACTTGACTCGGTGGCCGTAGCGCTCGATCACCGTACGGGCGTAGCGCTCGTAGAAGCCGATGAGGCGCCGGTCGGTCCAGCCGTTGTAGGCCTCCGCGAGATGCAGCGGGGTCTCGTAGTGGCTGAGGGTCACGAGCGGCTCGATGCCGTGCTTCTCGAGCTCGTCGAGGACGCGGTCGTAGAACTCCAGGCCGGCCTCGTTGGGCTCCGCCTCGTCGCCGTGGGGGAAGATGCGGGACCAGGCGATGGAGAAGCGGTAGACCTTGAAGCCCATCTCGGCGAAGAGGGCGATGTCCTCGGCGTAGCGGTGGTAGAAGTCGATGGCCTCGAGTTTGAGGTTGTCCGGGGTCGGCCTCTCGGTGCGGGGGGCGATGATGCCCTTGGGCATGACGTCCTGGATGGACAGCCCCTTGCCGTCGGCGTCGTAGGCGCCCTCGATCTGATTGGCGGCGGTGGCGCCGCCCCAGAGGAATCCCTCGGGGAATCGGGGCGTGAACGTGGTTGTTCCTGTCATTCTCTGTCTCCTTGGTCGTTCGCGGTTGGTCATGGTCCGTTGCCGCCGGGGCCGGCGGGATGTCAGTGGTCGATCTCGATGATGGTCTCACCCGCGCGCACATCGCCGTCGACGACGGGCACGACGGCGCCCAGGCCGGCGGTGGAGGTCACGACGACGATAGTGGTGGTGTCGTAGCCGGCGGCGCGCACCGCCCCGAGGTCGACGACGACGAGCGGGTCACCGGCGCTCACGCGGTCGCCCACGGCGACGCGCGGCGTGAAACCGGCGCCCTTGAGGTTGACGGTGTCGATGCCAACGTGGATGAGGATCTCGATGCCGTCGTCGGTCTTGATGCCGAAGGCGTGCCCGGTCTCCATGGCGGTGACGACCGTCCCCGCGGCCGGCGCGGCCAGGAGGCCGGAGGCCGGGACGATGCCGACGCCGTTGCCCAGCGCGCCCGAGGAGAACACCGGGTCCTTGACCCGCTCCAGCGGGACGGCGGAACCGCCGACGGGGGCGACGAGGGCGTTGGTGGGCTCGGCTGCGGGGGCGGCGCTGGGGCCGGTGGTCGCAGCGGACCCGGCGGGTCCGCCCGACTGCTCCCCCGGCGCGGCATCGGCATCGTCCTTCCCGCCGAACATGAAGGTGAGGATGAAGGCGACGGCGACACCGACGATGACGCCGATGGCCCACAGCAGAAGATGCGGGGTCTCCAGGTAGGCGGGAATCCCGATGAGCGAGGGGAAGACCCCCGGCTGCGAGACCCGGCCCCCGGCGAGCGCGCCGATGGCCCCGCCGACGGCGCCTCCGAGGATGCCGAAGTAGAAGGGGAGCTTACGGGGCAGGTTGATGCCGTAGATGATCGGCTCGGTCACGCCTGCCAGGAAGCCGGACAGCGAGGCGGGGCCGGCGAGCTCGCGGACCTCGGCGCGGCGGCTGCGGAGCATGACGGCCAGGCCGGCGGCGGCCTGGGCGAGGACGGCGGCCTCGATGGGTCCGTAGATGAGGGAGTAGCCGTTGGTGGTGATCTCCTGGGTCATGATGGGCACGAGGCCCCAGTGGAGGCCGAACATGACGAAGACCTGCCAGAACCCTCCGATGACGATGCCGCCGAGAAGCGGGACGTGGATGAACAGCCACTGGACGCCCGTGGCGATGCCATTGGCGACGGTGGTGGTGAGCGGACCGATGGTGAGCAGGGTGAGGGGGACCATGACGAGCACGGTGGCCCAGGGCGTCATGAAGTTGCGGAGGGCACTGGGGAAGACCCGGTCGCAGACCCTCTCCACATGGCTCTGCACCCACACGGCCACGATGATGGGCAGCACCGAGGATGTGTAGCTCATGATGACCAGCGGGATGCCGAGGAAGGTGTGGGAGCCGCCGTCGTTCATCGCGACGATCGAGGGGTAGACCAGCGCTCCTCCGATCGCCATCGCGGTGAATTGATTGGCCTTGAAATGACGCGCCGCCGTCACAGCGAGAACGAGGGGGAGGAAATTCATGAAGGCGTCGGACGCGGCGTAGAGCACCGTGTAGGTGTCCGAGGCCTCATCGATCCAGCCGAAAGTGGCGAACATGGCGAGGAAGGCCTTGAAGAGGCCGGTTCCCGCCAGGGTCCACAGCACCGGGTAGAAGATCGCTGAGACGAGGGCGATGAAGGCGTCCAGCGGGTTGCGCCTCGGCGCCGTCCCGGCCTCGTCGTCATCGCCCTTGTCCGCGCCTAGCCCCGGCAGGAGCGCCTGCATCTGGGCGAAGAGCAGTGGGACATCGTTGCCGATGACCACCTGATACTGGCCGCCCGCCTGCACCACGGTGACCACGCCCCTCATGCTCTTGATCGCGTTGGTGTCCGCCTTGGAGACGTCCTTGAGGACGAATCGCATGCGGGTGGCGCAATGGGAGAGCGCGGAGACGTTCTCCTCTCCCCCGATCAGCTCGAGCAGGTCCGGCGCCATTGCCGCGTAATCGACTTTTGTCATGAGGAGCCTCCTTGCCTTCCCATGATCCGCGCCGGGGCAACAAAAAAGACCCGAGGCGCTCATCGCGCGGCACGGCGCGAGGCGTCTCAGGTCTTGCCCCTGGCGGGTCACAATCCTGGTGGGCTATTGCCCACGGATGACGATAGGCGGAACGCTCTTGGCATGACAAGAGCACCCCCACATGCTGCACGTCACACCCCGGGAAGAGGGAACCATGGGCATTCCAGCCACGACCAGGATCCTCCTGATCGACGTCGACGGCACGCTCGTCACCTATGAGAGCACGATCTCGGCCTCGGCGGCACGGGCACTGCGACGGGCTCGGGCGGCCGGCCACCGGCTCTACGCCTGCACGGGGCGCTCCCGGGCCGAGATGCCGCCGGCGCTGTGGAACCTCGGCCTGCACGGCATGATCGGAGGGAACGGCGGTTATGCGGAGGACGACGGCGAAGTGATACCTCCACAGCCATCTGAGCGCCGAGCAGCGCCGGCAGGCAGTGGACTTCCTGCGCGAACAGGGCCTCACTTCCTACTTGGAGGCGAACCCGGGGCTCTACGCCCCGCCCGACTTCACCCCGCCGGCTCGCCCCTACCGCCCAGGTGCTCGTGGATGGTGGCGGCGAGGGCCGGGCCGATCCCCTTGACCTGGCCGATCTGCTCCACGCTGGCGGCGCGCAGGCGCTTGACCGATCCGAAGGCCTTGAGCAGCGCCGCCTGGCGAGCGGGTCCGAGGCCGGGGACATCGTCGAGCACGGAGCGGGTCATGCTGGCGGAGCGCTTGGCCCGATGATGGGTGATGGCGAAGCGGTGCGACTCGTCTCGCAGGTGCTGGAGGAGATAGAGCGCGGGCGATGTGCGCGGCAGGATGACGGGGAAGTCGTCGCCGGGCACCCAGATCTCCTCGAGGCGCTTGGCCAGGCCGACGATGGGGATGTCGATGCCGAGCTCGTCGAGGACGGCGCGGGCGGCCCCTACCTGCGGCAGCCCGCCGTCGACGACGACGAGGCCGGGCGCGTAGGAGAAGCGCTTGGCCCGCCCGGTCTCGGGATCGATGGGCCCGGAGGCGACGGCGACGCCCTCGACGTCCTCGATCTGCTCGGCGGCCTCCGCCGCGCTCAACTCGTCCGTTCCGCGGCCCTGCTCGGCGAGGAGGCGCTTGAAGCGGCGGGTGAGGACCTCGCTCATGGCGGCGGTGTCATCGGTGGCGCCACCGCCGTCCTCGCCGCGGATGATGAAGCGGCGGTAGTCGGACTTGCGGGGGGCGCCGTCCTCGAAGACCACCATGGAGCCGACCTGGTGGGTGCCCTGGGTGTGGGAGATGTCGTAGCACTCGATGCGCAGGGGCGCCTCGGGCATGTCGAGGGCCTCGGCGAGCTCGTCGAGGGCCGCGGAGCGCTGGGTGAGGTCGCCGGCGCGCCGGGTCTTGTGGAGGCGCAGGGCCTCCTCGGCGTTCTTGCGCACGGTCCCCATGAGGGCCGCTTTGTCCCCCCGGGCGGGGACGCGCAGGTCGACGGCGGCGCCGCGCAGTCCGGCCAGCCAGGCGCGCACGGCGGGGGCGTCGTCGGGCAGGACGGGGACGAGCACCTCGCGGGGCACGGCGGTGGTGGAGGTGTGGGCGACGTCGTCGACGCTGGTGGCCGCGGCCTCGGCGCGCCTGGGCGTGGGCTCGTCCTCGCGTCGGGCGCGCGGGGCCGGGGAGGCGAGCGCCCGCCCGGTGACGCCGACCGAGGTGGTGGGACCGGAGACGGGAGCGGTGGTAGGCGCGGCCGGCTCGGGCGGAGAGGTCTCGGGGGCGCCGGTGTCCCCGGGGTCGAGGAGGTCCGCGTAGACCTGCTGGATGAGGCGCTCGATAAGATCGGCGTCGGTGGCGTCGTCGGGGGTGTCGATGACCCAGCCCCGCTGGCCGCGGATGCGCCCGCCGCGGACGTGGAAGACCTGGACGGCGGCGGTCAGCTCGTCGCGCACGAGGCCGAAGACGTCGGCGTCGGTGGCGTCGGGCAGGACCACGGCGTTGCGCTCGATGACCTTGCGCAGCGCGGCGGCGTCGTCGCGCAGGCGGGCGGCCTTCTCGAAGTCGAGGGCGCCGGCGGCGGCGCGCATCTGGGACTCGACCTCGCGCAGATAGGGCCCGGTGCGCCCGGCGAGGAAGGAGCAGAGGTCCTCGGCCAGGGCACGGTGGTCGGGGGCGGAGATGCGGCCGACGCAGGGGGCGGAGCATTTGTCGATGTACCCCAGGAGGCAGGGGCGGCCGGCGGCCTTGGCGCGGCGGAAGACACCGGCGGAGCAGGAGCGGACGGGGAAGACGCGCAGGAGCTGGTCGAGGGTGTCGCGGATGGACCAGGCCTGGACGTAGGGGCCGAAGTACCGGGCGCCGCGCTTGCGGGCGCCGCGCACGACCTGGGCGCGGGGGAACTCCTCGCCGAGCGAGATCATGAGGTAGGGGTAGGACTTGTCGTCCTTGTACATGACGTTGAAGCGCGGGTTGAACTCCTTGATCCAGGAGTACTCCAGGGCGAGCGACTCCACCTCGGTGGCCACAACGGTCCACTCGACAGCGCAGGCGGTGGTGACCATCTTCTGCGTGCGCGGGTGGAGAGCGGCCAGGTCCTGGAAGTAGTTGCTCAGGCGCGCGCGGAGATTCTTGGCCTTGCCGACGTAGATGACACGGCCCTCGGGGTCGAGGAAGCGGTAGACGCCGGGCGACGTGGGGATCTCGCCTGCGGCGGGCCGGTACGTCGAGGGGTCTGCCATGCCGGTGCCTCACTCCCGCAGCCCGGGGACGGACAGAAAAACCCGGACCGTGGGGTCCGGGCGGGGCGGGCTGCGAGTGGGCGATACTGGGTTCGAACCAGTGACCTCTTCCGTGTCAGGGAAGCGCGCTACCGCTGCGCCAATCGCCCGAGGTGGGTACCGGATTCGAACCGGTGTAAACGGCTTTGCAGGCCGGTGCCTAGCCTCTCGGCCAACCCACCAGTGAGATGCTGGGGGCTGGGTGGCCGCCCGGCTCCTCGGAGCGGATGACGGGACTCGAACCCGCGACCCTCACCTTGGCAAGGTGATGCTCTACCAACTGAGCCACATCCGCATGTCTGCCCGTTCTCCCCGACTCAACGCCGGATCGCTCGGTGCTGCGCAACCATATCACCCCACCTCCGCACCCGCGCAAATGACATGGCGGTGACTCACCTCACCGGAGCCCCGTTTGCCGGGTGCGACCAGTTCTGGCTAATCTGAGTGCGCATCGGGCGATTGGCTCAGGGGTTAGAGCGCCTCGTTCACACCGAGGAGGTCACTGGTTCGATTCCAGTATCGCCCACCAGCACGTTGGGGCCCGGACTTCGCAGTCCGGGCCCCAACGCGTTCCACGCCCCCGACGGGTGCCGGGCGCGGGCAGGTCGGCGTCGGACGCCCCTGCCGACGCGCACCGGGCTTGTGGACGCGTGCCGGGGTTGCGGACGCCTCCCCGGCACGCGTCCACAGCCCCGCCGAGCGCCCTCGGATCAGAGCCTCGCCCCATCGGCGATGGAGCCGGGTGAGCCCTCCTCCGTCACGACGGCGTCGCCCGAGGCCACGACACCCTCGCCGAAGGTCCAGTCACCGCGCACCGTCAGCGTTCGCGCACCCCGGATCGAGGGCACCCCGCCGGGGAACCGCGCCTCGAAGTCCTGGATCCTCTTGTAGTAGCGCGGGTCGAGGTCGACGGTGCAGGAGGTCTCGGAGACCATGCGCAGCAGGCTGTCCTCATCCACCTCGTACACGTCCGAGCGCACGAGGAGGAGGTCGTTCGTCGTCTTGACCGGCAGGAAGCGGCTGCGCGGCACCTCCACGGCGGTGGCGCCCTCGAAGGCCTCGACCGCCGCGCCCATCGCCGTCTCCAGCTGGTAGACCGGTGTTGAGGAGGCGTCCGACGGGTCCACGGTCTTCTCATTGCGGATGAGCGGCAGGCCCAGGATCCCCTTCCGCTCAGTGAGCGTGGCGCGCAGGACCTCCAGGTCGAACCAGAGGTTGTTCGTGTGGAAGAAGGGGTGGCGGAACTGGTCGGTGAAGTAGTGCATCTCATCGGCCGGCGTCTGCGCGGTATCCCTCAGGATGATGCGCCCATCGGACTTGCGCACCGCCAGGTGCCCGCCCTTGACATCCGCCGGGGTGCGACGGCACATCTCCGGGGCGTAGGGGGCGCCGGAGGCCGCGAACCATCCGGCGATGCGCGCCGAGGGGGCCGCGCCCAGGTTGTCCGCGTTCGACGTCATCGCGTACTTGTAGCCGCGCTCGATGAGAGCGTCGAGCACGCCTGAGGCCACGAGGGCGGTGTAGATGTCGCCGTGCCCCGGGGGGCACCACTCCAGGGAGGGGTCGGCCTCCCATTCGACCGGCTCGAGGTTGTCCTGCCGGATCTTCGGGATGCGGTTCTGGAGGAAGTCGAGCGGCAGGCCGTCGACGGCGATCCCCGGGTGACGCTCCAACGCGGCCAGGGTGTCCTCGCGGGTGCGGAAGGAATCCATGAAGATGAGCGGCAGGGCGACGCCATGCTTGGCGCGGGCGGCCTCCACCTGCCCCACGAGGAGGTCGAGGAAGGACTTGCCGTCGCGCACCGGCAGCAGGCTCTTGGCGCGGCTCATCCCCATCGAGGTGCCGAGCCCGCCGTTGAGCTTGATGAGGACCGTGCGCGACAGGGCCTCACGCGCGTCCTCGTCGCTGATCTCGACGTCGTCGATGGAGTCGATGGAGGTCAGTGGCTCGATCGTGCTCTCGGGGATGAGGCCGGTGGCGCCGGCCTCCAGCTCCTTGTAGTAGTGGGTGAAGACGTCGACGGCCTCCGGGGCCACCTCGCCCTGCTGCATCTTCGCCTGCGCTGCTCGCAATCCGCTCTCGCTCATGCACCAGAGCCTACCCGCGCGACCGCCGTATGTGAACGATAACAATCAACATCCCGGGTCTCATCCGCTCGCGTCCGATCGGACTCCTCGATGGCGCGCGCCCTCATGCGAGCAGTTCACGGTGAATGGTGGTGTCCCCCGTGAGCTCGGGGTGGAAGGCGACCCCGACGATCCGCCCGCCCGCGCCGCTCTGCTCGACGCCGACGACGCTGGGCGCCTCATCCGGCCGCCTCGGATCCGTCCACGTGGACAGCGCCTTCACGCCCTCCCCCACGCGGATGACGCGCGGTGCCCGGATGAGGGCGGCCCGCACCTGCCCGCCGCGCCAGGGCAGGACGGCCTCGGCGGAGTCCGCTTGAGGGCCGAAGGCGTTGCGCTCGACGTCGACGTCCAGCGCGCCCAGGCGCGCGAGCAGGATGAGGCCGGCGCAGGTGCCCAGGGTCGGCACTGCCCGAGCGGTGTCGGCGAGGGCCCGCGCGAGGTCGAAGGCATCGAGCAGGCGCAGGAGGGCGGTGGATTCCCCTCCCGGCAGGATGAGCGCGTCCAGACCGGCCAGGTCGCCGGCGCGGCGCACGGGGACCGCCTCGCTCCCCAGCCGCTCCACCATCCGGGCGTGCTCGGCCACCCCGCCCTGGAGAGCGAGGATGCCGACGTGACGGTGGCTCACCAGCCGCGCTCCGCCAGGCGGTGCGGCGCGGGGAGGTCGGCCACGTTGATGCCGACCATCGCCTCGCCCAGGCCGCGGGAGGCCTCGGCGATGACAGCGGGGTCGTCATGGGCGGCGGTGGCGCGCACGATGGCGGCGGCGCGGGCGGCAGGGTCCCCGGACTTGAATATCCCCGAGCCCACGAAGACGCCATCAGCACCGAGCTGCATCATCATGGCGGCGTCGGCCGGGGTCGCGATTCCCCCGGCGGTGAACAGGACCACGGGGAGAGCGCCGGTGCGCGCCACCTCGGCGACGAGCTCGTAGGGGGCTCGCAGCTCCTTGGCGGCCACGTACAGCTCGTCGGCGGGCAGGCCCCGCAAGCGGGTGATCTCCGCGTTGATCGTGCGGATGTGCCGGGTGGCCTCGGAGACGTCGCCGGTTCCGGCCTCGCCCTTGGACCGGATCATGGCCGCGCCCTCGGCGATGCGGCGCAGAGCCTCTCCGAGGTTGGTGGCGCCGCAGACGAAGGGGACGGTGAAGTGCTGCTTGTCGATGTGGTGCGCGTAGTCGGCCGGGGAGAGCACCTCGGACTCATCGATGTAGTCCACACCGAGGTGCTGGAGGACCTGCGCCTCGACGAAGTGCCCGATGCGGGCCTTGGCCATGACGGGGATCGAGACGGCGTCGATGATGCCCGCGATGAGGTCCGGGTCGGACATGCGGGCCACACCCCCTTGGGCGCGGATGTCGGCCGGCACGCGCTCGAGGGCCATGACGGCCACCGCACCGGCCTCCTCGGCGATGACGGCCTGCTCGGGGGTGACGACGTCCATGATGACGCCGCCCTTGAGCATGTCGGCCAGGCCGCGCTTGACGAGTGGGGAGCCGGTCGTGGGGGCGGATAGTGGGCGGACGGCGGGGCGCGAGGCGCTTGTCATGGTGGTCATGGTGGTCATGGCGCGATCCTCCCTGCTCGTGTGGCCCATTGATGAGTCCACATTTGATTGATTCTCATGGACCACCGCTAACCTTGCGGTCGTGAGCCCGAATCGACAGGCGCCCGCGGCCCGGGCGCGGCGGGAGAAGCCCTCCGGGGCGCCCCCGGCGCTCCCCGGGCGGCCGGGGCAGGAACGACCGGTCGCAGGGATGTCAGTGCCGCAGCGGATCGTCGCCGATATCCACCAGCGGATCACCTCCGGTCTTCTTGCGCCGGGCGACCGGCTCCCCTCCTCCCGCCGCCTGGCCGCCGAGCTGGGAGTGTCCCGAGGCAGCGTTGTGGCCGCCTATGAGCAGCTCGTCGGCGAGGGATACCTCGCGGCGACGCATGGGGGCACGCGCGTCGACCCCGCGCTCCCCCGATCCGCTCCACCCGCCGCGCCCAGGGCCCGGTCGATCGCCGCGGCCCCCGGCCCGTCCGCGCTGAGGCCCGGGGCGCCGGACGCCTCGGAGGTGACATCGGCGCTGTGGCGGGCGGCCTGGCGCGCCGCTGCGGCCGATCCCCGGCCCCATCCGCCGCCCGGCTCGGAGGAGCTTCGCGCGCTCCTGGCCGAGCACATGCGCCTGACCAGGCGGGTCACGGTCGATCCGCATCGGATCCTCGTCACCGCCGGAGCCCGTGATGGTCTGCGACTCGTCCTCTCCGCCCTGCGCGCCGCGGGCAGGATCGGTGTCGAGGACCCCGGCTACCCCTCCCTTCGCACCATCCCCGGCCTGCTGGGATGGCGCGCGCGGCCCCTACTCATGGATGCCGACGGCGCACTGCCCGAGTCGCTGGAGGGGGTCGAGGCGGCGCTCCTCACCCCGAACCACCAGTTCCCCACCGGTGGGCGCATGCCCGCGGTGCGGCGCCACGCCCTCCTGGCCGCCGCGTCGTCAAGCGGAACGCTGCTCATCGAGGACGACTTCGACGCCGATCTCCATGAGGCGCCGGCGCCACTGCTCGCCTCGGGGGTGGACGGGCCCGTGGCGCTCCTGGGTTCGTTCTCGCCCAGCCTCACCCCCGCCCTGGGGCTCGGCTGGGCCGTCGTCCCCGAGGAGCTCATCGACGACGTCGCCCAGCGCTGCGTCCCGGTGTCCGGCATCGTCCAGGACGCGATGACCCGCTACCTCCGCCAGGACGGCCTGCGCCGCCACGCGGCCAGGGCCCGCCGTCTCGATCGGAGGCGGCGCGGGGTGTTCCTCGAGGTCTTCCCCTCCGGCACGCCCATGGAGGGCGGGCTGCACGCCGTCGTGCCGCTGATTCCGGGCACCGATGAGGCCGTCGCCGTGGCGAGGGCCCGGGCGGCGGGGCTCGGTGTTGAGGGCCTGGGCTCGTACTGGTCGGCCGAGGGACGGGGCGATTGGCCGGGGATCGTCCTGGGGCTGGGCAGTCGCTCTCCGGAGCGGCTGCGCCAGCTGCTCGACGAGCTGCGGGAGGCGCTGGGGCCTGAGAGCGTGCTGGGCGAGCACCCCGGGCCGACGGTCCCGGCACCGTTCCTCGGGGAGGATTCCCCATCGAAATCCCAGGCGGGGGGCCATCAGGGCTCGTAGAGTGTGCTCTGTCCCACTTCCCTGCTGACCAGCCGGACCAGCACCAGGAGACATGATGACCGATCCCGTCCAGGGCCATGATCCCGGATACGCATCGAGCCCCTCCCGCAGCACCGACCTCGAACGAAGGCTGCACGCGCTCGAGAGCACGATCGAGGCGATCGCCGGACTGCTCGCCCAGGCGGCGGAGCTCGCCTCCCAGTGCGCCCACCCGTCCGGGGCCTCCCAGGATGCCGCCGGGCCCGAACCCGTCGAGGAGCGCGCGACCATACCCGTGCCCGCCGCCACCCGGGCCTTCCCCGTCAAGGACGCGAGAGGGGTGATGCCCTCAGGCGCCGTCGCCCAGGCCGCGGCACCTGAGGAGGGTCGTGATCCCCGGTCGGGCGCCGGGAAGGCGGGCGCTGGGAAGGAGCCCGCGCAGCAGGCCTCTTCCGCGCCGTCCCCGGCACTCTCCGCACCGTCCCCGGAACCAACCCCCGAGCGGGTCCCGCCGCAGGGCGCCGGGCCCGCTCCCGCCGTGCCCGGAGCCCAGGCCCCGACCGGAGGCCCCGTGCCGGGGCCCGGGCGCGGCCCTGACATGCCCAGCGCCCCCGAAGTCCCCGACGCCCCGGGAGTCCCTGGTACCCCCGGAGTCCTCAGCCCCGCCGCGAGGTCCGGGGAGAGGCCGATGCCGGAACCCGGGCGGCCCACCGCTCCCCAGCGGCCCACCGTGCCGGCGGGAGGGCCCGGCCAGGGAACCGTGCCGTCGTCCGCCGCGATCCCCGAGTTCCCGGCGCCCCAGGAGGACATCGCCTCCGAGGCGGAGTTCAGGGCGTTCTGGACCCCTCCCACCGAGGGGGCCGCGCGCGACTCCAGGCTCAAGTCGTGGGCCCGTGAGGGCAACATCGGCAGGCACCTGCTCTCCGCCGCCGCCGCCATCCTCGTCACGCTCGCCGCGGTGAGCCTGCTCATCATGGTGTGGGACTCGATCCCCAACGTGGCCAAGATCGGCGCGCTCGGCGCCGTGGCCATCGCGCTCGTGGCCGCGGGAACCCGGTTGGGCTCGACCAGGCCCCGACTGCGGGTCGCCGCGGCGACGCTGACCGGGACGGGCGGCGTCCTGGGCTTCGTTGCGCTCATCGGCGCCGAGGTGCTCCACCTGGGGATCCCTCTGCTGCTCCTCATGCTGCTCATGATGGGATGGGCGCTGTTCCTCCTCGCGCTGTCCTCTTACAGCCGCCAGTTCTTCACCGCGATCATCTCGACGCTCGGCGCGCTGACCACGATGGGGTTCGTGGTGGTCAGGGCCCACGGCGAGCCCTCCAGCGCTGGGATGCACGGGCTCATCCTCGTCGCGTACGCCCTGCTCCTGGCGGCCACCGCCTCCTGGCTCGGCGCGCAGGGGACCAAGCCGGTGGCTCCCGTCGCGGGCGCGCCGGGGGCCGATACGGGTGCCTCCGCGCAGCGCCTCCCGGTGGCGGCGTGGTATCCGGCGACATCCCTCGTCGTCCTCGCCTTCGTCCTGCTGTTCGACGTGCCGTCCCTGGTCCGCGGGGAACGGCCCTTCCTGTGGCTCGTCCTCAACGCGCTCGCCTGGCTGGCGGCGCAGGCCCAGTGCCTGCACCTCGGGCTGCTCCTGTCGCGCTCGAGGTGGCGGGCGCTCACCGGTTCGGAGTGGCTCGCGGACATGGTCATCACCGTGGTGCCCGTGCTGAAGGCACTGGTGTGGCACGACGGCTCCACGCAGGCCCTCCTCCTGGTCATGATCGGGGCGAGGACCGCCCTCGCGCTGGGACTCTTCGCGGGCATGGGCCCTGTCCGGTGGCGGTGCCGCTGCGCCATCGCGATCATTCCCGGCGCGGTCATCATCGCCCTGGGGGCCGTGGTGTCCTCGCTCTACCTCACCGTGGCCGCGGCAGTCGTCATCGGGGCCGTCTGCGCGGCAGCCGCGCGCAACGGGTGGGTGAGCGTCGTCGGCCTGCCCGCGCTGGCGGGCTGCACGCTGCTCGTCCTGCCCCGCTCCAGCGGGCCCGAGTCGCTCTGCATCCTGCTGGCCCTGGGCCTGTGCCTGGCCGCGACCCTCGTATCGGAGCGCCACATGGCCGGGTCGTCCAGCAGCCAGTCGGCCCTGCGTCTCGCGCTCGCCGCCACGGTGGTCGGCGTGGTCATCACACTCAGCGCCCGTGTCTCGGCGCTGATCACCGGCCCCGCCCTGAGCCTGACCGTGGCCCAGGTCTGCGCGACGCTCATGCTGTGCCTGCTCATCGCGGCGGGCCTGACCTCCTCGGATCCCACTCCGCTCGACCTGCTGGGCTTCCGGCGATTCGGCGCCCGCGGAGGCGTTGACGAGTCGGGGGGACCGAGCCTGGCCTCTCCCCCAGCGCCATCCTGGATCGGCGTGGGGGCGCTCTGGTTCCTCGCCTACCTGGACATCATCGACGGCACTCGCAATGAGTGGTTCCTCCAGGACGCCCTCGTCTCCGTGGCCGCCGTGTCCGCCGCGGCCGTGGCGAGCTGGCTGCTCTCGCCCTGGATCGGGGTCGGCAGCCTGTCACTGGCGATCGCCATCCCGGACACGCTCATCGGCCTGGGGGCGCTGGCCATCCTCACCGGATCGACGGCCTCGTCCTTGCTCATGACCGTGGCGATCCTGGGCATCGGCGGCATCTGCATCCTCGTGGGCTTCAGGATGAGTGCCACCGCTCTGCGGCACTACGGGCTGGCGCTCGTCCTCCTGGCGGTCTTCAAGCTCGCCCTGGTCGACTTGTCCACGCGCAGCTCCGCCATGCGGGTGGTCTCGTTGGCGGGCGCCGGCGTGGTCTGCTTCCTGCTGTCCCTGGCATACAACAAGCTCGCGGAGGACTCCACGCCGCCCGCCGGGCGGGCCGCCCCCGCAACCGCTCCCGGCGCACCGCCGCCCGCGGCCCCGTCGATGACCGCTCAGCCGCCGGCCTCGGGACCGCAGCCGTACGGATGGGTGCCCAAGGCCGAGCCCTCCAGCGGCGGGCCCGGCGCCGAGCCCCCGCATCAGCAGCGACGCCGCTGAAGCACCTCGGCGAGGAACGTGCCCGTGTGGGACTCGGCGACCTTCGTGAGCTGCTCGGGGGTGCCCGTGGCCACCACGGTGCCGCCGCCCTTGCCGCCCTCGGGGCCCATGTCGATGACCCAGTCGGCATTGGCGATGACGTCGAGGTTGTGCTCGATGACCACCACGGTGTTGCCCTTGTCCACGAGTCCCTGGAGCACCTCCAGGAGCTTGCGGATGTCCTCGAAGTGCAGTCCGGTCGTGGGCTCGTCGAGCACGTAGATCGTGCGGCCGGTCGAGCGTCGCTGGAGCTCGGTGGCGAGCTTGACGCGCTGGGCCTCCCCGCCGGACAGCGTGGTGGCCGCCTGCCCCAGGCGCACGTAGCCGAGCCCCACCTCCACGAGGGTGCTCAGGTGCCGGGAGATGATGGGCGTGGAGGAGAAGAACTCGGCGGCGCGCTCGATCGTCATATCGAGCACGTCGGCGACGGTGTGGTCCTTGTAGCGGATCTCGAGGGTCTCGCGGTTGTAGCGGGCACCGTGGCACACCTCGCAGGGGACGTAGACGTCCGGGAGGAAGTTCATCTCGATCTTGAGGGTGCCGTCGCCCTTGCAGGACTCGCAGCGCCCGCCCTTGACGTTGAAGGAGAAGCGGCCAGGCCCGTAGCCGCGGACCTTCGACTCGGGCACGGCGGCGAAGATCTTGCGGATGTGGTCCCACACGCCGGTGTAGGTGGCGGGATTCGAGCGCGGCGTGCGGCCGATGGGCGACTGGTCGACGTGGACGACCTTGTCGAGCTGGTCGAGGCCGCGCACGGTCCTGTGGCGCCCGGGCACGCCGTGGGCCCGGTTGAGGCGGTTGGCGAGCACCTGGAAGAGGATGGAGTTGACCAGGGAGGACTTGCCGGAGCCCGAGACCCCGGTGACGGCGGTGAGCACGCCCAGGGGGAAGGCGACGGTGACGTCCTTCAAGTTGTTCTCCCGGGCGCCGACGACGGTCACCTGCCGCTTCTTGTCGACGGGCCGGCGGGTGGGCGGGATCGGGATGCGACGGCGCCCGGCGAGGTAGTCGCCCGTGTAGGAGCCCTCGGCCTCCAGCAGTCCTGCCAGTTCGCCCGAGTGGACGACCTCACCGCCCTTCTCACCCGCCCCGGGCCCGATGTCGACGATCCAGTCGGCGGAGCGGATGGTGTCCTCGTCGTGCTCGACGACGATGAGCGTGTTGCCCAGGTCGCGCAGCCGGGAGAGGGTCTCGATGAGGCGGGCGTTGTCCCGCTGGTGCAGGCCGATGCTGGGCTCGTCGAGGACGTAGAGGACGCCGACGAGCCCGGAGCCGATCTGGGTGGCCAGACGGATGCGCTGGGCCTCGCCGCCGGAGAGCGTGGCGGCGCCGCGCGAGAGGCTGAGGTAGTCCAGCCCGACGTCGACGAGGAAGCCCAGGCGGGCGTTGATCTCGGTGAGAACGGAGGAGGCGATCTGCTTGGCCTGGCCGGTGAGCTCGAGGCCCGCGAGGAAGTCCCGGCACTCCCCCACGGGCAGGTCGCAGAGCTCGGCGATGGACTTGTCCCCCACGCGCACGGCGAGGACCTCCGGCTTGAGGCGCGTGCCGGAGCAGACGGGGCAGGGCACCTCGCGCATGTAGCCCTGGTAGCGCTCCTTCGACCACTCTGACTCGGTCTCGTCGTGCTTGCGCATGACGTAGTTGAGGACGCCCTCGAAGCCGGTGGAGTAGACGCGCTCGCGTCCCCACCGGTTCCGGTAGGTGACCTTCACCTCGTAGTCCTTGCCGCGCAGGATCGCGTCCTTGGCGCGCTCGGGAAGGGCTCGCCAAGGGGTGTTGATGTCGAAGCCGAGCTCGGCGCCGAGCGCGGACAGGGTTCGGTTGAAGTGCTTCTGGTGAATGGTCCAGGGGGCGATGGCGCCCTCCGCGAGGGTGAGCTCCTCGTCGGGGACGACGAGGTCGGGGTCCACCTCGAGGCGCACGCCGATGCCGGTGCATTCGGGGCAGGCGCCGTAGGGGGCGTTGAAGGAGAAGGTCCGGGGCTCCATCTCATCGAGGGCGAGCTGGTGCTCGTTGGGGCAGGCGCGCTTCTCGGAGTAGCGGTGGAGGCGGGCGGGGTCGTCCTCGTCGCGGTCGACCTCCTCGATGATGACGAGGCCGTCGGCCAGGCCGAGGGCCGTCTCCACGGAGTCGGTGAGGCGCCCCCGGATGCCCTCGCGGACGACGAGCCGGTCGATGACGACCTCGATGTCGTGCTTGAGGCGCTTGGACAGCTCGGGCGGGGCGTCGAGGCGGTGGGTGCCGCCGTCGACCCTCACCCGGTTGAAGCCGCGCGAGCGCAGCTCCTCGAAGAGCTCGGTGTACTCGCCCTTCCGGCCGCGCACCACGGGCGCGAGGACCTGGAAGCGCGTCCCCTCGGGAAGGGAGCGGACGCGGTCGACGATCTGCTGAGGGGTCTGGGAGGCGATGACCGCATCGCACACGGGGCAGTGCTGGACGCCGGCGCGCGCGTAGAGGAGTCGCAGGTAGTCGTAGACCTCGGTGACGGTGCCGACGGTGGACCGGGGGTTGCGGGAGGTGGACTTCTGGTCGATGGAGACCGCGGGGGACAGTCCCTCGATGAAGTCGACGTCGGGCTTGTCCATCTGGCCGAGGAACTGCCGGGCGTAGGAGGACAGCGACTCCACGTACCGCCGCTGGCCCTCGGCGAACACCGTGTCGAAGGCGAGGGAGGACTTGCCGGAGCCGGAGAGCCCGGTGAAGACGATCATCTTGTCGCGGGGCAGGTCGAGGCTGACGCCCTTGAGGTTGTGCTCGCGGGCTCCACGGATGATGAGGGTGTCGTTCACGGGCGCGAGTCTAGGCGCAGGCCGATGTCGTACGTGTGTTCGACTCGCCACGTCAGGACTGGTCTGTGCCACGGCTCACGCGCGCGGCCCCGGGGAGGATAGGCTGCCGTCATGAGCAAGATCTTCGCCGTCGAATACACCTACGTCACCGGCCGGGATGAGGAGCTGTCCGCCATCCGCCCGAGCCACCGCGCCTTCAACGGGGCCCTCGCCGATCAGGGCCGCCTCATCGCCGCGGGCCCCTACACGGGCACGAATGATGCCCTCATCATCGTGCGCGCCGAGGATGCCGACGGCGCCCTGGCCCTCCTCGACGATGATCCCTTCCAGAGGGCCGGGCTCATCGCCGAGCGCGCGCCGCGAGAGTGGAACCCCGTCGTCGGGAGGATCTCATGACCATGGCGCCCAAGGACTCCCAGTTCGCGCGGCCCAGATCGCTTACGGGCAGGCTCCTGCTGCGCGGGATGAACAAGGGGCATCGCCCCCTCCACCTGTGGGGCCTGGAGGGGCTCGATATCCGGCCCGATGAGCGCGTCATCGACATCGGATGCGGTGGCGGCGCCCTTCTCAAGAGGCTGCTGAACCGGACCCGCCGGGAGGTCGCAGGGATCGATCACTCGGCTGACGCCGTCCGGACGTCGCTGGCGCTCAATCGGGCCGCCGCCGCGACCGGGCGCCTTCGTGTCCTGGAGGCCCCCGTTGATCGGATCCCGCTGCGCAGCGGGTACTTCGACGCCGCCACGGCCTTCGAGACGCTCTACTTCTGGCCCGATCAGCTCGCGGGGCTGGCGGAGATCCATCGCGTCCTGCGCCCCGGCGGGAGGCTGCTCATCATCAATGACTGCGCCAGTAGGGACGCGGCGGGCTTCTGGGCGGACCGCTTGGGCATGAGCATTCCCGACGCCGAGGAGCTGTCCGCGCTCGCCTCCGAGGCGGGCTTCACCGAGGTGGACTGGGACCTGCACCCCCGTCGCGGCTGGCTGCGGGTGCTGGCGATCGCCTGACCGAGTGGTTCAGGGGCGGGTGCAGCGGCGGCGCGCCACGTGAACCGCCTCCATGCCCGCGACGACGACCGCCGCCATGGCGGCGATGATCAGCCAGGTGGCACTGGTCGGCCAGGCCAGGAGGAAGAAGCGGCGCACGGGCGGGATGACGACGCCGAGCACTGCCAGGGCCCCCATGAGGACCACGAGCCCGAGCCGCCATCCCAGGAGCGGGCGCGCCGTGAGGGTGAGGAGGGCCAGGCCCGCCGCGACGAGCACGAGGGTGGTGCCGGAGGTGATCTGCTCGAGCGGCAGCTCCGCGCCCCACAGCCAGGTGCGCGCGGCCAGCGTCCCCGCCCCCGCGACGACGCCCGCGGGCACGGCCAGGGTGAGCACCCGCCGGAGGAACCCCGCGCGGTAGCGCTGCTTGGTCGGCGCGAGTGCCAGGACGAACGCCGGCACGCCGATGGTCAGCGAGGAGACGATGGTGAGCTGCCGGGGCAGGAACGGGTAGGGGATCGCCGTGATCGCGACGGCGACGGCGATGAGGGAGGCGTAGACGGTCTTGGACAGGAACAGCGAGGCGATGCGCTCGGTGTTCGCCATGACGCGCCGCCCCTCGGCGACGACCCCGGGCAGGGCGGAGAACTTGCCGGTGAGCAGGACGAGGCGCGCCACGGCCTTGGTGGCCGGCGCGCCGTTGCCCATGGCGATGCCGAGGTCGGCGTGCTTGAGGGCGAGGGCGTCGTTGACGCCGTCGCCGGTCATGGCGACTGTCCGCCCGCGCGCCTGAAGGGCGGCGACGAGGGCCTTCTTCTGCTCGGGGACGACGCGGCCGAGCACTTGCGCGTCGGCGACGGCGTCGGCGAGGCGCTCCAGGTCGGCAGGGTCCTCGGCGGTGGTGGGCAGCTCGCGGGCGTCCAGGACGGTGAGCTCCGCGCCGTCGGGGCGGGTGATGCCGGCGGCCCGTGCGACGGCGGCCACGGTGACGGGGTTGTCCCCGCTGATGACCTTGACATCGACGCCCTGGGCTCGGAAGTAGGAGAGGGTCTCGGGGGCGTCGGGGCGGACCTGCTCGGCGAGCACGATGAGGGCGGCCGGGCGCAGGCCGCTGGGGAGCGCGTGGTCCGCGCCGCTCTGGCCGCAGGGCTGCTCGGAGCGGGCGAGGGCGACGACGCGGGCGCCGGTGGCAGCCGCCCCGCGGACCTGCTCGAGGGCGAGGGCCCGGTGCGGGGCATCGTCGGGGCAGGCGCCGAGGACGATCTCGGGGGCGCCCATGATCCAGGTGCTCCCGTCGATCGTGACGGCGGACCACTTGCGCCGGGAGGAGAACGGCACGAGCCCCTCGATCCGGGGGCGGGCGGCACGGGCCGGCTCGATGCCGGGCAGGCCCTCGCGCAGGGCCAGGGCGGTGGCGTTGGCGTCGCCACCGGCGGCGAGGGCGTCGAGCGCGGCGAGGGCCGGGAGGTCGGCGGGCCCGCCGTCGGGGGCGGTGACATCGCGCAGGGCGATGCGGCCGGTGGTGATCGTGCCGGTCTTGTCCAGGCAGAGCGTGTCCACGCGGGCCAGGACCTCCACAGCGGGAAGTTCCTGGACGAGGACCTTCTGGCGGGCGAGCTTGAGGGAGGCGGTGGCGAAGTTGACGCTGGTGAGCAGGACGAGTCCCTGGGGGACCATGCCGACGACCCCCGCGATGCCGGCGACCATCGCGGGGCGCCATGCGCCTGAGTCGATGGCGGTGGAGAACCCCCCGGCCTGGCGCATCTGGGACCAGATGAGCAGGAGCGCCACGGGCACGATGACCCAGGAGATCCAGGTGAGAACCCGATTGGTGCCGTCCTGGAGCTCGGAGCGCACGGTGGAGAACCGGCGGGCCTCCTTCGCGAGCCTGTGCGCGTAGGCCTCCGCGCCGACGGCCGTGGCGCGCATGAGCGCGGTACCGGCGGTGACGGTGGTGCCGGACAGGACCCGCCCGTCCTCCTGGGGCCGGACGGGGTCGGATTCGCCGGTGAGGATGGACTCGTCGACCTCGAGGCCGTCGGTGGCCAGGATGGTTCCGTCCGCGGGGATCTGCTCCCCCGAGCGCAGGCGGAGCACGTCGTCGAGGACGACGTCGCCGACGTCGATCTCGCTCTCGGCGCCGTCGCGGATGACATGGGCGCGGGGCGCCTCCAGGACGGCGAGGCGATCGAGGGCGCGCTTGGCGCGGATCTCGGCGATGGTGCCGGTGGAGGTGTTGAGGATGAGCACGAAGCCGAACAGGGCGTCGGCCCAGTGCCCGATGAGGAGGATGAGGACTAGCGCGGCGCCGAGGATCGCGTTGAAGATCGTCAGGACGTTGGCGCGCAGGATGTCCAGCGCGGAGCGGGATGTGGTCTCCTCGTAGGCGTTGGTGAGGCCGTCGCGGACGCGGGCGGCGACCTCTTCGCCCGTCAGGCCCCCGGAGACCTCGGCGGCGGCTCTCACCGCTCCACCAGCGCCCGCTCGGCGGGGCCCTCGGCAGCAGCCTCCTCGCGGGATTGGCGCTTGGAGGCGATGACGGAGGCGATGACGGTGATGAGGATGACGACGACGATGAAGCCGAGCGAGACGGGGATGGATGGCTCGGGGATGGCTTCCCAGTGCTCGCCGCCGTTGATGAAGCCGACCTCGTTCTCGTGCAGGGCGTGGTTGATGAGCTTGAAGCCGATGAAGCCGAGGATGGCGGCCAGGCCGTAGTGCAGGAAGACGAGGCGGTCGAGGAGGCCGTCGATGAGGAAGTAGAGCTGCCTCAGGCCCAGCAGGGAGAAGGCGTTCGCCGCGAACACCAGGAAGGGCTCGGCGGTCAGGGAGTAGATCGCGGGGATGGAGTCGACGGCGAACATGACGTCGGCGGTGCCGATGGCGATGATGCACAGCATCATGGGGGTGATCATGGTCCTCCCGCCGTGGCGGTGGAGGACCTTGCCGCCGACGAAGCCATCGGTCATGGGGATCACGCGGGCCACCAGCCGCACGAAGCGGGAGGGCTCGTAGTCGTCGGCGTCGTGCTCGTCGGGGTCCTCGACGCCCTCGCGCACCTGGGAGATCGCGGTCCAGATGAGCCAGGCCCCGAAGAGGTAGAAGATCGCGGAGAAGCTCTCGATGAGAGCGGCGCCGACGAGGATGAAGATGAGGCGGAGCACGAGCGCGATGACGATGCCCGCCAGCAGCACCTCCTGCTGGTACTTCCTGGGCACCCGGAAGGCGGCGATCATGATGACGAAGACGAAGAGGTTGTCGACGCTCAGGGACTTCTCGACGATGTAGCCGGCGAAGTACTCGCCCCCGTAGCGGCCGCCCCAGACGGCCCAGACGATGCCGCCGAAGACGATGGCCATGGCGATGTAGGCGAGGGACCACCAGGCGGCTTCCCTCATCGTGGGCTCATGCGGGGTGCGCACGTGCCCGACGATGTCGATGGTGATCATGGTGAGGATGACGGCGGCGAGCGCCAGCCATCCGAGGGAGTGGACGTCCATGTGGTTACCTCCGGTACGGACTCGGGTACCGAAGGTCTCCTCCCGCCAGCATCGCTCCCGGCGCGCGGGACGACTGGCCTGCGGCGCCGGGGGCCGGCGGCCTGGGCCGCTGGTCCGCCGTGATGACGACGCCGCTGTTGGTGGGAGTACTCCCCTCCGACATATGCGGTTGCGCCTCGCAGTCTAGCGGCCCGGCCGCCGCGGGTCGCGAGTCGGACGCGCCTCAGCCGTGTGATCCGCGCCGGGAGCCGTCCCGGCGGTGCCCAGCGCGACCGGCGGTGCAGGAGGCGGCCCTCACGCTCCGGCGGGAGGGGCGAAGCTCACCTCAACCGTGTAGCCCTCAACGCCGGCGGCCTTCAGCACCGCCTGGGTCTGGGTGCTGAGAACCTCCTGCGTGCGAGTGCGGGCCTTGTCGATGAGCCCGCCGTCGAGGAGCTTCTCGACTCCCGCCTCCAGGACGCTGTTCTCGAACTCTGTGGCGTCATCGAGATCGCTCTGATTGAACAGGCTGTCGTTCTCGTCGTAGTACTCGATCGACTCCAGTCCGGAATTGGTGACCACTGGGTCCGGGGCGGTGAGGGTGATCCTGCGGGCGGAGTCGTCGACGTCGACGGTGATCTGGCTGACGTCCGCGATGCCCACCTTCACTGTGCCCTCATAGACGGCCGTGAAGGACTTCCCCGTCAGGGGGAGGCTGAATCCCAGGACCTCGGTGGAGTCATCGGAGCGCCCATAGCCCGCGAATCCGACCTCGAGAGTCGAGAGCTCCCCGATCTCGGTGAAGGAGTTCACCAGCATGTGGGCGTCGATATGCGGCCCGGTCTCAGGCTCCTCCTCGAACCAGCTCTTGACGGTCATGCCCCCGACGCCGAGGAGGGATCCCACGACGACGCCGATGATCCCGACAACCATCCAGTGGGACCGGGCGAATCTGCGGACCAGGAAGGACATGGCGGCGCCTCTGCGAGGAGGAGCCGCATCCCGTTGGGCGGGCTCGAGTTTGCCGTGGGAGGGATGCGCACAGGTCATGAGGGCCTCGTCGAGGGAAGGAGGGAGGAGCAGGAAGTCATGGGCAGCCTTGCTGGCGCTGGGGAGGCGCCGTCGTCATCGTTCCACCCGGAGGTGAAGGATCGCGCTCGAGGAGGACACCGGACGATCACGATCGCGTCCCGAACTGATCGCGGCTCCCCTCCTGGGCGCATAGGGCGGGGCGTCTTCCGCTGGTTGCGGTTCTGCCGGCGGGTCTGTCGTCGTCCGGTTGCCGCCGTGCGGTGGGGCTGTGGACGCGCACGGGGGTTGTGGACGCACCCCGGGGGCACGTCGGCAACCCCGCCGCACGTCCACAACCCCGGGACGCGTTCACAATGACCCCGGTCCTGCGCCTCAGTGGGCGCGCGGTGCGGGGCGTGCCCTCCCCGCACCCCGGTTCTCAAGCGTCGTTGAAGCGGTAGAGGCGCCAGGCGAGGCCCCGGCCGTCCTTCCATTCCCTCGCCAGGGAGGCGACGCCCGCGCCGTTCTCCCACATGCCCGGATACGCCCTGTCCACCGCGTCCGCAGGAGCACTGTCCGGGGCACTGATGAGCACGTAGCCCGCCGCTGCGGACCGGGGGTCAGACAGTCGATCCTCGAAGTCGCGATCGGTGGTGATCGTGAAGACCGTGGGGTTCCGGGAGGCGAGGACGATCGGGAAAGAGTAGGCGACATCGGTGATAACCGCTCCTCTCCCGAGTCCCATGCGCCCAATGTCCTGGGCTACCGCCGCCTCGACCTCGTACTGCCGGCCCTTGGCGACTTCGCGGGCGAGTGTCTCCTCGCGACCGAACCGGGGGTCTGCCTCCGTGACCCAGGCCAGGGGCAGGGCCAGAACGAGCGCGCCCGCCAGCGCCGGCCCGAGACCCTTGCGAACCCACCGGCTCCGACTCCAGTCGCTCGCCGATGCCGCGAGGTATCCGGCGGCGAGTACTGCCAGGGGCACAGCGGCGATCTGGAAGCGGATCCATCCGAATGACATCCCTCGCAGGAATGCGAGGTTCTGGAAGAGCAGAACGGATCCGAGCACGAACATGGGCGCGAGGAAGGCCGGCTCCCGTCGCCGCCAGGCGACCAGCAGCGCCAGGAGTGTCAGTGGGATCGCCAGGGGCGCGGTGCGGATCAGTTGCTCACTGATGTAGACCAGTTGCGCGCCGCTGCCCGTGCCGACGATTCCGTCGATCGACACGCGAAAGGTCCCGACCTGGGCGGAGTTGCCGTATTGGGAGGTGAAGGTCTCCAGCCAGGAGCCGACGATGATCTTGCTGGCGAGCGCCCACAGGGCGAATGCCGCAGTGATCGGCGCGGCGACGAGCACCCCGTCGAGCAGAGCCATCCCTGCCGCCCCTTTCCGGGTTCTCGCGCGCCACCACGTGGTCCCCACGACGAGGACCGTGATCGCGGCGCCCGCCGCCAGCGCCTCGTAACGCACGAGGTAGGCGAGGCCGGCGCCCACCCCGGCCTGCACAAGATGCCAGGGCATGGGGTCGTTGAGCCACCGGGCAAGATGAAGTGCGGTGAACAGGCAGGCCAGGAGGAGCATGGCCTCGCTAGCGCCCGTCGTCGCGCCGAGCAGCACGAGGGGGTGGAGAGCGAAGGCGGCGGTGAGCAGGAGGCGCACCGCGCCCTGGGCCCCCAGGACCGCCAGCAGACGGTGCGCGAGTCCCGCCGTCACCGCCCCGCACACCGCGGACACGAGGCAGCCCGCCACGGCCTTGGAGGCCAGCGCAGGCCAGATCGGCGTGAGCAGGAGGAGGGGGATGACGGCCAGCGAGGGCAGCGGGTTCCAGACGAAGCCGATGGCGGCCAGGTGCGGATCCCGGCTGTGCATCGTGTAGTAGCCGTTGGCGACGCGGCTCATGGCATCGGGGAAGATGAGATCGTGGGCGCTGAGCCACCAACCCGCCCCGAGGTAGAGGACGAGCGCAGTGGCGACGATTCCCCACTCGATCCTCCTCTGCCTTCTCCGAGCGGAGTCGGGATGCTGCCGGGTCATGCCGCCACCCCCGCGGCCCGCTCGGTCCGGGGCTCCTCGGCCTTGTGGAGGCCGTGCGCGGTCTTCTCCCAGTAGGAGGGCGCCGTGATGAGCTGCAGCACCGCCTTGACCGCCGCCAGCCACATGAGGATCCAGTACAGCGGCATGAGGAGCGCGGGGATGAGCAGCCCCGGGCGCTCCATCTGCCGGGCGGTGAACAGCCCCATGTAGAGCACGGCGAGGTTGCCGAGAATGAGGCTGACCATGCCCAGGTAGTAGATGGCCGGCGGGAATAGCGCCGCCACCGCCGGGTCGTGGGAGGTGAACCAGGCGACCGTCAGGGCCCAGAAGAACCCGTTGAGCGCTGAGAGCAGCGGCGTGCCCGCGATGAAGATGACGAGGCCGGTCATGCCCCTCGCGCCGAGCTGGCGGCTGACGAGCCGGGGTCGGCGCAGGTGGACGAGGAAGCTCTGCAAGTAGCCCTTGTACCAGCGGCTGCGCTGGCGCACCCAGTTGATGGCGTCGGGATTGGCCTCCTCCTCCGTGTCCGAGTCGAGGACTCCCACGTGGTAGCCGGCGCGGGCCAGGCGCAGCCCCAGGTCGGCGTCCTCGGTGACATTCCAGGGATCCCAGGCTCCGACCCGCCGCAGCACGTCGGAGCGGAAGTGGTTGGAGGTGCCGCCCAGCGGGATCGGCGCGCCGAGCGCCACGAGCCCGGGCAGGAGGTTGCCGAACCATGATCCGTAGTCGAGCGCGAACCAGCGGGTGAGGAGGTTCTGGTCGGCGTTGTAGAAGCCGAGCCGGGCCTGCACGCAGGCGTACCGGGGCCCGAGCCTCCTCATCGCGACGACGGCGCGGAGCAGCTGGAGGGGATCGGGCGAGTCCTCGGCGTCGTAGATCGTGCACATGCCGCCCTCGGAGGTGAGGAAGCCGTAATTGCAGGCCTTCGGCTTCGTGCGCGGCTCGTGGGCGGGCACTCGGACGATGGTGACGTGCCGCCCGAGGGCGAGCCCGGAGGCGGCCGCGTTGGTCTCCTCGTCGTCGGCCTCCAGGAGGAGGCGGATGTCGAGGAGGTGGCGGGGGTACTCCAGGCGCTCCAGCCTCCCCACGAGCTCGCCGAGCAGGGGCTCGTGGAAAACGGGGACGAGGACGGTGTACCGGGGCAGCTCGGCATGGGGCACGGCGCGCGCCTCCTCATCGCTCACCGTGACGACATGACCGCCCTTGGCCCCCAGTTGGAACAGGGCGAGCCGGTAGACGAGCGCGATGGCGTAGATGGCGGTGACGATGGCGACGACGGCGACACCGGTGGCCCTCGGGACGAAGACGAGGCCGATGATGAGCAGTGCGACGGCGGCGATGAGCGCCACCCGCTGCCAGACCACCAGCACTCCCCTGGCGGAGTACTCGGGCGCCGCTCCGGACAGGCCGTAGCAGGCGAGGTCCAGAGCCCGCTCGTCCTGGTCGACGAGCTCCGCGGGATCGGGCAGGTCGAGGACGTGGCGGTCCCGCCTGGGCAGGACACGGATGTTGCTCACGCGAACCACCCCCTGGCCACTGCGGCGACGGCGACGGCGGCGAGCACGGGGATGACCAGGCGCGCGGGGACGATCCGCTGGAACTGCCCGCGCGGGGCGAATCCCTTGGCCACGACGAGGGCCAGGGAGGCCAGGCAGCACAGCGCCAGCGCGATCATCCCGAGCATCGCCGAGCCGAGGGAGGGGACGAGGCTGAGGCCCAGGGGCACGATCGCGGGGGCGAGCCAGGAGATCTCCCGGGTCCCCACGATCCACAGCGCCAGGCCCAGGCCCGCGGAAATGGCGGCGAATACCGCGGCAACGGGATGCGTCGAGGTCTCCCAGTGCGTGATGATCCACACGGCGGTCACGAGGCCGCCGACGGCGAGGATGTGGTCGAGATCCCGGTCGTCGATGCGGGGCTGCTTGCGGCGCGTCATCATGAGGGCGAGCGCGAGAACGGCGGCGCCGATCCGCCACATCCGGGCGCCCGCGGTGGCGATCGGCCCGGGGATGAGAAGAATCGCGATCAACGCGATCGCACTGAGAATGAGGAGATGCGGCACGAACCGCGGGATCCTGAAAGCGCGTGAGGGCGGACTCACTGCCGCCAGCGCGGGACTGCTCATGGGAGGGGTTTACTCTTCCGTTGGAGGGGAAGCCGTCAGGGAGCAGCCGAATGAGATGAGGAGGCGGGCAGGGCCCACGCCTATGCGGAGGATACCCGACATTCCCGCATATGGCGAGTATTTTGTTACCGCCCCGTGAATCCTCTGTGATTCCCGTGCTCTCCCGCCTTCCGCTCACGGTCCCCGGATCGTGGCGGTCCCATTGCCGACGACGGGTCAGCTTGTTTCGCGCATGGCGCGCAGTTCCTTCTTCAAATCCTGGATCTCATCGCGCAATCGGGCCGCGAGCTCGAACTGGAGGTCAACCGCCGCCGCGTGCATCTGCTCAGTGAGCTCGGTGATGAGATCGGCGAGATCGCCCTGCGCCGCTCCGGCGAGGCGCTCGCGGACCGTGGCCTCGGCGGCCTTCTTGCGGCCCTTCCGCACCGAGGCCTCCTCATGCCCCCGGTACCCGCCCGCGAGCAGCTCCTCGGTGTCGACGTCCTCCCGGGCGAGCATGTCGGTCACATCCGCGATCCTCTTGCGCAAGGGCTGGGGGTCGATGCCGTTGGCCTCGTTGTAGGCGAGTTGGAGGGCGCGACGGCGCTCGGTCTCCTCGATGGCCTCCGCCATTGCGGGCGTGGTGGTGTCGGCGTACATGTGGACCTCGCCGGAGACGTTGCGCGCCGCGCGGCCGATGGTCTGGATGAGGGATCTCGTGGAGCGCAGGAAGCCCTCCTTGTCGGCGTCGAGGATGGACACCAGCGAGACCTCGGGCAGATCCAGGCCCTCGCGGAGCAGATTGATGCCGACGAGGACGTCGAAGCGGCCCTGCCGGAGCTCGCGCAGGAGCTCGACGCGCCGCAGGGTGTCGACGTCGGAGTGCAGGTACTCCACGCGCACGCCGCGCTCGGCGAGGTAGGTGGTCAGGTCCTCCGCCATGCGCTTGGTGAGCGTGGTGACCAGGACGCGCTCGTCCTTGTCCACCCGCCGTCGCACCTCCTCCAGAAGGTCGTCGATCTGTCCCTGGGTCGGCTTGACGACGATCTTGGGGTCCACGAGCCCGGTGGGGCGGATGATCTGCTCGACGACGCCGTCGGAGCGCTGCGTCTCGTAGTCGCCGGGGGTGGCGGACAGGTAGACGGTCTGGCCAATGCGGTTCTCGAACTCCGTGAAGGTCAGGGGCCGGTTGTCCAGGGCGCTGGGCAGCCGGAAGCCGTGGTCGACGAGGGTGCGCTTGCGGGACGCGTCACCCTCGTGCATGGCGCCGATCTGGGGGACGGTCACATGCGACTCGTCGATGACGAGGAGGAAGTCCTCGGGGAAGTAGTCGAGCAGCGTGTTGGGAGGGGTGCCGGGGCTGCGCCCGTCGATGTGCATCGAGTAGTTCTCGATGCCCGAGCACATGCCGATCTGGCGCATCATCTCCAGATCGTAGGTGGTGCGCATGCGCAGGCGCTGGGCCTCGAGGAGCTTGCCGTCGCGCTCGAAGACGGCCAGGCGATCGGCGAGCTCGGCCTCGATGCCCTCGATGGCGCGGTTCATGCGCTCGGGCCCGGCCACGTAGTGGGAGGCGGGGAAGACGAACACCTGCTCGGCGGGAGCGATGACGTCACCGGTGACGGGGTGGAGGGTGGCCAGGGACTCGATCTCGTCGCCGAAGAACTCGATGCGGATGGCGAGCTCCTCGTACATGGGGATGATCTCGACGGTGTCCCCGCGAACGCGGAAGGTGCCCCGGGTGAAGTCGATGTCGTTGCGGGTGTACTGCATGCCGACGAAGCGCCGCAGGAGCTCGTCGCGGTCGATCTGGTCGCCCACGGCCAGGGGCGTCATGCGGTCGACGTACTCCTGGGGCGTGCCCAGGCCGTAGATGCAGGACACGGAGGAGACCACGACGACGTCGCGGCGCGTGAGCAGGGAGTTCGTGGCGCTGTGGCGCAGTCGCTCAACCTCGTCGTTGATGGAGGAGTCCTTCTCGATGAAGGTGTCCGTCTGGGGGACGTAGGCCTCGGGCTGGTAGTAGTCGTAGTAGGAGACGAAGTACTCCACCGCGTTGTTCGGCAGGAGCTCGCGGAACTCGGCGGCCATCTGGGCCGCCAGGGTCTTATTCGGTTCCAGGATGAGGGTGGGGCGCTGCACCCTCTCCACGAGCCAGGCGGTGGTGGCGGACTTCCCGGTGCCGGTGGCGCCGAGCAGGACGATGTCCTTCTCCCCCGCGTTCAAGCGCTCGGCGAGCTCGTTGATGGCGGTGGGCTGATCGCCACTGGGCGTGTACTGGCTGACGACCTCGAAGGGCTTGTCGGTTCGACGCAGGTCGGTGACGGGGCGCATGGGCTTTAGGCTACTGCTCGGCGCCGCCCCACTCGACGACGGTCAGCCTCCTGCGCGCGATCGGCGGGGGCGACGGGCCGCCGCCCCCGCGCGCCCGTTCCCGCGCTAGTCCTCGGCGAGCTCGAGCTCGGGGTCCTCGGAGCGGGCCTGCTCGAGAACCTCACCGGCGGCGCGCAGGTTGACCAGGGCCATGACAGCGCCCACGACCACGTCGGGCCACACGCTCGCCCACACGAGCGTGAGCGCCCCGGCGGCGATCATGAGGACGTTGGCCAGGACGTCGTTGCGCGCGGCGAGCCAGGCGCCGCGCACGAGCGCCCCTCCCCCGGCGCGCAGACTCATGAGCGCCAGGGCGCACACGGCATTGAGGACGAGGGCGAGGACCGCAGTGGCCGACAGGGTCCCGCCCTCGGGCGGGACCCCGGTGACGAGCCTGGCCGCAGCCGTGGCGAGGGCGGCGGCGGCCGGCAGGAGGATGAGTCCGGCCAGGAGGCGGCCGGCCCTCCTGCGACTGCGCGTGGACCAGCCCATGGCCACGGCGACGAGCAGGTTGATGAGGAAGTCCTCGAGGAAGTCCGCAGCGTCGGCGAACAGGGACGCCGAGCCGATGAGGGAGGCGACGACGATCTCGATGAGCATGCCCAGCAGGTTGAGGCCGGCGACGATCGCGACGAGGCGCCGGGCTCGCGCGTCGAGGCGGGAGGCGGTGAGCCCCAGGTCGGGGTCGTCAGTGGTGGCAGTCACGGCGCCACCGTACCCGGGCTCGGACGCGGGCCCCGCCCCGTGCCGAGCGGTCCGCGTCACAGCGGTGCCCAGTGCTCCGGTCAGGGCAGAGCGTGCCCCGCCCAGCGGTCCCAGAGCCGAGCGACGCCGTCGGCCAGGTCCTCGAGGGCGCCGTCGTTGACGAGGACGGCGTCGGCGAGCGCGCGGCGCTCGGCATCGGTGGCCTGGACGCCGATGCGGGCCACCGCCTGGGCCCGCGGCAGGCCGCGCCCCTCCAGGCGAGCGAGGCGCAGGGGCATCGGGCTCTCGACGACGAGCACGCAGTCGAAGAGGTCCGCGATGCCGCTCTCGGCGAGAAGGGGGACGTCGTAGACGGCGACCCCGCCTGCGGGGACGGCCTCCAGGCGGAACGCGGCGAGCTCGGCGATGCGCGGGAGGGTGATGGCGTCGAGGCGCGCCCGGGCGACGGCGTCGCCGAAGATGCGGGCGGCCAGCGCGCCCCTGTCCAGCGAGCCGTCAGGGTGGAGCACTCCGGCGCCGAAGGCCGCGATCACGGCCGCCATGCCCTCGCCACCGGGGACGAGGACCTCCCTGGCGATCGCGTCGGCGTCGACGACGCCCGCCCCGCGCTCGGCGAGGAGGCGGGCGACGGTGGACTTGCCGGTGCCGATGCCGCCGGTGAGCCCCACGCGCAGGGCGCGATCGCCGCGGGGCGCGGAGAGCCTGCCCGAGCCTGCGGCGAAGGCGCGGCGGCGGGTGATGATCCCGGTCATCTCCCCGATGAGGGCGAGCAGGGCGCGCTCGGCCGCACGGGGAGGGAGGGAGCCGGGGTCGGGGAGGCGGATGATGGGGCCCGGAGCGGGCCCTCCGAGATCGGCGAGGGCGAAGGGATGGCCGTGAGCGCGCAGCCTGCCCACCAGGGACGCCGTGACCTGGCCCGGTCTCAGCCCGATCGCCACATCAGGCGGGCGAGTCATCGGTGGCAGCTGATCCGGCGGCGCGGTGGCGGCCTCCTCGGCCGCGGCCGTAGGGGGCGATCCTCTCCTCGACGGCGGTCAGGCGGGCCTCGACGCCCTCGGGCGCGCGGCCGACCTTGCCGAGCTCGGACCGGGCCTTGCGGCAGGCCTCGCGAGTGGGGGCGGCCAGGGTGTTGTCCTGCTCAACGTTCTGGCAGGTGCGCTCGGCGAGATCGGTCAGGAGGAGGACCGAACTGGCGTGATCCCCGATGGCCTCGACCAGCACGGTCAGGCGCTCGCTCATACGACTGGTGCCCCAGTCGCCGAGGATGTCGCTGACCCGGTTGGCGTGCTCCCGGGCGGAGGAGGCCTCGTGACGCTCCGAGGCCGCTCGCCCCGCCGTCACATAGGAGGCGCAGGCGATCTCCTGCCAGCCCTGGGACAGGCACAGCTCCGCCGTGCGCAGCGCCTCGCCCTCGGCCCGCTCGGTGGCGCCCAGGGCGAGCAGGAGGCGGGCGAAGACGACGCGAAGCTCGATGATGACCTCGAGCTGGGTCTCGTCGATGCCCGCGGCGAGGGAGTCGCTGACCATCTCCGCGGTGCGCATGGCCCGCTCGCGCACCGCTCCGAGCCCGTAGCCGCGGGCCAGGACGAGCAGCTCCTGGGTCTCCTGGACGAGGGTCGCGCGGTTGGCGGCCGTCTCGGCCTGCATGCCGAAGCCGCCGGTCATGGTGCCGTAGGAGCGGTTGCGCAGGCTGGAGGCCTCGGCGGCCATTCGCGTCTCGATCCGCTCCGAGACGCCGTTGCCGCCGTTGCGCTCATCGAAGATCCGGGCCAGGACTCGGGCGAAGGTGGTGGCCATGTCGTAGGCGTGGGCAACTGTGTCCCATCCCGTCAGGGCGAGCTCGGGGCCGAGCTCGGAGCGCAACTGCACAGCGGCCCCCAGGGCGTTCTGGCCGTAACCGGCACGCACGGCCTCGCGCAGGACGAGCGCCATGCAGGCCGCGGTGTTCATGAGCGTCCATGCGGTGGACTGCGAGCCGTTCTTGAGATCGGTGTGGCGCATGACGGCCATGGCCCGCTCCCACTGGCCGGCCAGGGCCATGTACTCCAGTCGCCGGCCGAGCACGCGCAGGCGCTGCCAGCCTGGCGTCTCGAGGGTGTCGAGGGTGGCGAGCGCGTCCTCGCCCTCGACTCGGCGCCCCTGCGCGAGATACGGCAGGAGGCTGGAGGACAGTCCCTCCGCGGCGGCGGAGGGGTCTGCGATCTTGCGCAGCGTGGCCGAGGAGGCGGTGCGGATGACGCCGGAGAAGTCATCGTTGAACGTGGCCGCCGCCAGGGTGACCCGCGGGTCGATATCCCCCATGGCGAAGAGCCTGGCCTCGCGGAGCTCGCTGAGGGCCTCGGCGCGCTGGCCGAGCGCCGCGCACATCTCGATGCGGGCGTAGCGCGTGGGGGCCTCGGAGGCGCCGGCCGCGCGTCGGACGCCGATGCAGTGGCTGATGGCGGCCTCGATCTCATCCCTGCTCAGGCGGGGGTCCTCGGCGAGGGCGACGAGCGCGTCCCGGTCGACCTCGGCCAGGGCCTCCCCCAGCCCGGAGCGCCGAAGCTCCTCCCGGCGCCCGGGATCCGTGGGATCGGAGCCGTCGAATGCCGAGGTCATCGCGGTGAGGAAGGCAGCGGCCCCGGCGGGGGACCGCGGCTCCTCAATACCGCGCAGGGCCTCGGAGTCGTCGGACCAGCTCATCATCCTGCCTCTCAGGGGTCGACTGCGGCGGCAGGGCACCGCCCTGGTTCAGCCTCGCATAGAGACTAGAGCATTCACGATGGGGAGCACTGCCAGACATGACACGCTCCTGACGTGAGAGCGCCCCCGGCCGCTGTGGGCCGGGGGCGCCATCGGAGTGAAACGCGCGTCGCGCGGCCGCTCAGTTGCCGGTCAGCTTCTCGCGCAGGGCGGCCAGGGCCTCGTCGGAGGCGAGGGTACCCGTGGCCTCGGCAGGGGCCGAGGAGTAGGAGGTGGAACCGGCGGGAACGGCCTCGCCGGAATCCTGGTCCTCCTCCTGAGCCTTGGCCACCTGGGCCTTGTGAGCCTCCCAGCGGGCGTGGGCGGCCGCGTACTCGGCCTCCCAGGCCTCGCGCTGGGCCTCGAAGCCCTCGAGCCACTCGTTGGTCTCCGGGTCGAAGCCCTCGGGGTACTTGTAGTTGCCGTTCTCGTCGTACTCGGCGGCCATGCCGTAGAGCGAGGGGTCGAAGTCCTCGCCGGCGGGGTCGACGCCCTCGTTGGCCTGCTTGAGGGACAGGGAGATCCGGCGGCGCTCGAGGTCGATGTCGATGACCTTGACGAAGACGTCCTCACCGACCTTGACGACCTGCTCGGGCACCTCGACGTGGCGCTGGGCGAGCTCGGAGATGTGGACGAGGCCCTCGATGCCGTCCTCGACGCGGACGAATGCGCCGAAGGGGACGAGCTTGGTGACCTTGCCGGGGACGACCTGGCCGATGGCGTGGGTGCGGGCGAAGGCCTGCCACGGGTCCTCCTGCGTGGACTTCAGCGACAGGGAGACGCGCTCGCGGTCGAAGTCGACGTCGAGAACCTCGACGGTGACCTCCTGACCCACCTCGACGACCTCGGAGGGGTGGTCGATGTGCTTCCAGGACAGCTCGGAGACGTGGACGAGGCCGTCGACGCCGCCCAGGTCCACGAAGGCGCCGAAGTTGACGATGGAGGAGACCACACCGGTGCGGACCTGGCTCTTGCCGAGGGTCTGCAGGAAGTTGGTGCGGACCTCGGACTGGGTCTGCTCGAGGAAGGCGCGGCGGGAGAGGACCACGTTGTTGCGGTTCTTGTCCAGCTCGATGATCTTGGCCTCGAGCTCGCGGCCCACGTAGGGCTGGAGGTCGCGGACGCGGCGCATCTCGACCAGGGAGGCGGGCAGGAAGCCGCGCAGGCCGATGTCCAGGATGAGGCCGCCCTTGACGACCTCGATGACGGAGCCGGTGACGACGCCGTCCTCCTCCTTGACGCGCTCGATGGTGCCCCAGGCGCGCTCGTACTGGGCGCGCTTCTTGCTCAGCAGCAGACGCCCCTCCTTGTCCTCCTTCTGGAGCACAAGGGCCTCGATCTCGTCGCCGACGGAGACGATCTCGTCGGGGTCGACGTCGTGCTTGATGGACAGCTCACGAGCGAGGATGACGCCCTCGGTCTTGTAGCCGATGTCGAGGAGGACCTCGTCGTGGTCGACCTTGACGACAGTGCCCTCGACGATGTCGCCGTCATCGAAGTACTTGATGGTCTCGTCGACGGCGGCGAGGATGTCCTCGGTCGAGCCGATGTCGTTGACGGCGACCGGGGCAGGGCTGGGCGTGTTGTTGGTCATGTAGGGGTTGCTCCGAAACGGACTTGAGGGTCGGGACGATAGATGCCATGCGTCCCCCGTTCGATGAGACAGCCCGGACTGGCGTCATCGTGCGGTCGGGCCGATCATCAGACCTCATGAGAGGGCGATCCGCCCGCGGGGCGCACGCATCGAACTCTACCAGGCCGTCGGCGTTTCGGAACCCTGAGGTTCCCACAGCCCTGGCGCGCGCGTCATCATGGATTCCCTCACAGGCAGGGGCTCAATGGGCGGCATCGCGCCAGGTGCGGCCGCTCCCCACGGAGACGTCGAGGGGCACGGACAGTGAGATGGCGCCCCCCATGCGCTCCTTCACGAGCTCCTCGACGGCGCCGCCCTCCCCCGGCGCGATCTCGAGGAGGAGCTCGTCGTGGATCTGCAGGAGGATCCGACTGGCCAGGCCCCGCCCCGTCAGAGCCTCGGCGACGTCCACCATCGCGCGCTTGACGATGTCGGCGGCCGATCCCTGGATGGGGGCGTTGAGAGCGGCGCGCTCGGCCATCTCGCGGCGCTGGCGGTTGTCGCTGCCCAGGTCCGGCAGGTAGCGGCGGCGCCCGAGCATGGTCTGCGTGTAGCCGTCGTGGCGCGCCTGGTCCACGACGGCCTCGAGGTAGTCGTGGACGCGACCGAAGCGGGAGAAGTAGGCGTCGCGCAGCGCCATTGCCTCGGTGTTCTCGATGCCGAGCTGCTTGGCCAGGCCGTAGGTGGACAGCCCGTAGGCCAGGCCGTAGCTCATGGCCTTGACGTGGCCGCGCTGCTCGGCGGTGACGTCGTCGACGTCGATGCGGTGGACGAGGGCGGCCACGTAGCGGTGCAGGTCCTCGCCTGAGCGGAAGGCCTCGATGAGGGCCTCGTCCCCGGACAGGTGCGCCATGATGCGCATCTCGATCTGGGAGTAGTCCGCCGTCATGAGGCACTCGTAGCCCTCGCCGACGGTGAAGGCCTCGCGGATACGCCTGCCCTCCTCGGTGCGGGCGGGGATGTTCTGCAGGTTGGGGTCGATTGAGGACAGGCGCCCGGTGGCGGCGATGGTCTGCTGGAAGGTGGTGCGGATGCGGCCGTCGGGCTGGATGGCCTTGCGCAGTCCCTCGACGGTCTGGCGCAGTTTGATGGCGTCGCGGTGCTCCAGGAGCTGGGCGAGGAAGGGATGGCCGGTCTTGGCGTAGAGCTCGGCCAGGGCGCCGGCATCCGTGGTGTAGCCGGTCTTGGTCCTGCGGGTCCTGGGCATGCCGAGCTCGTCGAAGAGAACGGCCTGGAGCTGCTTGGGGCTGGAGAGGTTGAGCTCATGGCCGGCGGCCTCGAAGGCGGCCGCCTGGGCGTGGTTGACGCGCCCGTCGAGCTCGGCCTGCCGGGCGGCCAGGACGTCGTCGTCGACGGCGATGCCCAGGGCCTCCATCCTGCCCAGGCACTCCGAGACGGGCATCTCGAGGCCGGTGAAGAGGACGGCGGCCCCGCGCCGCTCCATCTGGGCCTCGAGGGCCTCCTGGAGCGGCAGGAGCGCGGCGGCGCGGCGCGCGGCGCGCAGGGCCTCGGCGGGGATCGCGCTATCGGCGAGGGCGTCGAGGTCGAAGCCCTGCTGGCCCTCCTCGGCGCCGGCATCGTCCTCCATGCCGGCCAGATCGATGCCGAGCCAGCGCTGAACGAGGCTGTCGACGTCGTAGCTGCGCTGCTCGGGGCGGCACAGGTACCCGGCGAGGGCGGGGTCGGCGGCCACGCCGCGCAGCTCGAAGCCCCGTGCGGCCAAGGCGTGGGTGGCGCCCTTGGCGTCGGCGACGACGAGGCGCCGCGCGGGATCGGCCAGGAGCGCTCCGAGGGCCCGCTCGTCATCCGGCAGGAGCAGGGAGGGATCGGCGACGACGGCGCACTCGCCGTCGGACAGGGCCACGAGGCGCGGGTCGCCGAGGCCCGGGCGCAGGTCCCCGATGACGTGGAGGCCGAGCGCGCTCTCGGCCAGGCCCTGGAGCGCCTCGGCGAGATGGCCGGGTTCGAGGCCATGGCCCAGGACCCGCGGCGCGAGCGCCTCCAGGGCGGCGGCGGGGCCCTGAGGGGCGGCCGAGCCCTGGGGGCCATGGTCGGAGGTATCGGCGAAGGGCAGGACGCGCTGGGCGCGCTGAAGGATGGTGCGGAACTCCAGGGCCTCCATGACCCGGGTGAGGGCGGCGCGGTCGGCGCCCAGGTACTCCAGGTCCCGGGCGGGGTCGATGCCGAGGTCGAGGTCGGTCAGGAGCCGGTTGAGGCGGCGGTTGCGCAGGACGTCGTCGAGGTGGTCGCGCAGCGATTGGCCCGCCTTGCCCTTGATCCGATCGGCGGAGGCGATGACGCCATCGAGGCCGTCGTACTGGGCGATCCACTTCGCGGCGGTCTTGGGCCCGACCCCGGGCACGCCGGGCAGGTTGTCGCTCGTCTCCCCCACGAGCGCGGCCAGGTGCGGATAGCGCTCGGGGGTGACGCCGTAGCGCTCCTCGACCTCGGCGGGAGTCATGCGGCGCAGAGTGGACACGCCCTTGATCGGGTAGAGCACGGTGCAGCGCTCGGTGACGGTCTGGAAGGAGTCGCGGTCGCCGGAGCACAGGAGGACCTCCATGCCCTCCTCCTGGCCGGCGGCGGCCAGCGTGGCGAGGATGTCGTCGGCCTCGTAGCGCTCCTTGGTGAGCCAGCGCACGCCCATCGCGTCGAGGACCTCCTGGATGAGCTCGACCTGCCCGATGAAGGGCTCGGGCGTGGCGTCGCGGGTGCCCTTGTACTCGGAGTACTCCTCCGTGCGGAAGGTCCCCCCGGCCAGGTCGAAGGCGACGGCCACATGCGTGGGGGCCTCCTGCTCGACGAGGGAGAGCAGCATGGAGGCGAAACCGTGAACGGCGTTGGTGGCCTGGCCGGTGGAGGTCGTGAAATTCTCCACTGGCAGGGCGTAGTAGGCCCTGAAGGCCATGGAGTGGCCGTCGATGAGGAGCAGACGGCGGGCCGCTCCAGCCTGCGATGAGGGTGCGGGTCTGGTCGTGGAGGTGCTCACCGTGCCAGCCTACGGGGTATGAGCGACATGAGTCCCAGCGCCCTCCCGACCGACCGCCCCGCCTCCTCCGACGCGGAGACGGCCCCCAGCCCGGTCAGCCCCGATGCGGCCGCCTGGCCGAGCGGGGCGGGCGCCAGCGGGGAATCGGCGGAGTCGCCCGAGGTCACGGCGGCCTTCCCGCCTCGTCGGACGAGGCAGTTCCCCGTGCCCATGCCGGCCGGCTCGGCCGTGTCGGCGGCCTCCGCCGTGGGGACGGCGATGGAGGACCGAGAGGCGGGGACCCTCATGGCGACCCTGGGGATGCAGGTGGTCATGCTCGGCGCCCAGCGCACGGTCATGCGGATGCCCGTCGAGGGGGCCCGGCAGGTCTCGGGGGTGCTGCACGGGGGCGCGAGCGCCTCGCTCATCGAGACGGCGGCCTCCTTCGCGGCCCGACGGGCGGCGCCGGAGGGGACACTGCCCATGGGCGCGGATCTGCAGGTCAGCCACCTGCGCCCGGTGAGGCAGGGCTGGGTGACGGCCGTGGCGCAGCCCGTTCACGTGGGCAGGAGGACGTGCGTTTACGAGGTGGTCGTCAGTGACGACGAGGGCAGGATCGCCGCCAGGGGCACGCTGCGGAGCATGTTCGTCTGACGCGGGGCCCCCTTCAGGTGAGGAGGGCGCTCGCGCGCCGATGCCGCCCGAGCGCTGAACGGCGCGCCGGTCTGAGTCGCCGGGGCTGCTCGGGCCCGCTCAGGCGTCAGCGCTCTTGGTGGCCTTGGCCGGCTTCCCGGCGCCCTTGGCGGAGCCGACCTGCTCGATGACGGCGTCGGCGACCTCGCGCATAGTCAGGCGACGGTTCATGGAGGTCTTCTGCATCCAGCGGAAGGCCTCGGGCTCGGACAGGCCCATGCGCTCCATGAGGAGCCCCTTGGCGCGATCGACCCGCTTGCGCGTCTCGAAGCGCTCGTTGAGGTCGGCGATCTCGGATTCGAGGGAGGCGATCTCCTCGTGGCGGGAGAAGGCGATCTCGAGGGCGGGCAGGAGGTCCGCGGGGGTGAAGGGCTTGACGACGTAGGCCATGGCGCCGGCGGCGCTGGCGCGCTCGACGAGCTCGGTCTGGGAGAAGGCGGTGAGCATGACAACGGCGCAGCCGTGCTTCTCGATGATCTGCTCGGCGGCGGTGATGCCGTCCATGACGGGCATCTTGACGTCCATGACGCACAGGTCCGGTTCCTGCTCGCCTGCGAGGCGGACGGCCTCCTCCCCATCAGCGGCCTCGGCGACGACCTCGTAGCCGGCCTCGGTGAGGGTCTCGACGATGTCAAGGCGGATGAGGGTCTCGTCCTCGGCGACGAGAACCCGACGGGCGCTAGTGCTGGACTCGTTACTCACGAGGATGAGTCTAGTATGATCGTCGTACGTGGTGGGCCAAACACAGTGACACAGCGGGACACGAGCCGGTCACTGCCCGGTGCCACCGCGTGGCGGCCCTGGTCGTCGCGCGCCTCCGTAGCCCAACTGGCAGAGGCATCCGACTCAAAATCGGAGTGTTGTGGGTTCGAGTCCCACCGGAGGTACCGCTGAGGAGCGCCTCTCGCACCGAGAGGCGCGGAATGCACCCACTGGTGCGTCCTGCCCGCACCAGTGGGTGAATATCGCACCGGTGGGCGCGGACCCGCCCGGCGCGCTGCGGCACCGCAGCGGCCCGCCTCAGCCGAGGTAGTCGGCAGTCTCCCCCACGGTGTGGACGCGGATGGAGTTCGTGGAGCCCGGGGTGCCCGGGGGCATGCCGGCGACGATCACCACGGAGTCGCCGACCTGCGCGAGGTGCTTGTCCTGGAGGGTCTTGTCCACCTGGGCCACCATCTCATCGGTGTGCCGGACCTCGGGCACCTCGAAGGTCTGCACGCCCCAGGAGACAGCGAGCTGGTTGCGCGTCGTCGACAGCGGCGTGAAGGCCAGCAGCGGGATGGGCGAGCGCAGGCGGGACAGGCGGCGGGCCGTGTCACCGGACTGGGTGAAGGTGACGAGGTAGTCGGCACCGAGCTGCTCGCCCATCTCGGCAGCGGCACGCGTCAGGGCGCCGCCGCGCGTCTGCGGGAAGGAGCCCAGTGGGGCGATGCGCTCGCCACCGTGCTCCTCCACGTTCTCGATGATGTTGGCCATCGTGCGCACGGCCTCGATCGGGTAGGCGCCCACGGAGGTCTCGCCGGAGAGCATGACCGCGTCGGCGCCGTCGAGAATGGCATTGGCGCAGTCCGAGGCCTCGGCGCGCGTCGGGCGCGGGTTCTGGATCATCGACTCCAGCACCTGGGTGGCGACGATGACCGGCTTGGCATTGCGCCGGGCCAGCTCGATGGCGCGCTTCTGCACCAGCGGCACGGCCTCGAGGGGCATCTCCACGCCGAGGTCCCCGCGGGCCACCATGATGCCGTCGAAGGCGTCGACGATCTCCAGGAGGTGCTCGACCGCCTGGGGCTTCTCGATCTTGGCGATGACGGGGATGCGCGTGCCCACCTCGTCCATGATCTCGTGGACGTCCTTGACGTCGTTGGCATCGCGCACGAAGGACAGGGCGATGATGTCAGCGCCGACCTCGAGCGCCCAGCGCAGGTCCTCGCGGTCCTTCTCGCTGAGCGCCGGCACGGAGACCGCCACGCCGGGCAGGTTGATGCCCTTGTTGTTGGAGACGTAGCCGGGGACCTCGACCCTCGTGACCACGTCGGTGTCCGTGACGGCGGTGACGCGCACGGCCACGTTGCCGTCGTCGATGAGGAGGCGGTCGCCGGGGCGGCAGTCCCCCGGCAGGCCCTTGAAGGTGGTGGAGGAGCGCTTGACGGTGCCGAGCACGTCATCCGTGGTGATGGTGAACTCGTCGCCCTTGTTGAGCATGACCTTCTGGTCGCCCACGAAGCGGCCGAGGCGGATCTTGGGCCCCTGGAGGTCCACGAGGACGGCGATGGATCGGCCGGAGGCCTCGGCCGCCTGGCGCACGCGCGCGATGACCTTCTCGTGGTCCTCGGCGCTGCCGTGGGAGCGGTTGATGCGGGCGACGTTCATGCCCGCGTCCACGAGAGCCTGTACCTGATCGGGGGAATCTGTGGCGGGACCGAGGGTGCAGACGATCTTGGCTCTACGCATGGCCCATATGCTAGCCGAGTTCAGTCCGCGGCACGGCGAGGGCCGCTCGGATCGTCGGGCTTCTCACGGGCGGGCGCGTCGGATCGGCCCGCAGTGGCGCCGTCGGCGATGATCGCGTCGCTGGGGCCGCGGCGGGTGACGACGATGAACCCGATGAGCCCGACGACGAAGATCACGAGCGAGGTCCACTCATTGAGGCGCAGGCCGAGGACCCGCTGGGCCTCGTCGATCCGCAGGTGCTCCACCCAGGCGCGGCCGGCCGTGTAAACCATGAGATAGGCCCACAGGAGGCGCCCGCCGCAGGCCCCGCTCGAGCGCAGGCGCCGCTCGAGCCACAGCAGGGCGCACACGCCCATGGCCGACCACAGCGCCTCGTAGAGGAAGGTCGGGTGGAAGAGCGTGCCGGGCGCATAGCCGACGGGCAGATGGCGCCGGTCGATCTCGAGCCCCCAGGGGAGCGTGGTGGGGCCGCCGAAGAGCTCCTGGTTGAACCAGTTGCCGAACCGGCCGATCGCCTGGGCGGCCAGGAGTGCCGGGGCGACGGCGTCGGCGAAGGGCGCCAGGCGCACGCCCCTGTGGCGCAGGAAGAGGGCGCCGCTGATGAGGCCGCCGGCGACACCGCCCCAGATCCCGATGCCGCCCTCCCAGACGCGCGGGATGCGCGAGAGGTCGCCGTTCGGCCCGAAGTAGGCGTCCGGCGAGGTGACGACGTGGTAGAGGCGGGCGCAGATGATGCCGACGGGCACGGTGAGCATGGCGGTGTCGAGCGCGAGCTCGGCCCGGCCTCCCCGGGCCCGGTAGCGCCGGTCCGTCCACCACGCGGCGAGGACGACGCCGGCGAGGATGCAGATCGCGTAAGCGCGGATCGGCAGGGGCCCGAGGTGCCAGACGGATTGGCCGGGGCTGGGGATCGACGCGGGGGCGGACGCGGTCATGACGACGGCGGTGGGAAGCGGCACTCAGCTGACCTCTCGGTTCGTGGCGTTCTGGAGCGCGGGGTGGTTGCCCGCCGCGACGAGCTCGGCGACGAACTGCTGGGGGTCCTGGGAGCGGATGACGGCCTCCCCCACGAGCACCACATCGGCCCCCCGCCGGGCGTAGGACATGACGTCCCTGGGACCGGTCACGCCTCCCGTGGCCACGCGCAGCACGGAGGCGGGCAGGACCTCGGCCACCTGCTCGAATCGGCAGTGGTCCACCTGCCCGGTGTGGGGATCGCGCGCGTCGGCCGCCACGCACAGGGCACCGGTCTCCACCGCGGTGATCGCCTCGCGGCGGGAGTGGGCCTCGACGACGGCGAGCATGCCGAGCGAGTGCGTGCGCTCGATGAGGGCCTCCAGGACGAGCGGCTCGAGGCGGGCGTCGAGGAGGAGGAGGTCGCCCCCGTGGACCCTCGCCTCGTGGACCTGGTAGGGGGTGACGACGAGGTCATTGACGAGGATGGGGATGTCGATGCTGGCTCGCACGGCGTCGAGGTCCGCAAGGCGGCCGTGGGAGCGCACGGGCTCGGTGACCACGGAGACGCCGGCGGCGCCGCCGGCGGCGTAGAAGCGGGCCAGAACGGCGGCATCACCGACCCCGCTGAGATCGGCGAACGTGGCGGTGGCGCGCTTGACCTCGGCGATGACGGAGATCGAGCCGGCGCGGGGGCGCAGGGCGTCGAGGGCGTTGGTGGGGCTGTCCGCCTCACGGACCCGGTCCCGCATCTCCTCCAGAGGCACCCGTGACTCGCGCTCCGCGACGGCGGCGCGGGCGGAGACGACCATCTCCTCGAAGGATGTCACAGCGCACCTCCTCGCGTCTGAGTGGGGCCCGTTGTGCCGGTTCCCATATCGTTACCCGCTCCCATGGTCCCTAAGGCGGCGCCCGGCGCGCAAATCCTCAGCACGGATTCGCGCGCCGGGCGCCGCGTGCGCTCGTCGGCGGGCCGGTCATGGGCCGGTGGGCGCTCAGACCCGACCGGCCGCCTTGCGGGAGTACCAGTACATGTCGACCGTCACGGCGGCGAAGACCACCGGGCCGAGCCAGTAGGCGATGCTCCCGAAGCTGTCGGGCACGATGGCCAGGGGCTCCTCCTTGCCGGAGAAGCCGACGATGCCGGCGTAGACCACGCCCCACAGGGACTCGCCGACGATGAGGCCGGTCGCGGCCAGGGTGCCCATGCGCTTGGCCCGCTCGGGATCCGCCTGCTTGGCGGCCCAGCGGTCGTGGATGAGGCCGAGCAGCGCGCCGATGGGGATCATGATGGTGATCGCCATGGGCAGGTACATGCCCATGCCGACGGCCAGGCCCGGCAGGGACAGGTTCTTGGTGGTGCGGGTCAGGACCTCGTTGATGATGATGACGACCACGCCGATGAGGGCGCCCAGGCCCAGCAGGTTCCAGTTCAGGTCACCGCCGAAGACCCCCTTGATGAGATCGGAGATGAGGGAGGCCTGCGGGGCGGCGAGGGCGTTGTCCCCCGCGCCCGGGGCGCCTGCGAAGCCGAAGGCCTTCTGCATGAGGTTGAGGACCGGCGGGATGATGATGGAGCCGAAGCCCACGCCGATGACGAGGGCGACCTGCTGCTTCCAGGGTGTGGCGCCCACGAGCTGGCCCGTCTTGAGGTCCTGGAGGTTGTCGTTGGAGATCGTCGCGATGCCGAAGACGACGGCCGCGGTGAACAGCGTGTAGGCGACGAGTGCGGAGAGCTGGTCGCCCTGGACGGAGCCGTGGACCGCCTTGACGACGAGCGCTGCGGCGATGGCCACGATGATGCCGACGCCGGAGATCGGCGAGTTGGAGGCGCCGATGAGGCCGGCCATGTAGCCGCACACCGAGGCCACGGCCAAACCGGTGAGCAGGATGAAGATGATCGAGACGATGACGAGCCCGATGACGGAGTGCGCGATGGCGGTGCCCTGGACGAAGAGCCACAGGAGCACGCCGATGGGCAGCATGGAGGCCAGGGTGACGGCGATGACGACCTTGGCCGACAGGTCGCGCTCGGTCAGGTCGACCTCCTGGCCGGATCCGCGCAGCGACGTGGAGCGGATCGAGTCGCGGATGCCGGTGACGATCGGGCCCATGAGCTTGATGAGCGTCCACACGGCGGCCACGGCGATGGTGCCGGCGCCGATGAGGCGCACGTCGCTCTTGAAGACGGCGCCGACGGCGTCCGCGAGGTCCTCGACGCCGTCGAGCTCGCCCGAGGTCTGGATGGGCAGGAGCACGCCGTAGGAGATGACCAGGCCGACGATCATGGCGATGCCGACGCCGATGCCGACCAGGTGGCCGACGCCGATGAGCGCCAGCGAGAGGGAGCCGGCCGCCGTCGTGCCGCCCGCGCCGATCTTGAAGGCGCCGGAGACCTCGGTGGACACGGCCTTGAGGGAGCCGAGGATGGCGAAGCCGGCGGAGGACAGCCCGCCCCAGATGATGGCCATGAGCCCGCGGCGCGACTCATCGGCGCCCTCGTGGGTGTCGCCGACCTTGAGCACCTCGGCCGCCGCCACGCCCTCGGGGTAGGGCAGGTCGGAGTGGGTGACGAGCGCGCGGCGCAGCGGGATGGAGTACATGACGCCGAGGATCCCGCCCAGGGCGATGACGAACACGGACTGCCAGTACGGGAATCCCTGCCACCAGCCGACCATGACGAGGCCCGGCAGGACGAAGATGATCGCGGACAGCGTTCCCGCCGCGGACGCGATGGTCTGGACGATGTTGTTCTCCTGGACCGTGTGGTCCTTGAAGTAGCGCAGGATCGCCATGGAGATGACGGCCGCCGGGATCGAGGTGGCGAAGGTCAGGCCCGCCTTGAGGCCGAGGTAGACGTTCGCGGCGGTGAAGATGATCGTGATGATCCCGCCGATGAGAATGCCTCGGAGGGTCAGTTCCTTCATGGGAAGGGATGCGACGGGCTTGGCGCCCGCCGACGCGCCCTGTGTGGACGAGGGGGACATGAGAATCTCTCGTTGCTCGGTTTCGGTTGAGCATCCGGGGCTCCGCGCATCCGCGCGGCACCGGGTATGCCATCGCACCGTAGCACTGGCGGGCGTTCCGACGCGTACCGGCCGGTGGCGGCGTCAGTCGGAGGGCCTCCCGCCGACCTGGGCGCCCAGGTCGCCGCCGGAGGCGAAGCAGGTGCGCTCCCCCGTGTGGCAGGCGGCGCCCACCTGGTCCACCTGGATGAGGAGGGCGTCGCCGTCGCAGTCCAGGCTCGCGGCCTTGACGTACTGGGCGTGCCCGGAGGTATCCCCCTTGCGCCAGTACTCCTGGCGGGAGCGGGACCAGAAGGTGACGCGGCCCTCGGTGAGGGTGCGTCGCAGGGCCTCATCGTCCATCCAGCCGACCATGAGGACCTCCAGGGTGTCCCACTGCTGGACGACGGCGCACACGAGGCCCTTCTCGTCCCGCTTGAGGCGGGAGGCGATGCTCGCGGGGAGAAGCGGGGGCTCGGCGGGAGGCGCGTCGTGGTTCACGGGCGGATTCTCCCACGCCGGGCGCCATGCCCGGGCATGGCCGGACGGCAGTGCTAGTCGGCCAGTGAGATGGCCCAGGCGAACAATGCGGCGCCCCCGACGAGGATGGTGCCCGAGACGGCGGTGCCACCGATCGCGATGCCCCTGTTGGTCGCCTTCCCCTCATTCGCGGCCAGGATCCCGATGATGCCGAGGATGAGACCCGCGATGGCGGTGATGGCCCCGAACACGGACAGCCCGGGGGAGACGCACCCCAGGACGAGTGAGGTGATGCCCGCCCAGTTCATCTCATCGGGCGGCCTGTAGCCCGGCGGATACGTGAGCACGGGCGCCATGGGAGGGGCGTAGGGCCGAGCGAAGGGGTCGGCCGCCGCAGTGGGGTACGCCGGGTAGGGCGCCTGAGGGGAGCCGGGGGCCTGCGCCCCCGGGGACGGCGAGTAGGGATGCCCCGCGGCAGGCGCGCCGGCCGCCGATGAGTACGGCGAATGCTCCGCGCGGTCCCCCTGCCGGGCGGGATCATCGAAATGGGACCGCTCGGCAGGATGAGGGCCCCCGGCGGCGGGGGCGTCGGGGTAGTAGGGCTCGTACCCCGCCGCGCTCGGATCGAAGCCGTCGGCGGGGCGCGCCGCATTCTCAGTTCCCATGGACCATTCCTTCCATATGCCGATCATCGTTCACCGCGGAGCGATCCCGGACGAGACGGATGCTGGATGATGACTCGTCATTCTCAGCCAGGGGGCCCGAGCAGCGGGCTCAGCTGCTCCCACATTCCTGGGAGGTTGCGCAGGACGAGGAATCCGGCACAGGCGATGCCGTAGCCGATCGCCTCGGCGGAGGTGAGGAACGCCCCGGGGCGCCCGACCAGTCGGCGCACGGCCCAGCGGGCCACGAAGAGGACCGCGACGACCTCAGTGGCCAGGGCGAAGGGGTTGTAGGCCAGCGCGGTGCCCAGATCGCCGCGGAGGAGCGCGGCGGTGGCACGGGTCCCTCCGCACAGCGGGCACCAGAAGCCGGTGATGCGATGCGTGGGGCAGAGGTCGGGCATCCCCGAGAGGTGACTGGGATCGAGGGCGCCGCCGAGGATGACGAGGGCCCCCGGCAATGCCCAGGAGGCGGCTGCCACCGCTGCGGCGATGGTGATTCCCCGACGGGAGGAGGCACGGCCCTCCCAGGACACCAGGGCGTCAGTTCGCGTTGTTGATGGAGTCAATGGCTTCCTGAAGGCTGCCCGTGGCGATCGCATAAATGGTGAGAGCCACTGAGATCACGCCCAGGACCAGACCCGCAATAGCCATTCCCTTGTTCGTGGCCTCGCCCCTGCCGGCAGCGCTCATGCCCAGCGCGCCGAAGATGATCGCCGGGATCCCCGTGAAGAGACCGCACAGGAAGATGAGGCAGCCGCAGACGAGCGCAGTGATGCCCATCCAGTTCTTCCCAGTCGGGTCGGGGCCGAAGCCATTCGGCATCCCATAGGGGTTGACTCCCTGGCCGGGGTACTGGGGCATCCCGTTGCCGGGGATCTGAGGGTCGGAGGGGTCGGGGTAGTTGCTCATCGGGAGCCTCCATGTCAGTCGATGGCAGTGGTCCTGCCGGAGCGAGGAGTATCGCATCATGCGCTGCGGACTTCGGGTCCGCGCTCGACCGTACAGGCCGGGGCGCCGCGGCAACAAGCCGCGTCCGCGCCACGGGCTCAACGAACGGGGTGCCCCGCAGCGCGCAGGGCGTCCTTGGCCTGGCCGATGGTCATCGCGCCGTAGTGGAAGACGCTGGCGGCCAGCACGGCGTCGGCGCCGTGGTCGGCGGCTGCGGCGAAGTCCTCGGGCCTGCCGGCGCCGCCCGAGGCGATGAGGGGGACGCGCACCTCCCGGCGGACGTCGTCGAGCATGGCCAGGTCGAAGCCGCCGGTCACGCCGTCGGCGTCCATGGAGTTGAGCAGGATCTCCCCCGCGCCGAGCTCGGCGGCGCGCACCGCCCACTCGATGGCATCGATGCCGGTTGAGCGGGTGCCGCCGTGGGTGGTGACCTCGTAGCCCGAGGGGGTACTCACGCCGTCGGGGCAGCGGCGGGCGTCCACGGACAGGACGATCACCTGGTTGCCGAACCGCTCGGCGACCTCTGTCAGGAGCTCGGGGCGGGCGATGGCGGCGGTGTTGATCCCGACCTTGTCCGCGCCGGCGCGCAGGAGCCGGGCCACGTCGTCCGCGCTGCGCACTCCCCCGCCGACGGTCAGGGGCACGAAGACCTGCTCGGCGGTGGCTGAGACGACGCCCATCATGGTGGCGCGGCCCTCGGAGGAGGCGGAGACGTCCAGGAAGGTGATCTCGTCGGCGCCCTGGGCGTCATAGCGGCGGGCGAGTTCGACGGGATCCCCGGCATCCCGCAGGCCCTGGAAGTTGACGCCCTTGACGACGCGCCCGTCCTTGACGTCGAGGCAGGGGATGACGCGGACGGCGACGCTCATGGATTCACTGCTCCTGGAATTCGTGTGGTCATGGTCCGGGTCAGTTCCCGGCGGTCGCGGCCGGCGCCGCGGGGGTGGGCGCCGAAGTGGGCGCCGGGCTCGATATCTCCGGATCGGAGCCGACGGTCGGCGTGGCCGCCGGGTCGGTGCCGGGGGCATCCGTCTTGGGATCCTCGATGGCGAGGACATCGACGACGACGGCGACGGGCCTGTCCCCCCGGGCCTGGTCGGCGGGCAGGGCCAGGACCACCCTGCTGCCCACGGGCACGTCCACGAGGTGATTCCTCAGGCCGGCATAGGTCTTGGCGCTGCTCAAGTCGACGGAGACGGGCAGGGCAGTGGCGCCGTAGTCGTTGGTGATGACGCTCCCGTCGGTCCAGGAGACGGCCTGGACACGGGCGATGACACGGCTGTCGGAGTGGACCTGCTCGCCCGTGCCTTGGATGAGTGTGACGGCGGTGGAGCGGGTGGGGGCGGGGAGCCCGGCCAGGGAGAGCGTGACTCCCCCGGCGTCGCCGGGGATGACGGCGGGCATGCCCGCGGGAGGCGCGACAGCCGCGCCCGAGGCGGTGGTCGGCAGGACATCGATGACGGTGATCTCCGTGGAGGGCGTGCCGTCGACGACGACCGGGCCGCGCAGGACGAGCCGGGTGCCCTCGGTGGTTCCGGTGATGATGTCGGTGAGGTCGTTGAGGGAGGCCTGGTCGACGCTCACGCTCACCAGGCGACGGCCGGCGTGCTCGCTGCCCTCCGAGTCCGCGCCGGGGGAGGTCGTGTTCTTCCCGTCCGTGCCGGAGAAGGTCGCGATGGACAGAAGCGCGGCATCCCCTGGCTCGAGAACACGGCCCTCGCCGGTGATGAGGGTGTCCTTGATGAGGGAGGATGGCGCGCTGAGCGGCGCCGTCAGCTTGACCACCGGTCTGGCGCCGACGCGCCCGGAGACGCTCATCGCCTGATCCAACGGGGTGTCCGCCGGGAGCATGGCGGCGGCGCTGGGACTCGTCACCGCCCTGCTGGCCGGCGATTTGCCGTTCACGATGGACAGGGCCAGCGGGAGGATGATGATCGCCGCCACCGCTAGGCAGACGAGGACGAGTGCGGCATGGCCACTGGGACGGGATCGGTTGAGCGCGGCGCCGAGCGCCCGCTGCCCGCCCGTCGTGGAGGGCGGCTCCGCGGCGTCGGACGCGTCCTCCGCCGCCTCGCCGCCAGGGGACCCATCGGGGGCCCCGCGCCGTTGGACGGGCCCGGCCTCGGAGAATCGCGTCTCGGGGAGCCGGGGCGCGGCGGCCGGGAGCTCGGGGAACCGGTCGTCGGCGAGAGGCTCCTGCGCCTGCGCGCGCAGAGCCTCGAGGCGGGCCGCCTCCGCTCGGGCCGCCTCCGCTCGCTCGGCCTCGCGCCGTCGCGCCTCCTGCGCGGCCCGCCGCTGGGCGACGATGCGCTCAGCCGCAAGCCTCTCCGCCTCCGCTCGCTCGGCCTCGGCGCGGGCCGCCTCGATGCGGGCGGCCTCCGCTCGCTGGGCCCTCAGGCGGGCCTCCTCGGCCGCGCGACGCTCCGCGGCCTGCCGCTGCTGCTCAGCGTGCAACTCCGCCGCCCTGCGCTCGGCGGCCCGCTTCTCGGCCGCCCGCCGCCGCGCCTCGGCCCTCTGCTCGGCCGCACGGGCCTCAGCCGCGCGTCTGCGCTCGGCCGCCTGGCGCTCCGCAGCGGCGCGGCGCTCGGCCTGCGCCTCTCCCAGCCGCTCCAGGCCCCTGCGCTCACGACGGGTCAGCGGACGGGTGCTCTCGAGCTCGTCGTCGTTGTCATCGTGGTTCGTCATAGGGGAACCTCTCGAACGGCCACGCGGAGGGCGTCCGCGCTCCGACGCCTCATCGCGTTCAAGGAGGACATGAGCTTAGCGACTCTCTCATCCCGCGTGGCGAAGGGATCGCGGAGGGCGATGGCCGGCACCTCCTGCCCGCCCGAGCTGGCGTCGAGGCGCAGGTTGACCCAGTCAGCGGCCAGATCGGCGCGCAGATCCTGGGCCAGGCCGATCGCCGCGCCCCGCAGCGCCGCCCTCGTCGTTGCCGGCGGGGTGCTCATCGCGGCCCGGCAGACGTCGTCGTCGACGTAGCGGCGCAGCATCCCGGCGGCCTCGAGGCGGGCCCGCAGCCCCTCCTCCGGGGACACGTCGTGGTAGGCCAGCGCGAGGCGGGTGACGCGCGGGTCGTCGAGCCCGGTGCCGGCGCGCTCGGCGTAGCGGCTGAGGAGCTGGTGCTTGGCGGCCCAGTCGAGCTCGGTGGCCACGGCTCCGGGGTCCTGCGCGCGCAGGGCCTCCAGGCCGCGCTCCCACAGGTCGATGACGGCGGTCTGGAGGGGACTGAGGTCGAGCTCGGCGCGGGCGTGGGCTTGCACGCGCGCCAGGTGCTCCCCCTGGAGGTCCAGGGCGGTGATGCTGCGGCCGTCCTTGCGCTCCAGGAGCGCCGTCCCACTGAGGTCGTGGCAGGTGTCCCGAATGGCGCGCATGGGCTCGGCGAGCTCGAGGTCCGCCAGGTCCCCCCCGGACTCGAGGTAGTCCAGGAGGAGGTCCATGGCCCCGGTCTTGAGGAGGGTGGAGCCCTGGGCGATGTTGGAGTCCCCGACGATGACGTGCATGCGCCGGTAGAGCTCGGCGTCGGCGTGGGGCTCGTCGCGGGTGTTGATGAGGGGGCGCGTGCGGGTGGTGGCCGAGGAGACGGCGTCGTGCATCTGGTCGGCCCGCTGGGAGAAGACGTAGCGGGCGGGGGCGCCGGTGGCCGGGTCGGCGGGCAGCACGTGCCCGGCGCCCACGAGGATCTGGCGGGTGACCAGGTGCGGGACAAGGGTACGGGCGTCGTTCCAGAAATCCCCCCGGCGGTGGACGAGGTAGTTCTCGTGACAGCCGAAACCGCTGCCCTCGGCGTCGAGGTTGTTCTTGAGCAGGTGGATGCGCCCGGGCACGCCGGCGGAGGCGAGCCGGGCGTTGGCCCGGGCGGCGAGATCGGCCATGGTGAGCTCGCCGGCGCGGTCCTGGGCGAGGAGGTCGGCAAGACGGTCGCACTCGGCGGTGGCGAACTCGGGGTGGGAGCCGACGTCGAGATAGAGGCGGGCACCGCCCCGGGTGAAGACGTTGGAGGACCGGTGGGCGGCGATGACAGGGGCGAAGAGCTCGCGCGCGGCGTGATCGGCGTCGAGCGGCACCGCGCCGCCGGTGGTGGAGGCGCAGGTGATGCCGTACTCGGTCTCGATGCCGACGATCCGCCGGGAGGACGGGCGGCGCCCGCCGTCAGCCGCGGGACCCACTCACTGACCGCCCTTCTGAACGAATCCCTGGACGAAGGCCGCCGCGTTGGTCTCCAGGACGGAGTCGATCTCGTCGAGAATGGCGTCGACGCCGGTGGTCTGAACCCGGCCGGCCGCGCCGACGGTCTCGGACTCGGTATCGCCCTCGCCGCCGGAGGGCCGGATCTGCTGCGCATCCTGGCTGGTCATGGTCGTTCCTTCGCGTTGGCCCGACGGTTGGGGCGGGTGGGTCGGGAGTGACGGGCGATCACTGGGCCCAGTCTCCCCCACCTTGGGCCGCGCGCCCAATCGCCGTGAGAAGTCCCTCAGTCTCGGCCTCGGTGACGGCGACGGCGCCCGGCAGGGCGACTCGGATGAGCCGGGGGCGCTGGGGAGCATCGATGACGAGACTGGTCCAGGAGGCGGAGACGACCTCGGGGATCGTGGCGATCGCACGGCCCCGCACGGCGGCGCGGGTGCCCGCCGGCGGGGTGTCGGCGGCGGCCTCGATGCGCGAGGGGTCGAGGAGGCGGCGGACGCGGCCGGCGGCGTCGAGGCGGTCGATGATCGAACCCGCGCGCAGGTCGCCCCAGGTGATATCGAGAGCGGCCAGGCGCGGATCATTCCAGTCGGTGCCCGAGCGCGCGCGCAGCCCCTCGCAGAGCTGCATCTTGGCGGCCCACTCGATCATGGGCGCGGCGGCCGCCACTGGCTGGAGGTCGCCCGGCGCGGCGGCGATCGCCTCGAGGAGGCTCAGCACCTCCTCCCACAGGGCCAGGGCGCGGGCGGTCTCCTCACCGAGGCTCTGCGCGCCGATGCCCCCGTAGTCGGCGTCGAGCGCGGCGGAGATGGCCTCCAGGAGCGAGCGCTGGATGGCGACGGCGCTCATGGGCCCGTCCTCGGTGGTGAGCGGATAGGCGAGGGCCGTGTCATGGGAGAGGGCCCACTGCTGCTCGACGGGGTCGCCGAGGATCCGCAGGGGCGCGAGTGCGCCGAGCCCCTCGCCGCGCTCGTGGGAGCGCTCCAGGAACCACAGGAGAAGGTCGGTGGTGGCGATCTTGAGGTAGCCGGGAACGTCGAAGCGGTTGGCGTCGCCATTGATGACGTGGAAGCGGCGCCAGCGGGCCGCGTCGGCGTGGGGCTCGTCGCGGGTGTTGACGATGGGCCGGTTGAAGGTGGTCTGCAGGCCGATGGGGCATCCGATGAAGTCGGCGCGCTGGCTCATCTGGAAGCCGGGGCGCTCGCTGCGCTCCCCCAGCCCCACGCGCCCGGCGCCGACGACGACCGGCCGGGTCATGAGGAAGGGCGTCAGGGCCGCGGTGAGGGCGTCGAGGGGCAGGTCGCGGCGCACGAGGTAGTTCTCATGGCTGCCGTAGGCGGCGCCCTTGCCGTCGGTGTTGTTCTTGTACAGGACGATCTCGGGGCCGCCGGAGCGGGCCCGGGCCTCCATGGCGCGCCGGGCGATGACCTCTCCCGCACGGTCCCAGGCCAGGGCGTCCGTGGGGGTGAGGGCCTCCGGGGCCGAGTACTCGGGGTGGGCGTGGTCCACGTAGAGGCGCGCGCCGTTGGCGAGCACGGCCGTGGTGGCCCGGGGAAGCGCGGCCTCCTCGACACTCAGCCTGGGGCGGGTCCCCCAGTCGGGGCCCGCGGGGCCGCCGTCGGCGGGCGCGTCGCCGGAGGGGGCGGGGGCGGTGGGATCGTCGGTGAGCTGGCTGGGGTGGGCGGCGGCGCGGTCGATGCGCCCGCCGCGCAGGTCCGCCAGAGGGTCCTCCCCCTCGTAGTCCCAGGTCACCGGGGCGGCACCGGGCAGGCCCGGGCGGGAGCGGGCGGCGTAGGCGTCGACGATGAGGCTGGAGAGCACGACGGGGTTGGCGCGGGAGTTGCCGGGCTCGGTGACGCCGAACTCGGTCTCGAGGCCGACCGGTCTCGTCGTGGGGCCGAGCGCGGCGGTGACGGGAGCCCGGGTAGTAGCGGGCATGGAACTGGCAGAGTTAGTAGCGGAGGTGGCTGAGGTGGTCATGCGCCTTCCTGGGTCTCATGGGGCCGCGCGGCGCTGACGGCGGTGCCGGCGGCGCCCAGGCGCCGCGCGCCGCGGATCGGCTCGGAGTGGGCGCCGACGAGCCTGGCCCAGCCTTCGGGGCTGGTGGCGCCGGTGATCTCCTCGTTCTGCCTGGCCTCGGCGTCGACGGCGGCCAGTACGCGGGCGGTGGAGAGCCCGCCGGTTCCGCCGGAGATCTCGTCCTTGATGGCGGCGGTCTTGGCGCGGGCGACGATCTGGGCGAGCATCGCCCCGCTGACGAGGTCGCCGAGATGGAGCGTCTGAGTGGCGCCCGACGCGTAGACGACCTCGAGGACGGCGGTGGCCGGTGTGCGGGCGTAGAGGGCGTCGACGGCGGCGGCGCGCATGGCGGCGGCGGTGGCCTCGCGGTCGCCCTCGTGGGCGGCGAGCTCGGCGGGGTCCAGGGGCAGGTCGGCGTTGAGGTGGCGGGCGAGGATGTCGAGGGCCTGGGCGGCGTCGGGGCGGGAGACGCGGATCTTCACGTCGAGGCGGCCGGGGCGCAGGATCGCGGGGTCGATCATGTCCTCGCGGTTGGAGGCCCCGATGATGACGACGTTGCGCAGGGACTCCACGCCGTCGATCTCGGCCAGGACCTGCGGGACGATCATGGTCTCGACGTCACTGGAGACCCCGGTGCCGCGGGTGCGGAAGAGCGCCTCCATCTCATCGAAGAAGATGACGACGGGCCGGTCCTCGGCGGCGGCTTTGCGCGCCTGCTCGAAGATCGCGCGGATCTGCCTCTCGGTCTCCCCGACGAATTTGCTGAGCAGCTCGGGGCCCTTGATGTTGAGGAAGGCGGCAGTGCGGCCCGTGGCGCGCTCGCCGTCGGCCCCTTCCCCGCCGGCGGCGAGCGAGGTGGCGACGGCCTTGGCGATGAGGGTCTTGCCGCAGCCGGGCGGGCCGTAGAGGAGAAGGCCCTTGGGGGCGCGCAGGCCGTAGGCGCGGTAGAGGCCGGGGTGGGCGAAGGGCAGCTCGAGGGCGTCACGAATCGCCTGGATCTGGGGGCCGAGCCCACCGATGTCCTCCCAGGTGACGTCCGGTGTCTCAGCGACGACGAGCTGCTCGACGCTCGTGCGCTCGATGATCGCGGTGGCCACGTCCGCGCGCAGGTCGGCGGCCAGCGTGGTGCCGGGGGTGAGCGCGCCGGCGTCCAGGGCGCCGCCGAGGCGCAGGACGCGGGTGGCGCCGGAGCCAGTGGTCACGAGGGCGCGGGCGTCATCGAGGACCTCGTCGAGGACGACGGCCTCGCCGGTGTCAGGCTCGGGCAGGGCGTCGACGACGAGCATGGCGTCGTTGACGGCGACGAGCTGACCGATGCGCAGGGCAGCGGGATCGAGGCCCGGGCGCAGGCCGAGGCTCATGGTGCGCCCGCCCAGGAGCACGAGCGCCTCGGGGGCAGGGGCGGTCGGGGTGCCTGCGGGCGAGGCCTCGCCGTCGTCTCGGCCGGAGCGGGTGTGGAGCCCGGTGAGGAGGGCGAGGGTGACGGGCGGGTGGGTGACGGCGTCGAGCTGGGTACCGAGTTCGGCGATCCGCTCGCGGGCAGTGGTGAGGGCCCGGGCGAGGCGCTCGTTCTTCTCCGCCAGGGAGATGGCCTCGGCGCGGGCCTCGCGCAGCTGATGGCTGATGAAGGACGGGGCGGGCATGCCCAGATCGGCGGTGTCAGTCATCGAGGGGCTCCTGGGCGCCGTCGCCCCCGGCGGTGGGGACGCCGGGGAGGACAGGGGTGGCGTCCTCGGGCTGCTTGGCGCGGCAGTCGCGCAGGACGCGGCGGACCTTGCGGTCAGTGCTCGTGCGCTCACGCACGTCCTCGGGGATCCAGTAGCCGGCGTCATCGTAGGCACCGCGGGCGGGTGGGCGCTTGCGCGTCAGCGGCGCGCTTCCGGGGGCCAAGCGGCGGGCGGTGAGGAGGAATCCGGTGTGGGCGACCATGCGGTGGTCGGGGCGCACGGACAGGCCGTCGACGTTCCACGTGCGCACCATGGACTCCCAGGCCTCGGGCTCGGTGAAGAGGAGGGAGTGGCGCAGGGCCTCGACGGTGCGGGACATCTGGGTGGTGGTGGCGACGTAGGCGAGGAAGAGGCCGCCGGGGGCCAGGACGCGGGCGGAGGCCTCGATGTTCTCCCACGGGGCGAGCATGTCCAGGACGACACGGTCGATGGAGGCGTCCGCGACGCGCGCGGCGACGACGTCGTTGAAGTCGCCGGTGCGCAGCTCCCAGGCGGGGTGATGGCCCCCGAACCAGGAGTCGACGTTGGAGGCGGCGATGGCGGCGAAGTCCTCGCGCCGCTCGATGGACATGAGGTGCCCGGTCTCCCCGATGGCGGACAGGAGGTTCATCGTCAGGGCGCCGGAGCCGACCCCGGCCTCGAGGACGCGGGCGCCGGGGAAGATGTCGCCCAGGGCGATGATCTGGCCGGAGTCCTTGGCGTAGACCACTTGGGCACCGCGGGGCATGGACAGGACGTAGTCGGCGAGCAGGGGGCGCAGGAGGAGGAGCTCGTGGCCGGAGTCGGTGGTCAGGACGGTCCCCTCCTGCCTGCCGACGACATCGCGGTGGTGGAAGGATCCGCGCGCGGACTGGAAGTAGCCCTGGGGGTGGAGGTGGAAGGTGTTCTTGGAGCCCTTGACATCGGTGACCTGGATGCGCTCGCCGTAGCGGAAGGGGCCGCGGCGCCCGGCCTGGCCCAGGATCTCCTGGGTGACGTGGCGCGGGGGGAGTTTCGGGGCGGTCTGCGGGTTCTGAGTGTCCTGCTCGCTCATCGGCCCCAGTCTATGCGCCGCCCTCCTGCCCTCCCCCGCCGTGTTCCTCCCGCGAGACCGGGCGAGCCACCTTGCCTCACAGCTCCCATGCGCCACTCCTGTCACAGACCTGAGCGCCTTGCCCTAGCGAAAATGGCGAGGTTTGAGGATTGCTTCTCCCCCAACCCCTCCCAGCGGCCGCCAGATCCGCAGGATCATGCGGTCCTTGAATGATCAATCACCGCGGTTCAGCCGAGCAATCCTCAAACCTCGCCATTTTCGCCCCGCACACCCCCTCACACCCCGGGCAGACGGCGCTGGGAGGGCGCGGCGCATCCCGCCGTCAGTCAACGGCGTCGAAGTAGTCCTCGTCGACACGGTAGATGTTGAGTATGCGCACGGTCTGCACGCCGACGCCGTAGGCCAGCATGAGGCGAGTCAGCTCGATCCCATCGATGAGCACGACTCGGTTGTGCAGAAGATCGGTGGCCATGCGATTCGCATTGGCACTGAAGCGCGAGGTGGTGATGAGCACGCCACGGTCGGCACCGTTGGTGGTCAGCGCCCCGAGGAACTGCTGGAGGATAGGGCTGCCGACCGTTTTGCCATCCGAATATCGCTTGGCTTGGATATAGACCTTCTGCAGGCCGAGCGCATCTTGGCGAATGATCCCGTCAATGCCTCCGTCTCCGGAACGCCCGACATGCTGCTTCTGCCCATGGGCACCTCCGTAACCCATCGCCCACAGGAGATCGACAACGGCTTTCTCGAAGAATTCCGGTGAGGCTTCCTGGAGTCTCCTACGTAGTTCGGTCTCCACCTGAGCGTTGGACTCGACGACGGCGGACTCGATGCGCTCAATCGGACCCCCATCATCTTGCAGACCTGTCTTGACGTGCTGGTTCGGCGCAGCGTCGCCCATGATTTCCTGGTCCGAGGACATGGCATGCCGTTCGGCGATCTCGCGCTGATACTTGGCCCAGGCGGGCCATTCCAGCATATCCTTCTCCGAGTAGGAGATAAGATTGCGGGATGCGACGGCGAGCCCATCAGCAGTGATGACATAGCGGCCTCGACGAGGTTTTGAGACGAGCCCCGCCTGAGCGAAGGAGGACATCGCCCAGCCTGCGCGATTGGCATAGCGCAACTGGCCTGACGGAAGGGTTTCAGCCATCTGCTCCTCGGTGAGGCCCAGAAACTGCGCAGACTCGCACACGATCTCCTGCGAGGAGCGTTCACGGCCGTCCTCAAGCACGGCGAGGACCGCGGGGCGGAAGTGGTCGATCGAGGGGATCTCAGTCTGCAGCATCAGGGCTCCTTCACGCGCCTACGAGGACGCGGTCGTATGGCATCGTATGACAGTGGACGTAGAGCTCGTCTCCGAATTGAGCGCTAGGCCCTTCCTCCAATGCCGAGAGATTTGGAAGATAATTGGGGGTGGGCGCTGCGCAGTCTCGCACGCCTTGGCTGCAAGCATGTCAGCACTTCATCAGCACGCGAAGATAGCAGACGACGCGGTCGTCGTATCGTGCGGGCAGGACGTTCTCGATGTCATCTATGAAGAATGTCATCTTCGCTTACCGCAGGCATCAGGTCTACCTCATCCCCCTCACACCCCGGGCAGACGGCGCTGCGAGGGCGCACGACCCACGAGGAGGTAGGCGGCCCAGGCGCCGATGATGCCGGTGAGCATGACGGCGACCATGGGCGTGGCGCTGGCCCCGCCCCCGGAGCTGGCCAGCGGCGCGGAGATTCCCATGGCGATCGCCTGCACGACGCCCATGAGGGCGCTAGCCGCCCCGGCCACGTGCCGCACCTCGCCGAGGGCGAGCGCGCTGGCGTTGCCGAAGATGAGGCCCTGCGCCGCCATGGTGAGCACGAAGCCCGCGCACAGCGGCACGAGCGCCGCGTTCCAGGCGAGCACGGCCAGGGTCACCAGCACGATCCCGCCCCCGGAGATCCCGAGCCCGACGGCGATGAGCCGCCGGGGCCGGTAGCGCCCCACGAGCCGGGAGTTGGTCAGCGCCATGAGCATGTTGGCCCCGGCGGTGCAGCCGAAGAACACGGAGTACTGCATGGCGGTGAGTCCCTTGATCTCCTGCAGCACGAAGGAGGAGGCGGAGATGTAGGCGAACATGGCGAAGCCGGAGAACGCGGAGGTGAGCATGTAGCCCATGAATCGCTTGTGGCGCACGAGCTCGGCGAATCCGGCGGCGAATCGGCGCAGCCCCCCGCGGCGGCGGTCGGATGCCGGAAGGGTCTCGGGGATGACGATCGCGGCCATGGCCATCATGAGCAGCCCGAATCCGGCCAGGCACCAGAAGATCATCCGCCAAGTCGCAAGGGATAGGACGGCGCTGCCCGTCACCGGCGCGAGCATGGGGGCCAGGCCGCCCACCGCCATGAGGATGGACATGATGCGGGCGAGGCGGTCGCCGTGGGCGACGTCGACGATGACGGCGCGCCCGACGACGGAGGCGATTCCCCCGCCGAAGCCCTGGAGGATCCGCCCGGCCAGGAGGATGCCGATGCCGGGCGCGAGGGCGCAGACGATGCCGCCGAGGGTGCAGATGAGTCCGCCGGTGATGATGGGGTGGCGCCGGCCGTAGCGGTCGGAGGCGGTGCCGCCCGCGAGCTGGCCGGTGCCCATGCCGATGAAGAAGGCGGTCAGGGTCAGCCCGACGGCGGTGGCTGAGGTTCCGAGGTCGGCGGCGACTTGTGGGAAGGCGGGCGAGTACATGTCCGTGGCGAAGGGCGGCACGGCGTTCTGGATGGCGAGGGCGATGATGAGGCCGACGGTGATGGGGGCCTCGGGGTTCCGGGGTGGGTTCATGCATTCCTTCTACTCGGGTGAGTGGTCCTTCGGGTCAGCGGGCGCCGGTGGGGACGGCGCCGATCATGCGTCCGCCGTCGATGACGATGAGCCAGCGGGAGACCGCGCGCGCGGCTTTGAGGGCGTCGGCGGCCTCCTGGCCGGTCAGGTGCGTGGTGATGGCCGCGGCGGGCAGGACAGTGCAGACCTGCTCAGCGGTGGCGCCCTCCCCCATGGCGCCGAGCTCGGCCAGGCCGACGGCGTCGATGGTGCCGAGGATGGTGGGGCCGTCGGTGATGAGGGCGAGGGCGGCACCGTCGTCGAGCGCGGTGCGGACGCGGGCGAGAGGGGTGGCGGCGGGGAGCGTGGCGATGGGACGGGTGAGGGAGCGCAGATCGAGGCGGGCGGCGGCGCGCTGGGCGCCCCCGAGGCCGAGGACGCGCCAGCTGGTGGAGCCGATGGTCCAGCCGACCATGGCGGCAAGGATGAGACTGGTGGAGCTGGGGCGGTGGTGGTCGATGAGGAGGGGCTGGAGGAGGTAGAGCCAGGCGATCCCGGCGACGACGGCGAGCCCTCCCCAGGCGGCCGCCTTGAGGCCGGCGGCGCGGTTGCCGGTGGCCTGGGTGATGAGGGAGGCGAGGGCCTGGCCGCCGTCGAGGGGCAGGCCGGGCAGGGCGTTGAAGATGGCGAGGGCGAGGTTGAGCCAGGTGATGGCCCAGACGGCGACGTAGATGGCGGGGGTGGTGAGGGCGCCGGAGTCGAGGGCGGTGCGGCCGGCGATCCATAGGAGGGCGTTGGTGGCGGGGCCGGCGAGGGAGCAGGTTGCGTCGCGCCAGGGGGACCAGGCGCGCCTAGGCGGGCCGAAGCTGGTGCGTCCGCCCCACAGGAGCAGCTCGTAGCGGATGGGTGGGCGGCCGAGGGCGGCGCCGACCAGGCCGTGGGCGAGCTCGTGGAGGAGGATCGAGATGGCGACGCCGATGACGGTGGCGGCCACGGTTCCCAGGACGACGACGATGCCGAGGTCCCCGAGGGCGTTGGTGACCAGGGGGTGCCAGGAGGCGGCGATGATGAGTCCGAGGAGCAGGGAGGTGGAGGAGACGACGACGGGCGCGCCGCCGACCCGTCCCAGGGTCATCTCCCCGTTGCGCGTGGATGCAGGTGGCATGCGCCCGAGACTACCGGGGCGGGCGGGCGGTCAGTCGGGGGCGTCCGGCGGGGGAGGCTGGTGCCCGTCGCGCAAGCGGCGGGCGGCCTCAAGGTTCGCGGCGACTTGCTTGGTGAGAGGATGCTCAGAGCCCAGAACCCTGAGGCAGTCCTCCAGGGTATGTTCAAATAGCGTGATCGCCTCGTCCATCCGTCCATCAAATTCATAGGCACCTGCGAGATTATTGCGCGAAGCCAAGGTATCCGGATGGTCGACCCCCAAGACCCTGATACGGCCCTCCAGGGTTTGCTCATAAAGACGGATGGCCTCGCCCATCCGTCTAGCAGATCGGTAGGCACCTGCGAGATTGTTGCACAAGGTCAGAGATTTTGGGTTGTCGGTGCCCAGCACCTTGAGGCAGTCCTCCAGAGTCTGCTCGAATAGCGAGATCGCCTCATCCAGCCGCCCAGCAGATCGATAGGCGCCCGCAAGATTATTACGTACAGTCAAAGTATTCGGATGATAAATACCTAGCACCTTGAGATTCCCTGTCAGGGCCTGCTCATAAAGAGGAAGTGCTTCACTCAATCGCCCACCATCCTCATAGGCGCCCGCGAGATCGCTACGCGTGGCGAAAGTATCCGGATGGTCGACCCCCAGCACCCTGAGACGATCCCCCAGGGTCTGCTCATAAAGACGGATGGCCTCCTTCAGCCGCCCAGCAGATCGATAGGCGGACGCAAGGTTGTTGCGTAAAGTCAGACTATTCGAGTGGTCAGCCCCCAACACCTTGAGGCTCTCCTCCAGGGATTGTTCGAACAGCAGGATCGCCTCATCCAAACGCTCAGCAGACTGATAGGCGTAAGCGAGATTATTGCGCATAGTCAGGGTGTGCGGGTGGTCGGGGCCCAGAACCCTGAGGCAGTCCTCCAGAGTCTGTTCATCAAGACGGATGGCCTCATCCAAAGTCCCAGCAGACACATAGGCGCCCGCGAGGTTGTTGTACAAGGATAGAGTGCGCGGATGGTCGGAGCCCAATTTCAATGCGACACGATTAACGATTTCTACTAACGACATGGCAAACGAAGCGAGTCCCGCCTCGTCCGCACGCCGTTGAGCCAAGAGGAGAAGATCAGAGATCTTCTCGACATTGACACTGACGGAATCCAGGTCGAGGCCCCCCAAAAGTGAGAGGCTGTCAATCACTGCGATGATCGAATTGCGCCCCACATCATCAGGATTATCGAGATCGGACTCGTTAAGCACCGATACAAGGGCGGAGATAACGGCATTGGCGATCACCCCTAATTCACCATCACGGCCCACCTCTTCACGAACCACTCTCGACTGGAGACGGTGCAGCGAAACGACGCCCGCGCGGGTGATATTATTCTCCGTCTTCGAGATGATGCCGCGCTCGCAGAGGAACGCCAATGACTTCCTCGCCGCACGAGAATGATCGCCATCAGCATAGTAGAGCCAGTCACGAGGAACACCGCCCTCCGGCATAATCGACAGCATCCCCAACTGAAGATGCGCTGAACGAGCCTGCTCCGCATCCCGCTCACCCAGCGCCTCCAGGGCAGTCCGATGACTGAGGCGCAGGGCCTGCCACACGGCGTGCGGGTAGTCGTCGCCATCCGAGCGATCCATCGCCTCCTCAAGCGGCACCTCTTCAAGAAGCTCCATGTACTCCAACGGAGCGTAGTCCTCCGCCTTCATTGTTGACACCGCTTGAGACAACGCCACCGGAAGATCACCGAGGAGCCCGGCGAGCCTGTCCGCATCGGCATCGGTGATCCCGGGGAGCCGCTCCTGCAGGAAGGCCTTGGACTGCTCCCGGCTGAAGACCTCCACGGGGATCGATTCGCCCAGTACCCCGCCTCGGAGGTTCGTCGTCACGATGACCCGCAAACCGGGACCTATCAGCTGCAACTCCCGAAGATCGTCGGCGCGCTCCAGGTTGTCGAATACGATGAGCCGATCCACCGCCTCACCCGAGTTGAGCCAGTCCACCAGAGTCCGAGCGCTCTTCGCCGGAGGAGCTGACGGATCGACGAGCCCGAGTTGGTTCGCCAGTTCGGCGAGCCCCGTCTCCGCGCCGCTGGGCAGCCCTTCGTCCGGGGCGCCGGCTGGAGCCGCGTTGATCCAGGCCACGAGGTTCCAGCCCGCATCCCGGCAGTCACGCGCGTACTGCGCCGCGATCTGGGATTTGCCGACGCCTTTCATGCCCCGCAACGCCGAGAGAGTCGCCTCGCCGCCGTCGGCGAGTGCATCGCACAGACGCCGATACTCATCGCGTGCGATATATCCCGGAGCTCGGCCAGGAATAGCCCCGAAGCACACGGGTCCATCTCCGAGGGGATGCCTCCGTCCACTCATCCCGCCTCCGAGGCGATCGATCCTTCCGAAGATCTCCTTCTGGCCGGACAACACATCCTCAACCATGCTCTCCGTGCGCGACGTCGTCGCGACGATCGTATCGAGCGCATCCATGACATACCGAGCATGGGCCTCATCGAATGACGGCGATGACGGCACGATCACCGCGAGCTCTCCGGCCACGATCTCGATGAGGGAATCGAAAGCGGACTCAGCAGCGGCATCAAGGTCATCCCTCTGAGCTCGCCCCTGCCTCCTCAGGAGCCCGGCGAGGTCCTCCGGACGCCGCACCACCTCCAGCAGCTCCTCATCCGAGGCGAGCGCGTTCGTGAGAACCGTCTCCACGGCGGCCGCCACGCCATCGAGCGCAGCACGCCTCTCCTGCGGGAGCCGTTCCACCTCATCTGCCAGACGCTTCTCGATCCTCTTGGCGATCCGCGCCTGCGCGTTCGTGTCCTGAGCGAAGGCACGGAGCCGACCGGCGGCCTGCCTGCCATCGTTGCTCAGCGCGGCCGCGCCGGACCACGAGGGGTTGAGGCACAGGTCCGCGGAGCGGAGAAGCACCGAGACAACGCTGGAGGCCACACCACCGAGGGAGAACGGGTCCATGGCCGCAGCGTAGTCCTCCTCGGGGCACGAACTCGTACGAATGAGCAGGCCAGTCGCCATCTCCGCATCGCAGCCCTGCCGCTCTCGCCGCCTTCCCGCGCGGGGCGTCCTCCCCCCTCCCGCCACTCGGATTCATGTCGGAGCCCCGGGGTACGGTGCCACCATGACAGTAGATGGCACGGCGCCCGCAGCGCCCTCATCCCCCGCGCCCGCCGCCCCGGCCACCACCCGCCCCCGGGCCACGGGGCCGGGCTCCAGGCGGCCTGCGCGCAGGGGGCCTCGCCGGACGGCGCTCTCGCCGTCGCGAGCAAAGGACTTCCTCCAGTGCCCCCTGCTGTTCCGCCTGCGCACCGTGGATGGCCTGGCCGAGCCCGGCTCGCTCGCCACCCACAAGGGCACGCTCGTCCACGCGATCCTCGAGCGCCTCTACGACCTGCCCGCGCGCGAGCGCACCCCGGAGGCCGCCCTCGCCATGCTGCCCGAGCAGTGGGAGGCTCACCGCGCCAAGAGCCCGGAGGTCATGGGGCTCTTCGAGGAGCCCGCGCAGATCGAGGCCTGGCTCGGCCAGGCGCGCGACCTCATCGCCTCCTACTTCCGCATGGAGAACCCCCAGCGCCTCGCCCCCGCCGAGCGCGAGCTCTTCGTGGAGACCGAGATCGCCGATGGCCTGCTCATCCGCGGCTTCGTCGACCGCCTCGACATCGCCCCCGACGGAGCCATGCGCGTCGTCGACTACAAGACCGGCAAATCCCCCTCCCCCAGATTCCAGGAGGAGGCGCTGTTCCAGATGCGCTTCTACGGGCTCGTCCTATGGCGCCTGCGCGGGCGTGCCCCCGCCCGCCTCCAGCTCCTCTACCTCAAGGACGGCCGCACCCTCACCCATGACCCGCGCCTGCCCGAGCTCGAGGCCACCGAGACGCGCCTGGCCCGCATCTGGGACGACATCGAGGACTGCGCCCACGCCGGCACCTTCACCCCCAAGCGCGGCCCCCTGTGCGACTGGTGCGCCTTCCAGGCCCACTGCCCCCTCTTCGGCGGCGAGACTCCCCCACTGCCGGACGACGGCCTCGCCCGCCTCCTCACCGCCCGCACCGGCGCCACCTCGGCAGGCGCCCGCTGAGACGCCCGGCCCGCTCGGTGGGCCGCCTCACGTGGACAGCGCTTGCCACAGCGGCGCTCGCCCAGATAACGTCCGGGCACGTCGCCGCACCTCGCGGCGCCACGACTGAACGGACGATCGCATGAGCACGGACCACGCACGCCGCAACCGCACCGCCCTCGGCGGGGTTGCCATGTGTATGCGCTGCCTGGTCCAGGCGATCTGAGGGCAAGCGCTCCGCAACCAGTACCCAACGAGCATCCCCTCACCGGCCACGGCGCGATGACCGCGCCGGCCTCCCCGGACCAGGCGCACCGCTCACCCGACACCCCGGGTGACGGCACCGTGCGCCCCCGCGGCCACTGACCGCGAGACGCGTCGCCGCGGCGCCACCGCCGCTCCCAGTGCTCCCGCGCCATGACGCCGCACGCCCCGTCACCCGGGCCCTCCCAACAACCGGGCGCCGCACCGGCGCCCCGCCCCAGGAAGGACCCCCATGATCATCACCGGACTGATCACCGGAGCCGCCCTCGGCTTCATCCTCCAACGCGGCCGCTTCTGCATCACCGGCGCGTTCCGAGACCTCTGGGTCTCACGATCCTCCTTCTGGCTCACCGCCTTCCTCATCGCCATCGCCGTCCAGGCCATCGGCGTCCTCGCCCTCACCCTCACCGGCAGCATCGCCCCGGAGGCGCCCCAACTCTCCGTGGTCGCCACCGCCGTCGGCTCCCTCCTCTTCGGGATCGGCATCGTGCTGGCCGGAGGCTGCGCCACCGGCACCTACTACCGCGCCGGCGAGGGCCTCGTCGGATCCTGGTTCGCCCTCATCGCCTACGCCCTGGCGGCCGCCGCCGCGAAGACCGGCATCCTCGCCGGCCCCACCCGCTGGGTGAAGGACCTGTGGACCACCGAGCTCACCACCATCCCGGACACCCTCCACCTGCCGCAGTGGGTGGGAGTCGCCGCCCTCGCCGTTGGCGTCGCCCTCCTGGCGCGCAGGCAACTGCGCCTCACCGCAGCGCGCGGCCCCCAGTTCACCCCGCCCGCCCGCCGCACCGGCCTGGCCCACCTGCTCCTCGAGAAGCGCTGGAACCCCCTGGCCACCGGGGCTATCGTCGGGATCGTCGCGGCCGCCGCCTGGCCCCTGTCCTGGGCCACCGGCCGCGAGGACGGCCTGGGCATCACGACGCCGTCCGCCAACCTCATCGGTGTCATCGTCACCGGGGACACCAGCCGCTTCGACTGGGGCGTCCTGCTCGTGCTGGGCATCCTCCTCGGCTCCTACATCGCCGCGAAGGCCTCCGGCGAGTTCCGCGTGCGCGTCCCCGACGCCACCATCATCATCCGCTCCATCCTGGGCGGCCTCCTCATGGGCGTCGGCGCCGCCTGGGCCGGCGGATGCTCCATCGGCAACGCGCTCGTGCAGACCTCCCTGCTGTCCTGGCAGGGCTGGATCGCGCTCGTCTTCCAGATCCTCGGAGTCGGAGCCGCCGCCTGGGTCCTCCTCATCCGCCCCCGCCAGAAGCGCCGCGCCGCCCGAGCCGCCCGCGCAGCCGCCGCCGACGTCGAGCCCTCCCCCGCCCGCGAGGCCGCACCCGCCCCCGCCTGATCCACCCGACGACGGCGCCCATGCCCGCCCCGTCGCACACCCCAACCTCATTGAAAGGACCCCATCATGCGCACCATCCTCGAGACGAACGGCCAGGTCTGCCCCTTCCCCGTCATGGAGGCGGAGGAGGCCATGGAGGACCTCGAGGCCGGCGACGAACTCGTCATCGCCTTCGACTGCACCCAGGGAACAGAGACCCTGCCCGCCTGGGCCGCCAAGAACGGCTACACCGTCACCGAGTTCGAGACCGTCGGCCCCGCCTCCTGGACCATGACCGTGCGCAAGTAGCGAAGACGCTCGACAGACGAGAAGGGGTGGTGGCCCCGGTCCGCAGGGCCGGAGCCACCACCCCGACCCGGTACGCGCGACACGAGAATTCGACGCCGGGGCAGGTACCTTTGGCGCCATGGAGTACAGGAGACTGGGCCGCACCGGCCTGCGCGTGTCCGCCGTCGGCCTCGGCACGATGACCTGGGGCCGGGACACCGACGAGGTCGAGGCCAAGGACCAGCTCGGGATCTTCCTCGACGCCGGCGGCACCCTCCTGGACACCGCAGCCACCTACACCGAGGGCCTGGCCGAGCGCACCATCGGCACACTCCTGCGCGACTACGTCAACCGCCAGGACCTCGTGCTCGTCTCCAAGGCGGGCGTGCGCACCTGGCGCACGGGCGGCGAGCCGGCCAGCGCCGACGCCTCGCGCGGCACGCTCCTGGACAGCCTCGACGCCACTTTGGAGACCCTGGGGACCGACCACCTCGACCTGTGGCTCGTCCAGGTGCCCGACCCCGCCACCCCCCTGGAGGAGACGGCCGACGCCCTGCGCCGCGCGGTCTCCTCCGGGCGGACCCGCTACGTAGGGGTCTCCAACCATCCCGCGTGGGCGAGCGCGCGCGTCGCCAGCCTGCTCGCCGAGGGCCCTGACGCGCCCGGAATGGCCGCCGTCGAGGTCGAGCACTCCCTGCTCAACCGGGGCATCGAGCGGGAGGTCATCCCCGCCGCCGAGGCCATGGGCTTCGGCGTCATCGGCTACGCGCCCCTGGGCCGGGGCGTCCTCAGCGGCAAGTACCGGGCCACGATCCCCGCGGACTCGCGGGCCGCCTCACCGCACCTGCGCTCCTACGCCTCGGCGTACCTGGGCGGCGAGCACCGGGGCATCGTGGAGTCGGTGGCGACGGCCGCCGCGGGCCTGGACCGCAAGCCCGTCGAGGTGGCGCTCGCCTGGGCGCGCGACGCCGAGGGCATCGCCTCGACGATCGTGGGCGCCCGCACCCCGGCGCAGCTCCAGGGGGCGCTCTCGGCACAGGATCTCGATCTGCCCACGCAGATCCGCCACGCCCTCGGCGAGGTCAGCGCCCCGCAGCTCGGCTACCCCGAGAGGTTCTGACCGATCAGGCCGCCCGAAGACGGCCCGGGAGATCAGTCCTCGTCGTCGTAGTCGTCGTCATCGTCCTCATCATCGTCGTCGTAGTCGACGTCGTCATCATCATCGTCGTCGATGTCGATGATGTCGTCGTCATCATCGTCGTCCCCGTCGTAGGTGTCGAAGGGGAGCTCGATGCCGTAAGCGGTGAAGAGGACGTCGTCGTAGGTGAAGAAGGCGTCCTGGAGGGCGTTCTCCGCGGCGACCACTGCCGGCGAGTTCTCGTCACCCGTCGCGGCGGCGTCGAGGTGGGCCTCGAAGGCGGCGATGAGTCGGTTGAGCGCGGACCGCGGGTCGTTCGTCATAGCGCCAGCCTACCGGCATCCCCCGGCGGCGCGCACCACATCGGCGTCCTGGCCCCGCGGGACGGGACCAGGACGCCTGCGACCGTGCCCGGGCCGGCGCGGCGGAGGAGGTCAGTCGACCAGACCGAGCTGCCTGCGGAGGTTCTCCGTGAACAGGTCCTCGCCCTTGATGCGATTGGTGAACTCGGGGCCCTCGACCACCCTCATCCCGTCCTTGAGCACCTGGGAGGCCCCGCCCACGGGACCCAGCGGGAGCACGACGAGGTCGGACTGGGGGGTGTAGGAGGCCGACGGCTCGCGGCCCGCCATGATGTCCTGGATGTTCTGGGCGACGACGGCCGCATGGTCACGGGCGTGCTGGGCGCGGTTGGACTCCCGGACGTCGGTGATGTCGCCGATCGCCCATACGCCCGGATGATCGATGACCCGCAGCTTGTCGTCCACGCGGATCGTGCCGTCGTAGTGGCGGATCTCGTCGTAGTCCTCGCCGAGGAAGCCCGTGGCGGCGGAGGCCCCGTAGGCGCGGAACCAGATGTCGGCCTCGATGGTGCGCCCACCGGTGGTGGTCACGCGGAAGGGGGCGAGCCCGCCGACGTCGATCGGGGGCAGGTAGGCCAGGGTGTCCCCGGTGATGATCTCGACGCCGCGCTCGGCGAGCTGGGCGGCGATCGAGTCGCGCAGCTCGGCCTTGTAATCGCCCTGCGGCAGGATGGTGGGGCCTGCCTCGACGATGGTCACGCGCAGCTCCGGGAAGGCGGAGGTGAGCTCTCCGGCGAACTCCAGGCCGACGGCGCCCGCGCCCAGGATGAGGGCGCGCTTGGCGGACCCCAGGGAGGTGCGCACGCGCTCGATGCGGGCCTTGGCGATCGCCGTCGTGGACTCCAGGTGCTTGGCGGGGAACGGGTAGTTGGTGCCCGTGGCGAGCACGAGGTGGTCGGCCTGGATCTCGCCCTCGCCGGAGACCTGGACGGTGGTGCCCTTGACCGCCATCGCGGTGCCGCGCACCACGCGGCCGTTGGTCAGGAGCCCGTCGTAGGGCAGGAAGATCCTCTCCGACCACTCCTCATCCACCGCCGCGCGCAGGGAGGCGGCGTGGTGGACGAAGGCGTCCTTCTGCTCGACCAGGGTGACCTCGGCGACGCCGTCGAGCGCCTTGGCCAGGGTGATGCCGCCGTAGCCTCCGCCGACGATGGTGACACGTGCCATGGGGGTCCTCTCACGGGGGCCGGGCGCGGATCCGTCCTCGGACCGGGCCGACCGATTCTGCTGTGGGCCGGGCCAGGCTATCCCGATCCCGGCGCGCTTCCCAAGACCGGCCGTCCCCGACCGGCGCGTCCCGGGCCCTCACCGTTGACCGTCGGCCCGGCCGCCCGCATCCCCGCGCCGCACCCCGGGGTGATCGGACCCGCTCGCCATGGCCTGGATGCGCCCGACGAGGTCCTCGTCGTCGGGATAGCCCGCGCCGCCGTTCATGAGCCGACGCAGCCACAGCCCCTCCGCCGCGAGGAGGGCGATGCGCTGCTCGGGGGTGAGAGAGGCCGGGTCTCCCGCCCATCGGCGATCCAGCTCCGCCGAGACGCGCGCCAGTGCCGCCCTCTCGGCGCCCCCCGCGGCGAACAGCCCCATCTCGGCGGGACCCAGCGGGGCTTCGATGACGGAGCGCACCAGGGCGGAGATGCGCTCGCCAGGGGTCGCGTCGTCGAAGACGCCCTCCAGGTACCCCAGCGCCTCCTCGTGCCAGCGACGGCCGATCTCCTGGGCGATGCCCTCGAGAAGATCAGCGCGGTTGCGGAAGTGGTAGATGATCCCACCCCGGGTCAGGCCGGTGCGCGCGGCGACCGCCTCGAAGGTGAGGGCGGGGGCCCCCTCGTCGTGAATGATCGCCAGCGCCGCCTCAATGACCCGCTGCCGTTTGGACTCCCTCATGCGATTCCCCTCTCTCGGAGGGAACATACCGCGCCGCCATGAGGCCGGCGATGACCAGCACCGCGGCCGCGACGACGGCGGTGGTCTGCATCGCGCCGGTGAAGGCGTGACGGGCGGAGTCGAGGAGCTGGGCCTGCGCCGGCGAGGAGGCGTCGGCGATGCTCGTGAGGTTGGCCAGGGACTGCTTGGCCACCGCGGTGATGGCCCCCGGCAGCCCGGTCGCCCCGTCCAGCGCGTCCGTCAGACGCGCGCGGTAGCCGATGTCCTGAAGCGTGCCGAGCACGGCGATGCCGAGCGCCGCCCCGAGCTCGAGGCCGGTCTCGGAGATCGCGGAGGCCGCCCCCGCGCGCTCGGCCGGCACGGCGCCGAGCACAGCCCCGGTGGAGACGGCGGAGGCGACCCCGATCCCGACGCCCACCAGGCCCAGGGCGATCCCCAGCGGGAGGTAGCTGGGAAGGGACTCGGCGACGGCGATCCCGACCATTCCGGCCGCGGAGGCGATGAGGCCCCCGCCGAGCGTCCTCCCCTGGCCGAGGCGGCCCACCAGCCATCCGACGATCGGGACCACCACGATGGCGGCACCGGTGCCCGGCATCTCGGCGATCCCGGCGGTCAGGGTGGAGTACCCGCGCACGAGCTGGAGGTACTGACTGAAGAAGTACATGAGGCCGCTGAGGGAGAAGATCGCCAGGACGGTGGACAGCACGGCCCATGTGAAGGAGGGGCGTTGAAAGAGACGCACGTCGATGAGGGGGATAGCGATGACCATCTGGCGTCGTACGAAGGCCGTTCCCGCGCTCGCGCCGATCACCAGGGCCACCAGGGCGGCGGTGCTCGGCCCATCGTGCGCGAAGGACTTGACGGCGTACACGATCGGCATGATCGCGGCCACCGAGAGCGCAGCGGAGGGCAGGTCGATCGGCCCGCCGCCGGCATGCCGTGACTCGGGGAGCAACCACGCGCCCAGGATGACCACGAGGATCATGATGGGCAGGTTGATGAGGAAGACGCTGCCCCACCAGAAGCGCTCGAGGAGCGCGCCGCCGACGAGGGGCCCCAGTGCCATGCCGCCGGTGGTGCCCGCGGACCAGATGGCGATAGCGGTGGCACGACGGCGCGGGTCCGTGAAGATGTTCCGGATGAGGGACAGGGTGGAGGGCATGATCGTGGCCCCCGTGGCGCCCAGCAGCGCGCGGGCGGCGATGAGGGCACCGGCGCTCGACGCGAACGCGGCCAACGCGCTCGCCGCGCCGAACCCGATGGCTCCGCCCAGGAGCAGCCTGCGCCTGCCGACGCGATCAGCGACATTGCCCATTGTGACGAGCAGTCCGGCGATGACGAAGGAGTATATGTCCCCGATCCAGAGCAGCTCGGTGGCGCTCGGGGCGAGATCCGCGCTGAGCGAGGGGATCGCCAGGGACAGGACGGTGGAGTCGATGGCGAGGAGCGTGACGGCGAGCGTGAGGACGCCCAGCGCCACCCAGTCACGGGCGCCGTTCGACGCGGGCGCCCGCTCGGGGTCCGACGACGGGACCGCCCGGGAATCCGGGTGATGGGTGCTGGGGGGCATGGGGTTCGAAGCGGCGACCATGGCGTAACTGTACTATATGTACAGTATAGTTATCTTGATGGCGCGGCCTCTCAGTGCGCTCGGACCGCGAATCTGTGGGGTCGAGCCCTCTCACTCCACGGGTAGGGCTCACCGCGCCGACTCCCACCGCCCATCGTCACTCCTGCCTATGCTCGGAGCGGTCCTGCCCCCTGCCAGGAGAGACACGAGGCACACGATGAGCGCGCCCGAGTACCCACTGCCCAGCATCACAGGAAAGCCCGTCCCGGCCTGGCGACTGCCCACCGTCACCGTCGAGGACCACACCACGCCCCACGGCGTCATCGTCTCCGTCACCCAACGGGTCCCCGCGCGAGTCGCCGAGGTCCGTGCCCGTACCGACTGGGATGACAACGGTCACCGCTCCACCAGGGTCACCCGGCGCTACGAGTCCGGGCTGGGCAGCCCGGGGGCTCTGCCCCTCGTACCCGAGCGCTTCACCGTGCTCGCTCCCGGCGGCAACGCCCAGGCGATCCACAGCGCCGTCGACCAGGCCCGCTCGGCCTTCCAGCCGCGCGGGTACCGCAGCACACAGGCGATGACGCCCGGGACCGTCAACGCCCTGCTGTCGGCCTGCTTCGCCCTGGTCTTCTGCGGCATGGGCGCAGGGATGCTGGGCGCCCTCATCAAGGTGGCCCATCCGGCACCGGCCACCCCAGGGCCGTTCAAGGCCGTCATCGTGGTCATCGGCGCGGGGTTCCTCCTTTTCCTCCTCGTAGGACTGGGCGTCCTGACCGCCTCGGCGCGGCGCCTCTGGCTCCTGCGGACCCCGCCATGGGTGGCCGAGGACCAGTGGCTCGCCCTGAGACAGGCACTGGCCACCGCCACCGGCTCCGACCCGGCGTCCTCGCGCCCTGTGGATGTCGAGGCCGGCATGACCAGGGATCTCCTCATGTACCCGGCCGGCACCCGCCTCGAGCGCGGCACCACGGCCGACGGCCGCATGGGGCCCGCGTGGCCCGATGCCGGGGACATCACCCGCATGCGCCGCTCCGCCATGGGCCGCGCCATCGGCGGCGGCCTGGCCGTCTGCCTCTTCGGGGCGGTGTTCTCGCTGATGGCCGGCCTGATCCTCGGCGCCATGGGCAACACCGCGCTCCCCCTGCAGATCGCCATCCTCTGCTTCGCCGTCGGCTTCCTGCTCATGCTCGTCAAGGACACGGACCGGGTCATCCTCGCCCACCCGCGCGTCATGCCCACTCAGGGAGACCCGCGTGAGCTGCGGATCGAGGAAGTGGACCTGGAGAGCCTCAGGGGCTGGTGCGAGGCACGGCACCGGGAGGACCTCTGGGGCATTCCCGCCCTGTCCTCCCTCGCGGGCTTCGGCGCGGGCATCCTCTACTCGGTGCTCGGCTCCTTCCTCGGCCTCCCCCTGTTCACCATGCGCGGCTTCCGCGAGGAGCCGACCTCCGCGGAATTGGCGCGGACGAGCCTCATCGGCATCGGCGTCATCGGCGGGACGATCGTTCTCACCACGATCATCGGCGTCATCGTCACGCGCCGCAAGCACGCCTCCCGGCGCGCCCGGGCCGAGGAGCTGATGACCTCATCGCCGGGAGCGCCGGCGCTCGGGCCCGGGGCTCAGGCCTGATCGCCCCGCGCGGCGGTCTCGCGCTGCTCGCGCAGCACGCGGGCCACATCCGGCGGGAAGTAGCCAGGGCCCTTAAGGACCTTGCCGTCCTCACGGTAGATCGGGCGCCCGTCCTCCCCCAGCTTGGACATATTGGAGCGCTGCACCTCGGCCAGCACGGCGGCCAGGTCGATGCCGGTCTCCAGGGCCATCCCGTAGATGACGTAGACGAGGTCCGCCAGCGCGTCCGCCGTCTCGACGACGTCCCGGGAGCCGTCGTCGGCCGCGCGCGCCCGGGCGCAGGCGGCCTCGATCTCCTCCCTGGCGGCGCGGCCGTAGACGGCGCCGGTCAACTCGGCGAACTCCTCGGCGATGAGGCTCATCCTCATGTTCAGGCTCTCGCGATCCAGGCTCGGCCCGTCGGTACGGATCGGGAGGCCGTAGACGTGGTGGAAGCGCCGCACGAGCGCCTCGGGGTCGTCCCCCTCGCGCTCGCCGACGCCGTCGTGCGCGACGAGCGGGGCCTCCGCGGGCACCGCCGGACCGTCCCAGGGGGCCACCGGGCGGCGGGGCTCACCGGCCAGGAGCGTGGCCGTCCATCCGTCGAGGAGCCGGCCCCGGCGCGGGAACGCGGCGCGGCGCAGACCCTCGCGGGTGAAGCCGAGGGACCAGGCGATCCTCCACGACGGCCAGTTGGGCACGCCGTCCTCGATCCAGCAGCCCCAGGACACGGCGGGAAGGGCCAGAGCGCTCTCAGGATCGAGCGCCATGCCGACGACGGCGCGCGCGGCGCGTGTCGCCACGCCCCGGCCGCGAGAGCCCGGCGCCACCCAGAAGCCGAGCTCTCCCCGGCCGGCCGCCGCGACGCGCAGCCCGATCATGCCGATGAGGGTGTCGGCGGGCGCCCCACTGGCGCCGTCGGCGCTCTGCTCGCGGATGGCCCAGGTGAGCTCGTGCCCCGTCTCCCAGCCGCGGATGACGACATCGGTGATGAACCGCCTCGCGTCGTCGAGCGAGTAGGGCGAGGGGACGGGCGTCCAGCGGTGGATCCCGGGGTCCTGGCAGATCTCGCTGACCCGCTCGGCGTCGTCCATCGTAGGCGCGGACAGGAGGAGGCCCGGGCGGCCCGCCTCGGCTGGGACGGTGATCTCGAAGGGCTGCATGGGCCGATCCTAATCAGGCGGCCCTCCGGGCCTGGTCCGGCCGGGGGCGTGGAGCACCGGCCAGGAGGCGATCATGATGAGCCCTCCGAGCAGCCCGTAGCCCAGGGCGACCCGGGTGCCGTGGGAGTCGGCGAGCATCCCGACGATCGGCGGGGCGATCATCATGATGACCCTGGCCAGCCAGCTGACGATCGTCAGGCCCGCTCCGGGCGGCAGGCCCGGGATGTCATCCGCGGCCGCGTATGCGACGGGGACGGCGACGGCGCAGCCCGCCCCGGCCAGGAGCATGCCCGCGAGGATCCCCCAGACGGTGCCCGTGGTGAGCCCCGCTCCCATCCCCAGCGCCACGAGGGCTCCGCCCGTGCCGATGACGCGCCGGGGCCCGAGGCGATCGATGATCCGGTCCCCGATGAGTCGGCCGACGATCATGATGGTCTGCATCGCCACCAGCCCCATCCCGGCCATCCCCGCCGGGGCCCGCAGCTCTGCGAGCAGGAGGGGGGACCAATTCGCGCTCACGTCCTCGGGGAACATGGCGGCCGCGCACATGGCGCCCAGGACCACGATCACGGCGATCACCATCGGCCGGGAGGCGCGCGCGGGTGGCGCGGAGGGCGCCGGGGCGGTGGGCTCCGCCGATACGGGAGCGGTGGGGGGCGCCGTGGGCGAGCCGGAGGGCTCCACCACCGCGCTGCGGCGGTCGTCGGAGTCGGGCCCCGGGATCATCCAGCGCAGAGCCGCCAGTGACAGCGCGGCGAGAATGATGACGACGATGCCCAGGTGCCAGGCGATCGGTGCCCCCGAGGCCGCCATCCACTGGCCCATGAGCGCACCGCAGACGGCGCCCAGCGACCACGCGGCGTGGAAGGAGGTGATGATCGAGGACCCCCAGCGCCTCCCGACCCTCAGCCCATGCGCGTTCTGGGCGACGTCGATGATCGCGTCCAGTCCCCCGCCGAGCGCGAGGCAGGCGGCGAGCATGAGCCAGTTCCCCGCGGTGCCCGCGCCGAGGTAGGCCAGGCCCGCGAGCGCCATGCCGACACTGGCCACGCGCGCCGAGGTCCACCGGGTGATGAGCGCGGAGGCGGCGAGCCCGGCGATGAGCGCGCCGATCGACCCGGCCATGACCGCCTGGCCGAAGGCGGCCTTCGTGATGGCGAGGCGCTCGACGATCTCGGGGTAGCGGGGCACGAGGTTGGAGAATGCCAGCCCGTTGCAGAAGAAGGTGAGGCACACGGCGGCGCGGGCGCGGAGCACGGCGGGAGGATGACCACCCAGCGAGGTGCGGATCGGAGTCACGGAAGGACGATACAAGTCCGTTACGATGAGTTCCGGTACTGACGATGAGCGAACATCATCGCAGGCCGGAAATCTCTGTCGTCCACCCACAGGAGTTACCGTGTCCGTCCCCTATGGGAACAGCCAGCCTCCTCAGGATCCCTCTCCCCAGCCCGGTTACCCCATGGGCGCCCCTGCTTACGGCGTGCCCTACGGAGCGCCCCAGATGGCCATGCTCCCCCCTGAGCTCGCCGCCCTCCCCGGGGCGTCCTTCGGCGAGGCCGTGCGCCGCTTCTTCCACCGCTACGCCCAGTTCCGGGGCGCTGCCTCGGTCTCGGAGGTGCTCTGGCCCTGGCTGCTGCAGATCCTCGTCGTCGGCGGATGCATGGCGGTGGGCCTTACCGCGACGGTCGCCGGTGCGATACCCGCGCGAGACGGAGCGGAAAGCACTGTCGAGCCGTGGGCCATCATCATCATGATGATCTGCGGCGTGGCCGCCATGGCATTCGGACTCGCCATCATCGTCCCGTCCATCTCCGTGGAGGTCCGCCGTCTCCACGACATCGGCAAGTCCGGCGGATGGTGGTTCATCCGCTTTGTTCCTCTCATTGGCTGGATCTGGCTGCTCATCCTGCTGCTCATGCCCTCGAAGCCGGAGTTGTTCCGCCCCGAGTGGGCCTGAGCCCCGACCTGCGTCGCGGGCCGAGCGCCCGCCCGACGTTCCCTGCACTTGCAGGCGCGCTGCGCTTGCCGACGCGCCCCGGGGTTATGAACGCGCCCCGGGGACGCGTCGGCAACCCCCGCGCACGTCCACAACCCCGGGGCGCGTCCACAAGGACCCCGGCCGAGAACAACGAGAAGGGCGGGCCCGGGATCTCTCCCGGGCCCGCCCTGGCCGTGTCCGAGGGGGGACTTGAACCCCCACGCCCGTTTAATAAGGCACTAGCACCTCAAGCTAGCGCGTCTACCAATTCCGCCACTCGGACCTGTTCAGTTGAGCCGCCGGCCCCGGTCTCCCGTGCTGGCAACGCAGAGAAAGTTACCCAGGAGGAGCGCTCGCGCGCAAATCACCCCGCGGTGCTTCATCTCACAGCACACTGATGCCCGGCCCTGCGCTTCTCCTCACAGGGGCTCGACGGCGAGTGCGGTCCCCATGGCCATGGTCTCCCCCGCCCCGAGCAGAGCCGCTGAGCGGCCCAGCCGGGCGGTCTCGACGCACACCATCGTCGGGAACTCCTCCTCGGCCATGTCGGTCAGGGCAGCGGCGCCGCTGCTCCACGGGTTCCAGACGACGGTCTGGGCCGATCCCGCGGGCGAGACCCGCACGCGGCGGCCGAGCGCCGGGTCGAAGACCGTCGTCGGCGCGCCGGACTCGTAGATCCTGTCCACGGGGCCGCGCACTCCCAGCGGGCCGGCCTGCACCGAGGTGGCGCCCCCGGCCGTCTTGTCCGTGTACTCGCACCCCTCCAGTCCGATGATCCGCACGGCGGTCACGTCGCCGACCCTCAGGTAGGTGTGCAGCGCCGCCTCCACGCTCCGGGGCGCCGTCCCCCGGTTGCTGACCGACAGGGACAGCCCCAGCTCCTCCCCCACGCTGATCTCGTAGAGGAGGCTCAGCCCATCGTGCTCGAGGGCCATGAGGACCCTCACGGAGCCGTCGGGCCGGGTCTCGACGCAGCGCAGTTCCCATTCCATGATCCGGGCCCATCCGTGGGAGGGCCGCCGCGCACCGTCGGGCCCGGAGGCGAACCAGGGAAGGCACAGGGGCACGCCGCCCCGGATGGCGGTCTCGCCATCGAAAACGGCCTTGCGGGAGGTGAACAGGGCCTCACCGCCGCCCCGGGGGGCCCATGAGGTCAAGTGCGCGCCGTGGAGGTAGATCTCCGCCGCCCCCGAGGGGGCGTCGACGAGCAGGCGGGGCTGACCGCCCCTGCCCGGTGTCAGGGCCGCGGCTCGCGGCAGGCGGAAGGGCGGGCGGGAACCGGCACGGCGTGAGGGACTCATGGCGCCACGCTAGTAGGCTGACCGGGCCCCGTCAGCGAGAGCGAGACGCAAGGATCATGACGAGTCCCCGAACCCCGGCGCCCCACGGCGCGCCAGACACACCCGACGACGCCCCGGGCGCCCCTGACGCCACGGCGCCGATGACCGGGTCGCCCCGCGATCTCGCGGATCGCGAGTCCGCGCCGGTCGGCGAGGAGACGGGCGGGGCCGAGGCGGCCGAACCGTCCGAGGCGGCCACTGCCGCCGCGGATCCGGCGACCCCGCCCACCGTCGTCGTGGCCTCGAGGCCCACCATCCTGGACGCCCTGCCCCACTGGCTCGTGCGCGGCGGGATCGCGGCCTGGCTGGGGCTGGGGCTCCTCATCATCATCAGCCTCGTCTTCTTCGCGACCTTCAAGCTCGTCCCGGTGGTCGTCGGTCTGTTCATCGCCCTCGTGTTCACCACCCTCCTGCAGCCCCTCGTCTCCTTCTTCGCCCGCGTCATGCCCCGCTACGCGGCGACCTTCCTCGCTCTCGGGGTGGCCGTCGGCGTCGTCGCCGGCCTCATGTTCTACGTCATCACCTCGGTGACGGACCAGTGGAGCACCCTCGCCGACCAGTTCAACACCGGTATCGACACGATCGTCAACTTCCTCGAGCACGGCCCCCTGCCCCTGCACCTGACCGAGGACCAGATCTTCGCCCAGGTGCACAGCCTCGTCGTCAAGGGCCAGGAGTACCTGCGCACCAACGCGCCGACCCTCGTCTCCGAGGCCCTGGCCAACGCGGGCGCCGTCGTCGATGTCTTCGCCGTGCTCGCCCTCGCCCTGTTCTGCACGATCTTCTTCCTGGCCTCCGGGGGCCGCATGTGGCGCTGGTTCCTCAACGAGCTGCCCGCCCGCCTGCGCGAGCCCGTCCACCGTGCGGCGGGCGCGGGCTGGTACACCTTCGCCGGCTACGCCCGGGGCACCGTGCTGGTGGCCGCCACCGACGGCATCATGGCGGGGATCTTCCTGCAGCTCATCGGGATCCCCCTGGCCGCCCCCCTGGGCGTGCTCGTGTTCATCGGCGCCTTCATCCCGCTGCTCGGCGCGCCGGCGGCCATGGCCGTGGCCATGATCGTGGCCCTGGCCTCCAAGGGCTTCCTGACGATGATCATCGTGTGCCTGGGCGTGGCGGGCATCGGCCAGATCGAGGGGCACATCCTCCAGCCCCTCATCATGGGCAAGCAGGTCTCGCTGCACCCGGTGGTCGTCATCATCGGCGTGGCGGTGGGCACCTACTCCGCGGGCCTGCTCGGCGCGGTCATCGCCGTCCCCCTCATCAGCGTCGCCTGGTCGGTCTACTCCGAGCTCCACGTCAAGGACGCGCCGGTCATCGGGGAGCTGCCCGCCTACTCCGAGATCCGCACGAAGCCCTGAGGGCGCCCGGCCGTCGCCCCCGGCCGCCCCGATCGCCCTCGGGCCCTGCGGATCAGGCCCAGTCGCGGCTCGACGGCGCCACGATCCCGCCCAGGGCCTCCAGATGCTCGCCGATGAGGGCCACGACGCCATCGCCGACCTCCACCGTCCCGCGCGCCACGAGGGCGCCGGCCCGCCGGCCAATACTCCGGTAGCGGCGCCACATGCCCGCGGAGCACACGACGTTGAGCAGGCCGGTCTCATCCTCCAGGTTGAGGAAGATCATCCCCGACGCGGTGCGGGGCCTCTGCCGGTGAGTGACGACCCCGGCCACCCGCACCCGCTGGCCCGCCCGGCGCGCCACCTCGGCGATCGTGAGGATGCCGCCCGCCGCCAGTGCCGGGCGGGCGAGGGACATCGGGGAGCGCGATGAGGCCACGCCCGTGAGCCGGATGTCGGCCGCGGCCTCCTCCGCGGGAGTCATCGGGACCAGCTCCGGCGCGCTCGCGCCGACGGCGGTGCCCGGCAGCGGCGGCTGGGACCAGGCCTCGCCCGGGGAGGGGGCGTGCCACTGCCCGTTCTCCCCGGCGATCGCCCCCGCCGCCCAGAGGGCCTCGCGCCGATCCACCCCCAGGGACCGCAGCGCCCCGGAGGCGGCCAGGGACTCCAGCCTCGCCGTCGTCAGCCGCACGCGGCGGGCCAGGTCCGCCAGGTCGGTGAAGGGCCCATGGGACTCCCTCTCTGCCACGATCCGCTCAGCGGCCCCGCCCAGGCCCTTGACGCGCCCCAGGCCGAGGCGCACGGCCAGGCCCGGATGGGCGTCGACGGGGGCCAGGGCGTGCGGGGAGGGCTCGAGGGGCTCCCAGTCGGGGCCGTCCGCGGCGGGTCGGCGCTCGACCCCGGCCTCCACCGCCGAGGCGTTGACGTCGGCGGGCAGGACGCGCACACCGTGGCGGCGCGCGTCGGCCACGAGCGTGGCGGGCGACCAGAAGCCCATGGGCTGGGCGCCCAGGATGCCGGCGTAGAAGTCCTCGGGCCGACGGGCCTTGAGCCAGGCGGAGGCGTAGACGAGGTAGGCGAAGGAGAAGGCGTGGGACTCGGGGAAGCCGAAATCCGCGAAGCCCCTCAGTTGGGCGAAGACGGACTCGGCGTCGGCCCGGCTCACCCCGCGCCGTGTCATGCCGTCCACGAGCCGGGCGTGCAGGGCCTCCATGCGCTCGGCCGAGCGCTTGGCGCCCATCGCCTGGCGCAGGGCATCGGCCTCGGCGGGGGTGAATCCGGCGGCGTCGATGGCGATCTGCATGAGCTGCTCCTGGAACAGGGGCACGCCCAGGGTCTTGGCCAGGGCGGGCTTGAGGGATTCGTGGAGGTAGGTGATGGGCTCACGGCCGAGCTGGCGCCGGATGTAGGGGCTCACGGCATTGCCCTGGATGGGGCCGGGGCGGATGAGGGCGACCTCGACGACGATGTCGTAGAAGGTCTCGGGGCGCAGCCTCGGCAGGGTGGCCATCTGGGCGCGCGACTCGACCTGGAAGACGCCCACGGTGTCCGCTGCCTGAAGGAGCCGGTAGACCGCCGGGTCCTCCTCGGGCAGGGTGTGCAGGTCCCAGGGGCGGCCGACCTTCGCCGCGCGGAGCTCTCCCCCGGGCGCGAGCTCGGGCACGGTCTCCCCACGGGCGGCCAGGCTGGTGAAGGCCAGGCGCAGCGCGGTGAGCATCCCCAGGCCGAGCAGGTCGAACTTGACCAGCCCGGCGTCGGCGCAGTCGTCCTTGTCCCATTGCAGGACGGTGCGCCCCTCCTTGGCGGCCCAGCGCACGGGGCAGACCTCGGTGATGGGGCGGTCGGCCAGGACCATGCCGCCGGAGTGGATGCCCAGGTGGCGGGGCAGGCGCAGGAGGGACTCGGCGACGTCGAGGACCTGGGCGGGGACGCCGTCGTCGCCGCCCGCCGCGCCCTCGGCCAGGTCCGTGCGCACGGTGGACCAGCGGTCCATGAGGCGCGCCCACCGGTCCTGGAGCCCACTGGGGTGACCCAGGGCCCGGGCGGCGTCGCGCACGGCCGAGCGCGGCCGGTAGGAGATGACGTTGGCGACCTGCGCGGCGTACTCGCGCCCGTAGCGGGCGTAGACGTGCTGGATGACCTCCTCGCGGCGGCAGGCCTCGATATCCAGATCGATATCCGGGTAGCCCTTGCGCCCCGGGGACAGGAAGCGCTCGAAGAGCATCTTGTGGCGCACGGCGTCCACCGCCGTGATGCCCAGGGCGTAGCAGACGGCGGAGTTGGCGGCGCTGCCGCGCCCCTGGCACAGGATGCCGGCCTCAGCGCAGAAGTCGACGATGGAGCGCACGATGAGGAAGTATCCGGGGAAGCCGAGGGACTCGATGACGTCGAGCTCGTGCGACAGGGTCCTCCAGGCCTCGGGCTCCTCGCCCGGGGAGCCGTAGCGCTCCAGGGCGCCGCGCCGGGTGAGCTCGCGGAGCCAGGTGGCGGGGGTGTGCCCCTCGGGGACGGGCGGGATGGGCAGGTCGGGGACGACGAGGGCGAGGTCGAAGGCCAGGTCCGCCCCGATATCCGCCGCGGTGTCGACGGCGGCCGGATCACGGCGGTGCAGGCGCGCCATCTGCTCGGGGCCGCGCAGGTGGCGGCCGACAGCGGGCAGGTGTCCGCGCGCGGAGTCCAGGTCGGTGGCCAGTCGTGTGGCGATGAGCACATCGGCCAGGCGGGAATCCGCCGGGCGGGCGCAGCGCACGGCGCCGGTGGCCACGAGCGGCAGGCGGTGGGCGCGGGCCAGGGAGCCCAGGGCCTCGGTCAGCGGCGCGTCGGTGAAGGACCCGTCGAGCGAGAGCTCCACGGCGACGCCGTCGGGCCCGAGGAGGTCGACGAGCCGGCCCAGGGCCGCGTCAGCCGCCACCAGGCTCCACTCGGTGGGGCGGTGCGGGTCCCCCAGGGCCCGGCGCAGAGGGCCGTTGGCGGTGCCGGTCAGAGCCAGGATCCCCCCGCCCTCCAGGGCCGCGGCGAGTTCCGGGAGGCGGTGGGAGGGCTCCTCCCGCCTCCCGGCGGCGAGGTTGTGATGGGAGACAGCGGCGGCGAGGCGCCGGTACCCGCGGGGGTCCCGGGCGAGGATCGGCAGGTGGGAGGCATCATCGAGGGCGAGCTCGGCGCCGTGGATGGTGGGGACGCCGTGGGCGCGCCCGGCCCGCGCGTGCTTGACGATGCCGGGCATGCCGTCATGATCGGTCAGGGCCAGGGCCTCCAGGCCGAGCTCGGCGGCCGCGGCGGCGAGGTCCTCGGGCTCATTGGCGCCGTCGAGGAAGGAGTAGGCCGAATGAGCGTGGAGCTCGGCGTAGCGGTGCGCGGACGGCACGGGCACTCCTCCCGGGCGACGGATTCGAACAGGTGTACAGAATAGCGCGCTCGCCATGACGGCGCCGAGGCGGCCCCGTGAGACAATCCCCGTCGTTCACCCGCGGAGTGGTTACTGTGCCCGCGCCCCCAATGTCGGCGACTCATCCCTGAGCGCCCCACCACCTCGATCCAGGATCCAGCATGACCGATTCCCAGCCCGCGGGCGCCGCAGCCCCCGACGGAGAGCAGGGCGAGCCCCAGGAGCTGCGCCGCAGCCTTCTCAGCCGCCACCTCACCATGATCTCGATCGGCGGTGCGATCGGCACCGGCCTGTTCGTCGCCTCCGGCGCCACCATCTCCCAGGCGGGCCCCGGCGGCGCGCTCGTGGCCTACGCCGCCGTCGGCATCATGGTGTGGCTCATCATGCAGTCCCTGGGCGAGATGGCCGCCTACCTGCCGGTGGCCGGTTCCTTCGGCGAGTACGGGACGCGCTTCGTCTCCCGCTCCTTCGGCTTCGCGATCGGCTGGAACTACTGGTTCAACTGGGCGATCACCGTGGCCGCCGAGCTCGTGGCGGCGGCGCTGGTGATGAAGTACTGGCTGCCGGACGTCCCCTCCCTGGTCTGGTCGGCCCTCTTCCTCGTCATCCTGTTCACCATCAACGCCCTGAGCGCCCGCGCCTACGGGGAGTCCGAGTTCCTCTTCGCCTCGATCAAGGTGGTCGCCGTCATCGTCTTCCTCATCCTCGGCACGGCGATGATCGCCGGGATCCTGGGCGGCCCCAGCCCGGGCACGGCGAACTGGACCACGGGCGAGGCGCCCTTCGTGGGCGGCGGCGAGGGGATCCTCCTCGTCCTCCTCGTGGCCGGCTACTCCTTCCAGGGCACTGAGCTCATCGGGACGGCCGCGGGCGAGGCGGAGAACCCCGAGCGCACCATCCCCCGCGCCATCCGCACGATCTTCTGGCGCATCCTGCTGTTCTACATCGGGGCGATCGCCGTCATCGGCTTCCTCATCCCCTACACCGACCCCAATCTGCTCGACTCCTCGGAGTCCAACATCTCGGTGTCCCCCTTCACGCTCGTCTTCGAACGAGCGGGCATCCTGGGGGCCGCCTCGGTCATCAACGCGATCATCCTCACCTCCGTGCTCTCAGCGGGCACCTCCGGCCTGTACTCCTCCACCCGGATGCTCTTCGCGCTGGCCGAGCGCGGGCACGCCCCGCGCTTCCTCACGCGACTATCCTCCCACCAGGTGCCGATGAACGCGCTCGTGGCCACGTCCCTCGTGGGCCTGGCGGGCTTCATCACCTCCCTCATCGGCGACGGCGCCGCCTACGAGTTCCTGCTCACCCTGTCCGCCCTGGCGGGCTTCATCACCTGGGCGGGCATCTCCTGGTGCCACTGGCGCTTCCGCATGGCCCTCAAGGCGCAGGGGCGGCCGCTGACCGACCTTCCCTACCGGGCCCGGTTCTTCCCCGCAGGCGCCATCGTGGCCCTGCTGGCCTGCATCGCCATCATCGTCGGACAGGCCTACGGGCCGATCACCAGCGGGGACTCCCTGGGAAAGATCCTCATGCCCTACATCGGCGTCCCGGTGTTCCTGGCCCTGTGGTGGGGGCACAAGCTCGTCACCCACGCCCCCACCGTGGACCCCGCGCAGGCGGACCTGGAGCGCAAGTAGGCCGCGAGGCGCGGGCGGCACCCGCACAGCGGGGTCACAGCACGAGCCCCTAGAGTTCTCGGGTGCGACTCCTCCTGCCGACGCTCCCGGAAGCCTCATTGCGGGCCCTGCCATCGAGGCGGGCCATCGCCTGGACGATGGCGGTGGCGCTCGCCGTCTTCACCGCCGCGGCGGTCGCCACGCTCACTGTCGACGGCGGCGGGGGCGCCGGTACGGGCGCCCCCGGCCAGAGCCTGGCCATCGACCTGTGGGCGGCCAGGCGGACGGCCTCGTTGCGCGCCCCCGCGCTCACACCCCTCGCCTGGTCCCTCACCCATGCGGGAGGGACGATCGGCCTGACAGTCCTCACATCGGCGATCGCCCCCGCGCTGATCCTGCGGGGCCGTGGGGCGCAGGCGGTCATCCTGGTGGCCTCCATGAGCGGCGCGTCCATCCTCACCCTCGCGCTCAAGGAAGTCTTCAACCGCCCGCGCCTGGGCGCCGAGTTCCGCCTGGGCCCACCCCCGCGCACTGCGGCCTTCCCCTCGGGGCACTCCCTCAACACCGCGGTTCTCATGGCTCTTCTGGCGGGATTCGTCCTCATCTCAGCGGCTTCGCGGGCAGCCCGGGCCGGCGCCGTGGCGGCGGCCCTGGTGGTCACGGCCGCCGTGGGCGCCTCCCGCGCCTACCTCGGCTACCACCGCCTCACGGAGATCCTGGCGGGCTGGGCCCTGGGACTCGCATGGGCCTGCGCCACAGCGCTCGTGGTCATCGCACTCAGTCGTCAGCGGTCGCGCTGCGCCATCGTCCGCTCGTAGGCCAGTCGCAGCCGGCTCCAGCCGACTGCGGCCGACCGTGGTCGGCCACGGCCCCTCGCGGTCAGTCGTAGACGGCGTCGACCCACCACCTCCCGGAGCGCTCCAGGAGCAGGGGCGGGCCGCAGCGGCGGGTCACCTGCAGGTAGGCGCGCCGGTGGGCGCCGGGCCCCCACCAGCCCTCGTCGATGGCCCAGGGCCCGGCCCAGGCGAGGACCTCATCGCTCCCGTCCCACTCCGAGCGCGGGCCCCCCGGTTCCCCGATGCGGATGGTGGCGGGGGCGCCGTCGAGGGCCCCCTGGGCGTCGACGCCGATCTCCTCCCCCGCGGCATCGGCGAGGAGCGCGGGCACGCGGCGGGCGGGGACGGTGGCGGGGCTCGGCTCCGGGAGCATCCCCGCCCAGGGCGGCGGCCCCCCGCGCGCGGCGCCGCCGGGACGCCCCGCCGAGGAGGGGCCGGGGGGTGGCTCATCCCAGCCGATGAGGCGGACGCGGGAGCGCGGGTCCCGCCCGGGGACGAGGCGGGGGGTCAGCACCCCGCCGGCCCCGAGGAGGGACTCGACGCGCTCGGCGGCCCTGCGGGCGAGGCGCTGCCCCCGCTCGCCCGGGGATCCCCACAGCCCCTCCTGGTAGGCGCCGGCGGTGACGGGATCGAGGGCGGTCAGGCGCAGGAGGGTCAGGGGCGCGGCGGGAGGGCGGCCGGAGCGGCCGGCCAGCCAGCCCTCGATCTGCCAGCGGACGCGGTCCGTGGTCTGGGCGGGGTCCGGGAAGGAGTCGAGCATCCAGGAGCGGGCGAGCTCGGAGCCGTCCTCGCAGGCGGCCTCGATGAGGAGGCGCCCGGCGCCCAGGCCGGCGCCCATCAGACGCGCCGAGAGCCGCTCGGCGAGCCCACGGGCCGCGAAGGCGGCGGCGTCGGCCCGCTCGATGGGCGGGTCGAATCCCTTCTCGACGCTGAGGTCCGCCCGGGGGCGCGCGGCCCGGGGGGCGTCGTGCGCCTCGGCGCCGGCCAGGACGTGGAGGCGCTCCCCGGCGAGCCCGAATCGCGCGGCGATATCCCGGCGCGGGAGGCCGGCCAGCTCTCCCAGGCGGTGGACACCCAGGCGCGAGAGCGTCTCGATGACGGCCCGCGCCTCCTGCCCCACCGCGCGTGAGGTCAGGCAGGTCAGAGCGGATTCCAACGGCCAGGGGGACAGGAAGGCGGCGGTGGCTCCGGGGGAGACGATGATGCCGCGCCGGGCGGCGAGGACGGCCCCGAGGAGGGAGTCGGCGATGCCGACCTGGCACTCGACACCGACCCCCTGGGCGACGGCCTCGACGATGGCCTCGGCGAGGGGCTCCTCTCCCCCGGCCCAGGCGGCGGGGCCGCGAGCACCGGACAGGGCCAGGCCGGGCCGCATGACCGAGGGGTCGGCCAGGACAGTGCCCAGGGCCTCCATGACGCCCTCGAAGGCTCGGGCCTCCCGCTCGGGGCACGGGGGGATGATGGCCAGGCCGGGGCACAGGGACCGGGCCAGGCGCAGGCGCATCCCGACGCCCACGCCGGCGGCCCGCGCCGCTGGGGAGGCGGCGACGACGCCCCGGGCGCCGATGACGGCGACGGGCCCGGTGGCCGGATCGGGCGGGGGCTCTCCGGCTCCCCGGCGGGTCCGGGGCTGATCGCGTCCCTGGAGGGTGAGGGCGACGACGGGCCAGTCGGGGACCCATACGGCGAGGAGTCGCGGGGCGGCGTGAGCCGGGGACGACGAGGGGGCGATGGGCGGGCTCATGCGCTCCCCCTGCGGGCAGTGGGGGCGCCGGGCATGTCGGGGGCGGCGGGGCCCCTGGACACGGCCGCTCCCCTCCCGCCGGCCCCCGCGAGATCCACGAGCTCCATGCCGGCGCCTCCCAGGCGCAGGTCGAGGCGGACGCCGCGGGCGTCGTCGAACAGGCGCCAGGACAAGGCATCGAGGTATCCGGCGGGCATCTCCTGCGCGCCCCGGGCGGTGGCGCGCAGGGGGACGAGGGCACCGCGGGGCTCGGCGCGCAGGACGCGGGCCCCCTCCCAGGGGATGGGGCTGAGGATGAGGGCGCCGCGGTCCCGGGCGCGGGCGGTCAGGGTGGCACGGTCCCGGGAGCGGAGGCGCGAGGCGGGGCGGGCGGTGATGAGGAGGGCGTCGACGCCGTCGAGCAGGGCGGCGGTGACGGCGAGGATGCCGGCGGGGGCGAGCTCCTCCCGCGCCGCACGGGCCTCCCCGCCGTCCCCCGCGCCGATGGGGACGGCGAGCACGCGGTCGAGGGCGAGGCCGAGGTGGGCGGCGGCGCACCAGCCGAGGTCTTCCCCGCCGACCACCGCGCACCACCCCTGGGCACCCTGGCGGTGGGCGAGAAGGGCGAGGAGGGCGCTGGTCGAGCCGGCGAGGACCACGGCCCCGCCGGTGGCGGCCCCCACGCCGAGCCAGGGGCCGGGAGGGGGATCACCGATGAGGCCCTCCCGGGCCCGGGCTGCGAGAGGCCCGCCCGCCGAGCGCAGGCCGGTGCGCTCCTCGGCACTGGCCAGGGCGCTCCTGGCGGCCCGGAGGCGCGAGAGTCTCCCATCCCCACCCATGGCGCCTCCTCCCTGTCACGCATTCGAACGCGTGTTCGAGTTCGGCATGAGCGTAGCGCGCGGGGGCGACAGGAATGAAGCCCGCTCGTCAGGCGCCTTCAGGAGAGGGAGACCGACGTCTAGAGTGGCCCCCATAGGCCCGACCGAGAACGGAGGCATCCATGACCGATCTGCGACGCCCGCGCCCCCCTTTCCCCTATGACCTTCTCCCCGCCGCCCCCGCGTTCTCCCTGACGTCGACGGACATCGCCGCTGGCGCGCGCATCGCGGACCGTTTCACCGCCGCTGCGGGCGAGAGCATCTCGCCCGCCCTGTCGTGGTCGGGCTTCCCGGAGGGCACCGCCTCCTTCGCGGTGTCCTGCTTCGATCCCGATGCGCCGACGCCATCGGGCTGGTGGCACTGGACCATCGTGGACCTCGACGCCTCCACGACCTCCTTGCCGCAGGGGGCGGGAGCCTCGGACCTGACCCTCGACGGCGCCGCCTTCCACCTGCCGGGCGACTCCGGCGATCACGCCTACTTCGGCCCCTATCCCCCGGCGGGCGACGGCGACCACCGCTACGTCTTCGCCGTGCACGCCCTGGACGTGGAGACACTGGGCCTCGACGATGAGACGACCCCGACCATGGCGGCCTTCCAGATGGCGCAGCACACCCTGGCGCGAGCGACCCTGACCGCCGTCTACTCGATCCCCGGCGAGGCCGGCACCGAGCCCTTCCTCCAGGAGCCGGCGTGAGCCGGCGGGCGGCAGGGCCTCCCGTCGCCGCGCCGCCGACCGCCCCCTCCTCCCCCGCGGGCGCGGCGAGCCCCTCGCAGGGGGCGGGCACGCGCCGCGGCCGCCGGGACGCGGCGCGCG
>NZ_MVIW01000010.1 GCF_002072185.1 Actinomyces denticolens
GCGGTCACGGCCGCGGGGGACCCGGTGCTGGCCAGCGGCCCGTTCCCCGCCCCGCCGCTCGGCGGGGCGGTGGGCGCGGGCGAGGGGCTCGGGGCCGCGGGGCCCGTCGCACCGGCCGAGGGGGGCGGCGCGACGGAGGGCATGGGCGAGGCGGAGGCGCTGGGCGAGGGCGCTCCCGGCCCCTGGCTGGGCGAGGGGCTCGGCTCGGGCATCGCAGGAGCCTCCAAGCGCCAGCACGTCGCCCCATCCTTGCCACGGACGACGACGCCCTGTCCAGCCTCGTCGAGGACGAGGGGAAGGCCGCTGACCTTGTTGAGCAGCTGCGCGCAGTCGCCGGTGCCGCGCACGTGCCAGCGCGCCAGGCTCGAGGCGTCATCCGCCCCGGCGCCGGCCTCGGGGCGCGCGACGACCGGCAGGTTCCGGGCATACCAGCCATCGGGCCGCTCCTGGGCGAGGTGGGCGCCGTCGGCGGTGATCTCGTAGGTGAGGTCGTCATGCTGGGTGAGGGCCCACCAGGTGCCCTCGGCGGTCTCGGAGGCGGGAACCAGGACGAGTCGGCCTCCCCGGTTGGCCAGGAGACGGCCGTCGGGGGCCACCAGGCGCCGCTTGCCATCGGCCCGGACCACATCGGCGTCATTGACGTAGGTGCGCACGTAGTCGATGTCGAAGGACCTGGGCAGCAGTTCGGGGCGGTGCGGGGAGCGGCTGTGCCCCTCCAGGCTGAGCACCACATGGCGGGACATGCGGGCCAGGGAGCCGAAATCCGCCTCCAGCGCGCCGGTGTCGATATCCGCGTAGAGCACCCGGTCGAGGTAGAGGCGCACGTGCGCGCCTGAGCGCTCGACGCCGTAGAGGTGGAAGTCCGCCGTCAGGTCCACCCCGGCGGAGTGCTTTCCGCCCGAGGGCCGCGCGTCGCGCCGCGTGTGGCCGGAGCCCGTCCAGGGCCACAGGTGGTGCGCCCAGTTGACGTCCGGGTCGGTGGTGGACTCCTGGACATCGATCTCGGGGTTGGGGTCGGCGATGAGCCGGTCCTCGCCGGTCAGGGTGGAGGATTGCAACCAAATGGCTGACAGGATGTTGGCGGTGTCGAGGCAGCGGGCCCGCACCTCGATGTAGGAATTGAGGCCGGGGGTGTCGAAGCGCGACTCCACCGCGCCGAAGGTCATGGGAATGGTCTTACCCCCGACCTGGGAGGGCTCGCGCCTGGCCTCCAGGCGCAGCACGCCATCGGACACGAGGGCGTTGTCCGGGGAGAAGCGACCGGCGTCGGCCGACACCGGGTACCACAGGCCCTTGCGCCAACGGCTCTCATCCAGAGTCGTGAACTCATCGCTGAGGGAGGGGGCCATGACCCATCCGGGCCCAGTGGGGTCGATCCTCGCGCCCTCCGCCCGTGCGGGCGAGGTTGCGAGAACCGTGGCGGCGGGCAGGCCGGCCAGGACGGCCAGGGACATCAGGGCGTGCCGTCTGCTGATCATTTCCATGCTCCTTCGCATGCTCTCCGAGGGGAACGGGGACGGATCGCCAGGCTACAGGGCTGGGCTCCGACGGGGCAGGGGGCGGGAAGCACGAGTGAAACGACTGTTTCTGAGCCGCTGGACGCCCCGCTCGGCTCCTCCTACCGTGATCGCCATCCACAGGGCCGTGCCTCCGCCCCGGCACCGCACGGCCCACCCGTTCCGACCCCATGGCAGACAGATGAGCGACACGACGACGACGTCACTGGGACACGCGAGGCTGCACCTGAGCGGCGATATGCCGGTCCATCTCACCCTGGGCGGCGACCACGCCCCCGCCCGCGCCTGCCCGCTGGTCGAGCTGCACGCACTGGGCAGCGGGCGGGAGTTCGTCGACCACCGCCTGACTCGGGGCGCTGCCGGCGCTGCTCTGCGTCCCGATCCCGATCACGCCGTCGAGGCCCTCCATGGGCCGCCCTGGCCCACTACCCGCGTGACCCAGCGAGACAGCGCCACCGGCCTGCTCGCTCTGACCGACATCGCCCGCCCCACCGAGGCCTCCTGGCGCCTGCGCACCACGCTGCGCAACGAGGGCGCGACCACCATCGCCCTGGCCGCCGTCTCCCTGGTGTCGGCCACCGTGCTGCCCGGCGCCCGGCTGGACGACCTCGACCTGCTCACCGCGCGCTCGGGATGGATGGCCGAGCAGCGGTGGCGCCACCAGCGCCTCGGCGAGGAACTGGTCGACATCGGCACCGCCTCGCACGGCCAGTCGCCCCGCGACACGCTGCGGATCGGCTCGGAGTCCGGGTGGTCCTCGGGGCTGTGGGAGCCGGCCGGCTACATCATCGACCCCGCCACCGGCCAGGCCGTGGGGTGGCAGGTCGAGCACAACGGGGCCTGGACCGTCGAGATCTCACGCCGCGCGGACCGACTCGGTCTGGTCGCCTACGGCCCCACCGACCTCCAGCACGCCTGGCTCCACCGACTGGCGCCCGGCGAGGAGATCACCACCCCATGGGCAGCCCTGGCGTTCTCCGAGGACGGCTGGCAGGGGGCGGCCGCCGAGATGACCCGGTACCGCAGGGCGCTGCGCTCCGCCCTGGCCCCCACCACCGAGGCCGCGCCGGTCGTCTACAACGACTACATGAACACCCTCATGGCCCAGCCCACGCAGGAGCGCCTGGCCACCCTCGTGCCCGCGGCCGCCGCCGCCGGGGCGGAGGTCTACTGCATCGACGACGGATGGCACTCCGATGCCCAGGAGTGGTGGGACGCCGTCGGGCGCTGGGAGCCCTCGACCCGGCGCTTCCCCGATGGGCTCGAGGCCACTCTCGATCTCATCCACGCCCAGGGCATGACCTCGGGCCTGTGGATCGAGCCCCTCGCCGTCGGAGTCAACAGCCCCGTAGCCGAGGAGCTCCCCGACGAGGCCTTCATGCGCCGCGGCGGCGAGCGACTGGTCGAGCAGGGGCGGCTGCGCCTGGACATGCGCCACCCGGCCGCCCGAGAGGCGCTCGACGCGGTCGTGGACAGGATGGTCTCCTACGGGATCGGCTACCTCAAGGTCGACGACAACTACTCGGCGGGCCCGGGCCCCGACGCCGGCGCCGACTCACCGGGAGACGGGCTCATGGAGCACTCCCGCCAGTGGGCCGCCTGGCTCGCCCGGCTGCCCGAGCGCCATCCGGGCCTCATCGTGGAGAACTGCGCCTCGGGCGGCATGACCTCGGACTACGCCCTCCTGGCCCACGCCCGCCTCCAATCAACCTCCGACCTGCAGGATCCGGTGCGCTACCCGCCCATCGCGGCCAACGCCCCCCTGGCCCTCCTCCCCGAGCAGGCGGGCTCCTGGGCCTATCCGCAGCCCGAGATGACCGACGAGGAGATCACCTACACCCTCGTGACCTCCCTGGCCGGCTCCTTCTACCTGTCGGGCCACTTGGACCGCATGAGCCCCCGGCAGATCAGTCTCGTGCGCGCCGCCACCGACCTGGCCAAGGAACTGCGCCCGGCCCTCACCCGCGAGCTGCCCTGGTGGCCATACGACGTCGCCTCCTGGGACCAGGAATGGGTCGTCACCGCCCGCCGCGCCCCCGTCGGCCGCGAGGGCCTGCTGCTCGTGTGGCACCGGCCCCGCCCCGGCCAGGACCGGCCCGGATCGGCCCTCCGCCTGCCGGCCCTGGCCGGCATGCGCCTGACGCGGGTCATGCCGCCCCCCGATCTCGTGGCCGACGAGGGCATCAGCGTCGAGGACGGGGCGGACGGACCCGTCCTGAGGGCCACGTCCACCGCACCGACCGCCCGGGCCTACCTGGTCCGGGACACCACCCACCGCGACGAGGACGTCGCACGATCGGAGAACCGATGAGCACCACCACTTCCTTCCACCGCATCAGCCTCTCCCGGCGCGGCTACCTCGCCACGATGGCCTCCGCGGCCGCCGCCCTGGGCCTGGCCGCCTGCTCCGACCCGGGCACCGGCTCCTCCTCCGGGGCTGCGCCCGCCAGCTGGTCCGGCGCCACGGACAAGCTCGACGGCATCGCCCTGACGGTATGGGCCGCCCAGTCCTCCGCCACGATCCCCGCCGCCGTGACCGAGGCCTTCGCCAAGGCCACCGGCGCCAAGGTCGAGATCGTCACCATCCCCGACCCCTACGAGCAGACCGTCCAGACGAAGGTCGCCACCGGGGACCTGCCCGACCTGGCCATGTGGCAGCCCACGACGTCGGCGCTCACCAGCCTGGGCGCCGCCGAGCGCCTCCAGGTCCTCGACGGCGCCCCCTGGGAGTCCACGACCGCCAAGACCGTCCTGGACGCCGGCGGAACCGTCAACGGCAAGCGCTACGCGGCCTTCGTCTCGGCGCCCTCCGTGATGGGTGTGTGGTACAACAAGAAGGTCTTCGCCGCCAACGCCGTCTCCACGCCCAAGAACTGGGACGAGTTGCTGACCACCGCGCGGGCCCTCAAGGGCGCCGGCGTCACCCCCTTCTTCGAGATGGGCGGGGAGTGGTGGGCCTCCCAGTACGCCGTCCAGGTCCAGCTCGCCGACGCCGCTGAGGACGGCCTGTGGGACCGCGTCAACGAGAACAAGGACGCCTTCACCGGCACGGACATCCAGGGCGCCATCGACGCCTATGCCCAGATGATCGCCGACGGCCTCTACAACGCCGACATCAAGACGGCCACCTTCGACGAGCAGGCCAAGGCCCTGCTGGCCGGCGAGGCCGCCATGGCGATCCACGTCAACAGCCTGCTCGCCAACATGGCCGCGCAGACGGACACGGCCACCCTCAACGAGACGATCGGCTTCTTCCCGATCTCCAAGAAGGGCGCGGTGGCCACCTCCATCCCGGAGCAGACCAACGCCGTCGTCGCCTTCAAGACCGGCGACGATAAGCGCGAGGCCGCCGCTCGCCAGCTCCTGTCCTTCTGGCTGTCGGACGGCTACGCCGATTTCGTGAAGGACCAGAGCGCCGTGTCGATCATCTCCGGCGTCGAGACCCCCTCCACGGTCCCCACCGCGGCCGTCGAGGCCAACGACGCCCTGTCGGCCTCCGTCGGCTCCATGCAGTCCCTGGCCATCGCCAACCCCGACCTCGCCAAGAACCTGGGTGACATGATCGCGGGAACCAAGACCCCCGCGCAGGTCGGTGAGGAGACCCAGGCCCAGTTCGCCCAGCTCGCCAAGGCCATCGGCGCCACGGGCTTCTGATCGGGACGGCAGTCATGGCAGTCATGGAACGAGCACCGCGCCGCGGCCATGCGGGCTCCACGCACCCCTGGGTCTTCGTCTTCCCCGCACTGGCCGTGATCGCGGTGTTCTTCCTGACGCCGACCGTCTACAACTTCGTCTACGCCTTCACCGACTGGTCGAGTTTCAAGAGCGCCATCAACGGCGTGGGCCTGGACAACTTCGCCGACCTCGCCCGCTCCGGCGCGCTGCGCCACGCCCTGATCACCACGCTCATCTACGCGGTCGGGGTCGCTGTCGTCCAGAACCTGTTCGGCCTGGGTCTGGCGCTCCTGCTGGAGCGCGACACCGTCCTGAACAAGATCCTGCGAGTCGTGTTCTTCGTGCCGGTGGTGCTCTCCGCGCTCGCGGCCGGGTACATCTTCAGGGCGCTGCTCAAACCCGACGGCGGCGTCAACCAGGCGCTGTCGGCCCTGGTGGGCCACCCGGTGGAGATCGGCTGGCTCAACTCCACCACCTGGACCCTGGGCGTCGTGATCGTCATCCACGCCTGGAAGTGGATGGGCATGTCGATGCTCATCTACCTCGCCGGCCTCAAGACCATCGACGGCCAGGTCCTCGAGGCGGCCGTCATCGACGGGGCCACCCCCTGGCAGATCCTGACCAGGATCCGGCTGCCGCTCATCGCCCCGGCCATCACCTTCAACGTGACGACGGCGCTGCTGGGGTCGATGAACTCCTTCGACGTCGTCCAGGCCACGACCAACGGCGGCCCGGGCGGGTCCACCGAGCTGCTCAACCTGTTCATCTACCGCACCTTCGGCCAGGGCCTGTACGCGCAGGCCACGACGATGAGCCTCGTGCTCTTCCTGACCGTCGTCGTCCTGGCGATCCCGGTCATCGGGATGCTGCGCCGCCGTGAGAGGAGCATCGCATGAGGCTCTACCGCAGGATCCTCCAGCCCGCCCTGGGCATCGTCCTGGCGCTCGTCGTCGTCGGCGTCCCGCTGTGGACGGTCCTCGTGACCGCGGGCAAGTCGCAGGCCGAGGCGCTGTCCCCGGGCCTGGGCCTGCCCAGCCACTGGGAGCTCGGCGAGAACCTCGGCAGGATCGTCGAGCAGGCGCGAGTGGACACGGCCCTGCTGGGCAGCCTCGTGCTGCTCATCCCCTCGGTGCTCGTCGTCCTGCTCCTGGGATCGATGGCCGCTTGGGTTCTGGCCCGGCGCTCCGGCCGAGGGGCGGCCGTGCTGTACGCGGTGATGATCTCGGGGATCATCCTGCCCCCAGCGATCGTCACGCTCGTCCTGCTCCTGCGCCAGCTGGGACTGGCCGGCACGGCCGTGGGCATGATCGCGACCTACTCGGGCATGTACCTGTCCCTGGTCATCTTCTTCATCACCGGTTTCGTGCGCACAGTGCCGGAGTCCCTGGAGGAGGCGGCCAGGATCGACGGCGCCGGCCCGGTGGGCGTGTTCACGCGCATCATCCTGCCCCTGCTGCGCCCGGTGCTGGCCACTGCCGCGATCCAGGTGAGCCTGTACGTGTGGAACGACGTCTTCTACGCCCTGTTCATCGTGGGTGGGCGCATGGACACCCTGCCACTCAATCTGTTCATGGTGGCCAGCTCGGGAGTTCAGCTCAACAACTGGAACCTCATCTTCGCCTACGTCCTCGTCATGAGCGCGCCCCTGGTGGCCCTCTTCGCGGTCTTCCAGCGGCAGATCATCTCCGGGATCACCTCAGGGGCGGTGAAGTAGGGGTGCGGGTCTCCGTGCGGGGCGGGCACAGGGCCCCGCACGGGCAGCCACGGGGCGCGGGCGGGGGATCGCCCGCGCCCCCTGCGCTCGGAACCAGTCTCGATCGCCACTTCGACCGGTCTCGGCGAGGAGAGTTCTGGGGACGAGTGCGAAGTGGCGAGGTTTGAGGATTGCTCGGGCTCCGGGAAGGGGTGAGTGCGGCGCGAGCTCCACGAGCTGGCCTCTGGCCTGGGCAAACGCAAGTCATGACGGCGTGCCAAAAAAGGAATCCTCAAACCTCGCCATTGAGGACTGCTCCGCGATTCCCGCGCCTGTGCTTGACGTCATCGTGGGAGATGGGGCTGAGCCGGGTCGACGGCCTAACCGAACCACGGCTGTGCAGGCGGTATGGATGCTGGGGATGCTGATTTCATCCGCTCTTCAGTCCAGTAGTTGGGGGCTTCGTCGTGCGGCGCATGTGTTGACACGGGACGATCGGGGCCGGGTCCCTTCTGACGGGAATTTGTATAGATGAAAAATAGACCAATCATGAGCAGGATGATCAAAATCGCAGCCCAAGCGCGCCCCCCGGCTGTTCCCGGAACCGGTCTCGATCGCAACTTCGACCGGTTTCGATGGCGTTTTCGACCGGTCTCGGTGAAAAGGGTGGGGTTCAGGAGGCGGAGGGGGCCTCGACCTGGTTGAAGTCGGAGGACGTGAGCCTGCCCTCGCGCAGCTTGGAGAAGAAGTCCGGCGCGGTCTCGTCCTCGAGCAGCACGGCCGCCCCGATCCCGCCGGGCTCATAGTCGAGGGAGTCGATCGGCGGGGCCCCGGTGAGGCCGTCCGAGGAGGCCGAGCGGAAGCCGAGCACCATCTGCCCGATATCCGTCAGGCCGGTGTCGTCATCGGCGGTGAGCACCTTCGTGCCCGCATCCACCAGCTTGTCCTGGCGCGGCCAGCTGATGAGCGTCTTGGCGGACACGGCCCTGTCGACGACGGCGCTGATCACCGCGCGCTGACGCAGGCCCCGGCCGATGTCCCCCGTGGGATCCGACTTGCGCATGCGCGAGTAGGCCAGGGCCTTCTCTCCGTCGACGTGCTGGCAGGCGCCCTTCGAGGTGTCCCAGACGAGCCCGGAGTCGGGGTCGTCCACGTCGTAGTCGAGGCATACGTCGATGCCGTCGACGGCGTCGACCGTCTCCTTGACCCCGGCCATCCCGACCTCCATGTAATGGTCGATCGTCAGGCCGCTGAGGCCCTCCACGGTCTGGACCAGGAGCTCGGGCCCGCCGTAGGAGTAGGCGGCGTTGATCTTGTCCCCGCCGTAGCCGGGGATCTCCACATACGTGTCGCGCGGCAGAGTGGTCAGCGAGGACTGGCCGTTGTTCTTGTGCAGCAGCATGATCGAGTCCGCGCGGGAGCCCTCCGTGCCATCCTCCGCGATACCGCCGTCGCCGCGGGCGTCCGAGCCCACGATGAGCCAGGTCTCCCCGGCGGTGTCCTTCGCGCCGGACAGGGCGTTCACTCGTCCGAGCTTGTCATCGACCTCGTGGGCCAGCCAGGCCACCCGGCCCACGACGATCCCGAGCACCAGCACGATCACCAGGGCCGTCCAGCCGAGGACCCGGCGCCGACGGCGGCGCCGGGGGGCGCGGCGCCCCGGGTCGATCGGCCCGGGCCCCGAGGGGAAGCCCGGTCGCATCGGGCCGCTCGGGCCCGCGGGGACCGCGCCCGGCGCGGGCTGATCCGGCCAGCCTCCCGTAGAGGGGCCGTAGGACGTGGGGAGGGGATCCGGGTAGCCGGGGACGCCGGCGCCATGGTCCTCATAGCCCTGCCCGGCGGGCGGGTAGCCCGAGGGGAGAGCCTGCGTGGCGTCGGGGGCGGGGCGCTGCGGCGCGGCCCCGAGGGCGCGAGCCGATGATCCGGGCCTGGCATGGCTGCCGCCCGCTCCGCCGGCGGTGCCCGCCCGCGGCGCCGGCGCGGGGCTCTGGCGCGGGACCGCCGTCGGCTCGGGGGATGGGGGCTTCGGACCCGCCTGGTGCCCGCCGAGCACGCTGCGGCGCGCAGGGGCCTCCGGCGCGGGCCGGGGATCCGGCTGCCGGCCCTGCCTCATCGCCCGCGGCGGCAGGGGAGGCCTGGGGGCCCGTCCTCCAGAGCCCGGGGCGACACTGGGAGGAAGATCGTCATTCGACGTCATAGGGCGTGCGCCTCACTTGCACTGGGCGGCGGGGTCGGCGGAGGGGGTCGCGGGAGCGGGCGCCTGGGGGGCGGGGGCGCCACTGGGCTTGTCGGCAACGGCGGGAGCATCGGTCTGCTCGGCGGCATCGGCCGAGGAAGAGCCCGCAGCGGCGTCGGAGGAGCCGGGCGCCGGGGACGCGGTGGAGCCATCCGCCTTGCCGCTCACCGAACCGGTGGGCACGGGGCTGTCCTCCTTGAGCGCCTTCCAGATCGGCTTCGCGTCATCGGTGGCCACCACGCGGTTGGCATCCCACTCGGCGGGCTCGTTGGGCACGGTGAGGAAGGTGATGCGGTCCATGCCGATGGACTGGATCGAACTGGCCAGGCCCTGGAGGTTGGTGAGATCGCCGATCTTCTCGGAGGTGGTCAGCGACCCCAGCGCCGTGCGGGCGAAGGAGTAGAGCTGGTTGGCGTCCGAGAGGATGTTCTTGTTCTGGGCGGTGCGGATCATGGCGGCCATGAGGTTCTGCTGGTGCTGGATGCGGCCGATGTCCGAGCCGTTGCCGTAGCCGTGGCGGGCGCGCGCGTACTTCAGGCCGTCCGGGCCATTGAGGTGCTGGCAGCCCACGGGCAGGTGGAGCTGGGTGTAATCGGGGTCGTCGATCTCCTCGGAGACGTAGAGGTTGACGCCGCCCAGGGCATCGACCATCGTCTCCAGGCCGTGGAAGTCGACGATCATGAACTCGTCGATGTTGACGCCGGTCGCCTTCTCGACGGTGTTGATCGAGCAGGCGGCGCCGATGCCCAGGGCCTTCGAGTCGGTGCCGGTGCCGGCGCCGGTGGCGAAGGCGTTGTTGAACATCGTGTCCGGCTGGGGGTCCGACTCGGTGCCGTCGTAGGTCTTGCACGAGGGGATGTCCACGAGGAGGTCGCGGGGGATGGAGACCACCTCCACCCGGGAGCGGTCCGCCGACACGTGCATGATCATCGCCGTGTCCGAGCGGGCGACGGAGGTGTCCTCGCTGCCGTCGGAGCCGTCGACGTTGTTCGCCCCGCTGCGGGTGTCCGTGCCCAGGACGAGGATGTTGAGGGCGTGGCCGTCGTAGGAGTCGCCGATGGCGTCCGTGCGGGTGGCGGAGCCGTCCAGATAGTCGGAGATGTCGAAGCGCTTGATCTGGCCCTGGAGGTCCATGTAGACGAATCCGGCCGCAGAGGTGACGAACAGGGCGAGTGACAGGAACACCAAGCCGACCCGGCGGGCGGTTCGCCTCCCCAGGTCCTTGATCGAATGCCGTGCGTGTGGCTTCTTGGTGTTGGGCACGTGTCGAGTCTAGAGAATCAGCCAGGCGAGGCCTAGCGTCGTGACGGCGTCGAGACATGATCTTCCTCAGATCTGGATGACTGGCGTCACACCGCCTCGGCAGGACCCCGTCTCGTCTAGGCTCTTCCCGTGACCGATCTCGTCCCCGCGCCCTCCGATCGGCCGGATCCGGCCGATCAGCACCGCCGGCCCGGTGTGTCGCCCGACGCCGCGGCTGATGCCCCGCCCGATCCGGGGGCCGGCCCGCGGGACGCCCGGGTCGGGCGCGCGCGCGTGGTGACCGTCGCCTACAACCCCGGGGATGAGCTCGAGCGCTTCCTCTCCTCCCTCAAGGCCGCCACCTCCCGCGAGATCACCGTCGTCATCGCCGACAACGGCGAGGAGCACGGCGTCGTCGAGGCCCTCGCCGCCGCTCACGGCGCCCGCGTCGTCGGCGACGGCGTCAACCGCGGCTACGGCGGGGGGGCGAACCTCGCCGCCCAGGGGCTGGACGAGGACTGGATCGTCGTGGCCAACCCCGATCTCGTGTGGCGCCCCGGCAGTCTCGATGTCCTCATCGACGCCGCGATCGCCCACCCCGAGGCGGGCGCGCTCGGCCCCCGGCTCCTCAACTCCGATGGGACCGTCTACCCCTCCGGGCGCGCCCTGCCCTCGCTGGCGGCGGGCACCGGGCACGCCCTGCTGGGGAGGGTCTGGCCCTCCAATCCCTTCTCCGCCCGCTACCACGGCGGCAATGAGGATGTCACCCACGCCGTGGGCTGGCTCTCGGGCGCCTGCCTCCTGCTGCCCGCCGGCGTGTGGCGCGAGCTCGGGGGCTTCGACGACGGCTACTTCATGTTCTTCGAGGACGTCGACCTCGGGGCGAGGGTCGGGGCCTCCGGGCGCGTCAACCTCCAGGTGCCCGAGGCGGTCGTCGTCCACGAGCAGGGCGCGAGCTGGAAGGCGCGCCCCGAGCGGATGATCCGCGCCCACCACGCCTCGGCGCGCCGCTACATGCGGGCCTCCCACCCCGCGCCCTGGCAGGCGCCGCTGCGCTGGGCGCTGTCCGCCGGCCTGCGCGCGCGCGAGGAGATCGCCGTGCGCGCCGCTCGGCGCGGCTGAGCCCGGGACCGCTCCCCGGGCCGGGGCGCTCCACCTGCGCCGAGGCCCCGGAGGCGCCCCTCAGAGGCGCTCCCGGCGGGCCTCGGCGGGGGGCTCCGGCGCGGCGTCGATCGCGACCCGGCGCGCCAGCCGGGTGATCTGCCGCTCCAGGGAGGCCTTGCGGCGGAAGGAGGAGTGGACGTTGAGGAGGAAGGCGACGACGAGGGCGTAGAGGAGGAGGTCGGCGCCCCGGCCCACCCCGACGGCGTTGGCGATCTGGGTGGTCAGTCGGGGCAGGCTGATCGCGATCACCGCGAAGAGTACGAAGGTCAGGGTCAGGAGGCGCCGACTGGCCTCGTGCCGCGCGCCTGCCGGGCTGCGCAGCATGGTCCAGCCGATCGCGACGACGGCGATGACGAGGATGGCCTGGATGATGATCTGGTGACTCACTGACTGCTCCTATGGTCTGGCGGCGGGTGCGGTGCGCCGATGCTCGCTCAGCTGAAGAGCAGGTCGACGAGGATGTTGATGGAGTTCCACAGGGACTGGCCCTTGGCCTTGGAGTAGTCGGTGTAGGTGATCGTCACCGGGTGCTCGCGCCAGGGCAGGCCGGTGGCGGCGAGTTGGCGGATGATCTCCGAGGCGTGGGCCATGCGGTCCTGCTGCAGGTTGATCTTCTCGGCGGCGTCGCGCCGCAGCACCCGCAGCCCGTTGTGCGCGTCCGTCATCCGCATCCCCGAGGATCGGGAGGAGGCCTTGGCCGCGAGTCCGAGGATGAGGCGCTTGGCCGGGCCCACGGGGGAGGGGCCCTCGAGGAAGCGGGAGCCGAGGACGAAGCCGAGCCCCTCCTCGCGCGCGGCGGACACCATGGCCCTCGCGTCGTCGGGGGAGTGCTGGCCGTCGGCGTCGAAGGTGACGACGTAGTCCGCGTTCGTCCTCTCCAGGACGTACTCGATGCCGGTCTGGAGTGCGGCGCCCTGGCCCCGGTTGATCGGGTGGCGCACGACGATCGCACCGGCGCGCTCGGCCTGCCGCGCGGAGTCGTCCCTCGATCCGTCGTCGACGGCGACGACGTGGGGGAAGACGGCGCGGGCCGCCTCGATGACGCCGCCAACGACCTGGGCCTCGTTGTACAGCGGGATGACGAGCCAGGCGTCGGTCACCGGGGAGGGGTCCTGCCTGGAGGATGCGGGGGTGCTCACCACGGCATTGTCGCACGCGAGGGCCGATCCGCCCCGAGACGGGACCCCGCGCGCCGATCGCCGCAGGCCCCGGGCACGGGGCGGTAGTATGGGGCAATGGTCGCGGCGCGACCTGGTCCGGCGCCGCGATCCCCAGCGGCCCCTGACCCCCGCACGAACGACGGCGCCTGGCCGGGATCCTCCCGCCGGGCAGCAAGGAGCCGCAATGGCAGTCCGGATCGCCGAGTCAGCCGATGTCTCGGACGAGGCCGTGATCGGCGAGGGGAGCAGCGTCTGGCACCTCGCCCAGATCCGGGAGCGCGCCGTCCTCGGCACCGGCTGCGTCATCGGGCGCGGCGCCTACGTCGGCGAGGGCGTGCGCATGGGGGCCAACTGCAAGGTCCAGAACTACGCGCTCGTCTACGAGCCCGCCAGCCTCGCCGACGGCGTCTTCATCGGGCCCGCCGTCACCCTGACCAACGACCACTTCCCCCGCGCCGTCAACCCCGATGGCAGTCTCAAGTCCGCCTCCGACTGGGAGCCCGTGGGGGTGACCATCGGGGAGGGCGCCTCCATCGGCGCGCGCGCCGTCTGCGTGGCGCCGGTGACGATCGGCGCGTGGGCCACGGTCGCGGCGGGCGCCGTCGTCACCAAGGACGTCCCCCCGCACGCGCTCGTCGCCGGGGTGCCCGCGCGCCGCATCGGCTGGGTCGGCCGCGCCGGCGAGCCCCTCGGGCCCATCGCGCCGGCCGGATCCGGCGCGCCACGGTGGCGCTGCCCCGCCACCGGCACCGTCTACGAAGAGTCCGACACCACGATCCGAGAGGTCTCCCACTGATGGAACGCAGCTTCATCCCCGCCGCCAAGCCGATCATCGGGCCCGAGGAGCGCGAGGCGGCCGGCGCTGTCATCGACTCCGGGATGGTCGTCCAGGGCCCCCAGGTGGCCGCCTTCGAGGAGGAGTTCTCCTCCGCGATGGTCGCCGGCGCCCACTGCGTGGCCGTCAACTCCGGCACCTCCGCCCAGCACGTGGCCACGCTCGCGGCCGGCCTGCCCCAGGGCGCCGAGGTCATCGTCCCCTCCTTCACCTTCGCCGCCACCGCGAACTCCGTGGCCGCCGCCGGCGCCACCCCCGTGTTCGCGGACATCGACCCGGTCACCTTCACCCTGGACCCCGTCGGCGTCGAGGCCGCCATCACCGAGCGCACCGCGGCCATCGAGGTCGTCCACCTCTACGGCCTGCCCGCCGACATGCCCGCCATCCTGGGGATCGCCGAACGGCACGGCCTGGCCGTCTACGAGGACTGCGCCCAGGCGCACGGGGCCGCCATCGACGGCGCGCCCGTGGGCGCCTTCGGCGCCTGGGGCTCCTTCTCCTTCTACCCCACGAAGAACATGACCACCCTGGAGGGGGGCCTCATCTCCACCCGCGACGCCGACCTGGCGCGCACCTGCCGCCTCATCCGCAACCAGGGCATGGAGAAGCAGTACGCCAACGAGGTCATCGGCCTCAACAACCGCATGACCGATGTCAGCGCCGCCGTCGGGCGCGTCCAGCTGGGCAAGGTGGACGCTTGGACCGAGCGGCGCCGCGCCAACGCCGCCGTGCTCGACGCCGGGCTGGCCGGCGTGGGCGGCGTCCTCACCCCGCATGTGCCCGACGGCTACCGCCACGTCTACCACCAGTACACGATCCGCTTCGAGGGCATCGAGGGCGCCGCGCGCGACGAGATCGCCCGCGTCCTGCGCGAGGAGTGGCGGATCGGGACCGGCATCTACTACCCGATCCCCAACCACCGACTGCCCTCCCTGGAGCGCTTCGCCCCCGGCCTGGAGCTTCCCGGCACGGAGAAGGCCGCTCGCGAGTGCCTCTCCCTGCCCGTCCACCCCTCGCTCTCCCCCGAGGACCTCGACCGGATCATCGAGGCCATCGGCGCCGTGGCGAAGGCGGGTGCCTGAGATGGGAGCGCTGCGCGTCGGCCTCATCGGCCTGGGCTCCATGGGCCGCCACCACGCCCGCGTCATCCGCGCCACGCCCGGCATGGAGCTCGTGGCCGTGGCCGATCCGGGCGGCGACCGCTTCGGAGTGGCCGACGGCCTGCCGGTCCTTCCCGATGTCCGCGCCCTCATCGACGCCGGCCTCGACGCCGCCGTGGTCGCCGTGCCCACCGTCCACCACGAGGAGGTGGCTCTCGCCCTGGCGGAGGCCGGCGTGGCCACGATGGTGGAGAAGCCCATCGCCCGCAGCGCCGAGGCGGGCCGCCGCGTGGCCGAGGTCTTCTCCTCGCGCGGGATCGTGGGCGCGGTCGGCTACGTGGAGCGCTGCAACCCGGCGCTGCGGGCTCTGCGCGCCCGCCTCGACGCCGGGGACCTCGGGGAGGTCTACCAGGTCCTCACCCGTCGCCAGGGGCCCTTCCCCGCGCGCATCAGCGACGTCGGCGTCGTCAAGGACCTCGCCACCCATGACATCGACCTGACCGCCTGGGTGGCCGATTCCCGCTACACCTCCATCAGCGCGCACGTGGCCCACCGCTCCGGTCGGGACAACGAGGACATGGTCGTGGGGGTCGGGCGGCTCGCCAATGGCGTCATCGTCAGCCACGTCGTCAACTGGCTCACCCCCTTCAAGGAGCGGGTCACGATCGTCACCGGGGAGAAGGGCGCGTACGTGGCGGACACCCTCACCGGGGATCTCACCTTCTACGCCAACGGCACCGTGACCTCCGCATGGGACCAGGTGGCCGCCTTCCGCGGGGTCAGCGAGGGCGACGTCGTGCGCTACGCCATTGAGAAGCGCGAGCCCCTGGCCCTGGAGCAGGAGCGCTTCCGCGACGCCGTCCTGGCGGGCGCGGGCGCCGCGGGCAACGAGATCGTCACCATGGACGAGGGGGTGGCCACCCTCGAGGTCGTCGAGGCCGTGCTCGCCTCCGCCACCGAGAACCGGACGGTCGACTTGTGACCGCGAGGCGGCTGCGCGGGGGCCTCGCGCTCGGCCTCGCCGGCGCCCTCGCCCTGGCGGTCTGGGACCGCTCCCGTCCCGCCCGGGGGGTCATCATCGCGACCCGCCTGTACGCCCCCGAGGCCGCCGCCGCCGCCCAGCGCCTGCGCGGTCTGGCCCTGGCGCTGGCCGAGCGCGGTGAGCGCGTCACGGTGCTCACCTCCACCCCGCCGGGAATGACGCCCCCCGGGGATGCCGGCATCGAGGTGCGATCCGTCCCGGCGCTCCGGGACGAGTCCGGATACGTGCGCGGCTACGCCCACTACATGAGCGTGGACGCGCCCATGGCCGTTCGGCTCCTGGTCCAGCGGCGTCCCCGGGTCGTCATCGCCGAGCCGCCGCCGACCACGGGCGCGGTCGTGCGGGCCATCTGCGCCCTGCGCGGCATCCCCTACGCCTACTACGCGGCGGATGTGTGGTCCGACGCCTCGGAGTCCATCGGCGCGCCCGCCTGGGTGGTCGAGGCCCTGCGCCTCGTCGAGCGCTTCGCCCTGGCCGGCGCGCGGAGCGTCGTAGCGGTGAGCGACGGCGTGGCGGACCGCGCGCGCGAGCTGGGGGCGCGGCGCGTGGCCCTCGTTCCCAATGGCATTGACACCGAGGTCTTCACCGACGAGGGTCCTCGCCATCCGGACGCGCCCGCGGCACCGTACTTCCTCTACGCGGGAACCGCCTCGGAGTGGCAGGGCGCCGGAGTGTTCATCGACGCCCTGCGCCTGGTCCATCGCAGCCACCCCGAGGCGCGACTGGTCTTCCTCGGCCAGGGGAGCGACTGGGAGAGTCTCATCGCCCGGGCCCAGGGCGACGAGCGGATCGGGTTCAGCGGGCTCGTGCCCCCTGATCAGGCCGCCGCCTGGCTGCGCGGCGCTGCGGCGGCGGTCGTGTCCATCCGGCCCGGCCTGGGCTACGACTTCGCCTACCCCACGAAGATCCTCGCGGCCCTGGCCTGCGGGGCCCCCGTCGTCTACGCGGGCCCCGGCCCGGCGCGCGAGGACCTCGGCGCCCACGGCCTCGGCCACGCCTGCGACCACGAGGTCGGCGCCGTCGCCGAGGCGATGCGCCGGGCCCTCGCGGATGCCGAGGCTCCCGGGCGGGAGCGCGAGGCCGCCTGGCGCCGGGCGTGGGTGGTCGGCAACCGCTCGATGCGCGCGGCGATGGGCCGTGCCGCGGATGAGATCCTTGAGATCTCCTCCTGACAGTGGGGATGCGCCGGTCCGGAACGTGACGGGCTACTACTCGATCCCGGCTCCCGGGTCGTACACCGACGATGTGCGCGAGGACGCCGATTCCGAGGACATCTACGTCCTCCTGGGATCGTCACGCCCCGACTCCGGATGGCGCCGAGACGGCGACCCCGTGGTCTGCTCAACCCGTGCTCGACCCGACGGATACGGGCCGCGCGGAGATCGTCGTCGCCGGGATCGTCGACTATCCGCTGGCCCTCGTCCTCGTGCCGCAGTCCGGGCGCCATGGGACACTTCCCGCCGTGAAGGTTCTCCACATCAACGACGTCGCCCGCATCGGCTCCGCCCTCGTGCGCCAGGCCCGGAGCGAGGGCATGGACTGGGACCTCTACGACACCGCCCGGGCGGACCCCGCCTGGCACCCGGCCACCCGCGCCGCCCGCCGCGCCCTGCGGGGCGGGCTCTGGGCCGTGGGCCTGGCCCGTCGGGCCCGGCGCGCCGACCTGCTCGACGTCCACGGCGGCACCGTGCCCGCGCACACCCGCTGGACCCGCCGCCCCTACGTCCTGCACCTGCACGGCACGGACATCCGCGTCCGGCGCTACGAGCAGGCGTCCGCCGCGCTGGTCGAGCGCTCCGTGAGGGAGGCCCTCGACGTCTACTACACCACCCCCGATCTGGCCGAGCACACCCTCGACCTGAGCCCCGGCGCCACCCTCCAGCCGGTCGTCATCGACCCCGCCGAGCTCCCCGCCATCCCCTCCGACGCCCCCTCCGATACCGCTGGCCCCGGCGGGCCCCGGCCCTTCACCGTGGTCTTCCCCTCCCGGTGGGACGCCGCCAAGGGAGGGGAGGAGCAGGAGCGGGCCGTCGCCGCCCTGCGCCGCGCCTACGGGGATCGGATCATCCTGGAGGGCCTGGATTGGGGGGAGAACGCCCCCCGGATCGCGCGCGAGCACGGCCTCATCCTGCGTCCGAGGATGCCCCATGCGGACTACGTCCGCTGGCTGGCGGGGGCCTCGGCCGCCGTCGGGCAGATGACCGGCTGCATGGGCGTCTCCGAGATCGAGGCCATCGGGGTCGGCGTCACCACCATCATGGCCCTCGACGAGCGCTGGTACGACGGCTCCCACGAGACCACCCGGGACGTGCCGGTCCTCGGCGGCCCGGTGGCGCGGGCCGACTTCGTGGACGCGATCGTCGACGGCGTGGGCCGGGCGATGGACGGCGCGCGGATTACCGGCGGGCGCACCTGGGTCGACGCCAACCACTCGCCCCGGCGAGCCGTGGCCCGCCTCACCGAGCGCTTCGCCCGCCTCGGGGACGCCCCCGCCTGACCCCGCCACCGCGCAGTGGGCCCCATCGCCCCGCCCGAGCCCGCCGGGCGGGAGCGCGGCGTAGGGTGCCGGGAGCACCTCGGGATCAATTCGCGGGAACGAGGCCCGGAGCCCAGCCCCCGTCGAGGAACAGGCGGGTCCACAGCCCGAGCGTGGAGGTCCCCAGGACCATGCGCGCCACCTGCTCACGGCGGGGGATCGGCTCGCTGAACGCCTCGAAGGCCATGGGATGGTCGAGCATGGTCCGCACCGAGCGGTAGCGCGAGAGCGCCCGATCCCCCCGGGTGGCCCGCAGGCCCGCCAGGAGCGCGCGCTTGGGCAGCGCCGGCAGCCGCGTGGCCGCAGGGGCGAAGAGGGCGGTCTCCTGCCCCGTGACCTCGGCGTAGGTCCTCATCGTGAACCCGGCGTACCACTGGCGGGTGGCGGTCAGCCCCTCCGAGCCGCGCAGCCAGACATCCCAGAGCTCGCGGTCGAGCATGGGCAGCGCCCAGTCGTAGCCGAATGCCTCGTAGCCCTTCATCGAGTTGTTGATGTACTTGGCCTGCCGCTCGCGCAGGTTGAACCACTCGATCAGCCGCTGGGCGTCCCTGGGGGCGAGATCAGCGCCCACCCCCAGTTCGCGGGCGGCGCCGAGCACGGCGGCGCGCAGCCCCTCCAGGCGTCGGTAGGCGCGCGGGCGGCCCTGGAGGACGGCGTGGTGCGAGGCGATCGTCGAGAGCACCCGCGCCCGGGCGGGGGAGCCGTCGAGCAGGCTCTCATCATGCATGTTCCCGACGATCGTGTGGCCGGGGAGGAAGACGGCGTCGTCGTCCACGAGCCCCTCGCGGCGCATCCGCTCCAGCGCGTACCAGTCCTGCGGATGGGGCAGGGACGTCGCCCCCCAGGTGCTCGCCCGGAACCGCGCCCCGCCCCACCCCGCCCAATCGCCGGCGATCTCGGCGGGGTCGAGCTCAACGCTGAACCAGGGAAGTCCCAGGGCCTCGGCGACCCGCCGGGATACGGCCGTCTCCCGGGCGCCCGCCTTGCCGTAGGTGAAGGCGGTGATCCTGCCGGCCCCCAGGCGCGTGAGCCAGGCCGCCAGGAGGCGCGAGTCCAGCCCCCCGGACAGCGGCAGCACCAGCTGGCGCTCCCCGACGGCGTCGAGGAGCCTCGACACGGCGGCGTCCATGGCCCCGGCGAAGGCCTCGGCGTACTCCTCGCCGTCGGAGATCGGCGAGGAGGCGAAGCGGTAGTCCTCCCACGCGCGGGACTCCCAGGAGCCATCGGCGCGCAGGAGGGTGGTGGAGGCCGCCGGCGTGGCGTGAACGCCGCTGATGAGAGTGCTCGTCCCCGGGGTGAATCCCAGGTGGAGGAAGGCCTCGGCGGCGCCCCGATCGCGGCGCCAGGCCCCCGCGGGCAGGCGCTCGCGCAGGAGGCGCGGGTCGTCACTGACGATCCAGCGCCCATCCAGGCGGGTGAAGAGCAGGTGGTGGGAGCGGGGGCGATCCGTGGTCAGGCGCAGATCCTCGCCATCGGGCTCGATGAGGGTCCACTGCCCGGTGCGCGAGGCCGGGGCGGTGGCGGGCAGGCCCGATGGGATCGGCCCCTGGCCCCGGAGCGGGCGCCACAGGCGGATGCCGCCCTGGGAGGCCCAGCCGGGGGAGGCGAGGAGGATCTCGGGTGTCGCGCTGCCCGCGCCGGTGCTGTCAGTGCCGCTCACGCGGACATTATCCGCGCGCCCGCGATGAGGCGCCGCCAGGCCGCTGCAACCGGCGATTCATCGTGGGGCGCGCCGTGATTCAATACTCGTCATGAGAGCGGCGATGGCGAGGCGATGGGAGGCCCTCGTCGCGCGCAGCCCGGTCCTCGGCGCCATCCTCACCCTCATGACGGGCACCGCCGCCGCCCAGCTCATCACCCTCGTCCTCCAGATATTCATCGCGCGCGTCTACTCCGACGTCGACAAGGGCCTGCTGGGCATGTACGGGTCGGTCACGGGATTCGTCATCACCTTCGCCGCACTGCGATTCGACCTCGCCATCGTCCTGCCCACCTCCGAGCGCGCCGCGCGGGTCCTCACCAGGCTCGCCACCCGGTGCATCGTCCTGTCCTCCCTGCTGACCTCCCTGACCTGCATCGCCCTGGCGCGAGTCCTGCGCGATCACTACCACCACTCCGGGCCCCTCATGTGGTGGCTCATGGGATCGGGCGTCACCGTGTTCCTCGTCGCCCAGGTCACCAACCTCCAGTACTGGCTCACCCGCCAGGGGAGGTTCGGCGCCATCGCCCGCAACCGCGTGCTCCAGTCCACGGCCGTGGCCGGGTTGCAGCTCGTGTTCGGCCTCGCCCTGCACGGCGGCATCTCCGCCCTCCTGCTGGGCACGATCGTCGGCCAGCTCCTCACCTACGTCGGCCTGCGGCGGCGCGCCCCGGAACTGAGCGAGCCCATCGGCGCGGGCGCGCCGAGCCTGGCCGAGATGGCCTCGCGCTACCGGCGGATGCCGTTGCTCAACGGGCCCAACGCCGTGGTGGACTCCCTGCGCAACAACGGCATCAACCTGCTCATCGGAGCGGTCTCCGTGGCGGCATTGGGCCAGTTCCAGCTCGCCTGGAACATCCTCCAGGTCCCCGTGGCGCTGATCGCGGGCTCGGTCTCCCAGGTCTTCCTCAAGAAGCTCTCCGACGTCGAGCCCGGCGAGATGACCCCGCTCGTCCGCTACGTGCTGCTGCGGGCGCTGCTGGCGGCGACCGTCCCCTTCGCTCTCCTGTACCTCCTCGCGCCCTGGCTCTTCCCACTGGTCTTCGGTGCGACCTGGGTGGATGCGGGCCATTGCGCGCGGGCGCTGACGCCGTGGCTCCTCCTGACCGTGCTGAGCTCACCGGTCTCCAATATCTTCGTCGTCACCGAGACCCAGTCCCGGCTGCTCGCCTTCGCCATCGTCTACTGCGCGGCGCCCCTGGCCTGGCTGTGGCTGAGCCCGTGGCCGTTCATGACGACCCTGACCGTCCTCGGGGCGCTCATGGCCCTCCTCCTGGTGGGCATGATCGCCATGGCGCTGGCGGTCGCGCGCCGCTTCGACCGCGGCCTGACCCCCAGGGCGGAGGAGAGGCCCGTCGCCACGGGCGAGGAGGCGGGCGCCAGCGCCGCGGGGCCCGCCGATGAGGCCGCGGGGAGGGGTCCGGCCCCCGCGTGATCGGACTGCCATCTCCCGCGGGGACCTCGGCGAGCCGTCACATGCGAGAATGCATCGACGGCCCTACTGGCCTGCCCTCTCCCAAGGAGTCGCGTCGTGAGCCAATCCCAGGTTCCTCTCGTCGTCCTGACCGATCAGTACCCATTCGATACCGGTGAGGAGTTCTTCGAGCAGGAGGTCCACTATCTCGCCGAGCAATTCGAGCGGATATGGATCGTCCCCATGCGCGCCACGATCGGCGCGGCCAAGACCCGCAGCCTCCCCCCGGGCGCGACCGCCATCCTCCTGCCCCTGCCATCCTCAGGCGCCTGGAAGCGCCGCGCCCCGCGCCACGCCGCCCGCCTGATCCTCGGCCCGGGCCGGGTGGAATGGGCCGGCGCCCGCGGCAGCGCCACCCGCGCCATCCGCGAGCTCCACTACGCCGTCGACGTCCTGGACCGCTTCGACGCCCTGAGGCGCACGCGCGCCTACCGCGAGGAGCTGGCCGGCCGGCCCCTCATCGCCTACGGCTACTGGCTCCACCACGCCGGCGGCGTCGCGCAGATGCTGCGCGCTCGCCACGACGCCCCGGTCGCAGCGGTCAGCCGCGCCCACGCCTACGACGTCGACGAGGCCGACGCCCCCCAGCGGCACGTGCCCGGGCGGCGCCGTCTCGTGGGCGGGCTCGACGAGATCTACCCGATCTCGCGCTACGCCGAGTCCTTCCTCACGCCCTACGCGCGCGAGGGGAGCGCCGCCCGTATCGAGATCCGCCACCTCGGGGTGCCGCCCATCGAGGGCGACGGCGGGCGGCAGGACCCGCTCCACATCGTCAGCCTGTCCCACCTGGCCCCCTACAAGCGCGTCGATCGCCTCGCCGACGCCGTCGGCGCCATCGCGCTCTCCGGCCGCCCCGTGCGATGGACTCACTTGGGGGAGAGCGATGCCGTCCGCCGCGACGCGCTGCGCGCCCACGCCGCCGAGCGCGCCCCCGGGGCCCGCATCGACCTGCCCGGATACGTCCCCAACGAGCGGGCCCGCGAGATGCTCGCCGTCGAGGGCTATACGGTTCTCGTCAACACATCCAGCGGGGAGGGCGTGCCGGTGTCGATCATGGAGGCGATGGCCGCCGGACTGCCCGTGGTGGCCACGGATGTGGGCGGTACGGCGGAGATCGTGCGCGACGGCGTCAACGGGCGCCTCGTGGGCGCCGATGCCACGGGGGAGGAGATCGCCTCCGCGATCCTCAGCGTCGCCGATGCCGCGCCCCGCGATTACGCGGCTCTGGGCGCAGGCGCCCGGCGGACCTGGGAGGAGGGCTTCGGCGCGCCCGTGCAGTACGCCGGCATGGCCGAGCGCCTGCGCTCCCTGGCCGACGGGCTCCGGGGAGGCGGGGCATGAGCGAGCGCCCGCGGATGATCTTCCACGCCCCCTACCCGATGGAGCCCAACCCGACCGCCGCCTCCCGGCTGCGCCCGCTGCGGATGCGCCAGGCCTTCGAGGAGATCGGCTACGAGGTCATCGACGTCTCCGGGACGGTGACCCAGCGCCGCGCCGCGCTGCGCTCCCTGCGGCGCTCCCTGGCCGGGGGCGAGCGCCCCGACTTCCTCTACTCCGAGAACTCCACTCAGCCGAACCTCCTGGCCACGAGCATCCGCACGGGTGCGGCGCCCCTGCTCGACTACTCGATCATGAGGCTCGCCCGCCGGCACCGCATCCCCGTGGGCGTCTTCTACAGGGACGCCTACTGGCGGGTGCCGGCTCTGCGCGGGCGCGGGGCCTACCGGCGCTGCTCCGACGCCCTCCAGCGCGTCGACCTGGTCGGCTACAGGCGCAACGGGGTCCACTTCTTCCTCCCCTCCGAGCCCATGTCCGCCCTGGTGGGTCTCGGCGCCCGCGACTCCTTCTCCGCCCTGCCCCCCGCCGGGGAGCCCGGGCGCCTCCTGCCCCTGCCGCCGGCCGATGAGGAGCTGCGGCTCATCTACGTCGGCGGCCTCGGGGGCCACTACGACCTCGACTCCTTCCTCACCGCCCTGAGCGCGACGCCGTCGGTCCGACTCGACCTCGTCACCCGGCCCCAGCAGTGGGAGCGGGCCCTGGCGGGTGACGAGCGCCTGCGCTCCCCGGCCATCACCGCCCATCACCTCTCGGCGGGCGAGCTCGAGCCGCTCTACGCCTCCGCCCAGGCCGCCGTCCTGCTCGTCACCCCCACCGACTACTGGGATATCGCCGTGCCGGTCAAGCTCTTCGAATACCTGTCCTACGGGCGCCCGGTCATGGCCACCCGGGGCACCGAGGCCGGGCGCATCATCGAGGCCAACGGCGCCGGATGGGTGGTCGACGACGACCCGCGCGCCATCGGGGACCTCCTCGCCCGCCTGCGCGACCACCCCGAGGAGATCGCCGAGCGGGCCGAGGCCGCCAGGCGCGCGGCCTCCCGGAACACCTGGGCCGACCGCGCCCGCGCCGTCGCCGGGGTCCTCACCGGGAGGAGCCGATGAGCGCGCTCCTCGCCTGGCTGCCATACACCGGGAGGGCGGCGCTGCTGCTCCTCATCCTCTTCGCCCCCGGCATGGCGATCCTGCGCGGCGCCGGCCACCGGCGCCTGTTCGCCCTGGGCGCCGCACCGCCGCTCAGCCTCGGCGTCGTGACCCTCACCGGGATTGTCTGCAGGCACTTCTCCATCCGCTGCCACGGCTGGGCCCTGGGGATCGGCGCGCTCGTCATCGTGGGCCTGGTCATCCTGCTGACCCGCAGGGCCCTGGGCCCGCTGCCCTCCCGCTCGCCCTACGGGCTGGCCCCGCCCCGCCTGTCATCCGGGCGGGCGGTCCTGGCGGCCGCCCTGGGCTCGGCCCTCATCATCGCCGCGCCCATCGCCCTGCAGTGGGACCCCGCCCTGCCCGCCCAGCAGATCGACTCCGTCTTCCACTACAACCTGGCCTGGACCATCGAGCAGACGGGCAACGCCTCGCTCCTGGCCGGAGCCTCCTGGTCCTTCAGCCTGCGGGCGATCCCCGCCTACTACCCGCTCGTCTGGCACGCCGTCGTCGCCGGGGCCGGGCGCGGGGACATCGTGGGCACCACCAACACGCTCGTCCTCCTCGTGCCGCTCATCTGGACGCTGGGCGTCGCGGTCCTGGCCCGTGAGGCCTTCCCCGCCTCGCGGTGGGCCCCGGTGACGGCGCCGCTGGTGGCGACCCTCCTGCCCGCCTACCCCGTCTACATGATCGCGTTCCGGCAGCTGTGGCCCAACGCCCTGGGATGCGCCGTCCTCCCAGCGATCCTCGCGATGCTGCTCAGGGTGGTCAGGCTCCTCGAGCATCAGGAGGAGGTGGGGCGGCGCCGCGTGGTCATCACCCTGGCGATCTTCGCCGTCGCGCTCCTGGGCGCCGTCGCCGCCTATCCCTCGACGCTGTTCGCCTTCTGCCTGACGGGCCTGCCCCTGCTGGGCCGCATCCTCATCGCGCTCGGCCGGGGGATCCGACGCCGGATCGGCCCGCGCGCGATGAGGTACCTGGTGGGGGGCGCCGTCCTCGTGGCCCTGGGCGTGGTGGCGGCGCTCGTCCTCGATCCGGCGGTGCTCGGGCGCCTGGGCCGCTCCTCCTACGCGGGCTTCTCCGGGCTCCTGCTCAGGATGGCCGCGATGACCACCCTGTGGCCCATGGGCGGCGGGAGGGCCCCCTTCCTCCTCACCCTCGCCATCCAGTCGCTCCTCATCCTCACCGGGCTCGTCGTCACGGCGCGCCGACGGGACTGGCGATGGATCGTCCTGGCCTGGGCGGCCCCGATGCTCGTCCTGGCGGCCGCCTACTTCCCCCTGTGGCCCCTCACCGCCCTCACCGGCCTGTGGTACAACGACCCCTACCGGATCATCCCCCTCGTGATCCCCGCGATCGCACTGCTCGGCGCGGCGGCCCTCGACGCGCTGATGGACAGGCTCGCCGCCGCCCGGCACCGCATCGGTGGAAGGCGGACGGCGATCGCTGTGATCTGCACGCTCGTCATCGCCGGGCTCGGCGCCACGCCCGCGCGCCTGCTCGCCGGCAGCTCGGCGTACAGCGCCGCCACGCCGACCCTCGTCGAGGTCCTGAGCACCGACGAGGCGGAGATGATCCGCTCCCTGCCCGGGCGCCTCGACCCCGATCTCATGGTGCTCGGTGATCCGGCGGCGGGTGCCGCGTATGTCCAGGCCCTGGGCGGGCAGCGCTCCGTATTCCCCCACATGACGTTCCGAGGCCTGGACACCGACGCGCTCTACCTCGCGAAGCACTTCTCGCAGATCCGCACGGACCCCCGCGTCTGCGAGATCGTGCGCCACTACGGGATCGGCTACTACTACGCCGACGCCCCCGGCCGCGTCGTCGGCATCGACCCGGTCGAGCGGGCGCCCGGCCTCTACGGCGTCGACGTCTCCGAGGGCTTCGAGGAGGTCGCCGCCGGCGGTGGGGCGACCATCTACCGGATCACCGCATGCGGCCCGGTGAGAACGGACCGCTACCCATGGACCCTGGACTCGGCCGAGGAGCCACTCCTGGACGTCAATCCTCCCCCCACCCCCGAGGCCGAGGAGCCCTGAGCCGGGGTCGTGGGGCGCCGCGCCCTGGGTCCGGTGCCCGCGTCCTCACCCTGCGGGATACCGTCTCATCCCGCGCGTGCGGTCTGGGCCTGCAAATACCGTCTCACCCCGCGCGTGCGGTCTGGGCCTACAAATACCGTCTCGGCCCGGTGCTGCGCCCTCAAACTGCGAGGATGAGGGCGCAGCACCGGGCCGAGACGGTATCTTCGGGGTGAAGCGGTATCTGCGGGCCGAGACGGTATCTTCGGGGTCGGGGATGGTGCGAGCTCAGGGGACTGCGCCCGAGCCGGGATGCGATGAGCGGAGCGCCACTGCGCGGCTCAGGCTCGGGCGGCGAGCTCCGCGGCCACGCGCTCGGCGGCCCGCCCATCCCCGTAGGGGTGCGCCTCCTGGGGCGCGGGCTCGTCGGGCATGGGGCGGCATGCCGCGCGCACGAGACCCGGTCCCGGCTCGACCAGGGCGTTCCAACCCAGCTCCACCGTCTCCACCCACTCGGTGACCGGGCGGACCGTCGTGCAGGGCACTCGCAGGAGGAACGCCTCCTTCTGCAGGCCTCCGGAATCGGTGATGACGCCACGGGCGGCCAGCGCCGAGGCGATGAGCCCGGGGTAGGGCAGGGGCGGATGGACCCTCAGGCTCCCGCGATCCGCCAGGGCGATCCCGTGCTCGGAGCATTTGGCCACGAGCCTCGGGTGGGCCAGTAGGACCACGGGATGGCCCAGGTTCGCGAGCGAGTCGAGGATGGCGCCGAGTCGCTCGGCGTCGTCGGTGTTCTCCGCGCGGTGAATGGTCGCCAGGGAGTACGAGCCCGGCTCCAGGCACATGCCGGCCACGATGGGCGAGGGCGATCCCGCGACCCTGTCGCGCACATCCATGAGCACGTCGGTCATGACATCGCCGACCACCACGGTCCGGGCCGCCAGCCCCTCGTCGGCCAGGTGCCGCGCCCCCACGGCCGTCGGGGTCAGCAGGAGGTCCGCCGCGTGGTCGGTGAGGATGCGGTTGATCTCCTCGGGCATGCGGCGGTCGAAGGAGCGCAGGCCCGCCTCCAGGTGCGCGACCGGCACGCGGAGCTTGACGGCGGACAGGGCGCCGGCCAGCGTGGAGTTCGTATCCCCGTAGACCAGCACCCACTGCGGCGCGCGCGCGGTGATGACCCCGTCCATCGCTGCGAGCATCGCCCCGGTCTGCGCCCCATGGGTTCCCGAGCCGATGCCCAGGTGCTCATCGGGGGCCGAGATCCCCAGGTCGGAGAAGAAGACATCGGAGAGGAGCGGGTCGTAGTGCTGGCCGGTGTGGACGATGATGTGGTCGATGCCCGCGGCTCGGAGGGCCCGATCGATCGGGGCGAGCTTGACGAACTGGGGCCGCGCCCCGACGACCGACATGACCCTGAGCGGGGGCCGTGATGGAGCCGAGGCCCCGGGAGCGGGGGAGGGGCGGGAGGGTTGGGGGGTGTCCGGTCGGCTCATCGCTGGGAGTCCTCCTCGGGAGCCGGCGCCTCGGGGCCCGGCGCCGCTGCTGGTGATCCTGTCAGTTCCGAGACGATCGCGCGGATCGTCCCCTTGTCACGCTCGAAGCTGAGCGCGCGCGCCGCCGCGTGCGAAGCGCGCTTGTAGCCGACCACGTCCTGAACCGTGAGGGCCATCAGCGTGGCCGTGATATCGGCGGCCTCATTGGTCCGGGAGTGGACGCCCAGTCCGTACTCGTCCACGAGCCGCACCATCTCCGCAGTGGGGCCCACCGCGATCGCCAGCCTCGCTTGGACGTAGTCGAAGATCTTGTTGGGCAGGGTCAGGCGCGCGTTCGTGTTGAAGGGCGGGATCCAGAAGACGCCGACGTCGTAGGCGTTGAGCACGCGGGGCAGATCGCCCGGGGCCACCGGGGCGGGGAAGGCGATCCGCTCGCAGCCGGCGGCGCGGTCCTTGAGCCGGTCGAGGTAGGCGCCCCGGTCACCGCCGGGCACGAGGAACAGGTCGAGGGTGAAGCGGTCATCGCAGGCCTTGACGGCGTCGATCATCGCCTCGATGGCGCGCCCGGGCACGGCCCCGCCGGAGTGGACGAGCCGGATGCGGCCGTCGGGGGCCGGCTCGCTGGGGCTCAGGTCCGCGAAGGCCGCGGCGTTGCGCACCAGGCGCGGCGCGACGCCGTAGCGCCGCTCGTACAAGCCGGCGATCTCGCCGCCCACAGTGGTCACCGCCGCGCAGCGCGGGAGGTAGGCGCGGCAGATGTGGTCCATGAGAGGCGCGACCAGGAGTCGCCAGCTCGTCACGTGCGTGCGCTCCTCCGGGGCCCACTCGTGCATGTCGGCCCACACCGGCGCGCCATCGGCGATGGCGAAGGCCGTGGGGATCGAGCGGGCGTCATTGGCCACCACCATGTCGAAGCGCCCGAGCCCGGCCTCGCGCACCAGCCGCAGGGCGGCCCTCGCGGCCGGCGCCGCCGTCTCACTCGCCCGCAGGCGGCGCAGCGCCAGGCGCACCACGCCCAGGGGCGTCTGGGGGAGGGAGGGGGCGGAGTCGGGGATGCGCAGGTGCCCTGCCACCTGGGGCGATGTGGGGCCGTACCCCACGGAGGTTACTTCGCCGACCTCGCAGAGCGCCTGGATCTCCCGGAGCACGCGGGCGTCGCGATGGATCGGGGAGAACGACAGGACGAGGATGCGCGGGGGGCGCGATGGGCGCTGTGGCACCTCGCCATCCTACGTGAGAGGGGGTTCCCGCGCTCAGGAGTGGCTCTCGGCCCGTCGCCCGACGTCCCGGGACCGCCTGCCGGCAGTGGCGCGGGGAGGCCGTACCATACGGTGAGAGCCGCCGCCCGGCATGGAAGGATCATCATGCGCATCGCCGTCGTCGCCCTGGGGAAGATCGGGCTGCCCCTGGCCGCCCAGTACGCCGAGAAGGGCCACGAGGTCATCGGCGTCGACGTCAACCCCGCCACCGTCGAGGCCGTCAACGCCGGGCGCGAGCCCTTCCCCGGCGAGGCCCACCTGGCGGACAGGCTCGCCGCACTGAGCCCCGCCACCGGCAACGGCGCCCTGCGGGCCACCACCGACTACGCCGAGGCCATCCCCGGCGCCGAGGCGGTCGTGCTGGTCGTGCCGCTCTTCGTCGACGACGTCACCTGGGAGCCCGATTTCACGCTCATGGACGCGGCCACCGCCTCGCTCGCCGAGCACCTGAGCCCCGGCACCCTCGTCTCGTACGAGACCACCCTGCCCGTGGGCACCCTGCGCGGGCGCTGGAAGCCCATGATCGAGAGGATCTCCGGCCTGGTGGAGGGCGACGGCGAGCGCGGCTTCCACCTCGTCTTCAGCCCCGAGCGGGTCCTCACCGGCCGGGTCTTCGCCGACCTGCGCCGCTACCCCAAGCTCGTGGGCGGGCTCACCGAGGCCGGCACCCGCGCCGGCATCGCCTTCTACGAGCAGGTCCTCGACTTCGACGAGCGCGCCGATCTGCCGCGCCCCAACGGCGTGTGGGACATGGGCGGCGCCGAGGCCGCCGAGATGGCCAAGCTCGCCGAGACCACCTACCGGGACGTCAACATCGGCCTGGCCAACCAGTTCGCCGTCTACGCCGACAAGTGCGGCTTCGACGTCCAGCGCGTCATCGAGGCCTGCAACTCCCAGCCCTACTCCCACATCCACCGCCCCGGCATCGCGGTGGGCGGGCACTGCATCCCCGTCTACCCGCGGCTCTACCTGTCCACCGACCCCGACGCCTCCGTCGTGCGCACCGCGCGGGCCTTCAACGCCACCATGCCCGAGTACGTCGTCACCCGCGCCGAGGAGGTCCTCGGGGACCTGGCGGGCCTGCGCGTCGCGGTGCTCGGCGCCTCCTACCGGGGCGGCGTCAAGGAGACCGCCTTCTCCGGGGTCTTCCCCACCGTGGAGGCACTGCGGGCCCGCGGTGCCGACGTGAGCGTCCACGACCCCATGTACTCCGACGATGAGCTCGCCGCCTTCGGCTGGACCCCCTACCACCTCGGCGAGGAGGTCGACGCCGCCATCGTCCAGGCCGACCACGCCGAGTACGCCGGGCTCACCCCCGCCGACCTGCCCGGCATCCGCCTCCTGCTCGACGGGCGGCGCGCCACCGACGCCGAGAAGTGGACGGGCACGCCCCGTCTGACCATCGGCGGGGGCCAGCGCCTGGGCTGAGCCCGGTGCCGCTCGTACGAGCCCGGGCCGGGGCCGGGCACCAGGGTTGGCCGGGGCGGGGGAAGCGCGCGTGCTGACACTCGTCCTCGGCGCGCTCTTCGGGGCGACCGTCCTCCTGGCACCCGGCTGGGCAGTCGCCCGGTCGGCCGGGGTCGGCAGGCTGCCCGCCTTCGCCCTCGCCCCGGCGGTCAGCGCCGCGATCATCTCCGTGGCGCAGATGCTCACCAGCGCCCTGTCACTGCACTGGATGGCCTGGGGGCCGCCCGTCGTCATCGGCCTCATGGCGCTCCTCGGCCTCCCCGCGCGCGTGCTGCGGCGCAAGGGATGGATCCGTATCGGCCCCACCCTTGCGGGCTCCACGAGGCTGCGGGCCGATGAGCTCGCCTGGCTGCTCGGCGGTGCCGCCTGCGCCGGGGCGGTGGCGATGGCCGCGGCGATGGCCGCGCCCAAGGCCTCCTGGCCCGCCCAGGCCTACGACGTCACCTTCCACGTCAACGCCATCACCGTCATGAGGGAGATCGGCGATGCCTCCCCCTTCGGCGGACTATGGCCGATATACCAGGGCTACCGCGCCTTCTACCCCACGCTCTGGCACGCGATCTCCGTCTTCATCCCCGGCAGCGCCATCCAGGCCACCAACGCCCTGCTCCTGGGATGCGCCGTCCTGGTCTGGCCGGCGGCTCTGACGGGCATGCTCACGGCGCTGCGCCGGACCCTCGGCGAGGGCTGGGCCAGGGCCACCGGCCTGACCGTCGCGCTGGCCTCGACCACCGTCGCGTTGCCGGTGCTCATGACCTCTCTGACGGTATGGCCCTACGTCCTGTCCGTCATCGCCCTGCCCGGGGTCCTCGCCGTCCTGGGCACCGCGCTGCGCGACATCCTCGACCGGACCTGCACCCCCGGGATCAGCCTGGGCGTGCTCGTCGTCATCGGGGGCGGCACGGTGCTCGCCCATGGCGCGGGCGCCTTCAACGTGCTGGTGGTCAGCCTGCCCTTCGTCATCGCGGTGATGAGCCACGTCATCCGCCTGGGAGGTCGGGGACGGCGCATCGTGCTGCGCGTCCTCCCCCTGCTCACCGCAGCGGCCCTGCTCGGCGGGTGGGTGATGGGCGAGCAGGTGTTCTCGGTGCTCTCCTACGAGCGGCCCGCGGGAGGCTGGGACGGGATCCTCGATGCGCTCAGGAGGATCATCCTCGACGCCCCGCAGTACGGCATCGTGCCCCCCATCGCCTGGATCCCCGCGGGGGCGCTGTTTACCGCCCTCGCGGTCGTGGGCGCGTGGCAGGCCCGCCATGACGCCTCCCTGCGCCCCTGGGTCGCGCTGTGGCTCATGGCCGCGGTGATCGTCCTGCTCACTTCGGGACCCGCCTGGCCGGGGCGCCAGATCGGCTCGCCCTGGTACCTCCAGGAGGCGCGGATCATGCCATTGGTGACCATCCCCGCGATGCTCCTCGCCGCGCGTGGTATCAGCGGCCTGCTCGCCGTCGAGCCGGCGCGCCCGCCACGACGGCGCGGCGGGGACCGGCCGCGGAGCGCCGCGCTCGCCGCCGTCGTCCTGATGGCCGTGGCCTGCCGGGTTCCGCTGCTGCACACCCTGGTCGCCTCGGTCTGGGACCCGCACCGGATTCAGCACGGCACGCTGGCCACTGTCGATGAACTTGTCCTGTTGGAGAGGTCCAGGAGCGTCCTCCCCGACGACGCGGTGGTCCTGGGCGCCCCCGCCCGGGGCGCGGGCTACGTGTGGCCCATGACCGGCATCCACGGGGTCTACATGTCCCGCAGCGAGCCCTACCACCCCTCCGACATGGGCAGCGTTGCCCGCCTATGGCCCGGCTTCGGCGTCGATGAGACGACGACGGCCCTGGTCTGCTCGCGCTTGGACAGCCTGGGCGTCGAGTACTTCCTCGCCCAGGAGGACCCGACGGCCGCCGGCGCCGAGTACGGCGCCGCCAGGGCATGGTGGGACGCGCCGCTCATCCGTCCGCCCGCGCGGGGGGTCGAGCTCGTCGACTCCGAGGGGGACGCCACCCTGTGGCGCATCACCGGTTGCGGCTGAGTTGCGATGGGCTCCTAGACGCGCGATCCGCGCCCCACGCCCCGCCCCCGGCGCCCCGGCCGTCTATGATCGGCGGGTCAGTCCCCGGAACACGGCGAGGGAGGCCCAGTGGACTGGAACGCCTTGGTCCTCCTCGCGGTCGCGCTCACCGCGCTCATCGTCGCGCCTGGAGCCATCCTTCTGCGCGCCCTGGGAGCACCGCCGATCGTGGCCCTGGCCGCCGGCCCCGCGATCACTCTCATGATCGTCGTACTGGCGGGGATCGGACTGGAGTCCGTCGGGATCGGGTGGGGGACCGGATCATACGGCGCTCTGGGCGCGGCGGTGCTCGCCTCCTCCCTGGCCGCCCGGGTCCTACGCCGCCGGCTGGCCGTCCGTCGGGAAGCGCCCTCGCACGATGAACCCGCCCCCACGATTCTCCGGGCCATCCGGGCCATCCGGGTCATCCGGGCCGTCGCCGGCTCCCGCCTCCCCCTGTCCCCCGGCGCGCCCAAGACCTTGCTCCTCGCCGTCGCCGCGATCCTGGCCGCCCTGCCCGCCGGCCTCATCCACGCGCTCGCTCTGACCCGCCAGATGGGGGATCCGGACACCGTTCACCAGAACATGGACTCCGTGCTCCACATGAACCTCATCGAGGAGATCCACCGCACGGGCAACGCCTCCATCCTCACGGCCTCCCGAGCCATCAACGGGGCCATCTACCCCGACGGCTTCCACTCCATCGCCGTCGTCCTGCGCCCCTGGGCGAATTCCTCGCAGATCCTCAACGCATCCCTCCTCGCCGTCGGCGCGATCCTCCTGCCCATGACCACAGTGCTGCTCGCGCGCGCCATGGGCCTGCGCTGGTGGGCGGCCAGCCTTGCGGCCCTCCTGGGCACCGCCACGATGTGGGTCCCGGCGTACATGGTGTTCTTCAACGCGCTCATGGCCGCCGCCCTGGCGACGGTCGCGCTCCTGGGGGCCATCGCCGCCCTCCTGGCCCTGCCGGGGCGCGGCCGCCGCCACCTGGTCGCGCTCGCGGCGCTGGCGGCCGCCTGCCTCGTGGGGGTCGGCGCAGCTCACCCCGGAGGAGCGCAGGCGCTGCTCATCATCCTGTGCGCGCTCGGCGCGGCCCGTCTCTCTCGCGCGGCTCTGACGGCGGCCAGGGACGGCCGGAGGCGGGATGGCCTCCTGCGCCTCGCCTCGGCACTGGCCTGTCTGATGCCCGTCGGGATCATGCCATTCATCCCCGCGCTGCGGACGATGTCGGGGTTCCCCGGAGAGGGCCGCACCATCGGAACGACGGCCTCCATGAGCCTCCTCCTGGCGCCCCTGGAGGGGCAGGCCATGTCCGGCTGGCTGGGGGCGCTCGGCGGCCTGGCCGTGGCCGGGGCGATCCTCCTGGCACTCAGTGGACGGTGGGCGCCGGTGACGGTGTGGGGAACGCTCGTGGCGCTCGCGCTGACGACGGCCTCGGCCAGCCCCGCCCTGGGCGCCCTCACAGGCGCCTGGTGGCGCGACCTCCTGCGCATCCTGGCGATCCTCGTGCTCATCGACGGCATCCTCGCCGCGGGCTGCCTCCAGGAGCTGGCCCTGCTAGCCCGTCGGGCGTGGGCTGCCCGGATGGGCCCCTCGCTCTCCTACCGGGGCAGGGTCCTGCGCGCGCCGCACGCGGCCACCGCCCTCGCCGTCTGCGCGGCCCTGGGCATGAGCATCCCCGCCAGCCGCGTGGGCACCGAGGCCTCGGAGAACTGGTCCTACTACGCCTACCAGTGGTTCACGCACCACGTCTGGCTCAACGCCGGTGAGGCCGAGGAGCTCCAGGGCGAGGACCGGGATGCCTTCGCCGGGACGGTGGTCTACGGGTGCCCGGAGACAGGTGCGACCTACGTCGCCGCCCTCACCGACGGCACCTCCTTCTACCGGCACTACGGGGCCCCCATCAACTGGCAGCAGCAGTACCTGGCGCAGAACTTCTCGAAGATCCGCACCGATGCCCGGGTATGCGGCATCATCAGGGCCCAGGGCGGCATCCCCATGTACTACGAGCAGCCGGATCTGCCCCCGGAGGCCTTCGCCCTCTACCCCGGCTTCCGCCATGTCGACACATCGAAGGGTTTCGTGAAGGTGGCCGACATCGACGGCGCCCGACTGTGGCGCATCACCGCCTGCGACCAGAAGGGAACGACTCCATGAGCGGCTCTCGGCGCCCCCGTCCCGCAGTCGGGATCGGGCCCACCGCGATCCGCGTCGTCGTCCTGCCGCTGGCCGGGATCGCGGCACTCGCGCTGATGATCCAGCTCGGCGGCGGAGTCGGCCCCTCGTGGGCGGCCGCCCCGCCGATCGCGGTGGCGGCCCTCGGCGGACTCATCATCCCGGGCTGGTCGATCGCCCAGGCCTGGGGGTTGCGCGGCGTGACGGCACTGGGCGCCGCGCCCGCGATCACCGCGGGGATCCTCACCGTGGGCAGCACGCTGGCCCAGCCCCTCGGGATCCCATGGGACCGCGCCCACCTGCTCATCGGCCCCGTCGGCTGGCTATGGGCCGCGTGCGCGGCGGCCGGCCTGCTCGCGCGACGCGCGCCCCTGGCCCCCGGTACCGCCGGCCGGCCGTCCGGCTCGGCCCACCTCGACACCCGGGGCCGGGCCGCGCTGTGCGCGGGACTGGGGCTGGCCGCGCTCATGACCGCAGTGCCGGTGATCCGCTCGACCGGGGCCCTCGACTCCCCGATGCAGGCCTCGGACTCCATCTACCACCTGTCCGCCACCGCCTTCGTACGCCTGACGGGGGACGCGAGCTCGCTCGGCGGCACCTGGCCGCTCTACGACGGTCAGCGCATCTACTACCCCATGGTCTGGCATGCCATCGCCGCGCTCCTGCCCGGCGGGGTCATCGAGGGCTCCAACACTCTCGTGGTGGTGCTCTCGTCGGCCATCTGGCCACTGAGCATGGCGGCCCTCCTGCGCGAGACCCTCAGGCGCGCGGGCCCCGAGGACGACCGCGGCGCAGGTGTGCTCCTGGGACTGGGGACCGCGCTGTCCGGCTCAGTGGTCTCCGTCCTCCTCCTCCTCACCAGCGTGTGGCCCTACGCGCTGTCCGTATGCCTCCTGCCCGGATGCCTCGCTCTGGTGACACGCGTCTGCGGGAGCGGTGCCCTGGACGATCGACCGCGTGCACATGCCCTCGCGCCGGCGGTCCTGGGCGCTCTCGGCGTCATCGGCGCGCACGGCGCGGCCGCCTTCAACCTCATCGTGCTCGCCGGGCCGCTCGTGGCGCACGGCCTGTGGGGCCCGGTGTCCGCCGCCTGGCGCCGCGGCGGGCGGGGGAGAGGGGCCCTGATCGCCGCCGCCACCGCAGGCGGGCTCCTGGTGGCCGGGGCCGGCTGGCGGGTGCGCGGCTCGCTGGTGGACGTGTTCTCCTACCGGCGTCCTCCCAGCAACCTCGCGGAGACCGTCTACGCGCTCGCCACCGATCACCCCCTGCTCGCCCGCTTCTCCCCGTACATCCCGGGCAACGCCCTGGTGCTCGCTCTGGCGCTCACCGCCGTCATCGGAGCGTGGAGGGGCGCCCGGGGAAGCGATGCCCAGCAGGTGCGGCTGTGGTCCATCGGCACTGGGGCGGCGGCGCTCATCCTGCTCCTCGCCGCAGGGCCCCAGTGGCCCCTGCGCGTTCTGGCCGGGCCGTGGTACACCCAGCGGGCCCGCATCATCGTCCTCGTGACGATCGGGCTTCTCGTGCTCGCCACGCTCGGCACCCGCAACCTCATCTGCGCCTGGCGCCCGCTCACCGGATGGCGCGGGCGGCTGGCATCGACCCCGCAGCGCATGGCGCTGACCGTGCTCGCGATCTCACTCGTCCTCGCCCCCGCCTGGAGGTGGGGCCTGAAAGCGGAGATCATGGAGGCGGTCCACGATCCAGAGCGCATCTCCTACGGCACGATGCTCTCCGACGCCGAGCTGACCATGATCCGCCGCGCTCCCCAGGAGCTCGGCGGGGACGCGCTCGTCATAGGCAACCCGTCCAACGGCAGCGCCTACTTGTGGAGCGCGGCCGGTGTGCGCACGGTTTACCCCACGCGGCTCCTGCCGATCAGCCCGGAGCTGGAGTGGCTGGGGGAGCACCTCGACCAGCTCGGCTCCGATCCCGAGGTGTGCCGGATCCTCAACGAGCGCGGGGTGACGCACTACTACTCCGACGACGCCCGCCCCGACGGCGCCACCGGGGGCGGCCGCCAGCCGCTGTGGGGCCGGCGGATGGACCAGGTGCCCCACGAGCACTTGGAGCGGGTCGACTCCGCGCCGTCGGGCGCCGGGTCCACGGCGACGCTCTGGCGCATCACCGCCTGCGGCTGACGCCCGTCGCCGCCGTCACTGACCCTGGGCGGCGTACTTGGCCTCGACCTCCGCCTTGAGCGGCGGAAGGCTGTGTGCGAAAATCGCACACATGGAGACTGTTAAGGACTTCACTCAGCTCGGGGAGCAGATCCGGCGGATCCGCCAGGGCCGAGGCCTCGATCAGGGGCAGCTCGCCGCCAAGTGCCGTCTGGAGCGCACCGCCCTGTCCCGTGCGGAGTCCGGTGAGCGCAAGGTCTCGGCGCTCGAGCTGACGAGGATCGCCGAGGCGCTCGACGTGGACCTCATCGACCTCATGTCACGTCCCGCTCCGGACGTCCGGGCGGCGCGTCGGCCAGTAGAGGAGGCTACAACGCGCGGTGAACGTGAGGAGGTCCAGGCGGAGATCGACCTCGACCGTGCGTGGAGGGACCTGCGCCAGCTGCGGGAGGCGGGGCTCATCGAGCCGGTGCCGCTGGCCTTCGGCGGCTCCGGCCTCGGTTCCCGCGAGGAGGCCCAGGACCTCGCCCGTCGCGCGCGCGAGCACCTTGAGGCGGGGGATGGGTTCCTGGGCGACATGACCGATGTTGCCTCCCGACTGGGCCTGTGGGCCCGGACGACGAGGGCGCAGATCGACGGCAGGTCCCTGACCCCGGAGTCGGGTCTCGGCGTCGCGGTCGTCGGGGAGGGGCTTGAGCCCGGACGCCGGCGGGCGACGCTCGCACACGAGATCGGCCACCACCTTGCGGGTGATACCTACGAGGCCTCGGGCCACTACGCGGCACCGCGAGAGGCGGAGGCCCGGATCGACGCCTTCGCCGCCGAGTTCCTCCTTCCCGAGGCCGTGGTGCGCCGAGCCTGGGACGAGAACCCCTCGCGGGACGCGCTGGTGCGCATGGCCGGTGAGTACCGGGTCTCGTGGTCCCTGCTGGTGAGGGTCGCGCAGGGAGCCGGCCTCGACCTGGCGTCGATCGACACCGCGACAACCCCCGTCGATGCGGACTTCTACCGCGTCCTCGGGGCCCGACCCCAGGAGGACATCGTGCCGCCGGGTCTGCCACGGGCATGGATCCGGGCCTGCGCCCGGGCCGTTGAACGTCAACTCATCACACCCCGGCGCGCGGCGGAGATGACGCTCGGTGTGCTGTCATCGTGAGTACTGAGAAGGACGCGTCGCCGAGTAGGGAGGTCTTCGTCTGGGACACGACGGGGCCGCTGCACGCGGCGAGGTGCGGGCATATCGACTGGCTGCTCGACGCCGCGGGTCGTGGACGTCGGCGCGTGCTGAGGTGGCCTTTTGATGTAGGCGGGAATACCAGGTGGTTCGCGCAGAACGAGGCCGAGTTGCGAGGCTGACCGTTGTGCCTCTGCGAGTGCGGCCGGGGCGGTGCTCAGGGCGCCTGCGGCTGATCAGGGGGGAGTGGCCCGGGACTGACGTGGGCTTGTGCCACCGGACTGGCCCGACTGGGCGCCTGACGCTGTGAGGGTGGGCTCCCCGAGAAGGGGAGCCCACCCTCACGGGTTGGGGCGGTTGCGCGTCCTACCGGGGTCTCACTGACCCTGGGCGGCGTACTTGGCCTCGACCTCCGCCTTGAGCGGGCGCCACCAGGCCTCGTTGTCGCGGTACCAGTCGATGGTGGCCGCCAGGCCGGAGCGGAAGTCCGTGAACTTGGGCGCCCAGCCGAGCTCGGTCACCAGCTTGGTGTTGTCGATGGCGTAGCGCATGTCGTGGCCGGGGCGGTCGTTGACGTGCTCGTAGTCGTCGGTCTCGAAGCCCATCAGCTCCAGGATCAACTCGACGACCTCCTTGTTGTTCTTCTCGCCGTCGGCGCCGATGAGGTAGGTCTCGCCGATGACGCCCTTCTCGATGATGTCCCAGACGGCGTCGTTGTGGTCCAGGACGTGGATCCAATCGCGCACGTTCTCGCCGGCGCCGTAGAGCCTGGGGCGCACGCCGTCGATGAGGTTGGTGATCTGGCGGGGGATGAACTTCTCGATGTGCTGGTACGGCCCGTAGTTGTTCGAGCAGTTGGAGATCGTGGCCTCGATGCCGAAGGAGCGCACCCAGGCGCGCACGAGCAGGTCCGATCCCGCCTTCGACGACGAGTACGGGGAGGAGGGGTTGTAGGGCGTCTCCGGGGTGAACTTGGCCGGGTCGTCGAGCTCCAGGTCGCCGTAGACCTCGTCGGTGGAGACGTGGTGGAAGCGCGTCCCGTGGCGGCGAACGGCCTCCAGGAGGGTGAAGGTGCCCACCAGGTTGGTGCGGATGAAGGGGGAGGGGTCGTTGAGGGAGTTGTCGTTGTGCGACTCCGCGGCGAAGTGGACGACGACGTCCGCGTCCGCCACCAGTGGGTCCACCGTGTCCATGTCGGCGATATCGCCGACGACGAGCTCGACGCGGTCCGCCACATCCGCCAGGGAGCCCTTGTTCCCCGCGTAGGTGAGCTTGTCGAGGACGACGACGCGCGCGTCGGGGTAGCGGGAGAGGGTCTGGTGGACGAAATTGGCGCCGATGAAGCCGGCGCCACCGGTGATGAGGACGTTCATGAGGGACTCCGTGGTCGACACTGCTCGGCCAGCAGGCAAGAGGATGCGATGCCGTGAGAACGCCGAGTTCTTCCGCCCGCCATCATGCCACAGGCCCCGGGCGCGGCGCTTGGCGGGGCGGGGCCCGCGGCCCGTGGGGCGGGCGAGCGGTGCGCAGGCCGTCGGAGACGCGGAGGCGTCGTGGAACATTGCATTTCGATGAGCATCGCCAGGCTCACAGTGAAGAGGGGCACTGGGGGCGGGTAGGGTGTCGAGCTGATCCCAATAGTCTCATCCGCCCCAATCGTCACATCGGCACTATTGCGCCGGTGGCGCGACACGAGAGGACCCCATGCTCAGCCGCCGCTCCTTCGGGATGATGTCCACCCTGCCCCTGATCGCCCTCGGCCTCGCCAGTGAGTCCGCGGCGTCCACTGCGCCCGCGGCGGCCCGGACCCGCCCCCTCTCCCTTCCCACCGACGGCGCCCCCGCGAAGGTGCTGGAGCTGACCTCCGGCGATGGAGCCCTCAGTCCTCTCGCCCGGGCGGGCCTCAAGGCCTCGCCCGCCGCCACCTCCGCCGCCACCAGTGCGCCCGCCGCCTCCGGAGCCGGCATCGGAACGACCGGCCTCCCCCTGGCCGCTGCGGACCCGTCCTCCGGCGTCGACCCCGAGCGCGACGCCGCCATCCTGACCGAGCCGCTCGTCGTCGACGGCTTCGTGGTGGCCGGCTTCACCTGGAACGGCGGGGGCCTGCCCGACGGCGCGAGCGCCTACCTGCGCGTGCGCGAGGGCGGCGAGTGGTCCACCTGGCACCTCCTGGAGGTCGAGGGGGCCGAGGGCCGGGACTCGGGCCCCTCCCGACCCGTCGGCACCGAGCCCTTCGTCACCGGTGGCGCGGATGCGGTCCAGGCCGCCCTCGTCGTCGATGGCTCCCAGTCCATCCCCGCGGGCCTGCGCCTCCACCTCGTCCCCGACGCCCCCAGCGGCACCGAGGAGACCGTCGGGGCCTCCGGGCTCGAGTCCGTCACCGCGCCCGCCACCGCCGTGGACCGGGCCGCCACGGCCCGCCAGGCCGCCGACGCCGGCACCGTCGAGGCCCCCGTGCCCGTCGGGACGGGCACCGGGGGCGCCGGGGCGGGGGCCGCGCTGGCCGGCCTCGCCGGCGCGATCGCCGTGGACGGCCTTCCCTTCGCCGTCACCCCGCGCTCGGCCTGGGGGGCCTCCTCCAGCTCCGACTGGGAGGTGGAGTACGCCACGGCCAGGCACGTCGTCGTCCACCACACGGCGGGGACCAACAACTACACAGCCGCCCAGTCCATGGGCATCATCCAGGGCATCTACCACTACCACTCGGTCACGCTGGGCTGGGGGGACATCGGCTACAACTTCCTGGTCGACAAGTACGGCACCGTCTACGAGGGCCGCCTGGGCACCCTCGACTCCGCTCCCGGGACGATGTCCGTGGGCGGTCACGCCTACGGCGCCAACACCGGGACCATGGGCATCTCCATGATGGGCGACTACTCCGCCGTGGCCCCCACGCAGGCCCAGCTCGACCGCGTCGGGCGGATCGCCGGGTGGTTCCTCTCGCGCGGCGGGGTGACGGATGCGAGCGGCTGGGCGGACTTCACCATCCGCTCCTCCGAGAAGTACGTCGCCGGGCAGGTCGTCTCCCTGCCCCGCATCCTCGCCCACCGCGACGTCGGCCGCACCAGCTGCCCCGGCAACGTCGGCTACTCCCGCATGGACCAGATCCGCTCCATCGCCGCCTCCCAGATGGGCGCCCCGGCCCCCAGTCCCGGATGGGTGCGGGCCGGAAGCGCCTGGTACTACTACTCAGACGATTTGGAGCTCGTCACCGGCTGGCTCGAGCTGGGCTCCACCTGGTACTACCTCTCGCCCGGCTCCGGCCGCATGGCCACCGGTTGGATGTGGGACGGCAAGGCCTGGTACTACCTCGACCCCTCCAGCGGCGCCATGGCCACCGGCTGGAAGAAGGACGGCGGCCGCTGGTACTACCTGCACCCCACCGGCGCCATGCTCATGGGCTGGCAGAAGGTCGGCCCCGACTGGTACTACCTCGACCCCTCCAACGGCGCCATGGCCACCGGCTGGCGATTCATCAACGGGGGCTGGTACTACCTGGCGGAGGACTGGGGAGGCATGGCCACCGGCTGGCACCGCATCGGCGGCAGTTGGTACTACCTGCGCCCCGATGCCGGGTTCATGGTCACCGGCACGCAGAGCATCGACGGCACGACCTACCGCTTCGCGCCCTCCGGCGCCTGGATCGCCTGACCGCGCCCGCCGTAGCCGGATGCACAGGCCGGATTGCCCGCGCGGCAATCGCCCTGGTCTAAACTGAGGCACCGAGTCGCCTTCTCCCAGGGCGGCGGATTGTCACCCGGACCCGGATGAGTGAGGCCATGGCGGAGCATATCGACGTGAGGGCGCCCCTGACCCTCGGCCAGCAGGCGAGCCTCATCAACGCCTTCGGGCAGAGGGACCTCAAGGCCAAGTTCAACGGCACGCTGCTGGGATGGGTGTGGTCCCTCGTGGTCCCCCTGGCCACGCTGGGCATCTACGCCGTCATCTTCGGCGGCCTGTTCAGGATGCAGGCCCCCACCGTCGAGAACCGCACTGGCGGGATCGCGCTGTTCGCCCTGTGGCTCTTCGCCGGCCTGACCGTCTGGGGCTACTTCCAGAACTCGATCAACGCCGGCATCAACGGGCTCCTGTCCTCCGGCGGTCTGCTCCAGAAGGTCTACTTCCCCGCCTACGCGCCCGTGCTCGGCGCGGGTCTGGCCGTCGGCATCCAGAGCGCCATCGAGGTGGGCCTCCTCCTCGTGGTCCTGGCCCTCCTGGGCTTCCTGAACTGGTCGTGGCTGCTGATCCCGGCGCTCTTCGCGCTCGTCGTCGTCTTCGTCCAGGCGATCTCCGTCATCCTGTCCATCGGCAACGTCTACATGCGGGACCTGGCCCAGCTGGTCGGCGTCATCCTCCAGCTCATGTTCTACGCCACGCCGATCATCTACAACGTGGACATCGTCCCGCTGGAGCAGTGGGGCATCCCCCTGCGCTTCCTCGTCAGCCACATGCCGATCGCCGAGTACATCGAGCTCTTCCGCTCCCTGGCCTACTCCAGCCAGGTGGGCGCCTGGACGCACTGGGCCGCCTGCCTGGGGTGGGCCCTGCTGGCCTACGCCGGAGCACGCCTGGTGGTCCGCAAGTGGGGCGCCGATCTGGGGGAGATGATCTGAGATGAGGGCTGACATGATCGGGGCGGCCTCCGCGCCCACCGCTCCCGGGGACTCCGGGCCGGAGGAATACGCCATCGTCGTCGACCACGTCTCGAAGAGCTTCGAGATGCAAGCCGATCGCCGCTCCACCTTCAAGGAGCGCTTCGTGCGCGGGCGCGCCACCTCCGAGCAGCGCGTCTTCCACGCCCTGGACGACGTCTCCTTCAAGATCCGCAGGGGCACCACCTTCGGGCTCGTCGGCCACAACGGCTCGGGCAAGTCCACGATGCTCAAGCTCCTGGCCGGCGTCTACCGCCCCACGAGCGGCACCGTCACCGTCTCGGACAGCGTCGACGCCCTCCTCGAGCTCGGCGCCGGCTTCCACGGCGAGCTCACCGGCCGCGAGAACATCTTCCTCAACGGCGCCATCCTGGGGCGCAGCCGCAAGCAGATCGAGTCCACCATCGACTGGATCATCGACTTCGCCGACATCGGCGCCTTCATCGATCAGCCCGTCAAGGTCTACTCCTCGGGAATGACCGTGCGCCTGGGCTTCGCCGTCGCCGTGGCGATCCGGCCCAAGATCCTCATCGTCGACGAGATCATCGCCGTCGGCGACGAGGAGTTCCAGCGCAAGTGCTTCGAGTACATGCGCGACCTGCGCGACCACGGCACCACCATCGCGCTGGTCACCCACTCGCTGTCCCTGGCCAAGGAGATGTGCGACGAGGTCGTCTGGCTCGACCACGGCCGCGTCAAGATGATCGGCCCCGCCGACGAGGGCGTCTCGGCCTACATCGCCGCCGTCAACGCCAAGGAGGCGGAGAAGCGCGCCGCCGAGCAGACCGATGCCGAGCGGGAGGCGGACAAGGACTTCCGGCTCAACCAGGGCTCGGGGGAGTGCCGCATGACCGGCGTCGAGATCCTCGACGGCGAGGGCAACAAGGTCCCCTTCCTCACCACCGGCAAACCCGCCACCCTGCGCGTCCACGTCCACGCCCGCAAGGACCTGCACGACGTCGAACTCGGCCTGGCCTTCATCACCGACGGCGGGGTCATGATCTCCGGTCCCAACTCCCGCCATGCCGGGCACCTCTACAACTTGAGTGCGGGCGAGGACGGCTTCGTCGACTACGCGATGGACCCCGTGGTCCTCCACCCCGGCCGCCTGTGGCTGACCACCTGCTTCCTGCGCGATGGCGCCACCTACGATTACTCCGACCGCCAGACCGAGCTCCTCATCCACGAGGGCAGGGTCATTGACGAGCCGGGCCTGATCACCATGCCCGAGGGGCGCTGGAGCCCCGCCCTGAGCGTCGATGCGACGGGGGCGCCCCGGGCCGAGCACTCCGAGCCCTTGAACGAGGAGGACCGATGACCGCCAGTCAGGATGACGAGATCCGCCGCCTGCGGGCCGCCCTGCGCCACGCGCACGCCGAGGCCGGGGAGCTTCACGCTGAGATCCAGCGCCTGGAGAAGGAGCAGCGCATCATGCAGCGCAAGCTCGACGGCGCCTGGGAGCAGCTCAGCGACATCCGCCACTCCACGTCCTGGCACCTCACCGCCCCGGTCAGGCTCGTCAAGTCGGCCGTCCGCATGAGGCTGCCCCGGTGAGCCGCCTCCTGGGGCGGCTCCAGCGCGCCCAGCGCAGCCGGGCCCTCCACGAGGGCCCGCGCGTCGTCGACGTCACCCGGGGCCGGATCCGCGTCGAGCGCGGGGAGAGGAGCACCGTCGACGCCGCCGAGCGCGTCGCCGTCGTCGCCCAGTACTCCGCCACCCCGGACCAGCCGCTCTCCCTGAGCCGCTACCTGGCCGCGCTGGACGCCTCCGACTACGCCACCGTCGTCGTGTCGACCTGCGAGAGCCCCGAGCCCCTCGAGTTCCCGCACGGCATCCCCGAGCGGACCATCATCATCCGCCGTCCCAACCTCGGCTACGACTTCGGCTCCTGGACCACCGGGCTGGGCTGGATCCCGGGCGTGCGCTCCAAGCCCGTCGTCCTGCTGACCAACGACTCCATGCTCGGGCCCTTCGCCCCCATCGACGGCCTCCTGGAGTGGGCGGCCGAGCCCCCGGGCCCCGACATCCGCTGCCTGACGACCTCCCACCAGTTCGGCAGGCACATGCAGAGTTACTTCCTGTCCTTCCGGGGAGGGATCCTCGCCGAGCCGGCCTGGGTGCGCTTCTTCGACGGCATCCGCGTCCAGCCGACGAAGGAGGACGTCGTCATGGCCTATGAGCTGGGCCTGTCCAGGCTCGCCTTCTCCGAGGCCTACTCCATCGACGAGTGGGTGACCGGTCCCGATATCGGGGCCGGCTATGAGAACCCCACGATCCGCGCCTGGCAGGGGATCATCACCTCGGGCGCCCCCTTCCTCAAGCGCACGATCCTGACCCATCCGGATCTGACCGCTGAGGCGGCCGCCAGCGCCGAGTACCTGCAGCGCCTGTACAACATCGATATCCACCAGTGGTGAGCAAGAGGCACGAGACATGACCCGCATCTCCAAGCACGGCGCCGCCCGCCGCGCCACCTACTTCGCGGCCCGCGGACGCAACGCCGCCGCCAACCTCATCGCCACCGGCTCGGTGCGCGGCTACCGGCCCAAGCACCCCGCGGACTTCGCCGCTTTCGTCGACCGCCTCGGCGGGCGCCAGGACTCCGGCTTCCCGGACAAGTGGCGCGTGGATCCCGCCTTCCGCGTCGAGTCGCCGGCCCGCATCGCCGTCGTCATCCACTGCTTCTACCCCGAGCTCATGGACGAGCTCTTCACGCACCTGCGCCTCATGCCGGTCGACTTCGACCTGTTCATCACCAACGCCTCCGGCAGGGGGATCCGGGTCCCGGACGACCTGCCCCACCTGGGGACCAGCGTCGTCGTCGAGGTGGACAATCACGGCCGCGACATCCTGCCGACCGTCAACCTGGTCAACTCCGGGATCCTCGACCCCTACGACCTCATCCTCAAGATGCACACCAAGCGCAGCCCCTGGCGCGAGGAGCACGCCGAGCTCGCCGGCAGCGGCGAGACCTGGAAGCAGCAGTTCCTGGACGACCTCGCGGGCTCGCGGGAGACGATCGAGGGCATCCTCGCCGCCTTCGCCGCCGATCCCGCCCTGGGCGTGCTCACCGCCACCGACTCCATCGTCGGCAAGCAGTTCTGGGGAGGGGACCAGCGCATCGTGGAGCAGCTCCTGCGGCGCCTCGAGCTGAGGATCGATCCCGACGAGCTCGAGTTCGCCTCCGGTTCCATGTACTGGTGCCGCGGCCTGGTGCTCCAGGGCCTGCGCGCCCTCAACCTCCAGGCGGCCGACTTCGACCCCGAGGCCGGCCAGGTGGACGGCACCACCGCGCACGCCGTCGAGAGGATCGTCGGCATCGTCACCAAGGAGGCCGGGCTGCGCACCGTGGAGCCCGAGTCGATCCAGGAGCTCCTCGCCGCCCCGGGCACCGACCGGCAGGGCTGGCGCCGCTTCGACCGCGACGCCGAGCGCGTCCCGGCCGCCACCGTCATCCCCTTCTACCTGCCCCAGTTCCACGACTCCCCGCAGAACAACGTGTGGTGGGGCAAGGGCTTCACCGAGTGGTCCAACGTCGTGGGCGCCGTGCCCGCGTGGCGCGGCCACTACCAGCCCAAGCAGCCCACGGAGCTGGGCTACTACGACCTGGAGATGGACTCCGTGCGCGCCGCCCAGGCCGAACTGGCCGGTGCCCACGGTCTGGCCGGCTTCATGTACTACTACTACTGGTTCTCCGGTGAGCGGATCCTCAACCGCCCCATCGAGAAGCTGCGGGCCTCGGACCTCGATTTCCCGTACTGCATCATGTGGGCCAACGAGAACTGGACGCGCCGCTGGGACGGCCGCAGCCAGGACATCCTCATCGGCCAGGACTACGACAAGGTCCCCGCCGAGGACTTCATCGACGACGTCATGGAGTTCCTCCTCGACCCCCGCTACATGCGCGTGGACGGCAAGGCGCTCATCGCCGTCTACCGACCCGCCCAGATGGAGAACTTCTCGCAGGTCGTGGCCGCCTGGCGCGAGCGCGCCCGGGCCGCGGGCGTCGGCGAGCTCCACGTCATCGCCGTGTCCGTGGCCAAGGAGTTCGACGGCGTCGGCGAGGACTACCGCGCCAATGGGCTCGACGGCACCCTGGAGTTCGCCCCCCACAACCTGCCGTGGATCGCCGGCCCGGCTCTCGACGTCGGCCTGGACAAGCGCTGGCGCGGCAACTTCATGAGCTACCAGGCCACCCTCAAGGCCTCCCTGCGCAACGCGGTGCGCCTGACGGAGCACGAGTACCCCGGCGCCATGGTCACCTTCGACAACACCGCCCGCCGGCAGTGGAAGGCGGACGCCTGGTACGGCTCCAACCCCTACAGCTTCCACCGCTGGGTGGCGGGCCTCATCCGGGCCGTCGCCGGGCGGGAGGAGGCCGACCGCCTGGTGTTCATCAACGCCTGGAACGAGTGGGCCGAGTCCGCCGTCCTGGAGCCCACCACGCGCTACGGGCGCACCTACCTCCTGGCCCTGCGTCAGGCCATCTGGAGCTGAGGCGCTGAGCCCCGCGGACCGGTCTCGGTGGCGTTTTCGACCGGTTTCGATGGCGTTTTCGACCGGTCTCGCGGGGATCAGCGGTCGGGGTGGCGGGAGGCGTAGGGGCCCAGGCGGCGGCGCAGACCATCGGCCAGGCCCCGTCGCAGCATCCGGTGGCGCTCGGCGCGCCGATCCGGCAGGGCGGCATTGAACAGCGCGTACTTCGCCGCCCAGTAGGAGTAGCGGACGCGCCAGCGCGCCGGCAGCGGCGAGCCGCGGCCCACCAGCGCGAGCGTGTTGCGCAGGATGTAGTAGTTGCGGATCGGGGCGTGCATGTGGATCGGCTGCTCACGCCCCGGCAGGCGCACCACCTCGTCGCCCAGCGAGTGGGCGAGCCGGGCCGCCGGCACCGCGACCAGCCGCCATCCCGCGCGCCGGGCCCGCACCCCCCACTCCAGGTCCACATGATCGATGAACAGGTCCTCGCGCATCGGCCCGATCTCCTCCAGGGCGCTCATGCGCACGAGGCAGCCCGAGGCGATGAGGAAGGCGACATCCAGCCTCGGCCGGGACAACTCGGCCCTGGTGGCGCGCTTGGGGCTCCAGCCCCGGTCCACGTAGACGAGCTCATCGGCGCCCTCGCGCTCCTCGGTCGGCAGCGGCCCGACGGCGGCGATCCGCGCATCCTCCCCGATCGCCTCGAGCAGCTGGGCCACCATGGTCGGCGAGGGGATCGAGTCCTGGTCCGACAGCAGCACGTACCGGGCGCCCTGATCCCGGGCAGCGGCGATGCCCCGGTTCTGCGCGGCGGCGATCCCGAGGTTCTCGCCCAACTCGATGAGCCTGGCGCCATGGGCCGCGCAGGCCTCGCGCGCCCGCTCCAGCCCAGGAGCGGCTGATCCGTTATCAACCACGACAACGGCTTCGCACTGGGGGGTGAGCGCCTCCAGGAGGCCGCCCAGGGGGCCGGGCTCATAGGTGACGACGACGGCGATGGTCGTCGTGGCGCTGTTCACGGGACTGATCCCGGGCTCGTTCATGGGCTCTCCCAAGGCGGTCCGCGTGGCGCGGGGGTGGACCTGGCGGTGCCACTCTAATGCGCTGCTGCCGCGCCCCGGGCCCGGGCTGGTAGCGGCGATCACGGTGCCCGCCGCCCCGTGCGGAGGATAGACTCGGTCCGATCCCAATCAGTGCCCGGTACGTGCTGGGCGCAACGAGGAACGAGGACTACCAGCCCATGACCACCACTGCGAAGCCCCTCGGTGTCGAGACCACCCCCATCCCCGGCTTCCTTCGGATCGATCTGACCGTGCATGGGGACAACCGGGGCTGGTTCAAGGAGAACTGGCAGCGCGAGAAGATGGTGGCGCTCGGCCTGCCCGACTTCGGCCCGGTGCAGAACAACATCTCCTTCAACGACGAGGCCGGGGTGACCCGCGGCATCCACGCGGAGCCCTGGGACAAGTACGTCTCCGTGGCCACCGGGCGCGTCTTCGGCGCCTGGGTGGACCTGCGCGAGGGCCCCAGCTTCGGGACCGTCTACACCTGTGAGATCGACCCCTCTGTCGCCGTCTTCGTGCCCCGCGGGGTGGGCAACGCCTATCAGACCCTCGAGCCGAACACGGCCTACACCTATCTCGTCAACGATCACTGGTCGCCCGACGCCCAGTACACCTTCCTCAACCTCGCCGACGAGACCGTCGCCGTGCCCTGGCCCATCCCCCTCGACGACGCCGTCCTGTCCGACAAGGACAGGGCCCACCCGCGCCTGGCCGACGTCACCCCCTTCCCCGCCGTCGACCAGTCCGCCGCCCCGGGGCGCCGGGTGCTCGTCACCGGCGCCAACGGCCAGCTCGGCCGCGAGCTCATGAGCCGGCTCGCCGACGCCGGCTATGCGGCCACCGGCGTGGACCTGCCCGAGTTCGACATCTCCGACGCCGCCGCCATGGACGCGCTCGACTGGTCCGCCTACGACATCATCATCAACGCCGCCGCGTGGACGAACGTCGACGGCGCCGAGACCCCCGAGGGCCGGCCCGCCGCCTGGCGCGCCAACGCCACCGGACCGGCCAACCTCGCCCGCGCCGCCACCGGGCACGGCCTCGTCCTCGTCCACATCTCGAGCGAGTACACCTTCGACGGCGCCACCGAGCCCCACACCGAGGATGAGCCCCCCAGCCCGTTGGGCGTGTACGGGCAGTCCAAGGCCGGCGGGGACGCCGCCGTCGTCGCCGTCCCGAGTCACTACCTCGTGCGCACCAGCTGGGTGGTGGGTGATGGGAAGAACTTCGTGCGCACCATGGCCTCGCTGGCCGAGCGCGGCATCGCCCCCAAGGTGGTCGACGATCAGACCGGCCGCCTCACCTTCACCACGGACCTGGCCGCCGGCATCATCCACCTGCTGTCCTCCTCCGCCCCCTACGGCACCTACAACCTCTCCGGCGAGGGGCCCGTGGTCTCCTGGGCGGACGTGGCCAAGCGCGTCTACGAGCGCCTCGGCCATGACCCCGCGGAGGTCACTCCCATCACCACCGAGGAGTACTTCGCGGGCCAGGACGTCGCCCCCCGGCCCCTGAAGTCAGCTCTGGACCTCACCCGGATCAAGGCCACCGGCTTCACCCCCGGCGACTCGATGGAGCGCCTCGACGCCTACATCGCGGGCCTATGAGGCACGGCACCATGAGGGACCGCGAGGACTCCCCTCCCTCAGCCGCTGCGGCCGCCCAGCCCAGTGAAGCCCTCGACCTCCCCGATTCCCCCGAGCGGAGCGGCTCCCCGGCGGCCGCGCCCGCCCGCGGGCGCCTCGCCTGGATGGACCGGCCCCTCACCCGCTGGATCCTCGGCGCCCTCATGGCCCTCAGCGTGCTCGGCACCGGCCTCGGCTGGGCGCTGGCCTCACCGGTCGGCGGCTCCCCGGACGACGACTACCACCTGGGCTCCATCTGGTGCCCCCCGCCCGTGGAATCCTCGGGCTGCGGGACCAAGGTCATTAACAATGAGGTCCAGGTCTACGTCCCCGAGACCGTCTCGCAGCGGACCTCCTGCTTCGCCTACCCCGACGGCGACGGGACGATGCGCTGCAAGGGCGCCCTGTCCGACGACGAGTACACGTACTCGCGCCGCTACGACGCGGGCAACTACCCGGGCGGCTACTACTGGTTCCACCACCTGTTCGTCAGCGACGACGTCACCGGCTCCGTGCTCATCATGCGCGGGGTCAACATCCTCATCGCGATGGTGCTGCTCGGCTCCATCGGCTGCCTCCTGCCGTCGCGCTACAGGGAGAGCCTCGTCCTGGCCGTCCTCGTGGGGTGGATGCCCATGGGGCTCTACTTCGTGGCCTCGAACAACCCCACCTCCTGGGCCGTATCGGGCACCCTGGCGTACGCCGCGGCCCTCTTCGGCGCGCTGCGCGTGGAGGGGAGGCGCCGCTGGGCGCTCCTCGGGCTCGCGGCGATCGGAGTGCTCCTCTCGTGCTCCGCGCGCGGGGATTCGGCCTTCTTCGTGCTCGTCATCTCTCTCGCCGTGCTCGTCGGCGCCCCATGGACGAGGAGGATCCTCCCGGAGGCCTGCCTCGCCCTGGTCGCCAGCGCCATCGGCGTGTGGATCATGCGATCCACCGGCCAGGCCAGCGCGCTCGGCTCCGTCTCCTCCCCGGAGGAGACCGCCCCCTTGATGAAGCGCCTGAACTCCCTGGTCACCTCCCTTCCCGAGTACTTCGCGGGGTTCTACGGGCAGCGCTGGGGCGCGGGCTGGTTCGACGTCCCCCTCGACGGCGCCCCGTCGAGCATCGCCATCGGCCTGGCCGCCGTCTGCCTTTTCGTCGGCTCCCGGAGAGTGGGGTGGCGCAAGGCGCTGAGCACCCTCATCGTCTTCGGCGCCATCGCCGGGATCCCCCTGGTCATCTCCCTGCAGGCCGGCTACTCGAGGGTCTACCAGTACCAGCCCCGCTACATGCTGCCGCTCCTGGCGATCCTGCTCTTCCTCTGGCTCGCGATGTCGGTCAAGGGCAGGCACGTGGCCGGCATGCAGGTCTGGTTCATCGGGATCAGCTCGGTGATCGTCAACGCCTACGCGCTGCGGCGGGTCATGGAGCGCTACACGCATGGGCGCCTCGACCTCGACCACCCCGTCTACAGCCTCGATCTCTTCCTGCGATGGTGGTGGTCCGACTTCCCGCTCACCCCGGAGTACACCTGGCGGACGCTCGTCCTCGTCTACGCCGTCGCCATCGCCTCGATGTCCCTCCTGGTGTGGCGCCGCCCCGCGCGGGCCATCGCCGAGCCGCCCGCCCCCGCGATCGCCCCGCCCGCCGCCGGCCGGGCCGAGCCGGAGCGCCAGGAGCCGGCCGAGGCGTTCGTGAGCCGGAGGTCGCCGGGGCGGCACGCGCGCGTCCAGGCTGACCAGCAGGAGACCACGGCCCCGGGGGGCCCCGCCGCCCCCGCCGCCGACGCCGAGGGCTCCCATGAGCGCTGAGCGCCGACACGACCTCCTCGTCATCATCCCTGCCTGGAATGAGGAGATCGCCCTGCCGGGAGTGATCGCCGAGGTCCAGTCGAAACTCGGCGGCATCGCCGATATCGTCGTCGTCTCGGACGGCTCGACGGATCGCACGGCCGCGCTCGCCCGCAGCGCCGGGGTGACGGTCCTCGATCTGCCCATCAACCTGGGGGTCGGCGGCGCCATGCGGGCCGGCTTCGTCTACGCCGCGCGCTACGGCTACTCCCATGCGGTTCAGCTCGACGCCGATGGCCAGCACGATCCCTCGGAGATCCCCGTGATGCTCGAATGCGCGAGCGCCACGGGGGCGGACCTCGTCATCGGCGCGCGCTTCGCGGGCAAGGGCGACTACTCGGTGCGCGGTCCCCGCCATTGGGCGATGAAGACGCTCTCCGCGATCCTCTCCCGCGTCAGCGGGACCCGCCTGACGGACACCACCAGCGGCTTCAAGCTCTACAACAGCCGGGCCCTGGCGGTCTTCTCCCACGACTATCCCGCAGAGTACCTGGGCGACACCATCGAGGCGCTCGTCGTCGCCAAGCGATCCGGTCTGAGGGTCCGCCAGGTCGCCGTGCGGATGCGCCCCCGCGCGGGCGGCGAGCCCTCCCACAACCCGCTCAAGGCCGCGCGCTTCCTCCTGCGGGCCTTCCTCGCCCTGGGGATCGCGCTCAGCCGTCCCAACCGGGCCGCCCCCAACGCCGTCCCCCCATCGGAGGACCAGGAGGGACAACGATGAGCTCCACCTACATCCTCGGCATCATCTTCGCGATGATCGTGCTGGTCTCCATCTTCCTGCGCATGCGCAACTCCGGGATGAAGGAGGCGTACTCGACGTGGTGGATCATCATCTCCATCGGGTGCGTCGTCTTCGCCCTCATCCCCGGCGGCCTGCGCGCGGTGTCCAGCCGGCTGGGCGTCGAGGTGCCGCTCAACCTGGGCTTCTTCGTCGCGGGGATCATCCTCCTGCTGCTCTCCCTGCGCTTCAGCGTGGACCTGTCCCATAACGCCGAGGATCGGCGGCGCCTCGCCGAGGAGATCGCCATCCTGCGCGCCGAGGTCGACAGGCTCACCGCCCGGATCGATGAGGCGGGGATCGCCGCGCCGGCCCCGGGCGCCGGGAGCACTGCGCCCACGAGCCCCGCGGACGGCGAGGGGCCGGACTCTCAGGCCCGGTGATCGCGCAGGACCTCGGCGAGGATATCCGCGTACTGGCGTGAGCGCACGGGCCAGGTCCACTGCTCGATGAGACCGGCGGGGGCCGGGGCCGGTGGGGCGGCGAGCATCGTCGCCAGGGCATCGGTGAGGCTCTCGGCGCTGCGCTCCCCCGTGATCACGACGGGAGCCCCCTCATCGGCCAGGATCCGGGCGCCGGGAACCTCATAGGTCACCACGCGGCCGCTCTCGGCGATCGCCTCCAGCAGCGTGGTCTGGAAGCCCTCGGAGAGCACTGTCGGGTTGACGAGGGTTGCCCCGGCCAGCGCCCGGCGCACCTGGCTGGGCGGCACGCGGCCCGGGATCGACACGGTGTCATCGATGCCCAGCTCGCGGGCCATCGCCCGGGCCGCCTCCAGCTCGGCGCCCGCGCCCAGCAGCTCGCCGTCGACGTCGATGCCGCGCCCGCGCAGGGCGGCGACGGAGGACAGGAAGGCGTCCCAGCCCTTGCCGGCCACGACCCTCCCGACGAACACGAGGTGGCCCGGCCTGTCCGCGGGCGCGGGACGGGGCTCGGGCGCGGGGATGGCGTTGTGGAAGACCTCGGCGCCGACCCCGCCCAGGCGCTCGACGAAGGCGGCCGACTGCGCGGAGATCGCCAGTACTCGATCGGCGTGGCGCAGCACGTAGCGGCCCATCGTCAGGTCGACCGCCCGCGAGCCCGCGAAGATGATGGGGGAGGGGGTGGCCACGAATCCCGAGCCGTGCTCGGTGTGGATCACCGGGAGCCCGGCCATGCGCGCCGCTCGCAATCCGACGAGGCTCATGGGGAAGAAGCGCGTGTGCGTGCCCACGATGTCGATCCGGTTCTCGCGCAGGAACCGGGCGATGCGCCTCGTCGTGCCCACGCGCGGGAAGCTGATGACCTCCGCGATGGGGAGGTAGCCGCGCCCCGTGAGGACCCGCACGCCGTCGTCATCGCGGAGCCCGGGGCTCTCCGAGAGGGTGAGCACCCACACCTCGTGCCCCAGATCGCGCAGGCCCTGGGCCAAGGAGGAGACGTGGTTCTCGAGGCCGCCCAGGTGGGGCGGGTAGGTGTTGATGACCAGGGCGAGTCTCATGCGGGCTTCCATCGGTGGGACACGGGCGGCGAAGGTATGCCTTAGAAGGAATGCTCTCACACGCGGGGCCATCGATGGTGCAGCTCCGGGGCGGGTGCGCCCGGGCGGCCCCGGGGGCGGGGAGGGAGCGGGTAGCATCGGCGGCGCGCCCACCTCCGCGACCGGGGCGCCCGCCCCGCTCGATCCCCGCATGATCCGGCGTCCGCGATGAGAAAGGCCAGCGATGGAATCGCTCTCACAAGAGGAGATCAAGAAGATCGAGCTCGACGTCCTGCGCGAGCTGGATCGCGTGTGCGCGGAGCACGGCCTCACCTACTTCCTGGCCTACGGCACCCTCATCGGCGCGCTGCGCCATGAGGGCTTCATCCCCTGGGACGACGACATCGACGTCGTCATGCCCCGCGACGACTACGAGGCCCTCTTCCGCCTGTGCCGCGCGGGCGCCCTCGCGGATCGCTACAAGCTGGTCTCCTACCGCGACCGCACATCGATCTACCCCTTCTTCAAGCTCGTGGACACCCGCACGCGCGCCGAGGAGACCTTCATCGACGAGGAGCGGGCCCTGGGCCTGTGGGTCGACATCTTCCCCCTGGAGCGCGTGAGGCTGTCCGACCCGCGCATGCGCCGAGTGCGCGCCAAGGCCGCCCGGCTCGTCCGGTGGCGCTCGCTCGCCGCCACCGATCCCCGGTACGCCACCTCCGGCGCCGCCAAGCTCGTCAAGCGCGTCATCCACCCGGCCACCCGCCGCCTCGACCCCTATCGGATCGCCGCCAAGGCCGATGCCCTGGCCCGGGGGGCGAATGTCAAGGATGCCTCCGCCCAGGACGATGACATCCGCTACGTCCTGCTCGTGGACGACCACATGGATAGGAACACCCTGGAGCCCCGGTCGCTCTTCCCCGCGGCCCGCGCGGTCTTCGAGGACGAGACGTACCCCGTGCCCGCCGAGGCGGCGCAGGTGCTCACCGACTACTACGGCGACTGGGAGCGCATCCCGCCCGCCGAGGAGCGCCCGCCCGCGCACCTGCGCGCCGTCACCTGGGCGGAGGAGGCCGGCAGTGACGCCTGAGATCCCGAGGAGCCCTGAGAGCGCCGAGACCCGCGCGCGCACCGCCCCCCGGGCCGCGCCCAGGACCGTCTGCGTCTTCACCCCCACCTATGAGCGCGCCTACATCCTGCCCGTCCTCTACGACAGCCTCGTGGCGCAGACCTCCCACGACTTCGTGTGGATGATCGTCGACGACGGCTCCACCGACGGCACCGAGGAGCTCGTCGCCTCCTGGATCGAGCGCGGCGAGATCGAGATCGACTACGTCAAGACCGCCAACGGCGGCAAGCCCCGGGCCATCAACCTCGGTGTGGAGCGAACCACCAGCCCGCTGTTCTTCGTCGTCGACTCCGACGACTGGCTGCTGCCCGGCGCCATCGAGCACGTGCTGACCACCTGGGCGACCATCGAGGGCCAGGACCGCTACGCCGGGATCGTCGCGCTGCGCGGCACCGATGAACGCACCCCCATGGACACGTGGATGCCCGAGGGCGCGCGAGACGTGAAGTACTGGGACCTCTTCGAGACGATGGGATTCCGGGGGGACACCTCCCTCATCCATCGCACCGAGGTCCTGCGGGACTACCCCTACGACGTCGCCCCCGGGGAGATCTTCATCGCCGAGACCTCGGTCTACTACCGGCTCGACGAGCGCTACGTCATGCTGGCCGATAACACGATTCTCACGATCTGCCACTACCTGCCCGACGGACTCACCCACAATTTCGCGGCCAACGCCAAGCGGAACCCCATCGGCTACTGGAAGCACAAGCGCTACTGCGCCGAGCGCTCCACCACGCTCAAGGGCGTCGTCCGCGAGACGCTCCTGTACCTTGTGGGCTGCCGCCTGGCCGGGCAGTCCGGCGCCCTGCGCATGGCGCCCAACAAGCCAGTGGCCCTGGCCTGCTACCTGCCCGCACTGGTGGCCAGGTACACGCTGTTCAAGTAGGAGAACGATGGCACAGCCCGAGGCCCTGTCCCTCCGGACGAACATGTTGTGGAGCTCGGTGGGCTCGATCACCCGACTCGTCTGCAACTACCTCGTGGGGGTCGCCGTCGTGCGCCTCTCGCACGGCTTCGACGCCGCGGGCGCGCTCGCGCTCGTCATGGCGATCGCGAACCTCATCAACCCCTTCGCCGACTACCGCCTGCGCACGATCCAGGTCACCGATACCAAGGGCGAGCGGAGCGCCGGGGAGTACGTGGGCCTGCGAGTGCTGACCACCGCCCTGGCCTTCCTCATCGGCATCGTCTACTCCCTGGTCACGGCCTCGTTCGATGCCCTGCCGCTCATCGCCATGTACCTGGTCTACTCCCTGGCGACGAACTTCATCGAAGTCCTCCACGCCATCGATCAGCGGCATCGCCGGATGGACTACATCGGCAAGTCCTACATCCTCCAGGGCGTGACCACCCTGGCGGGCTTCTGCGTGGTCCTGTGGCTGGCGAACTCCCTCATGGCGGCCGTCGTCGCCATGGCGGTGGTGACCATCCTCGTGGGCGTCGTCTACGACGTGCCGCGCTCGGCCCAATTCGAGCGCCTGCGCCCCGTCATCGACCTCCGCCCCGCCATGTCCCTGCTGGTCACCCTCTTCCCCCTCGTCATCGCCCAGGTCTGCAGCTCCTCCGTCCTGACGCTGCCCCGCCAGTACCTGGAGTCCTCCGTCGGGAGCGAGGCGCTGGGGATCTACAACTCCGTGGCCTCGCCCGTCGTCATCGTGCAGATGGGCGCCGTCTACGTCTACAGCCCCCTCATGGGGGAGTTCGCGGACCGCTTCCATTCCGACAAGCGCTCGGCCCTGACCCTCCTGTGGCGGACCATCGGCGGGATCCTCGTGGTCACCGCCGTCGCGGCGGCCCTGCTGCTGCTGCTGGGCGATCCGGTGCTGCGGCTCATCTTCGGGGACAAGATCATCGGGCACACGGACCTGCTGCTGCCCGCGATCGTGTGCACGGTCATGACGGCCTTCGCCTGGTTCATGAACGACCTGCTCATCGCCGTGCGCGACCTCAAGGCGAGCTTCCTGGGCAATGCCATCGCGGCGCTGGCCTCCCTGGTCTCGATGAAGGTGCTCGTGGACGCCTTCGGGATGAACGGGGTCAGCTGGGTAGGCGTGCTGTCATACTCCCTCGCCGTCGCCCTGCTGGCCCTGTTCCTGGCCCGCGACTACCGCCGGCTCGGCTCGGAGCGGGGCGGGTCGCCGGCTCAGTCCTCGGCGTCGTCGGCGAAGTCGTGATCCCCGAAGTCCACCAGTGAGGGCTTGTGGTTGACCCGCTCGGAGACCGGCGGGATCGCCATGTAGTCGCCGTAGCCCCGGGTCAGCACCGCGTCGTAGGCGCGGGGCATCCGGATCGTCATCCCCTCGAAGGGCAGGGAGATGGTGGGAAGCAGCTCGTCGCGGCGGATGGACCAGCGCCTGGGGTCCTGGGTCGAGAAGTCGCCCAGCCACACCGAGTCCTCGCCCTCGTGGGAGCGCGCGGAGCGGTCCCAGCGCTTGTACAGGGCGCGCGGTGAGACCCGGGCGGCCCGCAGCCCCCAGTGGACGGCGCGCAGGACGAGCCCGGCCGCCTGCCTCGCGGGCGCGGGCAGTGGGACCTCGGCGGTGGGCGTCCCGCGCAGGTACATGAGCCGCCCCCACACCCAGGTCCGCCGCGCCATCCGCTTGAAGGCGCGCTCGTCGTCGGGAAGGACGTCCAGGGGGAAGATATCGACCCCGATGGGCACCCGGTAGGCGCGGTTGCGCGCGATCTCGGGGATGAAGGCGGTCCCGGCCAGGCCCAGCACGCCGAAGGTCTTGGGGTAGTCCGGGGAGTTGCGGGAGCTGAGCAGCACGAAACCGGGGTCGATGACGCGATCGGCCTCGGCCAGGAGACGCTCGTAGTCCGGGCGCGGCATGACGACGTCGACGTCGTCGTCCCAGGGGATGAAGCCCTGGTGGCGGGCGGCGCCGATCGCAGTGCCCCCGTAGGCCGCGTACTCCAGTCCCAGCTCGGTGCAGACGCGGTCGAGCTCGGCCAGCGCGCGCGCGGTGGCCCTTTGGACGCGCTTGAGGAGGGCGGGGTCGTCGTAGCCGGTGGCGCTCATGGGCACATCCTCTCCCGTGGGGGCGCCGACCGGGAAGCCGCGGCGCGACGTGTCGGGGCCGGCCGTGCCGAGCGGCTCGCGCCGGGCGCGGCCGGCCCCGCCCTCACGCCTCCTTCGCGAGCGCGGGGGTGCGGCGCGTGAGCCGCAGGTCGGACCAGTCGGCGGTGGCGGCCAGGACCGTGCCCACGAGGATGACGACGCAGCACACCACCTGCAGGGCGGTGGGGATGGTCCCCTGCAGGACGAGGGCGAAGATGACCGCCCACGCGGAGTAGGAGATGTTGAGGGCCATGCCCCGGGAGGCGCCGATCGTGCCCAGGGCCTTGTAGTAGAAGAGGTACGAGGTGGTCCCGGCGATGGCCGCCAGGGCGATGACGCCCGTGGCGGGCGTGAGGGAGGCGCTGGCGGAGAAGCCGAGGGCCCCCGCGATCGGTGCCACCACCAGGAGGTAGGTCAGGCCCGAGGTCGTCTGGCGGATCTGCAGCGCGGTCTCGTTGTCCACGGAGTCGTCGCGCATCCCCCAGGTGAGGATGACGGCCTCGGAGCCCCAGCCGAAGACGCAGGCCAGGGCGGCGATGATCCCCAGGATCGCGTTGCCGCCGCCGGACTCTGCGGAGGAGGACCAGCCGATCGCGATGATGGCGGCCAGGGCCACCAGGAGCGCGACGATCTGGCGCGGTCTCATGCGCTCGCCGAGGATGAGGAAGGCGAGGAGCGTGCCCAGGGCCGGGTAGAAGGTGGAGATGATCGCCGTGTAGGAGGGGCCGATGTTGTTGATGGCGATGAGGTAGCCGCTCATGCCCACCGGCCCGCCGAGGAGCGCGGCCAGCACCACGACCCTGCCCGAGCGGGTGCGCAGGGCGGCGAGCGTGTGGCGCAGGCGCCCCCGCGCGCCCATGTAGGCCACGAGGAGCAGTGCGGAGATGACGTCGTGGATGAGGGCGCTGGCGATGGGCGCCTGCGAGGCCCCGAGGAACGGGGCGAGGGCGACGGCCATGGCCAGGATGACGGTGTCGAGGCCCCAGGTGGCCCCGCTGATGACTCCGTAACGCATCAGGCGCTCCTCCTCGCGCTCAGGGCCTCGGGGGCGCTCGTGAGGTCCGTGCCGGAGGCGTAGGACTCCAGGAGGGCGTCGACGTAGTCGACGGCATGGCGGTAGTAGATGAGGAACCACTCGCCGACGTCGTCGCCCTCGGCCTCCTTGACCAGGGACCATACGTACCAGCACCAGCCGGCGAAGGTGACGTAGGACCAGAAGTGGCGCCGCTCGGCGGGGGTGGGGGTGCGGCCGAAGTAGTAGCCCAGGGCGTCCTCGGTGCGCTCGGCGCCCAGCTGCGCGCAGACCACCATCGTGCCGAAGTCGGCGGCGACATCGGACATGCCGGCGTACTCCCAGTCGATGAGGGAGAGCTCGCCGGCGGCGTCCACGAGGAAGTTCAGCGGGAAGAAGTCGTTGTGGCTGGGGGCCAGCCCGAAGCCGTCGGCGTCGGCGAACTCCTTGAGGCGCAGCACCTTGGCGCGCAGCTCGTCGTAGCCGGGGATGTCGATGGGGCCGCGGGAGGCCAGGATCGACTCGTAGCGCAGCCCCTCGGTCACGAAGTCGAAGGTGCGCGCGAGCTCGCGGCCCGACTCGTGCAGGGCGCGGTCCATGCGCATGGCCCGCTCCAGCTCACCGGGATTGGACACGTCCAGGTTGCGGCAGTCGGGGACGTAGCGCGAGATCTTCCAGCCCTGCTCGGGATCCCCGGCCAGGAAGGTGGAGTCCAGGCCCAGCTCGCCGGCGAGCCGAAGGGCCTCGATCTCCGCGCGGCGGTCGATGAGCTGGTTGGTGCCGGCGCCGGGGTGGCGGTAGACGTACTCGTCCTCGCCCACGGAGAAGTGGCAGGACAGGTTCGTGATGCCCTGCTTGAGGGGGTAGAAGGCGCCGATCCGTCCGCGCTCGCAGCCGAGGGCGGATGAGATGTTCTCGAAGACCTCCGAGTCGATGTTCTCCATGAAGGCGGGGTCGAAGGAGCGCAGCTCGTCGATGGAGTCGAACTCGTGGATGACGCCGTCGGGGTACTTCCGGATCACCATGTCGAGGCTCTTGATGTGATCGAGGTAGATGGACTCCCACAGCTTGGGGGCGGTCTCGGGCAGGTCGTAGACGGACTCCAGGATCGTCCGGAAGGTGGCGGAGAAGGCACGGTCGAAGTAGACGTGGCCGAGCATCGTCCAGGCGTCCGCCCCGCCGACGGTCGCCCCGGTGATCCGCCCGCCCGCGCCGGTGGTCAGGCACCACTCCTGGGTGGGGCCGGCGATGTACGTGGCCGAGTAGTAGGCCTGGTAGACGTGGGACTCGAAGGGGTTGATCGTGAAGTAGTCGTCCGAGGAGCAGATGTAGGTGTTGGCCAGGTCCTCCTTGACCAGCCACAGGGAGGCGTTGTTGTTGCGGGTCGCGTACTCCTTGTTGACCACGATCCGCGCCCCGTAGCGCTCGGCCAGGGAGAAGAAGTACTCCTTCTTGTAGCCGACGACGATCGTGATGTCGGTGATACCGGCCTCGTGGAGCTGGCGGATCTGGCGCTCGACGAGGACCTCCCCTCGCACCTTGAGGATGCCCTTGGGGCGCTCGTAGGAGATCGGGGCGAAGCGACTGGACAGGCCCGCCGCCAGGATGATCGCGTTGTCCACCCGGTAGGGCTCCAGCGCGGCCCGGCCGGAGGCGGTCAGCTCGCGCTCGGCGATGTAGCCGGCGGCCTCGCACTCGCGCACGGCGGCGTTGACGCTGCCCAGGGACATGCCGGTCGACTCCTGGATCTGCCGTTGGGTCAGGGCCGCGTCCGCGCGCAGGAGCGCGGCAAGGGTGTCGAACTGGGGTTGGGTGAGGGTGCCGGGCATGGAGCGGCCTCCTGTTCGGATCTGAATGGGAACCTCGTGTGTTCGAGAGTAGTCCCATGTGTTCAGAAACTGAACAGGAGGCCGTGTTGCCTTCGTCTCGTTGACGGCGCCGGGGCCCGGTGGGCGCCGGTCCTCAGCGGTGCCCGCGGGCCAGGAGGTCGAGGAGGTACTGGCCGTAGCCGGACTTGACGAGCGGCTCGGCGCGCCAGGAGTGAAGTAGCCGCCTCGATATCGTCGGATATCATACGTTTGGTGAACTGATGTGAATCCGGACCCATGACGAGGCGGAGCTGTACCTGAAGCGGCTCCTGGGAGGATGATCGGACTCCGCCCGTGGGCCCATGCGCCGGACTGGATCATACCGACGTCCGATGTACATCTGCAGTTGATGTTTGCCATAGTGTCATCATGGTTGTGATCAATGATGTCGTGAAAATGCATAGCAGGCGGACTGTCCTTCATCACGTGTCCTTCACGGCGGCATCGGGCAAAGTGACAGGTTTCGTGGGTCCCAACGGTTCGGGGAAGTCCTCGACCCTGAGAATACTGCTAGGATTGGATAGGCCTAATTCTGGGGCGACTAGCATCGGCGGGATGAATTATCGATCTTATCGGCATCCGTTACGCATTGTGGGCTCAATGCTGGATGGTCCTGGCGCCAATCCGATGCGCTCAGCCCGAGCTCATCTCAGTTGGGTTGCGACCAGCAATAAGATACCCGTGAGGCGAGTATCTGAAGTCCTCGAGCAGGTTGGACTGGCCGGCGCGGAGAAGCAGCGGATCGGGACATACTCGTTGGGGATGGGGCAGCGTTTAGGGCTTGCCGTCGCATTATTGGGTGATCCTGAGTATCTCGTACTAGATGAGCCCGTGAATGGGCTGGATCCAGAAGGGGTGCGTTGGATGAGAGATTTGCTGAAAGAGCATGCTGATATGGGCGGCACGGTGTTGCTCTCGAGCCATCTGATGTCCGAGCTGGCTGAGATAGCTGATGATATTGTCGTCATATCACAGGGCCGTATTACTGCAGCCGGATCACTTGCGGATATCACCGAAGGGTACAGCGATCTAGAATCCGCCTTCTTTGCTCACACGAAGAGCGGTGCATCAGCATGATACTGGTAAGGGCTGAGGTGAAGAAGTTATGCACTTTGACATCGATATGGATAGCGACCGCGAGCTGTATCCTGCTTCCCGTCGGACTGGCCGCGCTCAGCGCGCACACGATGTATAGGGCGCTCAGCGCCGGGAGAAAAGGGGAGATGTTAAGTTCATCCACTGCCGATGCAGGATTCGGGCATCTGATTTTTGGAGCTATCGGTGTTGTAGTGATCGGCGTAATCGCAATGTCGAGTGAGTACACGAGAAATGCGCAGAAAGTCGGTCGATCGAGGCAATTGACGACTACCATGATAGCAGCGCCTCGTCGATTCCAGACAGTAATCTCGAAAATCATCGCTTTATGTCTATGGGTGGTTGCGACTTCTGCCGTGGCGGCAACAATAACGATTGCCGTGTCACGGCAGATGCTTGGTGAGTACGCTGCTCCATTGGACGGGACGTACTGGCGGAGAGTCGCTGGAGTATCTGTGTTTTGGGTGATGATGGCATTGATTTCTTGTGCTTTCACAGCAGCGACCCGGAACGGCGTGCTGCCGTTAGTCATACTTCTCGCGAACAGCACGGTCCTCTCATTCAGTCGTCTTCTCGCCCTGGTGACCGATTTGGCCAAATATCTACCGGACACGGCTGCGCTCAGCATGTTCTTAGTGGAGTCCCCTGTTGAGAACGCCGTAGGCGCGGCGACCGGATTCTATGTATGCACGGCATGGGGCCTGCTGGCGGCCGCGATCATTATCGTGAGCTGGGTGATGAGGGATGCCCAGTCATGACCACCATTATTTCCGAGCTTAAGAAGATCACTTCTCTTCCAATGACATGGGCTGTTGTCATATGTACGATCATATTCTCCATCATAGTCTCGCTGGTGTTCGAGTCTCGATTCGGTAATCAGGGATCAACGGTAGAACAGGATATCCTGAAGACAGTGCCTGACTATATCGTGATCGGCTTTATTGCTCTCGGAGCGGTCCTTGGTGGCCAAGAATATCAAGGAGGACAGATATATACCAGTATTTCCGCTGTGCCGCGACGATCGATCCTGATTACCGCTAAGATCTTGCTATTCTCGATGGTGCTCTATCTAGTGGGTCTAGCTTCCATGTCAGTCGCCTCCGCTGCGATCATGGAGAATACTACAGGGGACAGCGTGCGCATTGTGTGCTACAGCAGCATCCATCTTGCCGTCATGGGTATGTTTCCTGCATTACTCACATTCTTGATAAGGGCGGTCGTGCCGACGCTCAGTGTGAGCCTGGTACTGCTGGTGGTGGCTCCTGCAGTGCTAATGCCGTTGACGGACTGGTATGAATGGCTACCGTCGCGAGCTAGCGCAGAGCTGTTCTTGAAGAATACTATCTCCTTCGACCCTGTTTCTGCCATCGTGCTCGCATCTTGGATCGTAGGTTCCGGGTGTGCTGGGATTGGACGTTTCATCTATGATGATTCATGAGTGAACGAGATTTGGGAAAGAGGTGCTAGATCTCGTTAACTATTCTCCTGCTGATCGATCCGAATGATCGGCAGTGTTCTCCTTAGGAAGGAGGTGAAAATAATGTCACATGCTTCGTACACGCCACCCAAGATGGTGGTGCTCGGAGATTTCTCTGACGTCACTCGGTGTCTGTGGTGGGGGGATTGTCGAGATTTTCTCGGCTGTGGACGTGCCCCCATCTGCGTCTAACATGACCCGATAATGTTCGATGGGGGCTCGCGCGATAACCATGTATGCGAGCCCCCATCGAACAAAGGATAGGAGAGAATCGTGGCAAAATATAGCATTTCAATACTAAAAGATCGCCCTAACAGTTATCCGTGCACACCTGATCAATCTATGGTGTTGGCCCGTTACAATTCGGGATGTCCGTGTGTGGTCGTCCCTAGCAGAGCGGACGACTATTCAGTTATAGAGGAGAAGAACAGCAAACTAATTGTATTTGGTAATCGCGGCACGCGGGAGCGCATTGAAAAATTGTTCCGGTCGATAGTGAATATCGAGGTATTCAGTCGAAAAATATGTGAAATTGGTGATCGATGGATCGCCGTTACTTGCCAAGAAGAAGTGATATATTGTCACCAGCCATTCTTGACGAAAGATCCTATATTCTGGAGTGAGAATGGAGGGGAGAAAGTAGCATCGACCGATATTAAATATCTTATTCAAGGATATGGTAGCTCGAATCTGGATGTTGCTTCGCTAGTACTTAGTATGTCACCTCTGGGCGCGCCTTGGCCTTTTAGTAGGAGTACTGTATGGAATGGAGTGAATAGATTGTCGATTGGAGAGAGGCTCGAGATTCGGGGCGAGGACGTTAAAGTCGAACGGGTATGGAAATTTCCTGAAGAATATGTCGATCGAAATCAAGTATTGCACGAGTTATCGAATCTACTTCCGTCTGTAGTTTCCAACTTAGTGAGGAGCGATGGTCGTGTAGGGGTTGATTGTTCCGGAGGTCTTGATTCGACTGCGGTTGTATATATGCTACATCACTGTGCGTGTGACATCGATGCCTATCATTATGTTGCTGCCGATCCGAGTAATGAAGACCATCTGTGGGCTTCTCAGGTTTTAAATGATCTCTCCATCATGCCTCATCTTATCGGTAATGATAGTGCGAATATTTTTTTCCGCTCAGACTTAGAAATTGAAGAACCGGATATTGAAGGACCTTTTAGTTGGAGCGCGGGGCGGACATATTTGAGTACTATCGCCAAATCTAACATAGATAACGGTGTAGTGAATCATTTCACTGGGTATGGTGGAGATGAGTTATTCACTGCTATGCCAGCTCAGTTATGGTCAAACTATCAAAAATACGGACTCAAGTCCTTGCCATTATTAAGGCGCTTCGCTAAGAAAAATAGAGTAAATTTTTTTCAATTACTTTCGGAGGCTCGGAATAGGGCGACATTTTTTCAGATCTTTTCGAGTCTTGGAAGACTAGAACGGAAAGATCGATCGTCGATCTTTCGTGGGGGAATTCGATAGAAATTCCTAGCTGGGTTCATAATGAAGCATTGCGATCTGTAGAAGAGATGGTACATCTGCTTTGTGATCAGGAGATACAGCCACTTTCAGATGATCGAGCCCGACATCAAGCTCTCGCATCACTCTCATATGAAGCTGAGCTGTTATGTCAAATTTCAAATAGATTTGGACATGATGTGGTTGAGTGGCAGTCACCTTTTTTGGATTGCGAAGTGGTGTTGGCATCGTTGAAACTCGATGTAGGTGCCCGGACCAAGATCGGCAGAAGTAAATCTCTGCTCAAGGACTCCTTGAAAGAAATAGTACCTCCGACTGTCTTCGAACGAAGGAATAAAGGAGATTATAGTATGGAGATGTATAAAGCGATAGAAGTGAATCGAGAAGATCTGCGAAGTTATTTTGACGATTGCTATTTAGCGGATCTCAGTATTGTCGATGCAGATAGGCTAAGACAAGAGGTGATGTCAGGCGTAAACGGTACTTCTGAACTTCATTCAATCCAATCGACACTTGAAGTAGAAAGATGGTTGCGCAGAACAGATTCCACGAGCTTGGAGATATGACATGCAACTTGCTGACGGTATTATCATCAACTATGTAGATGACGGGGCAATTATTTTAGATTCTAATAATGGAGTTTATTTCCAGCTGAACCGTTCTGCCGCCATCATCTTGGAAGGGTTGCTGTCTGGGATGTTGAAGGAGGAAATATATCAGAATATATTTAGCGATACGGGAGTCGATGAAAGAGAGGTATTTAAAGATATTGAATCTATGGTTGCACGGATGTCGGAGGCGGGATTTTTTATCGAAGGCGATAGGTATGGCTATTCCAGTAGGTCCTGAGGATCTGATAAAGATCACTATCTTAGAGAGACTGCGGGCATTATTTTCTGTGGGTGTGGGGTCGCTGGTGGTGCGCATGAGTCCGCGCAAGATTTGCTATTTTCTTGAATGGGCCGGAAGGAATAGTGATCCAGCGAGCGCTATGCAGGCTCAAAGGGCGAGGTATGCAGTTTGCGCTGTCAGTGTCAGATGCTCGGGAATGGGGTGCCTGCTTCGTTCTGTGTCGGCCTTTATATATTGTCGTTGTCAAGGAATTTCTCCTGATTGGTGTAGTGGATTCCGTACTTCTCCGTTCGCCGCTCATGCTTGGATCGAGGCTGATGGCCGTCCAATTGGAGAGCCTGGATCATTATCCTCCTTCGTCACAGTACTCTCTGTGAGGCCTCATCGCCATCATGCAGAAAGATAGGGATTGAGTGAGGGAATGCGAAGGTGGGCGCCCTTATCGTAAGCTATGCTCAGCTTTTCCCAGTGTTCGTTCGATAATATCCTGGTTGCACCAGGCCCCCTTCATAAGCAGCTACTATTAACTGCGCCCTGTCTCGGGCGTTAAGGGTTTTCAGTAGTGCCGCAACATGAGATTTCAACGTGGAGTGAGCGATATTCAGGGCGGTCTCAATCTCCGTGTTAGACATTCCTGCCGCGATGAGTTTCAGTACTTCCATTTGACGAGGGGTCAGTTCTTCTTCTATGCCTGTATCCAGATGGATGGAAGGGGATGGGGTCAGCGCTAGGGCCAGCGCCTCTGAAGGGAGGATCGAGTGCCCCAGGTGCAGAGAGCGCACTGCGTTAATGACCTCTTCTGGTGGCGCATCTTTGGTGATGTACCCCACGGCGCCATTGCGTAGGGCTTGGACAACTCTCTGATCTTCACTGAAGACTGTTAGCATGCACACCTTGGCTTTTGTGAGAGAGGGATGCGAGTGGATCCTTCTAGTGGTTTCGACTCCATCGATCTCGCCCGGCATCCGGATGTCCATGAGTATGATATCGGGTTTGAGTCGAAGGGCTTCCTTGATCGCATCTGCTCCGCAGCTTGACTCGCCGACCACTTCGATGCTCCCGCTGCTTTCCAGTATGGTGGTGAGCGAGCGGCGCAACAGGGTCTGATCATCAACAATGAGAACTCTGATCCTCTTCTCCATCAGTCGTCCTGGGGGTCGGGGATGATCGCGTCGACAACATAGCCATCCGACGTCTTGCCTGAATTGAGGATCCCTCCGATTGATTCGCACTTCTTTCGCAACAGGAGCAGTCCGATCCCGGAGCTGGGTGAGGCGGGCGGTGCGGGATGGGGGGCTTCGTTATGGATGACGATGCGGACGTTCTCGTTCTCTCTGCTGATTCTCACCTCAGTAGGCGCGCCTCCGGCGTGCCGCAGGACGTTCATGAGTGACTCGCGTATCACCAGTGACGCCGCTTCCTCCGCGCTCCTGCTGCGGAAGGCTGTTGCCTGTTCGACTGATAGGCTGACACCAGCGGCCCCGGCTTGCTCATATATCTGCTGCAATGGCGAAGTAAGTAGCGTGGCCTGAGTATCGGATTGCAGTAGGATCAGTAATTGGCGCATCTCTCGAGCGGCGGCGCGACTGTCGGACTCTATCGTTCTGAGCGCGACTCGCGGGTCGGAGTCGTTATCGAGCAGGCACGCGCTCGCCTGGGCCGCTATAGAGGCGATCCGATTCGAGACGATGTGATGCAAGTACTCGGTGAGATTGAGTCTGTCTCGATGGACGGCCTCCACAATCGCCTGATCTCGATTGAGCCGTTCCACGGCCTTCCGGATCCTAACCCTGATCATCAATGCCAGCGAGGCCAGGGCCGCAGATGCGATCAGTACGTAGGGCACCATCCCGTCATGGGTGGATCTCGGCCCGCAGCTGACAACCACCGTGGCGCCGACAAATAGGGTCAACAACGTCGCCGCACTGATGATCCTGGCTCTCGTCCCGCTCATCGTGCGTGTGCACCGATCCGATCGGGGAGGAGTGATCTCCCGGTATACGCGTGGATCAGAATGATGGCGGCTTCTCCCTTCGCGCGGTCATCGTTCGTCATGTCGCCGTCCATGGCAGTCAGTGCGACGAGCGGGCTTCAGGCACGGTCGGCGCTGCCGTGCGAGGAGCGGGCCAGGAGGTCGAGGAGGTACTGGCCGTAGCCGGACTTGACCAGGGGCTCGGCGCGCCGGCGCAGGCCGTCGTCGTCGATGAAGCCCATGCGCCACGCGATCTCCTCCGGGCAGCCGATGTTGAGGCCCTGGCGGTGCTGGATGGTGCGGATGAAGGAGGTGGCGTCCGCCAACGAGTCGAAGGTGCCGGTGTCCAGCCAGGCGGTGCCGCGGGGCAGGACCTCCACGGTGAGGCGCCCGGCCTCCAGGTAGGCGCGGTTGACATCGGTGATCTCGTACTCGCCGCGGGCCGAGGGCTTGAGGTCCCGGGCGATGGCCACGACGTCGTTGTCGTAGAAGTACAGGCCGGGCACCGCGTAGTCGGACTTGGGACGGGCGGGCTTCTCCTCGATGGAGACGGCCTTGAAGTCGGCGTCGAACTCCACGACGCCGTAGGCGGTGGGATCGGCCACCTGGTAGGCGTAGACGACTCCGCCGTCGGGGCTGGTGTGGCGGCGCAGCTGGGTGCCCATGCCGGGGCCGTAGAAGATGTTGTCCCCCAGGACCAGGGCGGCGGGCTCGGATCCGATGAAGTCGGCGCCGAGCACGAAGGCCTGCGCCAGCCCGTTGGGGACCTCCTGGACCGCGTAGGACAGGTTGACGCCGAGCTGCGAGCCGTCGCCCAGCAGGCGGTGGAAGCTGGGGGCGTCATGCGGGGTGGTGATGACCAGGACGTCCTGGATGCCCGCCAGCATGAGGGTCGACAGCGGGTAGTAGATCATCGGCTTGTCGTAAACCGGCACCAGCTGCTTGGAAGTGCCCAGGGTGATCGGGTTGAGTCTCGTGCCGGATCCGCCGGCCAGGATGATGCCTCGCATAGTCCCCAAGTGTGTACCATCCGGCCCCCTCTTGTGTGAGAACCGCCGGAGCTGCCACTACGGTGTGCCCATGGAGAGACTCCACGGCTTCCGGCAGAGGTACGACTGGGGGCACCGCTCCGCCATCCCCGAGCTGCTGGGGGAGGCGCCCGACGGCGAGCCCTGGGCCGAGCAATGGCTCGGGGCCCATCCCCTCGGGCCCACCGCCATGGGGGAGGGGCCGGACACCCTCGCTCAGCGGATCGGCGCCGAGCCGGCCCGTCTCCTGGGCGAGGACGTCATGCTCTGCTTCGGTCCCCGACTGCCCTTCCTTCTCAAGATCATCGCCCCCGCGCGGGCCCTGTCCCTCCAGGTCCACCCCTCCATCGGGCAGGCCGTCGAGGGCTACGAGGACGAGGAGCGGGCGGGCATCGACCTGGCCAGCCCCATGCGCAACTACAAGGACCGCAACCACAAGCCCGAGATGGTCCTGGCCCTGACCGACTTCGAGGCGGTCGCGGGCTTCCGGGCCCCCCGCCGCGTGGCCGAGGTCCTGGCCGGGCTCTCCTCGCCGCTGGCCCGCCGCATGCGCCGGACCCTGCGCCTGGCGCCCGGCCGCTTCGGTATCCGCCAGGTGTTCACCGACATCGTCTCCGTGGACAGCCGCCCCAGCGGCGAGGAGATCGACGAGCTCGTCGCCGAGCTCGCGGCCCGCCTGGACTCCGGCGCCTCGCCGTCGCGGCGCGCGGATGCCAACGCGGTGGAGATGGCCCGCGCCTTCCCCGGCGACCCCGGCATCGCCGCCGCCCTCCTGCTCAACCCGGTGACCCTGCACCCGGGGGAGGCCCTCTTCGTCCCCGCCGGCTCGGTCCACGCCTACATCAGCGGGCTCGGCGTGGAGATCATGGCCTCCTCCGACAACGTCCTGCGGGCCGGGCTCACCCCCAAGCACATCGACATCCCCGAGATGCTCGCCTGCGTCGACTACGTGGCCGCGCCACCGGTGCGCCCCGCCCCCGAGTACCTCTCGCGGGCCACCCGCGCCTACTACGCGCCCGTCGACGACTTCGAACTGCTCGTCACCGATGTGACGGCGGCCGACGGGGCCGTGGGCGTCCCCGGGCGCGGTCCCCGCATCCTGCTCGGCATCGACGGCCACGTGGAGGTCTCGACGACGGTGGGGCGCGAGCGCCTCGAGCGGGGCCAGGCGCTGTTCGTCGGCGCGGATGAGCGGGCGCTCTCCGTCGAGGGCGAGGGGAGCGTCGTCCAGGCGGACGTGCCCTGACCCCTCAGGCGGCTCCCTCCTGGCGGGCGGCCGAGGCGGCGAGCGCGTCGTCGGCGTCCGGTGCGAGGAGCGCGGCGGTGCGCCCATCCCGCCAGGCGGCGAGGATGGCGCGCATCGCTGCCGGCGTCGTCCTGCGGCGGATGAGGGCCGCGCCGGGAGCCCCCGGCGAGCCCGTGGTGGGAGGCAGGGAGTCGACCAGCGCCCCCCGGTCGAGGCTCCGCACCGCGCCGGGCCCGCCGGGCGCTCCGGTGGCCTCGATGAGCGCGGGCGCGCCGGGGGCCGCCGGGAGGGCGGGGAAGGAGTCCGGGTGGGCCATGAGGTCTGCGACGCCGTCGCATACCAGCGGGGGCAGCCCGTCCGGCCAGCGCAGGGCGAGCGAGGCCCGGGCCACGAGCGCCTGGACGCCGGCGTCCGGGCGGAGCCGCTCGGGGGAGAAGGCGACGCTGACATCGGGCGCTTCGGCATCCTCAGCCGCAGGGACGCCGGCGTCCAGGACGCATCCCCCCGCCTGCCAGGTCCCGAGCCACCAGGTCACCGTCCTCCAGTGGGGATCCAGCGCGCAGTGGACGAGCGGCGCCCGGCCCGCCTCGGCGTCGAGGAAGGCGGCGGTCTTCGACGACCACATCGCCAGCACGCGTCCCGTCAGCTCGATGCGCTCCTGGGGCGCGTACCAGATCAGCCAGGGGCGATCGCCATCGGCTGAGGTCGGGAGGAGCGGGGCGAGAGGGTCGTTCATAGTCGGATTCAATCAGAGTTGAGGCACTTCTGAGGGTTCCCAGCGAGGCCCGGGTGGCGAGGTTTCCGCAGAACAGCGGGTGATCTGCGGGGTTGAGTGGCGCGTCTCAACTCGGTCTCAGCAGATCATGTGGCCTTTCCCGGCTTGATACCTGGTCTTACAGGCGTGTAGTTTGGTTTCATCACTTGATCCTCTTCGAAGGGAAGCCATCGTGTGGAACATCCTCGGCGACGGGCCTCTGGCGCTGCCCGATGATGCTGACGACGCTGCGATCATCCTTCTCTTCGGGGGCGGGGACGAGTCCGGCCCGCTGCCGTGGCAGGAGCGCGCGCTGTGCGCCCAGACCGATCCCGAGGCCTTCTTCCCGGAGAAGGGCGGATCCACCCGCGAGGCCAAGCGCGTGTGCGCCAGCTGCGAGGTCCGCGAGGAGTGCCTCGAGTACGCCCTCGCCAATGACGAGCGCTTCGGCATCTGGGGGGGCTTGTCGGAGCGGGAGCGCCGCAAGCTCAAGCGCCGGGCCGTATGACCTGGCCGGGCCTCGAAGCCCCCTCGAGCGCCGAGACCGCTCCCGGCGCCGGGGTCGGCCGTGCCCAGGATGAGACCCTCGCCGTCGTCGTGACCGCGGGGGTCACCGCCTTCCTGCCCCGGACGCTGGCCGCGCTCGCGGCGCAAACCGCCCTCCCCGCCGCCGTGCTCGTCGTCGACGTCGCCTCGCGCGCCAACGGCCTGGGCGACGGCACCCCCGTCGAGGAGGCCGTGGAGGCCTCCGGTCTCGACCTCGTCACCGCCGTGCGCATCCTGCGCGCCCCCGCCGCGCCCACCCTCGGGGGCGCCGTCGCCCGGGGCCTCGCCCTCGCCCAGGAGCGAGCCGCGGCCCGGCCGCGCCCGGAGGCCAGCGACGAGGACGAGGGCCGCCCGATCCTCGGCCTCGACCTCGATCCCGCCGACGCCCGATGGCTCTGGCTCCTCCACGACGACTCCGCCCCGGAGCCCGACTGCCTGGCCGAGCTCCTCCAGGCCGTCACCACCGCCCGCTCGATCGCGCTGGCAGGCCCCAAGCAGGTCGATTGGGACAACCCCGACCTGCTCCTCGAGGTCGGGCTGCGGGCCACCGGCTCGGCGCGCCGGGCCAACGACATCGTCTCCGGTGAGATCGACCAGGGTCAGCACGACGACCGCAGCGACGTGCTCGCCGTGGGCACCGCCGGCGCGCTCATCTCCCGCCGGGCCTGGGAGGGAGTCGGAGGCGCCTCGCCCGACATGCCCCTGCTCGCCGAGGGCCTCGAGCTCTCCCACGCACTGCGACTGGCCGGGCACAGGGTCGTCGTCGTCCCGGGCGCCGTCATCCGGCATCGGCGCGCCACCTACCTCGGCCTGCGCGCCCTCAAGGGGACCGGGAGCGCCCCGGCGGGCGGCGACGATTCCGGCGCGGCCCCCCGGGGAGAGGACGCCGAGCCCCCCGAGCCCGCCGAGGCCCCGGATCCAGCGGCCTCAGCGGATCCCAGCCGCTCCTTCCGGGCGCGCCGCACAGCCCAGCTCGCCGCCTGGGCGACGATCTCCACCAGGCCCCTGCTGCCGCTGCTCGCCTGGATCCTCCTCCTCGCCCTGGGGCGAGGGGCCTGGCGCCTGCTCACCAAGGAACCGGGCATGGCCGGCGACGAGCTGGCGGCCGCCCTCGCCGTCGCCTCCCGGCCCGCCCGCATCCGCCGCGGCAGGCGGCGCCTGGCCTCCTTCACCGCCGTCCCGCGGGCCGTGCTCGCCGAGCTCTACCTCGACCCCGCCGAGATCCGTGCGGCCAGGAGGGACCGGGGCCGCCAGGAGCGTCAGCGCCTCGCCCGGGCCGCCGCGCCCAGCGAGCTGGAGCTTCGCGAGCTCGCGGTCCTCGCCGCCCGCCGTCGGCGCGCCTTGGGCATCATCCTGGTCCTGACCACCGTCTGCGGCCTGGCCGCCCTGAGCGACGTGCTCACCGCCCGATCCGTCATGGGCGGGGCGCTCGCCTCGCTCGGCGAGGACTGGCGCGTCATGTGGGACTCGGCCTGGAGCACCTGGGCGGGCTCGGCCGATGGCTACCCCACGGCGATGACGCCCTTCCTCGCCGTCCTCTCGCTGCCGATGGCCCTGGCCGGCACCGTGGGGATCAGTGGGGACATGCTCGTCCACCTGCTCCTGCTCGTCTCGCTGCCGCTCGCCGGAGCCGGCGCCTGGTTCGCCGCGGGCACCGTCACCCGCCGCATCGCCCTGCGCGCCTGGGCCGCCCTGACCTGGGCGGCCGCGCCCAGCCTGCTGCTCGCCGTCGGGCAGGGGCGCCTGGCCCCGCTCACCGTCCACCTCCTCCTGCCCTGGGCGCTGGTGGCGCTGGCCCGCGCCGTCGGCGCCGACCGCCGCGATCGCGTGCTCTCCGGGCTCGTGGGCGCCCACCGTGTCTCCGACGACGAGCTCGCCCGCGCCGAGGGCATCAGCACGGCCCGCATGGAGGAACTCAGGGAGCTCGGGGAGCTCGGGGCGGCTGAGGCCTCCGACGACTCCCGCCCGGAGTCGGACGGCGCCACCGGGGAGGAGGCCGGCGAGTCCGCTGAGGACGCGGAGCGGTCCCCTCAGGGCGCTGAGGGCATTGGCGCCCCGGATGATCCCAGCCCCGACGAGGATGGGGCCGAGGCGGATGACGCCGAGGACGCCGGTGATGAGTCCGCCGTCGACGCCCCGCCGAGGCCGCCGCTGTCCGAGCGCCTCGCCGCCGGGATCCGGCGCTCCGCAGCCACGGCCCGGGCCACCGCCTCCACCGAGCACTACGGCCCCGGCTCTCCGACGGCCGCCGCCGTCGCCGGGCTCCTCCTGGCCGCCATCACCGCGGCAGCGCCCGCGACCGCCGGCGTCATCGTCCCACTGCTCCTCCTGCTCATCGCCGCCAAGGCCCTCGGTCGGGCGCGCGGCCCCCACCGGGCGGCCGGAGGGGCGCGACGCCTCCTACTCACCCTCGTCCCGGCCATCATCACGCCGGCGCCGGTGTGGTGGCGCGCCTGGCAGCTGCATGAGGAGGGCGGCGGCGCGGCGGCGCGGCGCCTCCTCCTCGCCGAGCCCGGCGCGCCCGTGATCACCCCCGCGCCCGGCCGCGCAGACCTCCTCCTCGGCTCGCCCATCGACCTCGCCTCGCTCATCCCGGGAGGGCACGCGCTCCTGGCCGTCCGCCTCCTGCTCTCGGTCGTCCCGCTCCTCGCCCTCGTCGGCCTGCTGGCCTCCGGGCGCCGGGGCACCGGGGCCCGCGCGGGCGTTCTCGCGGCACTCGGGGCCCTCTCCCTCGCCGTCGTCACCACCGGCACCGTCATCGGCATCGGCGCTGCGCCCAGCGGCGCGCGCATGACCGTGACCGGCTGGCCGGGCGCCGCGCAGAGCCTCGCCCTGGCCGGGATGCTCGCCGCGGCCCTGGCCGGGGCCGACGCCGCGCGCTCCGCCCTGGTCCAGCGCTCGCACGGGTGGTTCCAGATCGCCGCGCCCATGGCCTGCGCGCTGGTCCTCGCCCCGCCCCTGCTGCTCGGCGGCGGATGGGCCCTCGCCATCGCGCATGGCGACCGCGTTCCCGGCCAGGCGCGGGCCATCAACCCGGGCGCCCCCCTCATGGCCCTGCGGTCGGCGGCCCAGCAGATCCCGCTCATCGCCCGCGAGCTCCAGCGCGCCCCCGAGGCCAACCGAGTCCTCGTCCTGGGCTCGACCGGGACCGGCGACGGATCGGCGCTGACCGCCTCCCTCTGGCGCGGTGACGGCCTCCTGCTCACCGACGTGCTGCCCGAGCCCACCGGCGCCCGCCTCGACAACCGCTCCGCCCCGTCCGCTCAGGCCGACTCCGCCGCGGGCGAGGCCGTGGACCTCACCGACCCCGCCGACGCCTCACTGGCGGCGGCCATCGCCGACACCGTCGCGGGGCAGGGCGGGACCGCCGCCGACGAGCTCTCGGCGCACGGCATCGGCGTCGTCCTGCTGATCCCCCGGCAGGGCGATGAGACCACGGCCACCGCACGCGCGGGCCTGGCCTCCACCCCCGGCCTGGAGGAGCTCGCGCGCACGGAGGCCGGCGTCGCCTGGCGCGTCAGCCCCGGCGACGCGGCGCAATCGGCCCGAGCCGTCCTCCTGGAGGCCGCGGGCGGCGATGGTGGGAGCGCGACCACCGTGCCCTTCACCGGCCTGGGCACCACCACGACCATCCCCGCCTCCGCCTCCGGGGGAGACCGCGTCCTCGTGCTCGCCGAGCGCGCCGACCCGCTCTGGACCGCCACCCTCAACGGCCGGCCGCTCCAGGCCACCACCCGGACCGACGGCCGGGGCCAGTGGCAGCAGGCCTTCCTCGTGCCCGCTCAGGGCGGCGAGCTCACCCTCGCCCACTCCTCACTCGACGGGCGGATCCTGGCCGCCTCCATCATGACGGTCTGGGCGGTCACCGCCCTGGCCGCACTCCCGCTGCGCCGCAGGAGGTACGCATGAGCCCCCGCCCCAGTCCCGGGCCGGGCCCGGCACGACGCGCCGCCGGACTGGGCGCCGGGGCGCTCCTCGCCGCGGGCGCCGTCGCCCTGACGGCCTGGACCGGCCCCGCCCCCGCCGCGCCCACCCAGGAGGTCGGCGCCGCCGATATCGATGCGCCCGCCGGGGTCGTGACCTACGGCTGCCCCGCCGCCCCCGCCAACACCCTCGGCGGCATCGACGTGCGGCAGGCCGTCTCGACCACCACCATCACCCCTGTGGGCCCGCCCGCCTCGCTGACCTACGCGGGCAGGGCCGTGAGCGCCACGTCCTCCACGCCCGCGACCCTCACCGGTGCCCAGGGCTCCGGCGGCGGCATCCTCACCGTCTCCCCCTCCGATGACGGTCGGCCCGCGGGCGCCGCGGGCGCCGCCATCTCCGTCGCCGACGCCGGGGACCTGCGCGGGCTGGCGGTCGCGCCCTGCTCGCCCGCGCGCTCCGCGGCTTGGATCGTCGGGGGCTCGACCGCCCTCGGCTCCTCCGCCGAGTTGCGCCTGACCAACCCCGGCGTCACCACCGTGACCGCCCATGTGCGCCTCTACGGCTCGGCCGGCGCGATCTCCCTGCCGTCCAACGGCGAGGTCGTCGTCGAGCCGGGCAAGACCTCCTCGCTCCTCCTGGAGTCGGCCGGCGCCGCAGACCCCAGGATCGCCCTGTCCGTCGAGTCCGACGGCGGGAGCGTCGTCCCCGCACTCGTCACCGAGGGCCTCGACGGCGAGACCCCCGCCGGGGTGGAGATGCTCACCCCGGGCGCCTCGCCCGCCACCGAGCAGACCATCCCCGTCGTCGCCACGGCGAAGGCCGCCGAGCAGGGCTCCGAGGCCGTCAGCGGGGCGACGTCCTCCGACGAGCCCGTCCTGCGCGTGGTCAACCCCGGGGATTCGCCGGCCACTGTCTCCGTCATGCTGTCAGGCAGCGCCGGTCCCTCCCCGCTGCCCGGCGCCCAGGCCGTCCCCATCGACCCCGGCTCCGTCTTCGACATCACCCTGACCGGCATCGATCCCGGCGTCTACGGCATCCAGGTCACGTCCGACGCCCCCGTCAGCGCAGCCGCCAGGATGGTCCGCGTCGGCGGCGAGCTGCCCGCCGGTTCCGGCTCCCTCGTTCACGACGTCGCCTGGAGCCAGGCGGCCGCGCCCGGGGCCCTGGCCTCGGCGACGGCCCTCCTGCCTCGCGATGGCGTCTCGCCGGGGCTCGTCATCTCCTCGACGGCGAACGAGGCCAGAACCGTGGCGCTGGCCAGTCCCGATGGATCATGGTCCACCACCGTCGACATCCCCGCGGGTGCGAGTGCGACGGCCCAAGTGCCGACCGGGGTGAGCGCCGTGCGGCTCAGCGCCGCCGACCCCGATGGCCTGAGCGCCGCCGTGCTGCTCACCCGCAAGGCCTCCGGGGAGGCGGCGGGCGCCCTCATCGCCGTTCTACCGGTGATGCCGGACTCCGCCTCTCAGACCTCCACGCGGATCAGCCTCGACTGACCCCGGCGCGAGCGGCGCCATCGGCCCGCGCCAGGGCCGGGCGCTCAGAAGAAGTCCGGGTCGATCTCCTCGGGCCGGCGGCCCATCATCGTCGAGACCTGCTCGACGACGACGTGGCGCACGAGCGCGCGCAGCTCGGTGATGTCACGGGTCCGTGAGACCACGGGTCGACGATAGACCACCACCCGCCCGGGCAGCCCCGCCCGTGGCTCCGGCGCGAAGCCGCGGCCCAGGACGACCCCCGGCTCCCAGGGGGCGGGGTCGGAGGGGGGCACCTCCTCGACGGCGAACTGCACGCCCGCGACGAAGGGGTGGCGCCGGGCGAGGTCATCGGCGACCTCGATGACGAGGGCATCGAAGCGCTCGGCGCGGGTCCGCCAGGCCGGCAGCACCGGTGGCATGAGCGGGCCGCGCAAGCCGTGCCCGTGGCGGTCCCGGTGGCGCCTGGCCGATCTCGGGGCCGGCGCCGGGAGGCCTCGGGGCTGGAAGGAGCGGGAGCGTCTCACGCGGCCACCATACGTGCCGGGCCGAGGGGCGGAGGCGAGCGCCCCGCCGCCGCCCGGAGTGATTCCGGGCGGCCGGGCGCGATAACCTGCGCTGGTGAGGAATGTGAGGAGCTGCCGGAGGCCCGGCTGCGAGAACCCTGCCGTTGCGACGCTGACCAGCGTTTACGCGGATTCCACGATCGTCATCGGCCCGCTGTCCACGGAACGCCGGCCCGAGGCCTACGACCTGTGCGCCAAGCACGTCGAGTCGTTCAACGCTCCCCGGGGCTGGCAGATCATCCGGCTGGCCACGGAGTTCGCCCCCGCGCCGCCGTCGGAGGACGACCTGCTCGCCCTGGCCGACGCCGTTCGAGAGGCCTCGCGCGCGCCCCGCCCCCCGGCCCGTCCCGCGGAGCGCGCGGGACGCCCCGGCGGCATCATGCCCTCCCCGCTCACCCATGATCCCGATGTCCTGCCCGATCACCTCACGGGGCTCGGAGACGGGGAGATCACCCGCCGCGGCCATTTGCGGGTCCTGCGCGGCGAGAAGGAGGACTGACTCACCCCTCCTTTCCCCTCACCGAGACCGGTCGAAGTGGCGATCGAGACCGGTCCGCGGACCAGCGCTCCTATGTTGTGGGTGTCAAGGTGGTGGGGTGGTAGGTGGGGTTGTTCAGGGCTTGTTTGAGGGCGTGG
>NZ_MVIW01000011.1 GCF_002072185.1 Actinomyces denticolens
GCGCCGCGGCCGCCCGCACGCGCGCCGCGGCCCCGGTCGGCGCCGCGGGCGCCCCCGGTCGGCCCACCGCCCCCGGTCGGCCCACCGCCCCCGGTGCCGAGCTGACCGTCATCCCCTCCGGCAGCTCCACCGCCATCGCGCTGCCCGAGCCCACCGGTCGCCGCGAGCTCACCGCCCTCGACGTCGTCTCCGGCCCCGTCTCCTCAGCGCTGGCCTCGACATCCCTGGGCCGGGCCGCCGACGAGCGCCTCTCCGGGACCACGACCGGGGAGTCCCTCCTGCGACTCGGTCAGATCCTCGTGGCCGCCTTCGGCTTCCTCCTCATCGCCCTCGGCCTGGCCTCCATCCTCGGGCAGGTGATCTGAGTGACCCCGCCCATCGGCCGCGACCGGCGGCCGGCCTCCGAGCGCGGTCCCGTCAACTGGGGCCAGTCACGGCCCTCGAAGGGCTCCGGCGGGCGCCGGCGCACCACGTGGTCCGAGGCAGAGATCATCGACGCCGACGAGGACCTGGGCCTCGGCGAGGACCTTGGCCGTGCCCCTCGCCCCGGCTCCGGCATCACCGACGACGCCCCCTCCAACGCCGACGGGCCCGGCGCCCACCGTTCCGAGGGCCCGGCCCCCTCCAGCCGGTCCCGCAATCCCCGGGGCACCGACTGGGGCGTCGGGCGCGGCCGCTCCACGGAGCCCACGCCCCTGCAACGGGCCCGCACACCCTGGCCGGCCTCCGTCCTGCGCCAGCGCCTGGCGGGGATCGCTTGCGCCCTCGTCGGCCTCCTCCTGGCCACCACCTCGGCGATGCGCCTGGCCACGGCCGCCAACGACGGGCACCCCTGGGTGCCGCCCTGGCTCGTCGTCGTCCTGGGAGGCGCGGGACTCGTCTCCGCCGCCGGGTACCTCGCCTGGGCCGGGGGCACGCCCGTGCGCGGCGAGGCGCAGCGCTGGGAGCCCACGGTCGTGGATGTGGCCGCCGGGCTGACCACCGGCGAGGTCGACGTCGCCGATCCCCAGCGCCTGCTCGCCTCCGGAGCTGACAGCGAGCCCGTCGGCTTCGCCCCCGCGGGGGCGGGGCCGCGCGTCGCCGTCGGCTCGGGCCCCCGGCCCCTCATGGGGACCTCCACGGTGGACCAGTCGAGTCAGGCCCCCGCCGGCGTGGCGGGCGCCGTCGGCGGCTTCATGCTCGCCGCCGCCGTGGTCTGCGCGATCATTGCCCTCGTACTGGGGCCCGCCTGGCTCATCGGCACCTGCGCCCTGGCCATCGGCGGCATCCTCGCCCTCAAGCTCGCCGGCGACTGGCTCGGCCGCATCTAGGGCCCCGCGCCGCCACCAGGGCCGGGTCAGGCCACCGGCGCCCATCGAGTGCTGCCGAGTGCAGCGATCCGCTCCGAGAGGTGCGGGCAGGACGCACCGGTCGGAGCGCATCGCACCGGTCAGGGGAGAGCGCACCAGCGAGGGCGAACCGGCGAACCGCACCCGTGTCCGCCCGTGCTGTCACTCCTGCTGGCGCGGGCGCGGACTGGTTACACTGATCGCGCCGCACTTCCCTCAACTCCCAGGAGAGCACATTGGGACGCATCGTCGTTGAAGTCATGCCCAAGCCGGAGATCCTCGACCCGCAGGGCAAGGCCGTCATGGGGAGCCTGCCCAGGATCGGCCTCACCGGATTCACCGGAGTGCGGCAGGGCCGCCGCTTCGAGCTCGCCGTCGAGGGGCCCGTCACTCAGGAGCACCTCGACGACGCCGCCCAGGCCGCCAGCACCCTGCTGTCCAACCCCATCATCGAGGACGTCGTCTCCATCCGCCCGCTCCAGGAGGACTGAGCCGTGAGTGACAGCCCCGTCGGCGCCCGCATCGGAGTCATCACCTTCCCCGGCACCCTCGACGACGTCGATGCCGCCCGCGCCATCCGCCTGGCCGGCGGCGAGGCCGTGAGCCTGTGGCACAAGGACGCCGACCTGAGGGGCGTGGACGCCGTCGTCGTCCCCGGCGGCTTCTCCTACGGCGACTACCTGCGCTGCGGCGCCATCGCCCGTTTCGCGCCCGTCATGGGCGAGGTCATCAACGCGGCCGGCGCCGGGATGCCGGTCCTGGGCATCTGCAACGGCTTCCAGATCCTCGCCGAGGCGCACCTGCTCCCCGGCGCTCTCATCCGCAACGACCACCAGAAGTTCTACTGCCGCGAGCAGCGCCTGCGCGTGGAGTCGACGACGACCGCCTGGACGGCGTCCATGGACGACGGCGAGGAGATCGTCGTTCCGCTCAAGAACGGCGAGGGCAACTTCATCGCCTCCCCCGAGGAGCTCGACCGCCTCGAGGGCGAGGGCCTCGTCGTCTTCCGCTACATCGACAACCCCAACGGCTCGGCGAGGGGCATCGCCGGGGTGAGGAACGAGCGCGGGAATGTCGTCGGCCTCATGCCCCACCCCGAGCACGCGGTGGAGCCGGGTTTCGGCCCCGACTCGCCCGCCGGCCCCCGGACCGGCACAGACGGCCTGCGGATCTTCCAGTCGGTCATCAGCTCCCTCGTGGCCGCCTGAGCCGCTTCTCATCGATCCGCCCCGGTGGGAGCGCCGCGCGCCCACCGGGGCGGATCGCGTACCCGGCAGGATGAGAGGGCCGGGCAGTGGGGCGCCCGGCTGCGCGTGGAGCATGAGCGGGAACCTGTGAGAAGCCTGGGAGTTATCCACAAGGTCGCCCGGTGGGCTGTGGACAAGCCTGTGTTGATCGCTCTGAGACCGAAGTGCCGGAATCGTGTCGGCATCGTGATCGGGGAGGAATGGCCCCATATCCGGGCCGGCTTCTCGGGCGTCCCCTCGGAATGGCGGCCTGCTGCGGGAAACGGGGCTCCCGGAGTTCAAAACGTGAGGAAAACCGCATAATCTCGGGGATTTGACCAATCCTGGCAAGACCCTGTACGCACCCTGAAAAGAGACTTGTGCCCCCGCGTGCGGTACATACGGGGGCACAATCGTGGGTGTGAGGGCGCCTTCACAGGCGGAGGCCCGCTATCTCTCGGCTCGTCCTCCACTGCGCACATGCCTGTGGAGGAAGCCTGTGGAAAACTCTGGGGGAAGGCGCGCGCCCGACCGCTGGGGCCGGGCCTCAGGACCTCTCAAGGGCCGCCGCGAGGGCGTCGAGGACCTGTAGGAGATGCCGGTCCGGCAGGAAGGAGCGGCGCACCGACTCGTGCGCCGTCGCCCCCATCTCCGCCGCCCGCTCGGGGAAGAGCAGCAGGTCCGCCACGGCCTGAGCCCAAGCAGCGCCGTCATGCGGATCCACGAGGACGCCGTCGACGCCGTCGGTCACCTGCGTGCGGATCCCCCCGACGCCGGAGGCCACCACGGGGGCCTTCTTCCACATCGCCTCGGCCACCGTCAGCCCGAAGGCCTCGACGATCGAGCGCTGGGTGACCACCGAACTCACTCGCTGCACGGCGTTGACCACGAGGGCGTTGACCTCCCGGTCCTGGGCGGGCACCGCCGCGATGTGGATGCGCGAGCGCGCTGCCGCGGGGAGGAGCTCGACGGCCTCGACGACCTCGTCCAGCACCCGCGCCGCTGCGGTGCCGCTCCCGGGGCGAGGGCCCACCAGCAGCAGGTGCGCGTCGTCGGGGAGGGCCCCGAGGTTCTCCGCGAAGGCGATCGCCACCTCCCTCATGCCCTTGAGCCGGTCCCAGCGCGAGACCTGCGTGATCGTCCGCGCCCCCAGCGGTACCGGGCCCCCGGCGCGCATGACGCCGCCCTCGCCGCCCTCGGCCGCCGCCCGGAGCGCGTCGGTCCGGCCGTCACCGCGGATGAAGGGGAAGGCGTCGAAGGGGGGCTCGCCGTCGAAGATCCCCGCCAGGCGCGCGATCGACCAGGCCTCGTCCATGTCGAGCACGCGGTTCTTGGGGCTGTCGGGGTTGATGGAGGGCGGGATGACGGCGCAGGCCTCGGGCTCGGTGAAGGGGGGCCGGTACTCCTCGCAGGAGACGATCACGTAGTCCGCATCCTCCAAGTAGCGGTCCAGGAAGGCCCAGGCGCGCTGGGCGTCCTCGACTCCCTCGGGGCCGGCGGTGGCGAGGTCCGCGCCCGCGTGGCAGCGCCACACGACGACGGCGCCCGCCGCCTTGAGCGGGCGCGCCAGGCCGGCGGTCGCGGGATCGTGGAGGATGACGATGTCGCCCTCGCGGACATCCCCGGCGATGTTCTCCGCATTGGACGCCAGCGTGTGCTCGTAGAGGTCGCGCTCCTTGTCCCCCAGGCGGCCGCGGTCCCCGATGTCCCCGTGGATCCACGAGTGCAGGCGCCCGCTGAGGGCGGTGAACTCCGCCGGTGCGTCCAGGCACAGCCATCGGGCGTCGACGTCCAGGCCGCGGGCATAGCCCACCAGGGGGGCCACGGTCTCCACGGGGCCGGCGCCCGCCTGGTCCGTGGGGGTCACGGTCCACAGGGCGCGCCCCTCCAGGAGCGCCTGAGCGGCCGCCGCACCGTCGCGGAGCCGGTGCGCGGCGACCTCGTCGAGGTGGGGCTCGAGCTCGGACAGGGGCAGTGGAGCGACGTCGATGGTTCTCATGGCACGATCTTGCCCTGTCCGCGTGTGAGAGGGCGCACCTTTGGGGCGCGTCTTCATCTCGAATCGCCGAGCGCGCCCCTCGACCGGCTCACCTGGGGGACCCATGACCGGCCGCTCCCACCTGCCGGGTATCCTCGGTCGTGGCCCCCTCCCGCTCACCCCCAGGAGCAGCCGCATGGCTCACACAGCCCGCACCGCTGAGACCGCCCCCCGCCCCGTGGAGCACCCCGACACCGTCGCCGACGCCGCGGCGACGCCCGATCAGGCGATGCCCTGGGCCGAGCTCGGCCTCAAGGCCGACGAGTACGAGGACATCAAGCGCCTCCTCGGCCGCCGCCCCACTACCGCCGAGCTCGCCATGTACTCGGTCATGTGGTCCGAGCACTGCTCCTACAAGTCCTCCAAGAAGCACCTGCGGCAGTTCGGCGCCAAGGTCACCCCTGAGATGAAGAAGCACCTGCTCGTCGGCATGGGGGAGAACGCCGGCGTCGTCGACATCGGCGACGGCTGGGCCGTCACCTACAAGGTCGAGTCCCACAACCACCCCAGCTTCGTGGAGCCCTACCAGGGCGCCGCCACCGGCGTGGGCGGGATCGTCCGCGACATCATCTCCATGGGAGCCCGGCCCGTGGCCGTCATGGATCAACTGCGCTTCGGCGCCGTAGACCACCCTGATACTGCCCGCGTCGTCCACGGCGTCGTGGCGGGTGTGGGCGGCTACGGCAACTGCCTGGGCCTGCCCAATATCGGCGGTGAGACCGAGTTCGACTCCTCCTACCAGGAGAACCCCCTGGTCAACGCCCTGTGCGTCGGCGTGCTGCGCCACGAGGACATCCACCTAGCCAACGCCTCCGGGGCAGGCAATCAGGTGGTGCTCTTTGGGGCGCGCACCGGCGGCGACGGCATCGGCGGGGCCTCCATCCTGGCTTCTGAGTCCTTTGAGGACGGCATGCCCGCCAAGCGCCCCAGTGTGCAGGTGGGCGACCCCTTCATGGAGAAGGTTCTGATCGAATGCTGCCTGGACCTATTCCAGGCGGGGCTAGTCCTCGGCATTCAAGACCTTGGCGCTGCCGGTATCTCCTGCGCCACCAGTGAGCTCGCCTCTAACGGAGACGGCGGCATGCACGTGGACCTGGAGAATGTCCTGCTGCGCGACCCCACCCTCACTGCGGGCGAGATCCTCATGAGCGAGTCGCAGGAGCGCATGATGGCCGTCGTCGCCCCCGACAGGCTCGACGACTTCATGGCCGTCATCGACAAGTGGGACGTCGAGGCCGCCGTCATCGGCGAGGTCAACGGCTCCGGCCGCCTGACCATCGACCACTTCGGGGAGCGCATCGTGGATGTGGACCCGCGCACGGTCGCCCACGAGGGCCCCACCTACGACCGCCCCTACGCGCGCCCCTCCTGGCAGGACGCCCTCAATGCGGATACCACCGCGCGCCTGCCCCGACCCGAGAGTGCCCAGGACCTCGCCGAGCAGATCCGCGCGCTCGTGACCAGCCCCAATCAGGCCTCGCCCGCCTGGGTCACCGACCAGTACGACCGCTTCGTGCGCGGTGACACCGCCCTGGCCCAGCCCGACGACGCCGGTGTCATCCGCGTGGACGAGGCCACCGGCCGGGGCATCGCCATCGCCACCGACGCCAACGGCCGCTTCACCAAGCTCGACCCGGCCACCGGCGCCGCCCAGGCCCTGGCCGAGTCCTACCGCAATGTCTGCACGGTGGGCGCCCGGCCCCTAGCCGTCACCGACTGCCTCAACTTCGGCTCTCCCGAGGACCCTGACGCCATGTGGCAGCTTGTGCAGGCCATCACCGGTTTGGCCGACGCCTGCCAAGAGATGGGCGTGCCCGTCACCGGCGGTAACGTCTCCCTGTACAACTCTCACGGCAAGGTCAAGGGTCTGATTGACTCCTCCATCAACCCCACCCCCGTGGTGGGCGTGCTGGGCGTCATGGACGACGTGCGTCGCGCCAACCCCTCCGGCTGGCACGAAGAGGGCCTGGCGGTGGTGGCCCTGGGGGTCACCGCCGCGGAGCTTGACGGCTCCGCTTGGTCCCGCATCATTCACGACCACCTGGGCGGCCTGCCGCCGCACGTGGACCTGGCCGCAGAAATGGCTTTAGGGCGAGTGCTGCTGGCCCTCTCCGCGGCAGATCTGCCCGACGACGGCGGCCGGGTGCTGCGGGCTGCCCACGACCTGTCCAACGGCGGCCTAATCCAGTCCTTGGTAGACGCTGTACTGCGCAGTGGCGTGGGCGCCAGCATTGATTTGGGCCAAATCCAGGGGCGTGACCAGGTGGACGACTTCACCGCCCTGTTCTCCGAGTCCGGTGCCCGGGCCCTGGTGGCCGTGCCGGAGGTGGCCCTGCGGGTGGTGGCCGCCGCCGCTGAGGCAGAGGGTGTGGCTTGGGCGCGGATCGGCACCACCGGCGGCGACCTGCTGGTAGTCACCGGCACCGACCTGCTGGCTGAAGCGCCGTTGGTTCTGGAGCTTTCCGAGCTGCGCGACGCCGTCGAGGCCACCCTGCCCGCGTTGTTCTGACGGCGTGCCTTGGCCTCCTGGCCGAGGCCTTGGCCAAGACAGTCGATGCCCCTCGGTGCTACTCGAGGCGGGTCAGGGAGTCCCCCAGGCTCTCGAGGAGGCGGGCGGCGTGAGTGAATATGTCCTTGGCGTTCTCCGGCCCCAGGATCGCCGAGTAGAGCCCGGCCATGGAGAAGACCGAGCTCATGATGAATGCGAAGGCCTGGTGCTCTGGCCCAGGCTCCTGCCCATCGGTCTTGACACAGAGCCGAGCGGCGGCCTGCAGCAGTTCGCTGATGTGCCTGGCGGTGTGGGCGCGGCCCACCGGGTTACGGATGGCGAACAGGATGATCTCCAGGGCGAAGGTGATGTCGACGGTGCCCCCTTCGCGGCACATCTCCTCCCACGTCTGGGGTGTGGTGCCGTTGACGTAGTGCTCGGACAGCTGCTCCTGCTGAAGCTCGTAGTGGCGGTCGGCAGCCGCTAGGAGGAGCTCCTCCTTGGAGGAGAAGGAACCGTAGATCGCCCCCTTGGTGAACCTTGCCTCGGCTGCGATATCGGCCATCGAGGCGCCCGCGAAGCCCTTGGCGGCCACCACCCGCTTCGTGGCTGCGAGGATCTCCTCCTGGGTGGAAGTACGGTCCCGCTTCAGCCGACCTGAGGCGGCGTCAGCTTTCTTCGTCAGGGTATCGGCGGCCTCCTGAAGCTGGCGCGAGACCTGGTTGAAGGCTCGGGCTTGGGCGGTGGTGCTGGTGTCGAGCGCATCGCGGGTGAGTGCGCGGGCGAGGCTGCCGACAGCTTGCGTCAGGTCGTGCAGGGCGTCGGTTACCCCGGGTGACTGTTCCGAGTCGCTCATTCCCACATGATACCGAACGGTATGCGGGTTGGTGTAAGTGGATTGGGTTGAGAAAGGTCTTGCCTGCCCTCGCCTCTAGTGATACCTTACGGGATATATCGAACGGTATGGTATCTGCAAGAGGAGAGTCATGAGTCTCAATGTGACACACCTGTGCCGCACCTTTCCCACCCGGCACGGTCCCGTGCAGGCCAATATCGACCTGAGTCTTGAAGTGCCTGCCGGGCATGTACACTGCCTGCTCGGCCACAACGGTGCTGGCAAGACCACCCTCATCCGCCAGATCGTCGGCCTGCTGCGCCCCACCTCGGGGAACATCTACCTAGACGGTCACGACCTCGTCGCACGCCCGGAGGTTGCCCGAAGCCTGGTGAGCGTCCAGGCGCAAGGGACAGTTCCTGTCTCCGGGTTAGCTCCCCGCAAGGCGATCGAACTCGTTGGCCGCCTGCGTGGCCTATCGCGAGCCGAGAGCAAGCGCCGGGCCGCCGTGCTGATCGAGGCCCTCGACATTGGCGAGTGGGCTGACCGCGTCAGCCAGACCCTCTCCGGCGGGGTGGCGCGCCTGACCGCCTTCGCCATGGCCGTGGTTGCCCCCGGCAAGCTAGTGGCCCTCGACGAGCCCACCAATGACGTCGACCCGGTGCGTCGCCAACTGCTGTGGCGGCAGGTCAGGGAGGTGGCGGACGCCGGGGCTGCCATCCTGCTCGTGACCCACAACGTGCGCGAAGCCGAGACCGCCGTCGACCGCCTGACCCTCCTCGACCACGGACGGGTTATCGCAGAAGGCTCCCGCGCCGAGCTGTTTAGTGGGCCCGACGCGCCGCCCAGCCTGGAAGACCTATACCTCCAGCTAACCCAGCAAGCCGAGGAGTCCCAATGAGAACCCTTAGGCAGTTCGGCTTGTTCATGCAGTGGCAGTTGCGCCGCCAGGCCATGGCCCTGCCCGTCTACCTAGCCCTGCAGGTCATCATCGCTGCCGCTATCACCCTTGGCTACGGCCTGATCGTCGGGGACGTGGACCACCGCACTAGCCTGCTCCTGAGCACCGCCTCCATGACCGTCTGCCTGCTGATGCTCGGGCTGGTGGTAGCCCCGCAGACCGTGGCCGACACCCGTGCCGAGGGCGGGTACGAGTGGATGCTCACCCTGCCCGTTCCCCGGGCTGCTTTCGTTCTGGGGGACATGTTGGTGTGGATAGCCCTGGCCCTGCCGGGACTGATCTCCTGCGTACTGGTGGCCGGCTGGCGGTACGGGCTGGAGTTCTCACCCAGCTGGTCCGTGGTGCCAGCCGTACTGCTGGTGGCATTTTGCGCTACCGCTATCGGTTACGTCCCTGCCGTCACCTTCGGCAAGGTCGGCACGCTTATGTGTACCCAGGTCTTCATCATGGGCACGATGCTGTTCACCCCCATCGCCTACCCGGCTGAACGGCTGCCCGCCTGGGGGCGGAGCCTGCACGAGTGGTTGCCCTTCGAATCTATGGGGCACCTGGTGCGTGGCGGGATGTCCCCGCAGGAGTTTCCGGTCGATTCGCGGCCGTGGGCCGTGGTGGCCTGCTGGGCGGTGGCGGGGTTTACGGCCTCGCTGGTCATGCTGCGCCGTCGCCGCTGAGCGGAGGAGGCTGAGGGCCTGCAAGTACCAGAGTCAATGGCGGCAGACGGGCACTGTGATTCCAATGGATCCGCCCATCCAGGGGTAGTCAGGCCTGGTGGATGAGGTCGGTGCTGCTGCGGGGGCGCGGGGCAGTTATCCACCGGAACTAAGGGTCGCCCTACCGGTTTCGCGAGCCATATGTCCCGATCTTGCGGCACCGATGCCCCGATCTCGCGGCGGGCGTAGGAGCCAGCTTCGCCACAGCGCTCCCGCCGTCGCAATGCGATGATGGCGGCATGGCAACACCCTCCGCAATTGCAGAATCCACCTGGGCCACCGCGACCTGGCCCCTGGGCGCCCACCCTGACACTGACGGCGACACCACCTTCGCCGTCTACGCGCCCGCCGCCACCCGCCTCCAGCTGGAGATCTACCCCCAGGCCCTGGGTGCCACCGCCTCCGCCACCTTCCTGCCCGCCAAGGGCAGCGACGGCGTCTGGCGCGCCCGCCTCTCCGACGCCCCCGCCGGCACCCTCTTCGGCTACCGCGCCTGGGGCCCCAACTGGTCCTACGAGGAGTCCTGGACCCCCGGCTCCACCACCGGCTTCAACGCCGACCTAGACGAACAGGGCAACCGCTTCAACCCCAACAAGGTCCTCTTCGACCCCTACGCCCGCGAAGTCACCCACAACGTCTACACCGACGCTCTAGCGGAACTAGGCGTCAACGACGGCGTGCTGGGCACCGGCGGGGAACTGGTGGACGGCGTGCCCCGCCGCCAGATCGACACCGCCCCCTACGCGCCCAAGGGCGTCGTCGTCGCCGATGCCACCCCCATGGCGCCCAAGCCCGAGCTACCGCAGGAGCGGGCCATCATCTACGAGGCCTCCATCAGGCAACTCACCGGCCACCCCTCCGCCGCTCACCTAGCCGACCTCCTGCACGGACAGGCCGGTTTTGCGGGCCTAGCGAATATTCCCGCCGAGTACCTGGGCACCTACAAAGGCGCCGGAATGCTGGCGCCGTACCTCAAATCCATCGGCGTCACCACCATTGAGTTGCTGCCCGTCCACGAGACCAACAACTCCGAGTCCTGCCGACCGGGCAAGACCAACGCCTGGGGCTACATGACCCTGTCCTTCTTCGCCCCCAACCGCCAGTACTCCTCCGACAAGTCCTGGGGCGGACCCACCCGCGAATTCAAACAGATGATCTCCGCCTTCCACACCGCCGGCCTGGAGGTGTACCTGGACGTCGTCTACAACCACACTGCTGAGGGCGGCAACTGGGGTGGGGACGTCAACACCACCGGCTTCACCAGCCTGGGCGGATTCGCCACCGCCGAGTACTACCAGATGACCGACTCCAAGATGCTCGTGGATGGCGCCACCGGCACCTCCAACCAGCTGAACTACTCCTCCCCGGTGGCCCGCCAACTCGTCCTGGACTCCCTGGGCTACTGGTGCCGCGACATGGGCGTGGACGGCTTCCGCTTCGACCTGGCCACCGTGCTGGGCCGCAAGCCCGGCGCCGCCGCCGCCGAGGACTGGGGCGCCCAGAAGCGCTTCTTCACCGACCATCCGCTGCTCACCGCCATCGCCGACCTGGCCGAGCAGGAGAACATCGAGGTCATCGCTGAGGCCTGGGACCTGTGGGGTTACGAGGTCGGCAACTTCCCGCGCGGCTGGGGCGAGTGGAACGGCCGCTACCGCGACGCCGTGCGCCGCTTCACCAAGGGTGACGGCAACACCATCGATTTCCTGGACATGGTGAACGGCGACTACCACCACTTCGCCGACAACGGCGGACCGCAGAAGTCCGTGAACTTCATTGTGGCCCATGACGGCTTCAACCTGGCCGACCTGGTCTCCTACCAGAACAAGTCCAACGACCAGCCCGACCCCTTTGGCCCCTCCGATGGCGGCAACGACAACAACCTGTCATGGGACAGTGGCGGCGACCAATCCTTGCGCCGCGTGCGCCTGCGCAACCTGTGGACCATCCTCATGCTCTCGCGCGGCGTCCCCATGATCGTGGCCGGAGACGAGCTGGGCCGCACCCAGAACGGCAACAACAACCCGTGGGCCATCGACACCGCCGCCATGCGCAACAACTACGCGATGCTGGCCACGAGCGACCCGCAGGGCGTGCCCGTCGAGGCGGGCGTCGAGGCCTCCTACCACAACAACCTTGGCACTTTCGACGCGCCCAGCGGCAGTGTCAACCCGCTCTTCCGCTTCGCGCGCTTCCTCATGCGCCTGCGCCACGACCACCCCGCCCTGCACCAGGCCTCCTGGGGCGACGACCAGGTCGGCGGCGACGACGTCTCCTACCTCTTCCGGACCCCGAGCGGCGAGGGCTCGCCGCAGGAGGGCGATCGGGCCCTGCGCGTCCTCATCGACGGCCCCGGCGAGGCCTTCTGCGCCATGATCAACATGGCCGGCGACGCCGTCGCCTTCGAGGTGCCCGGCTATGAGGGCGACGTCCAGTGGCGGCGGATCGCCGATACCGCCGCCTGGGCCGAGCCCGAGTGCAACTGCTGGCCCGAGGGATCCGGGCAGGCGCTCGACGGCGAGGTCGTCGTCGCGCCGTGGTCCGTCGTCATCGTTCACGCGGCCAAGACCTGAGCCGGGGATGCGCTCCCGGCCCGAGGCCACGTGATGGTGGGGCCGCCCCGTGGGGGCGGCCCCACCTCGCTTCCCGCCGGGGTCTCCGGGACGGCGCGCCGGGTGGCCCTGGCGGTGCCTGGCAGTGGCGGCGCCGCGCGCCTAGCGTGTCAAGGGCGCGCGGGCCGAGCGGCTACTCCGGCGGCCCCACCGTCGCCCGAGGAGAATGAGAAGAGCGCATGAGCACGACCAGCGATCCGACCACCGATCCAGCCACTGCCACCCCCGACCCCGCCTTCGAGGCCGTCAACGTCTTCGGCACCGGTGAGCCGAACACGGCCTTCGCCCAGTACTTCAGAGGTCAGTCCTTCCTCCGGCAGATCATCACCGACCCCGAGTGCGCCGTCGGCGTCCACAACGTCACCTTCGCCCCCGGATGCCGCAACAACTGGCACATCCACCACGCCACCACCGGCGGCGGGCAGGTGCTCCTGTGCACCGCGGGCTCGGGCTGGTACCAGGAGGAGGGCGCGGAGCCAGTGCCCATGGCCCCCGGCACGGCGGTTTTCGCGCGGGCCGGCGTCAAGCACTGGCACGGCGCGGCGGCCGACTCGTGGTTCAGCCACATCGCGCTCGCGGTCCCCGGTGAGAACGTCTCCAATGAGTGGCTGGAGCCCGTCGACGAGGACCTCTACAACAGCCTCGGCGCCTGAGACCTCGGATCCGCGGTCCCGCTGTCAATCCTGCTGCCGTGGCGTGCGAGTCATGCGCGGCGGGCGAGGAGGATCGTTGGAATCATGCGGCCTGCTCGCGGGTCCGTGGCGCCGCCGTCCCTCCACGGCAGCAGAAATGACAGCCGGTTCCAGAGGCAGGACGGTTCTCAACGGGAGAGGGTGAAGGGGCCGACTCCACGGGGGACGAGTCGGGTCGCGCCCGGATGCGCCGCGATGACGGCGAGCACCTCGCCCACGAAGCTTCCCGTTCTCACCTGCCTCCCCGTGAAGCGGATGAGGACGAGCCCCAGTCTTGCCACGTCGCGGCTGCGGGCGTCATCCTGCTCCAGCGACCACATATCCGAGTGGTAGTCGAAACCATCGAGCTCGATCACCAGCCACCCGTTGACGACGAGGTCGACCTCGCCAATGCCTCGGATGACGACGCCCTCGTCGACTTCGAGCCCCGCTGCCCGCAGGCGCAGCCGGGCGAGCGTTTCGATCGGGCTGCGCGATCGGGTTGAGGTCATTGCCAGGCGGCGACGACCGGTGTCGAATCGAGGGGGCGAGAGGAGGGCGATCAGCTCGGGCAGCGTCACAGTGCCCTGCTTCAGCGGCGCATCGGCGGCGGCGATGGCGAGCTCGTCATCCGGATCCCACTGCAGGAGGTCCGCGACGGTCTCGGCGAGTGGGAGAACGGGATAGGCGGTGACCTCTGGAAGCGCGAGCCCCCGCCTGCTCCGGAGGCGCTCGCGGCCCAGAGGACTCATCCGCCCGCCGTGGGGAATGACGATGGTGATTGGCCCGAGGCGGCTGGGCAGCGGGAGCTGGTGGTACGCGGCGGCATGGTGGCCGGCGATGACTCCTCCGTGGATACGAGCGAGCAGGACGAGACGGCTGCAACCGGGCAGCGAGAGAGTCCCATGCCGGTGGAGCTCGAGGTCGCCCCCATCGATGAGGGCGTCAATGCGACGTCGGTCCGCGCGGGTCGGATGGAGGTCCGCGCGGCGAACCGCGCCATGGCAATCGCGCACGCGGGCCAGGAGCCGCTCATCGGGATCGGCTCCCGTGGGGAATGGGGCCATGGGAGGAGTCTGCCTGATCCGGGTACGGCGGGCAGGATGTTGGAGCGCTGGGCTTGTAGGGCCTCTTGATCGGTCCGGGCGCCCTTTCGTCAATCCTGCTGCCGTGGCGCGCGCGTCATGCGCGGCGGGCGAGGAGGATCGTTGGAATCATGCGGCCGGCTCGCGGGTCCGTGGCGCCGCCGTCCCTCCACGGCAGCAGAAATGACAGCAACGGCGGTCGCCTCCCGGGGCCTGGGCCGACTGACCCCGGCCCCGGGTCGCAACCGGCCCGGAGGCCCCGGAGCACCGGAAACCGGCTGCGCAGGAAGGCCACTGAGTGAGATCATTCATCTCAGTGAAACGTGGTGGTGGGACTCTTGAATCCGGCACCGGGGCAGAAGCACGGTGCCTTTTGTGAGGACGCGAGTACCCGAAGGAGTCCGTCATGGCTGAAGTCGTTGAGAAGGTCTACGAGCAGGTGGTCGCCCGCAACCGCGGGGAGACCGAGTTCCACCAGGCAGTGCGCGAGGTGCTGGACTCCCTCGCCCCCGTCATCGCCAAGCACCCGCACTACGCCGAGGGCGCTCTCCTCGAGCGCATCGTCGAGCCCGAGCGCCAGGTCATGTTCCGGGTCCCGTGGGTCGATGACACCGGCAGCGTCCAGGTCAACCGCGGCTTCCGCATCGAGTTCAACTCCGCCCTCGGCCCCTACAAGGGCGGCCTGCGCTTCCACCCCAGCGTCAACGCCGGCATCATCAAGTTCCTCGGCTTCGAGCAGATCTTCAAGAACGCCCTGACCAACCAGGCGATCGGCGGCGGCAAGGGCGGAAGCGACTTCGACCCCCACGGCCGCTCCGACGCCGAGGTCATGCGCTTCTGCCAGTCCTTCATGACCGAGCTCTCCCGCCACATCGGCCCGAGCACGGATGTGCCCGCCGGCGACATCGGCGTGGGCGGCCGCGAGATCGGCTACCTCTTCGGCCAGTACAAGCGCCTGCGCAACTCCTACGACGCCGGCGTCCTCACCGGCAAGGGCCTGGGATGGGGCGGCTCCCTCGTGCGCACCGAGGCCACCGGCTACGGCACCGTCCTGTTCGCCCAGTCCATGCTCGCCACCAAGGGCCAGAGCCTGGAGGGCAAGAAGGTCGCGGTCTCCGGCTCCGGGAACGTCGCCATCTACGCCATCGAGAAGGCGCAGCAGCTCGGCGCCTCCCCGATCACCTTCTCCGACTCCTCCGGCTACGTCGTCGACGAAGCCGGCGTGGACCTCGAGCTCCTCAAGCAGGTCAAGGAGGTCGAGCGCGGCCGCGTCGCCGACTACGTCTCCCGCCGCCCCGGCGCCCGCCTCGTGACCGAGGGCCGCGTCTGGGACGTGCCCGTGGACGTCGCCCTGCCCTGCGCCACCCAGAACGAGCTCGACGGCGACAGCGCCACCACGCTGCTGCGAGGCGGCTGCGCCGTCGTCGCCGAGGGCGCCAACATGCCCTCCACCCCCGAGGCCATCGAGGCCTTCCAGGCCGCCGGCATCCTCTACGCCCCCGGCAAGGCCGCCAACGCCGGTGGCGTGGCGACCTCCGCCCTCGAGATGGAGCAGAACGCCGGCCGCACCCGCTGGAGCTTCGAGACCGCCGAGGCCAAGCTCGCCGGCATCATGGCCGACATCCACGACTCCTGCGTGGCCGCCGCCGAGGAGTACGGCCGCCCCGGCGACTACGTCCTGGGCGCCAACGCCGCCGGCTTCACCCGCGTCGCCGACGTCATGATCGCCCACGGGATCGTCTGAGGCCCCTAGTGCCGGATCGGCCGCCCCGCGCCGACCGATCCGGCTCCCGACGGCGCCCGCCACCCTCGGCCGGTGGCGGGCGCCGTCGTGCGCGCCACTCGGGTGTATGGCGTGGATCATATGACGTATCGCCCGAACGGGCGTACGGTTGTGCTTGTTAGGGCTTCATGGTCCGGCTTCAATGCCCGAGCGGGCATTGGGTGGATTCTGGAGCATCCGTGACAGCGTCGTCGAGGAGGGCAGCATGAACGCCGAGAAACGCCAGGCGGGCATCGTCGCCGCCGTCGCCCGCGAGGGCCGCGTCCACGTCACCGAGCTCGCCACCCGCTACGGCGTGACCGTCGAGACCATCCGCCGGGACCTCGGCGCCCTCGACCGCGCCGGAGCCCTGCGCAAGGTTCACGGCGGCGCCGTCCCCGCCCTCGTCAGCGCCTCCCCCGAGACGGGCGTCGCCGAGCGCGAGCTCGCGGCCGCCCCCGCCAAGGCCGCCATCGCCGCCGCCGCCCTCGAGGCCCTGGAGCCGGGCGAGGGGATGAGCATCCTCCTCGACGCCGGGACCACCACCGCCGCGCTCGCCCGTCTCCTGCCCGCGGGCCTCGACCTGCGCGTCATCACCGACTCCCTGCTCATCGCCTCCCTCCTCGCCCCCCGCGAGAGCATCAGCGTGCGCGTCCTGGGGGGACAGGTACGCGGCATGACGCAGGCCGCCGTCGGCCCGGAGGCCCTCGACGCCCTCGCCCACCTGCGGGTCGACGTCACCGTCCTGGGCGCCAACGGGATCAGTGCGGAGCACGGGCTGTCCACGCCCGACCCGGACGAGGCGGCCGTCAAGCGCGCCATGGCGAGAGCCGGGCGCCGCGTCCTCGCCCTGGCCGACGCCTCCAAGATCGGTCAGGAGCACCTCGTCTCCTTCGCCGACACCGCCGACGTCGACCTCCTCATCACCAACGCCCCCCTGCCCGAGCCTCTCGCCAGCCAGCTGTCCACCACAGGAACCGAGGTCCGCATCGCATGATCGTCACGCTCACACCCAATCCCTCGCTCGACCGCACCGTCGCCCTGCCCGGGCCCCTCATCCGCGGTGGCGTCAACCGTCTCACCGGCGTCGTCACGGATCCCGGTGGCAAGGGCGTCAACGTCGCCCGCGTCCTGGTCTCCTCCGGCCTGGAGGCCACCACGGTCCTGCCCGCCGCCGAGCACGACCCCTTGCGCGCCGCCCTCGAGGCCGTCGCCCAGCCCGGCCTGACCGTCAACGCCGTCACCGTGCCGGGCGCCGCGCGCGTCAACACCGCCGTCACCGAGCCCGACGGCACCACCACCAAGATCAACGAGCCCGGAGCCGAGCTCGGCCGGTCCGAGCGGGCCGCCATCGAGGAGGCCCTGCTCGCGGCTGTCAGGGGCGGGGACGGCTCTCTCGGGGCCGACGGCGCCCGATGGGCGATCCTGTCGGGCTCCCTGCCGCCCGGCGCCCCCACCGACTGGTACGCCCGCCTCGTCGCGCTGCTGCGCCCCACAGGCGTGAGCATCGCCGTCGACACCTCGGACGCCCCGCTCGCCGCCCTGGCCGCCGCCCTGCCGGAAGCCGCCCCCGACCTCATCAAGCCCAACGGGGAGGAGCTCGGCCAGCTCGCCGGACTGCCCGCCGAGCGCGCCATGGCCCTGGAGGACGGTGCCCTCGCCGGGGACCTCGCGCCCGTCGTCGATGCCGCCCGCGTCCTCGTCGACCGCGGCGTCACCGCCGTCATGGCCACCCTCGGCCCCGCCGGGGGAGTCCTCGTGACCGCCGAGGGCGCCTGGCACGCCCCGGCCCCGGCCATCGACGTCGTCTCCACCGTCGGCGCGGGGGACTCCTCCGTCGCCGGCTACGTCCTGGCCGACACTCGCGGGGACGGCCCCGCCGAGCGCCTGGCCACCGCCATGCTCTACGGCTCCGCCGCCGCCTCCCTGCCCGGAACCACCCTGCCCACCCCCGCCGACCTGCCCGGCGCCCCGCCAACCGCCACCCGATTCGCCTGAGCGCCCGGCCGCGAGGCCCGCCCCGGCCACCAGCACCCTACGACCCGATGACCCGATCCGCCGGCAGCCCCGGCACCCACCGATCCAAGGAAGCACTATGACCGAGACCATCGACACCGGCGGCGCCGCGCCGCTCATCATCCCCGAGCTCGTCGCGCTCGACGCCAGCCCCGGCTCCGACAAGAGCGACGTCATCACCTACCTGGCCGGAGTCGTCGCGGGGGCCGGGCGGGCCGACGGCCCCGAGGGCCTGGCCGCCGACGCCCTCGCCCGGGAGTCCACCGCCCCGACCGGCATCCCCGGCGGCATCGCCATCCCGCACTGCCGCTCCGAGCACGTGCTCGCCGCCAGCCTCGGATTCGCCCGCCTCGCCGAGCCGGTGGACTTCGGCGCCGCCGACGGCCGTGCCGCCGACCTCATCTTCATGATCGCCGCCCCCGCCGGCGCCGATGACATGCACCTCAAGCTCCTGGCCAAGCTCGCCCGCGGCCTCATGCGCACCGATTTCACCGACGCCCTGCGCAGCGCGGGCAGCGCGGAGGAGGTTGTCCGCATGGTCACCGAGCAGGTCCAGCCCGAGCTGCTCGAGGGCGGCGCGGGCGCTGAGGAGGCGAGCGCTCCCGCCCCCGCCTCCGGAAGCGGCGCCGAGCGCGTCATCGTCGGCGCCACCTCCTGCCCCACCGGCATCGCCCACACCTTCATGGCCGCTGAGGCACTCGAGCAGGCGGGGAAGGACCGCGGCATCACCGTGCGCATCGAGGGCCAGGGCTCGGGCAGGATCGACGCGCTCGACCCCGAGCTCATCAAGCGCGCCGACGCCGTCGTCTTCGCCCACGACCTGCCCATCAAGGGGCGCGAGCGCTTCGCCGGCAAGCCGGTCATCGACGTCGGCGTCAAGGCCGCCGTCAACGACGCCGGGAGCCTCATCGACCGGGCCCTGGCCGCCATCGACGACCCCGCCGCCCAGCGCGTCCCCGCCGACGCCGCGGGCGGCCAGGACGCCGCGGAGGAGGATGAGGGCTCCGTCCACTGGGCCCGGCGCCTCCAGCGCGCCGTCATGACCGGCGTGTCCTACATGATCCCCTTCGTCGCCGCCGGCGGTCTGCTCATCGCTCTCGGGTTCCTCCTGGGCGGCTACGGCGTCGCCCTCACCCCCGACGGCGCCAGCGAGTCCATCGCGGCCTCGGTGGTCAAGGACTACTCGCTCACCAATCCGCCGACGGCCATCGCCGGCGAGGGCATCCACTCGGGGATGCTCCTCTACCTCGGCTCCGTGCTGTTCATGCTCGGTCAGGCCGCCATGGGCTTCCTCGTCCCGGCACTCTCCGGGTACATCGCCTTCGGACTGGCCGGCCGCCCCGGCATCGCCCCCGGCTTCGCCATGGGCGTCGTGGCCACCGCAGTCGGCTCCGGCTTCATCGGCGGCCTTGTGGGAGGCATCCTCGCCGGCTACGTCGCCGCCTGGCTCGCGGGCCTCGCAGTGCCTCGCTGGCTGCGCGGGCTCATGCCCGTCGTCGTCATCCCGCTGGGGACCACGCTGGTCGTGGGCGGGCTCATGTACCTCGTGCTCGGCCGGCCGCTCGCGGCACTCATGACCTCCCTCCAGGACGGGCTGACCTCGATGTCCGGTGGCAGCTCGGCCATCCTCCTGGGCGTCATCCTGGGCCTCATGATGTGCTTCGACCTGGGCGGGCCCGTCAACAAGGCCGCCTACCTCTTCGCCACGGCCGGCCTATCCGCGCAGACAACCGCCTCCTTCGAGATCATGGCGGCCGTCATGGCCGCCGGCATGGTGCCGCCGCTGGCCGTCTCCGTGGCGACCTTCCTGCGCCCCCGCCTGTTCACCAAGGCCGAGGTCGAGAACGGCCGCAGCGCCTGGCTGCTCGGCCTGTCCTTCATCTCCGAGGGCGCCATCCCCTTCGCCGCCGCAGATCCGCTGCGCATCATCCCGGCCACCATGGCCGGCGGCGCCGTCACCGGCGCGCTGTCCATGGCCCTCCACGTGGGCTCCCGAGCTCCCCATGGCGGCCTCTTCGTGGCCTTCGCCATCACCAACGTGGTGGGCTTCCTCCTGGCGATCCTCGCCGGCGTGGTGGTGACCTCCGCGCTCGTGGTGGTCCTCAAGGGCCTCGGGCACCGCAAGGCGGCTGCGGCCGCAGTCGCCGCCTGAGCGCCGCGCCCTGCCCGCGCCCTGCCAGCGCCCTGCTGGCGCCCCGGGCCCCGCTCGCCGTCGTCGCGAGTGGGGCCCGGGGCGTTCTGCGCATCCAGTGCGCCCCGGGTATCTTCAACCCATGCCGGCACGACGACGCATCGACCCCGCCGACGGCGCCTCCGCCGTCCGCGCCTGGGCCGCCGCCGGCGCCGGCGCGGGGGAGGGGGGCCAGGAACGATCGGCTGCCGTCGACCGCCGCACCCTCGCCACCGCCGTGCGCTACACGCTCGAGGAGCTCGCCGCCTGCGCTCCCGGCCGCAGCGTCGAAGTCCGCGTCCCGCCCTACGGCGCCACCCAGGCCGTCGCCGGGACCACTCACCGGCGCGGCACCCCGCCCAGCGTCGTCGAGACCGACGCCACCACCTGGCTCGCCCTGGCCACCGGCCGCCTGGCCTGGGAGGACGCCACGGACTCGGGGGCCCTGATGGCCTCCGGGGAGCGCTGCGACCTCAGCCCCTACCTGCCCCTCATGCGCGCCTGACCCCGCCTCCACCGGCGCGCCCCGCCGAGGCGGTAGGTTCGCCCCATGAGTCGCGCCCGCCTCAGCAGCTTCGCCGCACCGCCCGGACCCGTCGTCGCCGCCCTCGCCGCCCTGCGGGAGCGCTACGAGGTCCCCGATCCCGGCGCCGAGGGATTCCCCGCCGACGCGCTCGCGGAGGCCGAGGCGGCCGCCGCCGCATGGCGGGCCGACGGCCCGGCGCGCCTCCTGGCCGGGGGCGCCCGCGACGCCCGCGACCTGCCCCTGGTCACCATCGACCCGCCCGGCTCCATGGACCTCGACCAGGCCATCGCCCTGGAGCACCTCGATGCCGACGCGCTCCCGGGGCCCGCTCCGGCGAATGGGGAAGCCCCCGGGCTGCGCGGGGCGGCCTCCGACCCGGGCGCGGGGGAGGCCGTCTACCGCGTCTCCTACGCCATCGCCTCCCTGGCCACCTTCGTCACCCCCGGCGGGAGCCTCGACGCCGAGCTGGCGCGCCGCGGGGAGACCGTCTACCTGCCCGACGCCCCCACGCCCCTGCACCCGCCCGTCCTCGCCCACGGCGCCGCCTCCCTCCTGCCAGACCAGGAGCGCCCCGCCTGCCTGTGGACCATCGACCTCGACGCCACCGGCGCCGTCGCCGCAGCCCGCGTGGAGCGGGCGCTCGTGCGCTCACGCGCGCGCCTGACCTACCAGGAGGTCCAGGCCGCCCTCGATGACGGCGCGCCCCTGCCCGACGCCGTCCCCACTGAGCTTCCCGCGCTGCTGGCCGCCGTTGGCGAGCTGCGGCAGGATCAGGAGGCCGCCCGCGGAGGCGTTTCCCTGCCCGCGCCGGAGCACGAGATCGAGCGCGACGGCGAGGCCTATCGCCTCGCCTTCCGCGTGCCGGTCGCCGTCGAGGGCTTCAACGCCCAGATCTCCCTGCTCACCGGGATCTGCGCCGCGCGAATCATGGTGGACGCCGGCCTCGGCATCCTGCGCACCATGCCGCCCGCCGCCGAGGAGGACAGGCGCCGGCTGCGCCGCGTCGCCCGGGCGCTGCGCATCGATTGGCCCGATTCCCTGCCGTACGCCGAGCTCGTGCGCGGCCTGGACGCCTCCGACCCCGCGCACCTGGCCTTCATGGACCACGCCCTCACCCTCTTCCGCGGCTCGGGCTACCTCGCCCTCCTGCCCGGCAGTGACCCGCTCGCCGACGACGAGGCCCAGCACGCGGCCATCGCCGCCCGCTACGCTCATGTCACCGCGCCGCTGCGCAGGCTCGTCGACCGCTACGGCCTCGAGGCCTGCCTCGCCGCCTGCAACGGGCGCGGCGCGCCGGACTGGGTGGTGGAGGCGCTGCCGGGCCTGCCCGAGGCGATGGCCGTGACGGGGCGGCGGGCGAACGCAGCCTCCAGGGGCGCCATCGACGCCATCGAGGCCCTCGTCCTGGCCGGACACGAGGGGGAGGTCTTCGACGCCGTGATCACCTCCGAGCGCGACGGGCGCGGCGAGGTCATGCTCGACGATCCGGCGGTGCTCGGCACGGTCGTCGGCCGGAGCCTGCCCGTCGGCCAGGACGTGCGCGTCCGGCTCGAATCGGTCGACGTCGCCGCCGGCAGGACGCGCTTCCGGCTGGAACTGGAAGCGGAGGGGTGAGCGCGGCGCCGGGCCCTCGGAGCCGGGTCGCTCTCGGCGGCGGGCGCAGCCCGGGCCGCGACCCCTTGCGCCTGACCTGCGGCTGCCGTAACGTATATCAAGTCATCTGAGGACTTGAGGGAACGGGAGGTGCCATGAGCGGGCGCGTCAGCATCGTCGCCGTCATCGTCGACACCCTCCTCGCCCGCGTCGTCGCCGGCACCTACCGGCCGGGCGGCGCGCTGCCCGCCGAGGCCTCCCTGGCCGAGGACCTCCGGGTCTCGCGCCTCACCGTGCGCGAGGCCATCAAGATCCTCGTCGCCCGCGGCGTCCTGCGATCCCGCCAGGGGTCGGGCACCTACGTCGTCGACCCGGACCGCTGGACGGACTTGGCGGGGCTGCTCATGCTCGAGCGCGCCCGCCGCGATGAGCGCGAGGTCGACCTGGCCCTGCTCGAGGTGCGCCGCATGCTCGAGGTCGGCTCGGCGGGGCTCGCCGCCGCCCGCCGCACCCCGGATCAGCTCGATGCCATGGGGCGTGCCATCGATGTCCTGCGCCGCGCCCACGAGCACGACGACGTCGAGGCCGCCGCCCGGGCCGACCTCGACTTCCACGACCTGCTCATCCACGCGGCCGGCAACCCGCTCGTCGTGGGCACCTACGCCCCGCTGCGCGAGGAGCTCATGCGCGCCAGACTCGTGACCTCCGCCCACCCCGAGGTCAGGGGCCACGCCATCGAGCAGCACGAGCGCATCCTGTTCGCCCTGCGCGCCGGATCACCCGATGCCGCCAAGGCGGCCATGCGGGCGCATATGGAGCAGACGAGCAACGACCTGCTCTCCCACAGCCCGGTCATCCCGATCCCGCCGGGACCCATCGGGGCCGGCGACGACGGGCCGCCCGAGCACCGGCCCGGCCCCGTCCCCCCGGTCCTCCCGGCCGTTCCGGCGCCCCCCGGAGCCTGAACCGCCCAATCGGGGCGCCCCGTCCCCGGTCCTCACGGGCGCCCCGCACAATCGCCAGATATTCATCAGAGGACTTTGTCGCAAAGGAGCGAGCATGACCACCCTCGACGAGCTCACCGCAGGGATCCCGGAGGGCCCCCGCGTCGACCCCACCACCATCGCCGGAGGACTCGACCGCGTCCTCATCGTCCTCGACGACGACCCCACCGGCACCCAGTCCGTCGCCGACCTGCCCGTCGTCACCGGCTGGAGCGTCGCGGACCTCACCTGGGCGCTGAGCACCGGCGCCCCCGCCGTCTACGTCATGACCAACTCGCGGTCCCTGGACGCCCAGGACGCGGCCAGGGTCAACACCGAGGTCGTCACCCACGCCCTGGAGGCCTCCCGGGCCACCGGGCGCGCCGTCGCCTTCGTCTCCCGCTCGGACTCCACCCTGCGCGGCCACTACCCCCTCGAGCCCGACACCATCGCCGACCTCGTCGAGGCCGACGGCGCCCGCGTCGACGGCATCATCCTGTCGCCCGCCTTCGCCGACGCGGGGCGGATCACCGTCCACGGCGTCCACTACGCCGGCTCCCCGACCACCGGCTACGTCCCCGTCGGCCAGACCGAGTTCGCCCGCGACAAGGCCTTCGGCTACCGCTCCTCCGAGCTCGCCGCCTGGGTCGAGGAGAAGACCGGGGGCGCCACGGCGGCCGACGACGTCATCGTCATCGACCTGGTCGCGCTGCGCACCGACCCCGACGCCGTCGTCTCGGCCCTGCGCGGCGCGCGCGACCGCGCCCCCATCGCCGTGGACTGCGTCGAGGAGAACGACCTCCTGCTGCTCGCCCTGGCCCTCCAGAGGGCCGAGGAGGAGGGATCCACCTTCGTCTACCGCGTCGGACCGCCCTTCGTGCGCGCCCGCATCGGCCAGAGGCCCCACCCCCCGCTCACCCCCGACCAGGCCCAGCCCGCGAGCACGGCCCCGGCCACCGACGCCCGGGGCGGCCTCATCGTCGTCGGCTCCCACGTCGGCCTGACGGGGCGGCAGGTCGACGCCCTGCGCGCGGCCACCTCCACCCCCGAGCTCGTCCTCGACGTGCCCACCATCCTCGACCCGCAGCGGCGCGACGCCCACGTCCTGGACATCGCCCACCGCGCCGCCGCCGCCCTGGCGGACGGCAATGTCGTCGTGCGCCGCGGCGGGGCCTTCGTGCCCGGGAGGGACCCCGAGGAGTCCCTCGACTTCGCCCGGCGCGTCTCAGCGGCCGTCGTCGAGACCGTCCAGCGCATCGTCGCGGCCCGCTGCCCCCGCTTCGTCATCGCCAAGGGCGGCATCACCTCCTCCGACGTCGCCTCCAAGGGCCTGGGCATTAGCCGGGCGATCGTGCGCGGCCCCATGCTCCCCGGGATCATCTCGCTGTGGGAGCCCCAGGACGGCCCCGCCGCCGGGGTCCCCTACATCGTCTTCGCCGGCAACGTCGGTGACGACGACTCCCTCGCCGTCGTCGTCGAGACCCTCAACACAACCCTCTGAGGCCCTGCGCCCCCAACCGGATCAGGAGATCAACATGACCACCACCGTCGCCGTCCTCGGATTGGGGGCCATGGGGCTGCCCATGGCCACCCACCTGGCCGCCACCTTCACCGTCACCGGCTTCGACATCGCCCCCGAGCGCATGGAGCTCGCCTCCCGGGCCGGGGTCGCGCCCTCGGCCGGCGCCGCCGAGGCCGCCGCCGGAGCCGACGTCGTCCTCGTCGCCGTGCGCAACCAGGCCCAGCTCGACGAGCTGCTCTTCGGTCCGACCGGGATCGCCCCCGCCATGCGCCCCGGCGCCATCGTCCTGCTCACCTCCACCGTCGGCGAGGGCGTCAAGGACGTCGCAGCGCGCCTGGCCGACGCGGGCCTCGCCCTCGTCGACGCCCCCGTCTCCGGCGGGCCCGCGCGCGCCGGCCAGGGGGACCTCCTCGTCGTCGTCGGAGCCGAGGACGACGCCTGGCAGCGAGCCCACGACATCCTGGACGCCATGGCCTCCACCCTCGTGCGCGTGGGCGACGCGCCGGGCTACGGCCAGTCCATGAAGACCGTCAACCAGCTCCTGTGCGGCGTCCACATCGCCGCCGCCGGCGAGGCCCTCGCCCTGGCCCGAGCGCTCGGCCTCGACCCCGAGGCGGCCCTGCGGGCCCTCATGGCCGGCGCGGCCGAGTCCTTCATGCTCGGCGACCGCGGGCCCCGCATGCTCCAGGCCTACGACGCCGAGGGAGCCGAGGTCCGCTCCCGCCTCGACATCTTCGTCAAGGACATGGGCATCGTCACTGCGGCCGCCAAGAGCGCCGGCCTGTCCACCCCCGTCGCGGCCGCCGCAGAGCAGCTCTACCTCCAGGGAGCTCTGCGCGGGCTGGCCGCCCGGGACGACTCCAGCATCATCACGGTGGTGGCGCCGAGCCGGGGCGAGGCGGGCGGGGCCGACCGGTCCGGGGAGGCGCCGGCATGAGCGCCCTCGCGCTGGGCCCGGGCCCCGCACTCGCCTCCATCCTGCCCATGGCCGGCGAGGAGCCCCCCGAGCCGGTGCTGTCCGCGCCCGTCCTGCTGCTCCTGGCCGCCGCGGCCATCGCCGTCCTGCTCATCCTGGTCATCAAGGTCAAGATGAGCGCCTTCGTCGCCATGCTCCTGGTCTCCATGGGCTTGGCGCTCGCCGCCCGCATCCCCGTGGGCGACGTCGTGACCACCATGACCAACGGCATGGGCAAGACCCTGGGGACCGTGGCGATGATCGTGGGCCTGGGGGCGATCCTGGGGCGCGTGATCGAGGCCGCGGGCGGCGCGGAGATCCTCGCCGACCGCTTCACCCGCATGCTGGGGCGGCAACGCGTCATCGCCGCCGTGACCGCCGCCTCCTTCATACTGGGCATCCCGATCTTCTTCGACGTCGGCTTCATCATCCTGGCGCCGATCGTCTTCGGCTTCGCCCACATCGCCGGGATCAACCCGCTCAGGATCGGGCTGCCGGTCGCCGCCACCCTCATGGCGCTGCACGTCGTCGTCCCGCCCCACCCCGGGCCCGTGGCCTCGGCCGCGACCCTGGGGGCCGATGTCGGGCTGCTGACCATGGCCGCCCTGCCCGTGTGCGCCCTGGTCGCCGTCGCCTCCTACTACGTCTCGAAGCTGTTCAAGGTCGACAGCATCGTCCTGGACGGCAGCCCGCTGGGCTCCGCTCAGGAGAGCGCCGAGTCGACCTACGCGCCGGGCGGGGCCATCGCCCGTCCCCGCGCCACCGGCCCGGTCACCGTCATCCTCCTCATCATCGAGCCCATCGCCCAGATGATGCTGGGGACCGTCGGGCAGATGATGGTCGAGGAGGGGAGCACCGCCCACGGGGTGCTGGGCTTCATCGGCTCCTCGACGACGGCGCTGCTGACCGCCGTCCTGCTCGCCTACGTCGTGGTGGGCCACCAGCAGCGCTGGGACCTGGAGAAGCGCGGCAGGGTCCTGGACTCCGCCCTGCCCGACGTCGCCACGATCGTCTTCGTCACCGGCGCCGGGGGCGTCTTCGCCTCGGTCCTCGTGGCCAGCGGGATCGGCAAGGCGCTGTCCGGGGTGCTCGTGGACGCCAATATGCCGATCCTGGTCACCGCCTTCGTCATCTCCCTGGCGCTGCGGGCCTCCCAGGGGTCGGCCACGGTCGCGATCCTCACCACCGGCGGACTGCTGGCCGACGCCGTCGCGACCGGCGGCTACTCGCCCCTCCAGGTGGTCCTCATCCAGATGGCGATCGGCTTCGGGGCGCTCGGCCTGTCGCATATCTCCGACTCCGGGTTCTGGATCGTCACGAAGTACATGGGCCTGTCCGTCAAGGACGGCTTGCGGACGTGGACGGCGCTGTCGACCATCGCCGGGCTGGTCGGGTTCCTCCTGACCGCCGCGATGTGGCTGGTCGTCTGAGGAGGGGGCGGGGTGTGGGAGGATGCCACCGTGCGTCACGGTGAGATCCCCACGCCCACGTCCATCCGATCCGCTGCTCCAGCCCCTCCGTCCCCCGCCCTCGAGCCCGGGATTCACGAGGAGTGCGGCGTCTTCGGCGTCTGGGCCCCCGGGGAGGAGGTCTCCCGCCTGTGCTACTTCGGGCTCTACGCCCTCCAGCACCGCGGCCAGGAGTCCGCCGGCATCGCCACCACCGACGGCGCCTCCATCCGCGTCTACAAGGACCTCGGCCTCGTCTCCCAGGTCTTCGACGACCCCGTCCTGACCAACCTCGCCGGCCACATGGCCGTCGCCCATGTCCGCTACGCCACCACCGGCGCCACCACCTGGGAGAACGCCCAGCCGATGCTCGGCCCCGTGGCCGGCTCCACCCTCGCCCTGACCCACAACGGCAACCTCACCAACACGCGCGAGCTCATGGAGGCCGTCCATGCGGCCAGCGGCGAGGACCTCACCGGGGAGCTCGGCCGGGGCTCATCCACCGACACCGCCGTCATCGCCGCGCTCATGAACCTCGTCTCCACCTCCGGAGCCCCGGCGGGCTGGGACCGCGCGGCCGATCGCGCCGAGTCCTGGCCCGGCCTCTCCCCGGCCCCCGACGGCGCCTCCCGGGGGGACGCGAACGACGGCCCCGCCCCCGACGTGGCCTCCGCCGCCCGCCTCGTCCTGCCCATGCTGCGCGGCGCCTACTCACTGGTCTTCATGGACGAGCACACCCTCTACGCCGCCCGCGACCCCCACGGCGTGCGCCCTCTCGTCCTGGGCCGGCTCGACGCGGGGTGGGTCGTCGCCTCCGAGACCGCCGCCCTGGACATCGTCGGCGCGCGCTTCGTGCGCGAGGTCGAGCCCGGCGAGCTCATCGAGATCAATGCCGACGGCGTGCGCTCCACCCGCTTCGCCGCCGCCCGCCGCGCCGGATGCGTCTTCGAGTACGTCTACCTCGCCCGCCCCGACACGCGCATCGCGGGCCGCTCCATCATCACCGCCCGCAACGCCATGGGCGCCATCCTCGCCCGCGAGCACGCCGTCGACGCCGACCTCGTCATCGCCACCCCCGAGTCCGGCACCCCCGCCGCCATCGGCTACGCCCAGGCCTCCGGCATCCCCTACGCCCAGGGCCTGGTGAAGAACGCCTACGTGGGCCGCACCTTCATCCAGCCCACCCAGACCCTGCGCCAGCTCGGCATCCGCCTCAAGCTCAACCCCGTGCGCGAGGTCATCGAGGGCAAGCGGCTCGTCGTCGTCGACGACTCCATCGTGCGCGGCAACACTCAGCGGGCCCTGGTGCGCATGCTCCGCGAGGCCGGCGCCGCCGAGGTCCACATCCGCATCTCCTCCCCGCCCGTGCTGTGGCCCTGCTTCTACGGCATCGACTTCGCCACCCGCGACGAGCTCATCGCCACCTCGATGAGCGTGGACGCGATCCGGCGCTCCATCGGCGCGGACTCGCTCGGCTACCTGTCCGTGGACGGCATGATCGAGGCCAGTGGGCAGCCGGGCAGCGAGCTCTGCCTTGCCTGCTTCACCGGTTCCTACCCCATCGCCCCGCCCCGCGAGGGCGTCATCGCCTCCGCTGCACCGGCCCCCCGGGCCCGCGGGGGAGGGGAGGCCATCGAGCCCCGGCCCACTGCGCCCAGCGCGCCGCGCTACATCAGCCCGGATCTCATCACCATGCCGGACCTCGCCACCGGATCCACCCGGGCCACCGCCCCCAAGCGCCGCATGGCCCCGCAGCCGCAGACCGTCCGCGTCCCCGACGGCGCCCGCCCCGGGGCGCCCGTCTACCCCACCGTCCCAGCGCCCGCCGCCCCCGAGGAAGGACACCCCCAGTGAGGACCACAGGCACCACAGGATCCACCGGCATCACCTACGCCTCCGCCGGCGTCGACACCGAGGCGGGGGACCGCGCCGTCGAGCTCATGAAGGCCTCCGTGGCCGCCACCATGACGCCCGCGGTCGTCGGCGGCGTCGGTGGATTCGCCGGCATGGTCGACGTCAGCGGGCTGCGCGATCACCGGCGCCCCCTCCTGGCGACCTCCACCGATGGGGTCGGCACGAAGGTCGCCATCGCCCAGGCCCTCGGCATCCACGACACCATCGGACAGGATCTCGTGGGCATGGTCGTCGACGACATCGTCGTCGTCGGCGCCCGCCCCCTGCTCATGACCGACTACATCGCCTGCGGCCGCGTCGTCCCCGAGCGCGTCGCCGACATCGTCCGCGGCGTGGCGAACGCCTGCGCCGCCGTCGGCGCGCCCCTGCTGGGCGGGGAGACCGCCGAGCACCCCGGCCTCATGGCCCCCGATGAGTACGACGTCGCCGGCGCCGCCACCGGGGTCGTCGAGGCCGACCGCGTCCTCGGCGCCGAGCGCGTGCGCGCGGGGGATGCGCTCATCGCCATGGCCTCCTCCGGCCTGCACTCCAACGGGTACTCCCTCGTGCGGCGCGTCATCGAGCACGCCGGCTGGTCCCTGGACCGCGAGGTCCCCGAGCTCGGGCGGGCGCTGGGCGCCGAGCTCCTCGAGCCCACCCGCCTCTACACCGCCGCCTGCCTGGACATCCTCGCTTCCGTCAGCCCCGACGACGGCTCGGGCGCCATGAGGGTCCACGCACTGTCCCACATCACCGGCGGGGGACTGGCCGCCAACCTCGCCCGCGTCCTGCCCGCCGGCCTCGTCGGCGACGTCGACCGCTCGGCCTGGACGGTCCCGCCCGTCTTCGACCTCGTCCGCGCCCTGGGGGAGGTGCCCTGGGACGATCTCGAATCCACCCTCAACCTGGGCGTCGGCATGGTGGCGGTGGTGGCCCCGGAGGCCGCTGACGCCACCATCGCGGCCAGCCGGGCGGCGGGCATCGAGGCCTGGGCGCTCGGGACCGTCCATGACGCCGCCGGGTACGAGCCCAGCGGACGCGTCGTGGCCGGCACCAAGGGCGTCGACGGCGGCGCCGTCGACATCCACGGCCAGTACCGGGCGTGACGGGCGCCGCCGACGGCCGGGGGGCCGCCTGCCGCCCCGCCCGAGGGGACGTGGCCGCCGGCCCGCGGGCATGACGGCGCCGGGCGCACCACGGGTGCGCCCGGCGCCATTCTCAGGGGCCCGGCTCTACGCGCGATCAGGGACCGCGCGCATCAAGGATGTGGGCCGGCTGCTCAGGGTCAGGGGATCGACGCCGTCGGCGTCGAGGGTCCTGTGGGCGGGAAGGGAAGGACCTGCTCACGCGGTGGCCTCGGCGTGCCGGAGCCGCTCAATGGCCCGGTGGGTGCCCTCCACGTAGTCGGCCAGGTCCCCCTCGCTCTGCCCCGTCCAGCGCTTGGCGACGGCATTGATGGGGAACAGGGTGATCTGGCCGGGATCGCCGACCACGGCGGCATCCGTCCCGTACTCGTCGGTGACCAGCGCCCAGGAGAGGTCGCACTGGTCGACGAGCATCTGGCCCAGGGCGGCGCCGATCATCGAGACGGTCGGGTTCGGGTCCTCCCGTTCCTCGGGGGCGACCGATGACCAGGCGGTCCGCTCGGCCACGAGGAAGTCCTGGAGCGCTGCTGGTGAAGCCATGAGCCCGGCCTGATCGGCCTGGGACACGAGCATGTCGATCCAGGCGGTCTCGGCCTCGTTGAGAGGGCTGATCCGGGGCGCGGAGGCGCCGCACTCGCTGGGCTGCGCTTCGTCCTTGTGTGCCATCGGCAGTGTCTCCCTTCGTCGAGATGAGCTCTCGGCGCGGTCCACCCGCAGGTCCTGATAGGCAGGTACTGCGCGGGCGCGCTGGCCCGGATCGCCCGCGTGGGAGCGGACGACGGCCCCACGCTCTCCAAGAGCGGGTCAACCGTAAGGTGACGAACCTGGGAGCACGGTGGGGGCTGAGTGAGCACTGACAGGGAGCGCGCCCGGCGACGCCGCCCGTGACCGCCTCAGCGGCGCCGACCGCCCCGGCTGGGCGCAGCCTCGCCGGGGGCGTCCCACTCGGAGCCGTCGTCCGGGATGTCGTACTTGGAGGCCAGTGCTTCGTAATCGATCTCGTCGTCGCCCTCGGGCCCCGACGCGGTGGAGAGCTCGCGCTCGAGCGCCGCGTAATCGGTCTCCGGGCTGAAGTACTTGAGCTTGCGGGCGACCTTGGTCGCCTTGGCCTTCTGACGGCCGCGCCCCATAGGCTCGACCCCCTCCAACGTGTCTCTGAGCGCGCTCAGGGCGCGCGTGTGCATGGGCTAATGTGTCGTGAGGCAACCGTACATCGTCACCGAGCATGAGCACCATTCGGCGCTCGGAGGACGGGACCGGCGCGGCTGCTGGGATTCCGGGACCTCGCCGGCGCGGGCCCGATCACAGGGGCGGGTCAACGCCGCAGCAGGCGCCCCAGGGCCACGGCGGCCGCGATGGCGCCCCCGGCCACCGCCACGACGGTGGCGGTGGAGCGGATCGCCTCCTCATCGCCGACCTGGGCGCGGTGCAGGGTCTCGGAGACGCGGTCGCGCAGGGAGCCGGCCCGCTCGCGCAGGTCCGCAGCGGTCTCCTGCGCCCTCTCCTTGAGATCCTCTCCCGCGGCGCGCGCCTGGGCCCGGGGGTCCACGCGCGCCGCCAGCTCATCGACGCTGCCGGCCAGTGCCTCGCGCTGGGCGCGCAGCCGGGCCTCGATCTCCTCGGGCGTCGGCGCCGTTCCGCTTCGCTCGCTCATGTGGGCTCCTGTCACTCCGCCGGGAAGGCCTGGCGCCGGTCCGCCCGGGCGAGCCTGACAAGACCGGTGATGCCGCCGCCTGCCAGGGCGGCGCCGACCAGGGAGACGACCCCCAGGGCGAGGGGATCGCCGTCGGCGGCGTCATCGAGGAAGCGCTTGACGCGCGTGGCGGCGCTCTTCGCGACCTGGGTGGGGGAGTCGTGCCGGTGGGCGTCGACGAAGGCACGGGCCCGGGCGCCGGCCTCCTCGGCGCGGCCGCGCGCGGCGGCCAGGGCGGTGGAGGCCCTCTGGCTCGCGACGGCCCTGACGGCGGCGGGGGCGAGGCGCTCACCCAGGGCCTCGGCGTCGGCGGCCAGGGCGGCGCGACGGGCATTGAGCGCCGCCTGGATCTCCTCGGGGCTCGACGGCGCGGACGCCTCCTCGGGCCGTGCGGGGGCCTGGGGGGCGGGAGTCGCGCTTGAGCGGTGCGGGAGCTCCTGGGGCGCGGTGGGGCGCGGCGGCAGTGGCGGCACTGCTGAAGGCACGGGCGCCCCGGAGGGCGATGGCGCCGGGGGCACCGCTGACGGCGCTGCGGAGAGGGCAGGCGATGCCGCCGCGCCGGTTGTCCCGGTCGCTCCCGCGGCCCCCGGGGTGCCCGACTGGCCGCCTGGCATGATGCCGTAATCGGGCTGGGCGCTCATAGCGCCTCGCCTCCCTTCTTCAGGCCGGAGGCGACGGCGGACTTCACGGTCTCCGCGCTCGTGCGCAGACCCTCCTGGGGCGCCGGGACGTCGCTGCGGCCCTTCTTGAGGTGCTTGACGCCCAGGAGCGCCAGGATCGCGACGATGATGAACAGGACGGCTGCCACGATGAGGTAGCCGGCCCACAGCGGCAGCGCGAGCGCCAGCAGGCGCACGATGCCCCCGAGGAGGATCCCGAAGGCGAACAGCGCGAGGACCCCCGCCGCGGCGAGCAGCCCCGCGCCGAGCCCCAGGTTCGCGGCCATCCGCTTGCCCTTGGCCTTGGCCAGGTCGATCTCCCCCTGGATGAGCCCGGAGACGTTCTCCGAGATCCGGGCGATGAGCTCGCCGATCGTCGGCTGCGGGCCGCGTGCGCTACTCCGGCTGGTCGAGCCGTGGGAGCCGGGGGCGCCTGGCGGGGGCGGCGTGGTGGGAGTCTCGCTCATGGTTGACCCTCCTGGTCGGATGCGCGGTCGGGCGCGGGGCGCGAATGCTCCACAAAGGATGTCACACCGCGCGGCGCGGCGCCCACGCGTGCACGCATGGGCGCCGCGCCGCCGCGCCGAGGGGGAAAGGGTCCATCGTCCTTCAGGAACGGCTCCAGGTCGCCCACAGGGACGCGTACTCGCCGTCGAGCGCCACGAGCTCGTCATGCGTGCCCAGCTCGGTGATCATGCCGTCCATGACCACGGCGATCCGGTCGGCGTCGTGCGCCGTGGACAGCCGGTGGGCGATCTCGATGACCGTGCGCCCCGCCAGCGCGGTGGACAGCGCGCACTCCAGGCGTCGGGCCGCACCGGGATCCAGCAGGGAGGTCGCCTCGTCGAGGATGAGGGTGTGCGGGTCGAGCAGGACCAGCCGCGCCAGGGCGACCTCCTGCGCCTGGGCCGGCGTGAGCGCCAGGTTCCCCGAGCCGACGCGTGTCTCCATCCCCTCGGGCAGGGCGTCCACCCAGGCCTCGGCGCCGATGGAGGCCAGCGCGCGGCGCAGGGTGGCGTCGTCGGCGTCCGGGCGCGCCAGGCGCAGGTTGTCCGCGATCGAGCCGACGAACACGTGGTGCTCCTGCGTCACGAGGGCCACGTGCCCGCGCAGCTCGGTCTCAGTCAGGTCCGTCAGGCTCACTCCTCCGACGGTCACCGCGCCCGAGGTCGGCGGGTTGATACCGGCGAGCATCCGCCCCAGCGTGGACTTGCCCGAGCCGGACGGGCCGACGACGGCCAGGCGCTCCCCGGGCACGAGCTCCAGGGAGATGCCGTGCAGCACCTCGACGCCCTCGCGGTAGGCGAAGCGGACGTCGTCGAGAACGATCCGCTTGTCCCGGGGGATCTGGCCGGTGGGGGCCCGGTCCGGCGGGACCTCCTCGACCCCCATGATCCGCGACAGGGCGGCCTGGGCCACCTGCAGCAGGTCGATCCAGAACATGAGCTGGCCGATCGGCTTGCGGATCTCCATGGCGTACAGCGCCACCGTCGTGATCTCCCCCAGGCCGGTCCAGCCGCGGGAGGCCAGGAACCCGCCCCACAGCAGGACCACGACCACCGGGGCCCGCCAGGCGACGTCGAGGATGAGGAACATGATGAGCCGCAGGCGCGCTGCCAGCTCCTCCAGGCTCCAGGCCTCGGCGATGTCGGCCCGCAGGGCCGCCTCGCGGCGCGCGCCCATGGCCAGTGCGTCCACCGTCTCGGCGTGCTCGACGGTCTCCGAGACCGTCCCGTTCAAGCGCGCCACGGCGGCGAGGTCCGCCCGGTAGACCGGTACGGCGCGGCGCAGGTACCAGCGCATCGTGGCCCACACCGGCGGCGCGATGACGCCCAGGGCCAGGGCGAGGAGCCAGTCGGCGGTGAAGGCGGCCAGCACCGTGAAGACGATCGTCACCACGCACACCATGATCTGCGGGATCCCGACCCGCACGAGGAACTCGATGCGGGAGATGTCGTTGGTGGTGCGGCCCACGAGGTCACCGGTGCCCGCGGACTCGACGGCGGACAGGGGCAGGTGGACCACCCGCGTCATCATTCGCTCGCGCAGGTCGGCGAACACCGACTCGCCCAGGGTACGCGCGTGCATCTGCGCGTAGCGGTTGATGACCGCCCCCAGGAGCGTGACGACGACGATCGCCCCCACGACGCCGTCCACGTAGGAGGCGCTGGCGGTTCCCTGCGAGACGCGGGTGACGAGCCGGCCCAGCAGCTGCGGGGCGACGAGCGTGGCCAGGACCGCGGCGATCTGGAGCGCCAGGACACCGACGAAGCGCCAGCGGTAGGCGGAGATGATGCCCAGGGCCTTGCGCATGGCGACGCGACCGGGGGCCAGGGGGAGTGCCATCAGTGAGCCGCCTCCTCATCGCGCTCGCCGTGCTCGCCCGCCGCTCCGGCAGCGACGGGCGGGGCGGGGGCGCCCTCGGCTCCGGTGGCCCGGGCCACGATCCGTCGGTAGGCCAGAGCCGCCTCATCCCCGGCGCCCGCGCGCGAGAGCAGCTCGCGGTGGGTGGCCCGAGCGCGCTCGCGGCCCTCGCCGTCGAGGAGGACGACCTCATCGCAGGCCGCCAGGACCAGTGGCGACTCGGTGACCACCACTGTGGTGCGCCCGGCGCGCGCCGAGCGGATCCGCTGGGCGACGCGCGCCTCGGTATGGGAGTCGAGGGCGGAGGTCGGGGAGATGAGCACGAGGGCGGGCGCCTCGGTGAGCAGGGCCCGGGCCAGGGCGACCCTCTGGCGCTGCCCGCCGGACAGCGACCGGCCCTTCTCCGTGATCATCCCGGCGAGGCCGGCGTCCAGGGAGGTGAGGACGTCATTCGCGTCGGCGGCCTCCAGGGCGGCCAGGAGGCGGTTGTCCCCGTCGGCCTGGCGCGGCTGCGGGCGGACCTGCTGGTCGACGTCGGCGACCCCGGCCCGCCGGGCCTCCGCCACGGCCAGCTCGGCCGGACCCACGGGGATCGGGTCGGGGGCGGCGCGCCCGGCGAGGGCCTGGCGCAGCGTCCCGGTGAAGAGCTGGGCCTCCGCCCCGGCCACGACGATGCTCGCGCGCGCCCGGGCCAGTCCCATCTCCCGCAGATCGGTGCCGTCCAGCGTGACGGGGGAGGCGCCGTCGTCGAAGCGCCCCAGGCGCGTGGCCAGGGCTGCGGAGATGTCTGGGTCGGGGGCGACGATCGCCGTCATGAGCCCGGGGGCGAAGCGGGCCCCGGAGGCGGTGTCGCGGAGCTCCCCGGTGATGGGCTCGGTGCTGCGGATGTCCTCCTCCAGGCGCTCGCGCTCGGCGACGCTCCCGGCGGTGGGCGCGGTCTCGAGCAGGCGGCGCAGGCGGCGCACGCCCACAACGGCGCGCGTGTACTCCTGGACCGAGGAGGAGAAGACCATGAGAGGCCAGGACAGGTAGGCGGTGTAGCCGTAGAAGGTGACGAGTTCGCCGGCGGTGATCTCCCCCTCGATGGCCAGCCTGGCCGCGGCCCACACGATGGCGGCCACGAACAGCCCCGGCAGGAGGACCTGCAGGCTCATGAGGATCGACTGGGTGCCTGCCACCTGCACGCCGCGGCGCCGCAGCTCCTGGGAGGCCCGCCGGTAGCGGTCGGCGAAGACCTCCTCCCCGCCGATGCCGCGCAGGATCCGCAATCCGGCGACGGTGTCGGTGGTGATCGTGGTGACGTCGGACTGCGCCTCGCGCTGGAGCGACTGGCGTGATTGGAGGGGCTTGATGACGAGGGTGACGATCCAGGCCGTCAGCGGCATGCCGACGATGACGATCGTGCCCAGCAGCGGGGATGTGCGCAGCATGAGCACGGCCACGACCGCGAAGGAGATCGCCGCCCCGATGACCGGGACCGCGCGCTGGAAGAAGGTGCCGATGGAATCGGAGTCCGAGGCGACGATCGAGGAGACCTCGCCGGAGGAGGTCTGGCGCCCCAGGGTGGAGCCGGTGGTGGTCACCTGGCGGCCGACGAGCCGATCGATGTCGAAGGAGATGCGCAGGCGAACGAGGGTGGAGAAGTAGGACAGTATCGTGTCCCCGACGGCGTAGACGCAGAACAGGGCGAGCAGGCCCAGGGCGAGGTTCCAGATGCGGGGCGTCAGGCCGTGCTCGATGCCCGAGTCGAGGGCGGCGCCGAGGAACGCCGGGACGATCGCCTGGATGACGTTGGCGACGATGGAGGCCGCGCAGGCGACGGCGAAGGGCGCGGCCGCGCGCCGCAGCAGCCAGACCAGGATGGCTCGGGTGGAGTGCGTGGGAGGTGCGGTCAGCGGCGCGTCCGGTACGGGCAGGAATCGCATGATCCTCCGAGCCTAGCTGTCGCCCCGTCCCCATGACCCGCCCTCCCCTGAGAGCGAGACCGGTCGTTGTTGTCATCGAGACCGGCCCTCAGGGCCGGTCTCGATGACAACAACGACCGGTCTCGCGCGGGCTATTCGGTGGCGATCGCCTCCAGGACGGGCAGGCGCGAGGCCCGCAGGGCGGGCCACACGGCCGCGATGACCCCGACGACGGCGGACACCACCATCATCGCCACGAGCTGGCCCCACGGGATGACGAGTTCCGTGAGTCCCTGCTTCTCCAGCACCGCGCGCAGGGCCCCGGCGAGGAGCACGCCCGTGGCGCCGCCCAGGATCGTGCCGTACAGCGCCGTGAGCACCGATTCGACGACGATCTCCGAGGCCAGTTGCGCCTTGCCGAGGCCGATGGCGCGCATGAGTCCGATCTCGCGGGTCCTCTCGGTCACCGAGAGCACGAGGGTGTTGACGATGCCCAGGATCGCGATGACGATCGACAGGCCCAGCAGGGCGTAGAGGATCGCGAGCATCCGCGTCGCCTGCTGCCCCGCCGCGTCGGAGATCTCGTCGGCGTCCTGGACCGCGTAGATGTAGGTCGGCTTGACGATCTCCTTGATCCGATCCTTGACCGCCACGGCATCCGCCCCGGGCTCCAGGGTGACGAACATGCCCATCGGGCTGGCCAGTACTTGGTCGGCCTGGGTCGTCACCGTTCCGGAGAGGGATCCGACGGCGGCCGCCACGTCCGGTGTCGCCCAGACCGTTCCCGTGATGCCCTGAGTATCGGCGATGCCGGCGACCGTCACCTCGCGGCTGCCGATGCTCCCCGTGATCGTCACCGTGTCCCCGGCCTTGAGCCCGGAGTTCTCGAAGGCGATGACATGGTCGGCGTCCATGTCCGTGAAGGAGCCGCTGACCATGTTCGGGTCGTAGGCGGCCTGGAAGTCGGCGGGCTCAACGATGTTGAGGTAGCCGGTGCTCTGCGCGCCGTCCGGCCCCGTGGTCTGCACGAGGTAGCCGGCGAATCTGGTGGTGGAGGCGACGCCGTCGACGGCTTCGATCTGGGAGGCCGCCTCCGGGGAGAGCTGGGCGCCCGTGGAGGCCGCGGACGCGGGCTGGACCATGAAGTCGGCGTGCAGGGAGTCGTTGACGATCGAGGACACCGAGCGCTGCATCGAGGCCGCGATGATGGCGCCGGCGCATACGAGCGTCATGCCGATGAGCAGGGCGGCCGAGGTCGCGGCCGTGCGGCGCGGGTTGTGCACGATGTTGCGCGCCGCCAGGCGCCCGCCGGGGCGGATGAGCCGCAGCGGCAGGCCGATGAGCGTGACGATGGGGCGCGACAGCACGGGCGAGGCGATGAGCAGGCCGATGAGCAGGGCGCCCGCCGCGCCACCGAGCGCGGCGGTCCGATGGGGCAGGTCGTCCGCCAGCCAGGCGGCGATCACGCCCGCCGCGCCCGCCGCCGCCAGGAGCATCCCGATCGAGCCGCGCAGCGCGAGGGACTTCTCGCGGGCCCCGGACACTCCCCGCATGGCCTCCACCGGCGCGACCAGGGCGGCCTCGCGGGCGGGCAGCAGGGCGCCGATGACGGTGACGAGCACGCCGACGATGAGCGAGGTGATGATGACGCTGCTGGTCATCGGCACTCCTGCGGGCAGCGGCATCCCCATCGACTCCAGCGCCATCACGATGAGCCGGGTCAGGCCGAAGCCCCCGGCCACGCCCAGCGCCGAGCCCACCGCGCCAACCGCCAGCGCCTGGAGGATGACGACGCGGAACACGGATGCGGGCGAGGCGCCGATGGCGCGCATGAGCGCGAACTCCTTGATGCGCTGGCGCACGCTCATGGAGAAGGTGTTCATGATGATGAAGGAGCCCACGAACATCGCCAGCACGACGAAGACCATGAGGAAGGCCTGGACGTACCCGAGGATCCTCTCAACGGAGGCGTTGATGTCGTCGACGCGCTCGGCACGGGTCTGGACCCGGACGTCCTCGGGCACCTGGGAGGCGAGAGCCTGCTTGACGGCGCCCGCGTCCGCCTCCCCGTCGATGACGACCTCGATGGAGCTCACCTTGCCATCGGGGGCCGCCAGGGGCATGAGCCAGTCCGGGTCCATCCCGACGACGGTCGCCCCCGCCATGGATGCCCCGAAGCTGAGCTCCCCGACGACGCGCACCTCCTGCGGGGAGCCCTGGACCACGAGCGTGGTCGTGTCCCCGATGGACAGGCCAGAGCGCTTGAGCGCGGACGACTCCAGGATGATCTGGTCCCCGCCCTCGGGCGCGCTCCCGGCCACGAGCTTGTCGCCGTCGATGTCGGATTGGAAGGGGATGAGGAGCGTCGGCGCCCCCGTGGAGGTCACCGGCGCGCCGTCGGAGCCCACGAGGACGCCGGTGAGGGAGGCCGAGGCGTGAGCGCCGCGCACGCCGTCGATGCCCGCCGCCGTCTCCTCCAGGGAGGCGTCGATGGGCCGGGTGAGCGCGCCTCCTCCGGCGGAGTTGGCATCCGAGGAGACCTTCTGCCCGGTGACGTAGAGGTCGGCCGTGGCCGTGGAGGAGGTGAGGGCGGAGAAGGTCTCGGAGAGCACCCCGCGCAGGGCGAGTGTCCCGGACAGGAAGGTCACCCCCAGGACGACGGCGAGGGCGGTGAGGATGAACTGCTTGGCATGGGCGCGGATCGAGCGCCAGGCGACACGATTCATGGCTCAGGCCCCCGTGCCGGTCGGGTCGGCCGACGGTGCGGACGGCGCGGCGCCGGCGGCGAGCTCGCGCAGGGCGTCGAGCACGCGGTCGCGGTCCGGGTCGTCGAGCTGGGCGACGACCCTCCCGTCGCGCAGGAAGAGGACCGTGTCCGCCCAGGCGGCGGCCTCGGGCTCATGGGTGACCATGACGACGCTCTGGCCGAGCTCGTCCACGGAGGTGCGCAGGATCTGCAGGACCTGCTCGGTGGAGTGCGAGTCGAGGTTCCCGGTGGGCTCATCGGCGAAGACGACGGCGGGGTCCCCCACGAGCGCCCTCGCGCAGGCCACGCGCTGGACCTGCCCGCCGGAGAGCTCCGCGGGGCGGTGGTGGAGCCGGTCCGTGAGCCCGACGGCGCCGACGATCTGGTCGAAGCGGGCGCGGTCGACACGGCGCCGGGCGATGTCCAGGGGCAGCGTGATGTTCTCCTCCGCGCTGAGGGTGGGGACCAGGTTGAAGGACTGGAAGACGAAGCCGATGCGCTCGCGGCGCAGGCGGGTGAGCCGGCGCTGGCTCATCGAGGAGATCTCATCGCCGTCGAGCATGATCCTGCCCGAGGTGACCGCGTCCAGCCCGGCCAGGCAGTGCATGAGCGTGGACTTCCCCGAGCCCGATGGGCCCATGATCGCGGTGAATCGCGCACGGGCGATATCGACATCGACATTGTCCAGCGCGGTGACGGCGGCGTCGCCCTTGCCGAATATCTTGGTGAGGGACCGGGCGGTGAGGACGGAGTCCTCGGCGCGGTGGTGGGTGGTGAGGAGACGGGGCGCGGAGGAGGCGGAGTCCGTAGTCATGGCCCCAACGTACCTGGCGGCCGCGCGCCCCGGCATGGGTGACCACCCTGAGTCGTCCCTGATCCGCGTGGGTGGGGGTTCCAGGCGGCGCGGTGCCGACTGGTCTCACGGCTTCTTGGCCCGGCCGGCGCGCTCATGGTTAGGATCGGGGCAGACCCGAGGCCGAGGCATGACGGCGGTGCGCCCCGGCCCTCGGGTGATCACCCCTGACCGCGTTCTCCTGGGAGGCTCCCGTGGATTCCCGACAGCTCGACGACGAGCCCGACACTCCGCATGAGGACCTACCGGCCAGTGCGGCCAGCGCCGAGGACGGTCCCGGCGAGCAGGATGGCGGGGAAAGCGCCGTGGCTGAGGACGCGGATGGCGCCGCGGAGGCTGAGGGGACCGGTGCGAAGGAGTCCGGGGCGTCGGAGGATCCAGATGGCCCCGACGGCGATGACGCCGAGGCCGGCGCCGCGGAGGCCGGAACCGAGGAGGCCGATCCTGACGAGGGGGCCGAGCCCGACGACGGCGATGACGCCTCTGAGGCCGCCGACGCCGATGGCGGGGACGAGCCTGCTGACGAGCCCGGAGGCGAGCCCGCTGACGGTACTGCCGCTCCCGCCGAGTCGGTCCTCACCGACGATGAGGCCGCCCCTGCTGACCCTCCTGGAGGAGCCGGCAGCGCTGATAAGGCCGATGAGGCCGGGTTGGGCGATGTCGCCCCCCTGCCCCCGATGGATGACGCGGCCGCCTGGGCCGACACTCCCAGCCAGGCGCCCACGAGCTTCGCCGATCCCGTGCCGCAGGCCGCCTACTCGGGGTTCTCCGCCCCTTCCGCCTACAGTGCGCCGTCGGCCTACATGGCCCCGGTGCCGTACCAGCAGGTCCTCCCCTACCAGCCCCAGAGTGCCGCGGAGCCCGCGACCCTGCCCCAGGAGTCGCGGTCATCCCAGCGGGGGCTCCTCATCGTCGTCATCATCCTGCTGCTCGTCATCGCCACGGGCGGTGGCGTGTGGTACGGCACCACCCGTGGCGGGGACGATGCCACGGGTGCGAGCGTCGTGGCCGCCGACGGCGCCTCCCAGGGCTCACAGGACGCGGATCAGGGCTCCCAGCTGCCGAGCGCCGAGCCCTCGGTGACGATGGACTCCACCATCGAGGCCTGCGGCACCGCCCCGAGTCTCAACCCGACCTCGGTGACCGAGTCGAACGGGGAGCTCCAGGTGTCGGTCAGGGCGACCTCGTCCTGCGCCGACGGCGACTTCCTGGCCGGCAGCGTCGACCGCCTCTACGTCAAGGCGCCGTCGGGCCGGGGTGGGGCCGACGACGTGGTGGCCAATGGCCGCTTCGACTTCTCCGCCGCTCCCTTCTTCATCCCCTCCGGCGGCAGGACGCTCACCCTGAGATTCGGGGCGGGCCATTACTTCCGCTCAGCGCAGGACATGAGCGCCCCGAGCATCAGTGTCGGCGTCGAGCCCGATCGGAGCGGAGGCAGCAGCCTGCCCGCCCAGGGGGTGGGGAGCGGCAGCGTCGCCGTGCTCGCACGGTCCGAGACCCATCCCGCCGACAACGCCCTCGAGGACACCGCCGCCTCCAGCGCCCTGCAGTGGCAGAAGACCCATGACAAGACGACGGTGACCTCCACCCTCAAGGGCAAGTGGACGCCCCAGCTCTCCTCCAAGCGGCCGGGCCTCGTCGCCGAGGGCAGGACCTGGGACAGCCGCGCCACCCTCGAGGAGTTCCAGACCACGCGCCGCAGCGTGCCCACCGCCGTTCTCATCAACAGCGACGATTGGCCGGTCTTCGACGCCGGCGGCGGCTGGTGGGTGACCCTGGCCGGCGTCGCCTACGACACCCCGGAGCAGGCCAACGCCTGGTGCGACACCCAGGGGCTGGACCGGGACCACTGCTTAGCCAAGAAGATCGACACCACCGGCACCCCGGACGGCACCACCAAACTGCGCTAATAATTGCCTCTATATAAATAGATTGTCGAAAGTGTCGACTTTGAAGGTTAGGTGCGCCTATATTACTTGCGGGGCGGCCGACAGGGCCTGCCCGACGGCGACGATGGTGTCGCGGGTCTATTGGGGGCTCTGACGCTGATGGGATGCCGCACTCGTTCCTCCCTCTCGCGGAGGGGGCTGGGGAGATTGGTCGTCGCCTGCTCGCTCTACGGGTTCTCGTCCCCGTTGCTGATCTCGGGCTGCGGGGCTCGTTCAACGCCTCGTGAGGAGGTGACGACTGAGGGGAAGGTGCTGGCGATCAGGCTCAGCAATTCTCCGAATGTTGGAGGTGACTTGCTCGGGGTCGGTAAGGGGTATGTCATGCTCGTTGATGAAGGAGGGTCCTATCAGGTCCTCGATGTCAAGGATATGCTGGGCGGGGGGCTGGTCTGGAATGAGACGGGACTGTTCTTTTCGGGCAGGAATGATGAATATCATGTTGACGGTAGTGGTGTGACCTCATTCCCCCGAGGGGTGGATGAGGGGTATGAGGTTGGCGGGTACTCCACATCGGACTCGCAGGGTTACATGGCATTCTACTCGCGCGCGGGAGTGCAGAGCGTCATCGTCGGTGATAAGACGGGCATCAAGGGGCGCTCGGATCAGAACGGAATGTTCGCGAGCAATGGCCACTGCGGGGACAGGGTGGTGTCCATCGTCAACACCGGCTACGCCCCGGATATCGGCTCGAGAATCACCTTGCCCGACAGCAATGGCCCTTTCGACGCGCTCGTCCAAGTCTATCCGCACGCCGAGGGGGGCGATCTTCCCGTTATTCTCGGAACGGATGAGCATGATGATTCCCTGGATGCCGCACTGAACTACTACACGTGCGACACTGACGTGATCTACGTCCCGACCGCGAAGCGATCCCACCCGCAGGCCGATCCCGGCAATGGCCTGGATCCCACGGCCGCCACTCTCGTCATCCAGGCCTGGGACACCTCTTCGGGCCAGCGCAGGATAATCCCCGTCATTGACGCGTCCGGGACTCCTCTCGATTTCTCCTCGCAAGATATCAGTGGTGCCGCCAACAGAATTATTGATGGAGAGCTGCAGGTCGTCACCAGGGAAGGGGAGGCTTATCGGGTGGAATTGCCGACAGGCGCCCTGAAGTCGCACTTCTCTATCCCGCTGAGCGATGAGCTGTCATTCTCTCAATTCGCTTTCATGGACGCCTACGTGTTCGTCCTGGACGTGCCGGCTGATCCGGATGCCGATCTGACGATGAGCCGATACGGGATGTCCTCGGGCGAGGCGTCCAGCATTATGGCCATCCATGGTGCGTCGCGGTTCCGGAGCGGAGGCCTCCTCGTCGACGACCCCACGGTGCAATCGATCGCCCTGCGCCCCGGGTACACGGGATAGTGACTCCCGGTCATCCGCCCTGCCTGGCGCTCTTGAGCGCCAGGATCCGCCGGGCCGACTCATCGATCCGCGCCGCCAGCGCCGGATCGGACTGCGCGGCTGAGACGAGCGCCGTCGCCATGTCGCCCGCCACCGAGGCGTCGGCCGAGGCCAGGACGAGGTCGCAGCCCGCGCTCACTGCTTTCACCGCGCGCTCGCCCGCCCCCCAGTCCTGCACCTGGATGGCGGCCGAGACGTCATCGGTGATGATGACGCCGGTGAAGCCCATCTCGGTGCGCAGCATGTCCGTGACGATCGTGGAGGAGAAGACGGCGGGGGCGCCGGCGTCGATCTGCGGGTAGTAGGCGGAGGAGACCATGATGGCCTCGGCGCCGCCCGCGATCGCGTCCCCGAAGATCGCGACGGCGGGGTCCCCGGTGCGCGTGGTCGCGGAGTCGGTGACGCCCGAGGCGGTGTCGGTGTTCTCCTTGACCCTGCCCAGCCCGGGGAAGTGCTTGAAGACGGGAGTGACGCCGGCGGCGCGCATCCCCTCCGCGAAGGCCCTCGCCTGTGAGCTCACCGTGGCGGCGTCGTGACCGTACTCGCGGTGCCACTGGCCGATGGGGGCGTTGGACGTGGGGCCGGCGATGTCGACGAGGTCGGCGACCGGCGCCAGGTTCATCGTTACCCCGGCGCTCGCGAGCTCCTGGCCCCAGGCCGTGGCGGAGGCGACCAGCTGCTCGCGCGACTGCCCCGCCTGCTCGGTGCCCGACGGGATGGAGGAGAATCCGGAGCCGGACAGGACCTGGACATTCCCGCCCTCCTGATCAGTGGCCACGAGCATGGCGGTGCCGCGGGTGGCGGATTCGGCGAGCCCGGTGAACGCGGAGACGGTGCGGCTGATCGTGGGGGCGGGGGCGGTGGAGCGCCCGGACAGGAAGACATTGCCCACGTGATGGGCGGTCACGGCGTCCTTGGAGGCCTGCGAGGGGGTGGTGGCGTCCACGCCCACCATGAGGAGCTGCCCGACCTTCTCCTCCAGGGGCCAGCCCGCGAGCGGGTCATCGGGGGCCGTCGTCTCCGATGGCGCGGCGGTCGGCTCCTGGGCGGGCTCCGACGTCGTCTCGGCGGGGGAGGGCGCGTCCGACGGGCTCTGCTCGGGCGCGGCGCCGGAGTCCGAGGAGTCCTCGCCGCAGGCGGCCAGGCCCGCTGTTCCCAGCAGGGCCGCGATCAGCACGGGGCGCCGGCCCACGCGCGTCCGTCCGGCGCAGTGGGCGCCGGCCGCAGGGGTGGTGGCAGGGCTCGGGTCGAGGGACGTCATGCCCAGCACCCTAGAGGATGGCGCCGAGTCGGGGGAGCGGGTGGCGGCGAGTGGCGGAGTGCGGCGGGGCTCACTCCCAGCCGAGCTCGTGGAGGCGCTCATCGGAGATGCCGAAGTGGTGGGCGATCTCGTGGATGACGGTCACGGCGATCTCCTCGACCAGCTCCTCGCGGCTGTCGCACCAGCGCTCCAAGGGTCCGGAGAAGATGAGGATCCGGTCCGGCAGGACCCCGGACCAGCCGTCATCGCGCTCGGTCAGGGGGATGCCGTCGTAGCAGCCCAGGAGGGTGGGCAGACCGTCGTCGTCGTAATCCTCGGGGGTGAGCAGCTCGGCGTCGGGCTCGGCCTCGATGATGATGGCGGCGTTGTCGATCTGGTCGAGGAGGGCGCCGGGGATGAGGCCGAGACCGGCGTCGACGGCGTCCTCGAACTCCTCCGCGGTCAGGTGGGCCGGTGCCATGGCCTCATAGTGCCACGGTGCCATTCCGTCGTGGTGAGGCGACTCACGCCCGGCCGATTTGCGCGCCCTCGGCGGCGCCCCCTAAGGTTCTATCTGGTTCGAGGCGCGGCGACGCCAAGGGCATCTGGGCCCCCATCGTCTAGCGGCCTAGGACCCCGCCCTTTCACGGCGGTAGCACGGGTTCGAATCCCGTTGGGGGTACGGCTTGTGCGAGTGGAAGAACTCGAATAGAGTCCGGCTTCGTGCCACACGAGGCCTCGTGGCGCAGTTGGTTAGCGCGCCGCCCTGTCACGGCGGAGGTCGCGGGTTCAAGTCCCGTCGAGGTCGCGGAAGGGTCGGCCCGATCAGATGATGATCGGGCCGATCGCATCCCATGGCTCTGTAGCTCAGTTGGTAGAGCGTTCGACTGAAAATCGAAAGGTCACCGGATCGACGCCGGTCGGAGCCACGGCGATAACCCCTGGAACCCACAAGGCTCCAGGGGTTTCGCTCATCTCGGGATCCTGCGCCCGAGCCCGGTTCCGGCGCCCCGGGAGCGAAGCCCGGCAGCTTCTCCGGAATCCTCGACCGGGTTCCGGGAGCGGCGGATGGCGGCCACCACGCTCGCGGGCAGCTGGGCCAGCGCCTCTGCGGGCAGTTCCGCCCTGAAGGGGGAGCGCCGCCGCGCGGAGCACAGGGCGCAGAGCCCGCCCTCCCGAGCCGGATGCGGATTGCCGCAGTGATCGCAGGCCTTGACCTCCTGCACCTCCAAGACCTCATGGCGGTCGGCCCAGGCCTCGCGCAGTGACACCCGCCCCGCCGGGGCCAGCGCGGCCACGGGGCAGGCCTCGACGCAGGCTCCGCAGGAGCGGCACGCCGCCAGGTCATGGACGAGCCCCCGCAATGAGGCCCTCCCGGACTCCTCATCGTCACCCGGGGTGAGGATGAGTTCCAGGGCCCGCTCCGGGCAGGCAGCGGTGCAGACCCCGCAACTCGTGCAGTCCCGCGCCACGAGCCTGCGACCGGCGGCGCTGATCTCCGCCAGGGCATCGCGGTCGACGCGGGTCCGGCCCTCGGCCTCCAGACCGCTCAGCGCCGCCAATGCGCCTGCCTGCCCATCCGGTGGCGGCTCCGGCGGGTTCCCCAGGCGCAGAAGGCTCCTGCGGGGCAGCGGCATGGCATCGATTCGCAGCACCTCCCCCCGACGCAGCGGGTGCCGGCCGCCAGGAGTGTACGGACCGACGAGCCCCGGAGTGAGCCTCGCCCACAGGCTGATGATCAGAGCGCCACCAGGGCAGGCGACGGCCTCCACGCGGCGCGCTCCGGCATGGAGGAGCCGCGCCGCCAGACCGGCCCGCCCCACCGGGGCACCAGAGGCGCCGTCGACCGCATCATCCTTGTCCTGTGGTTCGCCGCCCCGGCACTCGCCCCCGCCCAGGCACTCGTCCCAGACGACGACGAGATCGTGGCGCCCCACCCTGGGCGGCGCGAGGCCCGCGCACACCAGGATGACTCGCTCGTAGGGGTCCCGCGAGCGCAGCAACTCCAGCAGCGCAGTCGGATCAGCCATCGCCCGGCGCCTGATCATCCGCCGTCCCCGCCGCCATGGGCGCTCGCTGGGAGCAGAGAGAGTCCGCTTCCGTGACCGCCCCGCGCAGCAGCGGCGCCAGTGCGGCGTACATACTCGTCCGCGCGTGCTCCTGCGCCTCGCGCGCCACCTGCTCGGCCAAGGGCCCCAGGCTCTCGCCGATGAGCCTCGCAAGCGCCGCTCGGAGAGCCTCCGCCTGTACGTGGTCCCCGGCATGGATCGCCTGGCCCCGAGCAGTGGCGAGGAACCCGGCGCGGGCCATGAGCGCGGCGATATGCCCGGTCGGCAGGCCCCCTGAATGCGGCGCTCGGAATCCCAGCGCCGAGCAGTCGGCGACGATGCTCGCAACTTCGTCGTCGGGGAGCACCGGGCTGATCCTCCCCGCCGGCCCGAGGAGGTCCTGGAAGTCCTCGTGCAGCGCCCCATCGCGGGCCAGCGCCACCGCGCGCAGCATCGCCACACCTGCCGCCGACTGCTCGTCGCGCAGAGGCCAGCGGTCAAGCATGTCGGCCTCGCGCAGGTTCTCCAGCAGCCCGGGCGACGGCGGCGCGGACGTCATCATCGACAGCACCGCCAGGGCAGTGGCGAGCCGGACGGCGCGGGCGCCGACATCCTCCTGGGCAGGTGCTTCGTAGGGCGTGAACGACTGCCGGGGCATGCTCACGCCCATCCCTGCCGACGGGCGATCCGCACTCGCGCGGGTTGGCCGGCGGGCGCCTCGATCCCGGCCGCCTCCACCCAGGTGGCCAGTGCGGCGAGGGTGAGGGAGCACAGGCCCCGCATCCAATTCGTACGGGCATGGGCGGCTGCCTCCTGGAGCATCGACGGTGCCCAGACGAGAAGGTGCTCCACGCTGAAGTCGCGGGCGCGCTCCACCTGGATGCCGGCCGCGCCGGCCTCCCCGCCCCCCAGCGAATCCGCGGCGGCAGCGCAGCAGCGGGCCACGAACTCCAGCTCCAGGCCGAGGTGGTCGTCAGGCTCACGGCCCAGATGGGGCGCCCGCAGGCCCGCGGCCCGGAATTCCTGGCGCACCTGGAGGGTGTGGGTATCGAAAACCAGTCCCTCCTCCCCACGATGAACCGACTCGAAAGGCGGTACGATCGCGCCGCGACTGATCCCATACAGGGCGTCCTGGTCCCCCGCGGTGGCCTCCTGCGTCTCGCCGTCGGCGAGGGAGGCCGCCAGGAGCGCCTTCGCCCTCCTGGCGAGTTCGGCCGTCTCCTCGCTCACCGGCAGCGCGTCGAGAGGCCATTCCTCCAGGAGGGGGACGACGTCGGCTCTTTCCTCGGCGCTGGCGGGGGCCAGGTGCAGACGGCCGAGGGCTCCGAGCGCTGCGGCGAGGGCATCGAGATCATCGATGCTCAGGGCCCGGCGGCCCGCCCCTTTCCAACCTTGCTGTGAGCCCGCGACGCTCCGTGCATCATCCGGGGTCACTGCCCCAGACCCGTCTGCAGCGTGTTGATCCCGACATGGAACAAACCCTCGTAATGGATGGCGCGCCCCATGAGCTCGGTGACCACGGCCATGATGCAGGCCACGATCATCACCCACACCAGGACGCGCGAGGGCTGCGAGGACTCCTTCGCCCGCTGATGGGCCACGAGCCTGATCAGCACCACGACGGCGGCCAGCAGCACCAGTCGCACGCCCAGCACGGGCCCTTCGGAGAGGCCCGCGAGCACATGGTCGGCGGCTTCTTCCTCCCCACTTCCCGCGCCGGCCAAGCGCATGAGGCAGAAGGGGTAGGCGACGAGCAGTAGCGCTCCGGCGACTGACGCGATGGCGGCGGTGAGCTGAATCGATCGGGCGATGAGCCCCGAGCAGTCGGCGTCCATGGGCTCCTCGCGCGTGACCTGGAGGCGTTCGAGGAACCGGCTCCACGCCGTCCGCGCGCCCCACTTCTCGCGAACCCGCTGCCTCGTCCAGGAGAAGAGCAGGGCGACCCCGACGGCGAGCGGCCCGGTCAGCAGCGTGGAGCCGACGAACAGCATCCAGGTCGCGGGGGTGTGCCATGCCGGGATGGTGCGCACGGAGTAGTAGACGCAGGTCATCGCGATGACGAGCCCCGCTCCCGACAGCGCGGTGAGGACCGCCAGCGCCTGGCGGGCGCGCCGGGGCCCCCAGGAGAACCACTCCATCGCGGTGGTGAGGAGGCCGAGCGCGCCGTAGAGAACGCCGAAGGCGATCTCACGGCTCAGCCAGGACGTGCCGACGTGCCGGAAGGTGCTCAGCGCGTGAAAGGGGTCGTTCAGGTGGAAGAAGGCGGCCAGGAACCCCAGCACGAGGAGGGGGCCGACGGCGAAGGCCGCGGCATGGGTGACGCGATCGATGCTCGCCGCGGGAATCCTGCGCACCGCTCCGTAGGACTGGATGAGCACCAGCGTGAGAAATGCCCCCACTGACATCTGGGCCAGGACCGTGAACAGGATCATCGGCAATTCGGCGGCATTCATCAGATCTCCTTGGGGTTCATGATGGCGCCCGTGCCGCCGTCCCAGCGCTGCGCATCGCGGTGAGGCTTGATGACCAGATGGGGCTTGGTGAAGGACGGGTCGGGCAGAGGCGAGATCCCCGCCTCATCGCCGTGCTCGGCGCGCAGTTCCTCGATGGGCCCCCAGTGCAGGGCGCGGGAGGGGCAGGCGTCCACGCATGCCGGGTCCTGGCCGGTGGAGCGGTAGTCGTAGCACAGGTCGCACTTGGACATGTGGCCGGTGCGGGGGTCGAGCTGCGGGGCGCCGTAGGGGCAGGCCCACTGGCAGTAGCGACAGCCCACGCACTTGTCGCCATCGACGTACACCGTGCCGTCGTCGCGTCGACTCATCGCCGTCGTCGGGCAGACCTCCACGCAGATCGGGTTCTCGCAGTGATTGCAGGACACGGAGGTGTAGTAGGTGAAGACATCGGGGACGAAGGTGTCGCCGTCGATCCGCCAGGAGCCGCCGGCGTACTCCACCACGCGGCGCCAGGTGACGCCCACGGGCAGGTCGTGCTTGTCCTTGCAGGCCACCTGGCAGGCCTTGCAACCCGTGCACAAGGTCTGATCAAGGTAGAAGCCGTAGTCCGCTCCGGGGCGGGTCAGGGAGTCATCGGCGGTGTCCGCGTACTCAGTCATCGTCCTGGTTCCTTTCCGCTTCAGGCCTTGACGACCTGGACTGCCGAGGTATGGACGGCATTGCCCTTCGCCAAGGGCGAGGGATGCAAAGAGGTCAGCGTGTTGACCGAGCCGTTGACATCGACAGGATGGTCGGGGTTGGCGCCGGGCGGTGGGGCCACCTCGGAGGCGGGACGGGGGTCGTACCACGCGCCTTGGGGAACGTCGACGACGCCGGGCACGATCCTCTCGGTCACGCGAGCCTCGATGCGGATGGTGCCGCGGTCGTTGTAGGCGAAGACGAGGTCGCCATTCTTGATGCCCCGCGGTGCGGCGTCGATGGGGTTGATGGCCAGGTACTGGTGGTGCGCCTCCCTCATCCAATCCACGTTCCCGTAGGTGGAGTGAGTGCGCTGGCGGTAGTGGTGCCCGATGATCTGCAGAGGGTACTTCTCCGACTCCCGGGTCTCCAGCGCTCCCTCCCAGGTCGCGGTGAACTCGGGGATGGGGGCCAAGTGATCCCCGGGCAGCGGCTCGCGGAAGGTGTCCCAGGTCCACTTCTCCCCCATGGCGGCCAGGCGGGAGGAGTAGATCTCGATCTTTCCCGACGGCGTGGGGAGTGGATTGGCCACGGGATCTGCGCGGAAGTCCTCCAGGGGGATGACTGGGCCGACGTTCTTGCGGAAGAGACCCATCTCGACCCAGTCGTCGTAGGTGGGCAGATCGGGGTCCTTGGTGCGTGACTTCTCCACGATCTCGCGCAGCCAGCCCTCGCGGTCCTTGCCCTCGTAATACTCGTCGCCGACGCCGAGCTCCGTGGCCAGCGCGCCGCAGATGTCGAACACGGAGCGGCATTCGTAGAGCGGTTCGATGGCCTGACTGGACATGATGCCGTAGGCCATGGGAGAGGCGTTCTCCCCGGGATGGAGGTCGAATTCCTCGGCCGTAGAGGTCCCCGGCAGGACGTAGTCGGCGTAGCGGGCCGAGACGGTCATCTGGATATCGCATACGACGATGAGCTCGCACTTCGTGTCATCGCGCAGGATCTCAACGGACAGATTGTTCTGCCCTGTCTGATTGACGAGCGAGTTCCCGGAGTATTGCCACACCATCTTGATCGGAGAGCTCAGGCCCACGTTCGTAGGGTTACCGGCCTCGTCCACCGGGACCTTGGCCGCGCGAACGCCGGGTTCCGGTTTCTCGCAGACCCCGGCGTTGAAGGTGTCCATCTGCTCTCCGTGGTCGATGGCGTCGAGCCAGGAGAACACTGAGATGATGCGGTTGGAGGGGTTCGTCTTGCCGGTGAGGAAGGTGCGGTCCAACTTGAGGGAGGGGGCTCCCTCGCGGCCACCGGTGCCTCCACCGGGAATACCGGGATTGCCGGTGACGCAGGCCAGCAGGAAGATCGCTCGCGAGGTGTTCTCCCCGTTGGCATGGCGCTGCGGTCCCCAGCCCTGATTGATCGCGCAGGGCTTGGCGGACGCGATCTCGCGGGCGAGTCTGCGGATGCGCTCGGCCGGAACCCCGCAGATGCCGGCCGCCCACTCGGGTGTCTTCTCGACGCCGTCGGCGCCCTTGCCCTCGATGTAGGAGCGGTAGGAGGAATTGGCTGGAGCGCCGGGCGGCATGTGAGCCTCGTCGAAGCCGATGCAGTACTTGTCGAGGAATGCCTGGTCGTGCAGGTTCTCCTTGAGCATCACGTGGATCAAGCCGGCCACGAGTGCGGCGTCGGTGCCGGGGCGCAGAGCGATCCAGTCGTCGCCGAGCAGCGCGGCGGTCTCGGAGTAGCGCGGATCGATGATGATCGTGCGCACGGAGGTCTGCTTCTTGACCTGCTGGGAGACGAAGGTCCAGCCGCCTCCGGACATGCGGGTCTCCAGAGGGTTATTGCCGAAGTAGACCTGGAGCTTGGAGTGAGCAGCGTCATCCAGGGAGTTCGACGCCGTCCAGTCCCCGTAGAAATAGGGGTAGGCGGCGGTGATCTCCGTGGTGGAGTAATCGGAGTAGTGATCCAGATAGCCGCCCCAGCAGTTCATCATCCGGGCGAAGGGCGTCTGGTCCGGCGGCCAGGAGCAGGCCATCGTGGAGCCGAGTGTGCCAGTGCCGTAATTGATGTAGAAGGCCTCATTGCCGTGGCGGGACTTGATGTCCCTCATCTTCGCGGCGATCTCGCTGATGGCCTGCTCCCAGGGGATCTCCTCCCATTGGCCGTCACCGCGCTCGGTGCCCTCCTTGCGCTTGAGGGGCTTCTTGAGGCGGTCGGGGTTGTAGATGCGGTGGCGGATGGAGCGTCCGCGCACGCACGCCCGCACGCGCTGGGAGCCCAGGGAGTCATCACCGGTGTTGTCCGGAAGGACCCGCACCACTGTGCCGTCCTTGACCTGGAGGCGCAGGGGGCAGCGCGAACCGCAATTGACCGTGCAGGCGGACCAGACGATCTTATCCGCGTCGGCCATGCCCTCGGCCTGCTCCGCCCGGGCGGGCGCGCCGATCCCCGGCATGCCCAGGTCCGTGGCGGCGGCCACGAGTCCGGCGGTCCCGGCGGCGACCGCCGACCATGCGAGTACGGAGCGGCGCTTGGGACGCGGGCCGGCGGGGCTCTGCGGACCCTGCGCCGCTCCGGCGGGTGGCGTCATCGTGGGGGCGGTGGCTGATGGGGGCAGAGGCGCGGACTGCGCCTGGTCGCCTGTGGGCATCGCGGCCTCTCCTCATTGAGGGAACGCTCAGGGAACGGGTTCAGATCGCCCACCACGCTAGACGACAGGAGTGGAGCGGGATGCCCGAAATGGTGGAGTCGCAGGTGGAGTGTGCTTCTGAGCCACTGCTGCGCGCTCTCGATGAGGTGAGATATCGACAAAGACCGTGTGCATAATTCTATTGCGGGAGGCAGCGGGAAGCCGCTGCGTGTATCGTGCCTCTCGATGGTCGGCGCATCGGTGTTCTTCTCGACGATGCTCACGATGGAGAGGAGGCGTCCGTGCCTGTTGAGCCCGTGCGCGGGGCGCGCAAGCGGAGTGGCCACGACGACGAGGCCCGCCGGATGTTCCAGATGGAGCGCTGGCTCGACGCTCTGTGCGCCGAGATCGGGAGCGATCGCGCGATCATCGACGCCCACCGGGATGAGCTCCTCCACCTCGTCTCAACCGTCGCCCACGGCCCATCACGTCCTGCTGCGCCCATGACGGCATTCATCATCGGCTGGGCGGCCGCCAGCACGGGGGAGGACGTCTCCGGACTCGTCGCACGCGCCGAGGCGCTCGCCGCCAGGTGGCAGGCTGATCGGTGAGCGCGAGCGCGCCGCTCAGGAGCGGCGCCTCCGATCCGCGACGGCGATCATGGACGCCGGAGGGCCCATCGGCCATCCTTCATCGACCCCCGCATGAGGCGGCTCCGGGCCCCTCCTCAGTACGCTGTGCTCATGACGACGCCGCCGGTTCCCTCCCCGACCCCGATCCCCAGTCCGTCGGCCACCCCGATCCCCTCGCCCCCGCTCGACCCCTCGGCCACGCCCACCCCGAGCGTCACCGCCACCCCCGGGACCGTCGAGGTCGCCGTCGAGGCCACCTTCGACGTGGCGGCCCTGGCGGTGAAGGTCCTGCTGTTCGCGCTGGCGGGCGCGCTCATCGCCGTCGCCATCGTCTTCGCCCTGCGCGTCATGGCGCGGCGCCGCGGCTACTACACGCACTTCGTGGAGCACTGCCGTACGCCGCTGGTCATCCTGGGAGGCGCCCTGGGCGGCTACTTCGGCTGCCAGTTCGCCGCCGGGAGCAGTGACGCGCCCGAGTGGACCAGCGACGCCCTCCACATCCTGCTCATCGGCGTCATAGCGGCGTCGACCCTCCTCGTCGTCTCCCTGACAAAGGCCGTCGAGGCGCTCGTCGTCGAGGGGGTGCGCGCCCGCGGCGAGCCCGGGCGCACCAACCGGGTGACGACCCAGGCCCAGATCCTGCGGCGCGTCGCCAAGGCCATCATCATCATCTGCGGGCTGGTCGGCGTCATCATGACCTTCCCCGCCGCCCGGGTCGCCATGGGATCCCTCCTGGCCTCCGCCGGCATCCTCTCGGTGGTCATGGGCCTGGCCGCCCAGTCCGCCCTGAGCAATGTCTTCGCCGGCATCCAACTGGCCAGCACCGATGCCATGAGAGTGGGGGACACCGTCGTCGTCCAGAAGGACCAGCAGGGCGTCGTCGAGGAGATCACGCTGACCTACGTGGTCATGCGGACCTGGGACGACCGCCGCCTCATCCTCCCCTCCACGCACTTCACCCAGAACCCCTTCGAGAACTGGTCCCGACGCTCCGCCCAGTACACGGGCTCGGTGGACCTCGCCCTCGACTGGCGCGCCCCCATCGAGGCGATCCGCGCCCAACTCGCGCATGTCGTCGCCGGTACCCCGCTGTGGGACGGGCGCCTGGCCTCCCTCTCCGTCCTCGACACCTCCACCGCGACGGTCATGCTGCGCATCGCCGTCTCCGGGCGCAACCCCATCGACGTCGCCAATCTGCGCGCCCATGTGCGCGAGGAGATCCTCGTCTGGTTGCAGCGCGAGGCCCCCGAGGCCCTGCCGCGCACCCGCATCCGCATCGAGACGGCCCAGGGCGCGTCCGCCGTCGCCGAGCTGGAAGGGCCCGGCGCCGAGGGCCAGGGACAGGACGACGGCGGAGCAGATGGTTCGGAGCCGATGGCGTCCGCGGATGGCGCGGTTCCCGGATCGTGAAAACAGCGCCGTCGGGCTCGCGCTAACGGCGCGGGCGGGCGACCATGGGCCCGTGAGCACCACGAGCAACCCGACCACGCCAGCACCGGACCGCACCTCCGCCGGGGAGACCGGAACCGACATCCCCCGTCTGGACCCGGCGGCCATCGCCCGCACCGACGCCCAGTGGCGCGCCCTCCTGGACCCCATGGAGTACCACGTGCTGCGCGAGGCCGGCACCGAGCGGGCCTTCACCGGCGCCCTCCTGGATGAGAAGCGCGTCGGCGTCTACCGGTGCCGGGGCTGCGGTGCCGAGCTCTTCCGCTCGACCACCAAGTTCGAGTCCGGATGCGGCTGGCCCTCCTTCTACGACCCCGCCGACTCCCGGGCGGTCACCCTCCTGCGCGACACCTCCCACGGCATGGTGCGCACCGAGGTGCGCTGCGCCGCCTGCGACTCCCACCTCGGCCACGTCTTCGACGACGCCCCCCACACGCCCACCGGCCAGCGCTACTGCATGAACTCCGTGAGCCTCACCTTCGAGGCCGACGATGGCTCCTCCGACGGCGACGACGGCGAGCCCGAGGCCGCTGCGGACGGGGGCGCAGGACGGCGTCACTGGCTTCGACGCGTCGGGCGGGCATAGAGTCGGTTCCCGTGATCCGGGTGCTCAGCCTCAACCTCCAGCACTGCCTTCCTGGCGCCGGGGCCGAGCACGACAGCGGCACCGCCTCCTTGGCGGGAGCCGATATCACCGACCCCGCCGCCGCACGGACCGTGCTGGAGGCGCTCGCAGAACAGATCTCCGCGCTCGCCCCCGACGTCGTCGCCCTCCAGGAGGTCGATATGCGCCAGAGGCGCTCCGGCGGTCTCGACCAGGCCGGCGAGCTCGCCCGCCTGCTCGGCTGGGAGCACCACCGCTTCGCCGCCGCCTGGGCCGGGCCCGTGGTCGGCCTGCGGCGCCGCCCCCTGCGCTCGTCCCTGGAGCGCGCCTGGGATGACATCCTCGCCCCCCTCCACCTGATCAAGGGCCGCGGGCCCGCCGGATTCGGCAACGCGATCCTGTCCCGCCTGCCCGTGTGCTCCTGGCACGTGCGCCGCCTCGGCAGGGGCCCGGCCACCCTCAGTCGACGGGGCGAACGCGCCTGGAGCCCCCGCTCCTACCGCCTCGAGACCTCCACCGCCCGCACCATGCTCGCCGCCCGGATCGAGGTCCCCGGGGACGGCGGAGTCGGCTCGATCACCCTGGCCTCCACGCATCTGGCCACGCGCACCGGCATGGCCGCCCGGCAGCTCGCCGCCGCCTGGGCGGCTCTGACCACCCTGCCCGGGCCGCGCCTACTCGCGGGCGACCTCAACATGGGGCCGGGCGGCGTCGCGGCGACGGGGGTGGCCCGTCCCCTGGGGGAGGGGGCGACGTTCCCCGCCTGGGCGCCCCGCGAGCGCATCGATCACCTCCTCACCGATCCCTGGCCCATGGGTGCCGACGGGATGCCGGGAGCGCCGGGCACCGCGCTCTCCCCGGGCTCGACGGACGCGCCCCTCCTGCGCGCGGTCGCCTGGGGGACCCGCGCCTTCGTCGTCTCCGACCATGCGGGCGCCTGGGCCGACCTCGAGCCGGTCCCGTGAGCCCGCCGTGCTGAGACCGTGATGAGACGATGCTGAGGATCATCAGCGGACTGGCGGTCTTCGCCGTCGTCATCACGATCGGGTGGGTCCTCGGGCGCACCGGCGCGCTCCCGCCCCGATCCGATCGCGTGCTCACGCGCCTTGCCTTCTTCGCCGCCACCCCCGCCCTCATGCTGACGACGCTGGCGGGCGCCGACCTGGGCGCCGTCGTCTCCGCGCGGGCGCTGGCCGCGATCATCGCCGAGCTGCTGACGATTGCCGGCGCCTGGGCAGTGCACCGGTGGGTGCTGGGGCGCGGCACCGCCGACGCCCTCATCGGGGCTCTGGCCTCGGGCTACGTCAACGCGGCGAACCTGGGGATCCCGGTGGCGATCCTCGTCGTCGGCGATGTGACACCGATCGCGCCGATCCTCCTGCTCCAGCTCATCGTCCTGACCCCGGTCTCCTTCGCGATCCTCGACGTCATCACCGGCAGGCGGGGTCAGACCGCCCTGCGGCGCGCCACCGCGCCACTGCGCAACCCGCTCCTCATCGGCGTGGCGACGGGCACCGCCCTCAACCTGGCCGGGTGGGACCTGGCCGGGATCGCCGGAGGGAGCCCTGCCGAGGTCCTGGGCCTGCTGGGCCGCATGGCGGTCCCCCTCATGATGCTCTCCCTGGGGTTGAGCCTGGCCGACTCGCAGCGCGAGCGCCGGATGGGACCGGAGCCGCTCGGGAGGGTGACCGAGCCCGCCGGTCCGGCGCTGTGGTGCGCGGTGGGCTGGAAACTGTTCGTCGCGCCACTCATCGCTCTCGCCGTCGGCGGCCTCATGGGACTGCGGGGCCAGGCGCTGCTCGTGCCCGTCACTACGGCCTGCCTGCCCACCGCGCAGAACATCTTCATGTACGCCTCCCGATACGAGCGGGCCACCGGCCTCGCCCGGGACACGGTCCTCATCACGACGGCGGGATTCGCCCCCGTCGTCCTCCTCGCCGCTGCCCTCCTGGGCTGAGGGGCCGGGCGCGCAGCCAGGCTCCCGGGGAGGATGCGCGCTCGGGGAGCCCCGTGCCGGAGCGGTCGGCACGAGCGAGACAATGGGCCCGTGCTCCCCTACCCGCCCCGCCAGCACGGGCGTCAGTCCGGCAGGATCGGCGCAGCGCTGACGGCCGTTCCCGCACCGGGCATCTTCATCGCCACAGCCGTGTCCACCTACATCGGCGCCGGATTCGCGGTGGGCCTGTTCGGCGTCATGCCACCGGTGACAGTCGCCTGGTGGCGCGTGACCATCGGCGCCCTGGCGCTGCTCGCCTGGAGACGGCCCTGGGGAGATCGGCTGAGGGGGCGCGGGTACGCCTGGACGCGCCGGGCGCTGGGAGCGGCGGCCGCCTTCGGCGTGGCCACGGCGACGATGAACGTCCTCTTCTACGCGTCGATCTCCTACCTGCCCATGGGCACCGCCGTCTCCCTGGAGTTCCTGGGGCCGGTGATCGTCGCCATCCTCACCGGCAGGGGCTGGAGGCCGAGGATCGCCGCGGCGCTCGCGATGGCCGGTGTGGCCTCGATCTCCGGGGTGGGCCTGGACATCTCCGATCCCGCCCATCGGGCGGGCATGCTCCTGGCCCTGGCGGCGGGACTCGCCTGGGCCTGCTACATCCTCCTCGGGCACAGGGTCGCCACCAGTGGGGCGGGGCTCGACGCGCTCGCGGTGGGGACGGCGGCAGGCGCGCTGTTCTACACGCCCCTGGCGGCTCCGACGGCGTCGGGGGCCTTCAGCTCGGCGGGGACGGCGGCGGCGGTGCTCGGGGTCGCGGTGCTCTCCACGGTGATCCCCTACGCCCTCGACCAGATCAACCTGGGGCGCCTGAACGCAGATGCATTCAGCCTCCTGGCCTCCCTCATGCCGGCGACCTCGATGGTGGTGGGAATCATCATGCTGCGCCAGATGCCCAATATCGGGGAACTCGCCGGCCTCGTCCTCGTCAGTCTCGCCGTTGCCCTGGCCGGGCGGTCCTGAAGCGATTGGCTGCGGGGCCGGTCTCCGGGGGCGACCGCCCCGCCGCCCTTCGCCGCCCCCGTCCCGTCGTCCCGTGCCCCATCGATCCCCGTGCCGCGCGCTCGTCGGGCGACGGGGGTCACAGGTCTCGTCGGCTGCCGAGCGGCGCGGGTCATGGCGGGGCGGGCGTCGGGCCTGAGATGATGACGCCCGGCCCGGCGCCATGCCGTGGCCAGGCTGGCGCCCCGGCTCCGGCTCGCCCAGGCCCCGTGCGGGCGGGCGACGCCGTCGAGCCCCGATACCGGCACCCCGCAGTGCTGCGCCCGCCCACCGGCGGCGCCGCCCCGATCCAGACAGGACCCCTCGTGCCCGCCACCCGCAAGCGCCCCAGCGCGACCGCCTCCTCCACCGCACCCGGCTCCGCTGTCCAGGAGTCCGCCCCCACCTTCGCCGGGCTCGGCGTCGACCCCGACCTCGCCGCCGACCTCGCCGCGCGTGGCTTCGCCTCCCCCTTCCCCATCCAGTCCGCGACCCTGCCCGACACCCTCGCCGGCCGCGACGTCCTCGGCCGGGGCCGCACCGGCAGCGGCAAGACCCTCGCCTTCTCACTGCCCCTCGTCCAGCGCCTTGCCGACGAGGACTGCGCCCGTGCCGGCCATCCCATCGGCCTCGTCCTGGCGCCCACCCGTGAGCTCGCCCTCCAGATCGCCGAGACCATCAAGCCCCTCGCCGCGGCACTCGATATGACCGTCACCACGATCTTCGGCGGCGTCAACCAGAACCCGCAGGTCAAGGCCCTGCGTGCGGGAGTGGACATCGTCGTCGCCTGCCCCGGACGGCTCCTCGACCTCATCGCCCAGGGCCACTGCTCCCTCGACGAGGTGAGCATCACCGTCATCGATGAGGCCGACCACATGGCCGACCTCGGCTTCCTGCCCAGCGTGCGCCGCATCCTGCGCGCCACCCCCGCCGACGGCCAGCGGATGCTCTTCTCTGCCACCCTCGACAACGGCGTCGACGCCATCGTCCGCGAGTTCCTCCACAACCCCCTCCAGCACGCCGTCGACCCCGCCTCATCCCCGGTGACGGACATGGACCACCGGGTGTGGCTCCTGGCGGACAAGACCGCCAAGGACGGCGTCGTCACCCGCCTCGCCTCCGGCACCGGCCAGCGCATCCTCTTCACCCGCACCAAGCACCTCGCCCGCCGCCTGGCCCGCAAACTGGTGAGCGCCGGAATCCCCGCCGTCGAACTGCAGGGGAATATGAGCCAGGGCGCCCGCGAGCGGGCCATGGGGGCCTTCACCTCCGGGGCCGTTCGCGTCATGGTCGCCACCGATATCGCCGCCCGCGGCATCGACGTCAGCGGCGTCGAGCTCGTCGTCCACGTCGACCCGCCCGCCGAGCACAAGGCCTACCTGCACCGCTCCGGCCGCACCGCCCGCGCGGGCGCCTCGGGCACCGTGGTCACCCTCGTCCTGCCCGAGCAGCGCAAGGACGTCCAGGTCCTCCTCAAGAAGGCCCGCATCAAGGCCGAGATGGAGCGCGTGCGCCCCGACGACGACGCCGTCACCGCACTCGTCGGCGAGCAGGCCGAGCGCGTCGCCGCCGAGGACATGCCCGACGGCGTCGCCATCAAGGGAGGCCGGCCCACCGGCGTCGGCGCCCAGGCGCCGGCCCGCGGCGCGCACGGACGCAGAGCGGGGGAGGCCTCCCGCGCCGGCTCCCGCCACGGGGCGCGTCACGGCGGGCGCCGCACCGGGGCCGGGCAGAAGGCGCAGCAAGGGCAGAAGCGCTCATCGCACCGGGGCCGTCGCTCGGGGCGCTGACCTCCGGGCGACTCCCCTCCTCGCCGGCCTCAACGGTCATGGGCCGCCTGAGAACCCGACTCAGGCGGCCCACTCGCGTTCACCGTGGCCGCAGCAGGGCGCCCCAGCCGCCCCTCGGTGTCTACTTGGCGCTTAGGATCTCGCGCAGGCCGCGGAGCAGCGAGTCCAGGGATGACTCCGACGACGAGGGGTCCTGCGGCTTGGTGGCTGCTGCCCCGAGGTTGTTCGTCGCCGTCGTCGAATCAGCGGGTGCCGGCGCGGCCGACGCCGACGCGCCGGCCGGCTCCGAGGCGGTGGGCGTCGGGGCCTGGTGGCCCGCGGGGACGGAGGAGGCCGAACCGCCACCGTTGGCCAAGGTGACGTCGTAGATCCCGGACCAGCCCACCGACTCGGCCGAAGCTGAGCGGGCCCACAGGCCCTCACCGGTGAAGTACCCGGCCGAGGCGGCGAAGCCGATGTTCGTGACCATCGGGTTGAGCAGGGTGTGCAGATGCCCGGTCTCGTGGTTCCAGGCGCCGCCGGCAGCGACCAACTTGTCGTACTCGCCGGCCCAGATCCCGATGCCGGTGGAGATCGTGGCCGACTGGTCCGTCGTCGCCGCCAGGATCTCGAAGGTCCCGTTGACCACGTCACCGATCCGGGCCGTGTTGTAGGACTCGCCATTGGGGCGGCTGTGCTCGATCCTCCCCATCTCCAGGCACTCCACGAGGCGCTGCACGCAGATGCGCTCCATGTCCTGGTCCCAGACCAGTGCGTCCGCGTAGGCCTCGGCACTCGCATAACCCTGGGCCTGGGCGTAGCTCTGGACGGTACCGCCGGTCGAGCCGTCGACGCTGAGCAGCGGCGGGTTCTTGACCCACATGTCCAGGCGCAGCCGGCGCACGGCCGCCATGGACTCGGAGTGGACCGATGGCTGGTCCAGGACCACGGCGCGCGTCCCCACGCCGCCCGAGCCCAACTGCACGCCGGTGTCCAGCCGGCTGGAGGCGACGGCACTCGGGGCGATGACGGCGGAGCCTCCGAGGATCGCCGCGCCGCCGGCGGCAATCAGGCCGCCGACCTTGAGGGCGTCGCGTCGTGAGGCGGACAGTGCGCGGGTGGTCGTCACAGGATTCTCCTTGCATCGGGGTCGCGGTGCGCCGGCCACCCTAGCTGGCCTGTTCATGACCTTCACGGGATCGTGAGCGAGGTCGCGCGGTGTCCGCTCTCCGCAGACCCGCGGGTGGTGGTGGCCACGGCCCGCCCGCGAGCGTCCCACGACGGCCTCCCCCGGTCCCCGTGCTGGGTCCCTCAGCGGGTCCTGGCCACCGCCGCGTCCTTGCGGGCCGCCGTCGCCACCTGCTCCAGGAAGGCCATGCGGCGCGCGGGTGTGTCCTTCTCACCCTCCATGCCGCCCAGGACGAGGCGCTGCGTCGTCCTGATCCCGCAGTAGCCGAGCACGGCACGGCTCACCCTCCACACCGACATCCCCGGCGAGCGCGTCCATGCCGCCGGGCCATGGGAGGTGGTGATGATCGTGGCGGTGCGGCCCATGAGGAGCCTCTCCGGCGAGAGCTTCCCGGTGCGGTAGCGGTAGGCGATTCCCGGGGTGAGGACGCGGTCGAACCAGCCCTTGAGGAGGGAGGGCTCGGCGGACCACCAGGTCGGGAAGACCAGGGTGAGGTGATCGCAGTCGATGAGCGCCTCCTGGGAGCGGTTGATGAAGGCGTCGTCGGGCATGTGCTCGCGGTAGCCGAATCGCAGGACCGGGTCGAAGCTCTCGCCGGCCAGGTCCAGGAGCGTCACCTGCGCGCCCGCCTCCTCGGCCTGCGCGGCGTAGGCCTGGGCCTGGGCGTGCGAGAAGCTCTTGGCGTCCGGGTGCCCGGCGACGACGAGGATGCGCGGGCCGCTCGAGGCGCTGGGCGGGTCGAAGGGGCCGGTCCGACTGCTTCCATGGGGATCAGGGCTCATGCCTCCAGGCTATCCAGAGGGGCGATGGCCAGGCCAGGGGCCGGGAGCTCCGGGTGCCCGGACCGCGGGGATCAGCGGCGTGTCAGGGCACGTAGGCAGACCCCGAGGCTCACGACCATCCAGACCAGGAGGACGAAGAGATCCCTGTCCTGCCAGGCGTAGGCATCCTGCGCCAGGCCTGCTCGCAGGAGGTCCGCTGCTGGACGGATGGGCAGCCAGTCGTGAGCGGTCTGGAACCAGTGCGGCAGTTGCGAGGTCGGGAAGGTCACGGGGGAGAACAGGAGGATGAAGAAGACGAGCACCTGGGTGAGCGCCTGCGCGACCATGGGCTGAAGGCTCACGGCGATCGCGTAGCCCACCGAGGCGGCCATGACCGTGACGAGGAGCGACGCAGTGACAAGCAGCGGCCAGTCGATGTCCAGGGGGATGCCGAAGCGCAGCCATGCGACCCCCACGGCTACCGCGATCCCCGGCAGGGCGATGAGCGTCCACAGGCTGAGGTCGGTGGCGAGCAGGATCGGGCGCGGGACCGGCAGGGCGCGCGTGTAGGCGAAGGCCCCGTTGGCCCTCGCCTGCGCCACCACCTGGGGGACCATGACCAGCCCGACAGTCATGAGCAGGGCCGTTGGTGCTCCGGTGGACATGAGCAGGGCAGTGGAGGGCAACGCGTCGATGTCCGGGATGAGCAGGCCGAACCCGACGATGATGCCCGCGGCCATGAGGGCCTGCACGATGACGAAGATCGGAAGAGTCGGCCCGATGGAGAAGAGGCGCCAGCGGAGCATGGCCCGGTAGACGGACCAGGGGCCCGGGCCGCCGGGCACCGGTCGGTTGGCGGCGGCGGGGGAGGACGGCGGGGTGGGCGCGGCCTCCGAATGGGTCATGACAGTCATGCGGCGATCTCCTCGCTCTCGTCGTGGTCGGTCCCGGATGCCTCGGTCAGGGCGAGGTAGGCGTCTTCGAGAGTGCTGGGACTCAGGGCATAGGTCTCGATGTCGCCCGACTCGTGCAACCCGGCCGCCCAGTCGACGCAGGCGGCAGCCGCGGGGGCAGGGATCGTGACGAGCAGGCGGCGGCCGGTGCGCACCGTGCGCAGGGCGGGGGCGGGCAAGGCGGGCGCGGCGGACGCGCGCCGTGGCGCGGACGACTCGTCGGCCTCGTCGAGCGGGGAGGCGGCTCCAGGGGCCAGGCGCAGTTCCAGCCGCAGAGCGCCGTCGGCCCCGCGCAGGCTCGCGGGAGTGCCGCTGGCGACGACGCGGCCCCTGTCGAGGATGACGAGCTCGTCGAGCACCTGCTCGGCCTCAATCACGTTGTGGGTCACCAGCAGGACCCCTGTCCCGGCATCCGCGCGGCGCCGGACGGCCTCCCACAGGAGGCGGCGCCGGGCGGCGTCGACGTCGTTGGTCGGCTCGTCGAGGACGAGCAGAGGCATGGGGACGACCGCGGCCATGGCGAAGCCGACGAGCCTACGGATCCCGCCCGAGAGCCCGCCGCCCTCGGGCAGGGCGCGGCGGGTCAGCCAGGGGCCGTAGCCGAGCTCCTCGGCCATGGCCAGCGAGGCGGCGCGGGCGTCGCGGGCGGACAGGCCGCGCAGCCGGGCTGCGATCTCCACGGCGTCGCGCGGGGTCAACCCGTCGATAGGAGCCTGGGACTGGGGCTGGATCGCCACCGCCCGCCGAGCGGCCCCGGGGTCCGCGACGGCGTCGATGCTCCCGACGTGAATGCTGCCAGCGTCAGGGCGCAGCAGCCCGACCACCTGGGAGACGAGCGTCGTCTTGCCCGCGCCATTGTGCCCCAGGAGGCCGACGACGCTGCCGGGCTCGACGCTCAGATCGATGTTGTCGTTAGCGGTGACACTGCCGAAGCGGCGCGTCAACCCGGTGATGTTCAGGCTGGGAGTGGACATGATCACCTTTCAAATACTTACGGTATCTGCATACCAAGAGTATCTGAGGTGGCTCCTGGGGGCAACGGCGTGTGACGGCTACCATCGGCGGAGTGACCGATCTTCCCGACCCGATCAGCAGGAGGGACCGGCAGAAGCAGACCCGTGAGGCCGTCGTGTTCGCCGCCCGGGCCTCCTTCGCGCGCGATGGCTACCACGGCGCGCGCCTCGATGAGATCGCCCGCGCCGCCGGCTTCTCGAAGGGCGCCGTCTACTCCAACTTCTCCAGCAAGGCCGAGCTCTTCCTCGCGGTCATGGACATGAACATCGAGCAGTCGCTGGCCAGTGGGCTGGCGGGCCTGTTCGAGCCGGTGCCGGTGGACATGTCCGCTGATGACGAGCGGGGCCGGATGGTCTGGGGCCTCGCCCTGGCGACGCTGGAGTTCGTGGCCGCCGCGGCCAGGGATGAGGGCCTGCTCGCCGAGGTGTCCCGACGTGTTGGGCTTCAGATCCGGGGGTATGGGATCGCCATTGAGGCGATGCGCAGCGCGTGGGTCGAGCGCGGTGGAGCGGTGGCGGATGATCTGAGCGATGAGCAGGTCGGGGCGCTCCTGGCCGCCCTGGATCAGGGGGCCGCCGCGCTGACGATCGCCGGAAGCGGTGCCTTCGCCCCGGAGCTCCTCCAGGAGGGGGTGGCCCGCCTGCTCCGCCTCGAAGGCGTGGGCGCGGCGGAGGTTGCCGATCTGCAGGCCGATGTGGCCGGGCGGCCCGTCGTGGCCGAGCGCCTGGCCGAGGTCGAGCGCGACTGGCGGGAGGGGGTCGGGAGTGATGATCGATGATGATCGGGGGCCTCGCGGAGCTGATTCCCCATGGCCGACAGGGCTGATGGGTAGGGGCCAGCGCGCCGCGTCGCGGTCGGCGCGCCGTCGCCGTCCGCCGATCCGGCTGCTGGGTCAGGCGAGTCGCGCGGCCATATCGTCGAGCATGGACTTCAGGCGCTCCAGATCCTCGGCGGGCTGGGAGTAGAGCGCGATCATCCTGTCAGGGATGGTTGCTGCTCGTTTCCGCAGGTCGCGGCCTGCGCTGGTGAGGGTGATGAGGCGGCGGCGCTCGTCCGCGCGGTCCCTGGCGCGAGTGATGAGGCCGGTCTCCTCCAGACGGCGTAGCAGTGGTGTGAGAGTCCCGCTGTCGAGGCTGAGCCTGCTGCCGATGTCATTGAGGCTCATCGGCCCGCCGGACTGCCAGAGCGCGAGCATGACGAGGTACTGGGGGTAGGTCAGGCCGATGTCCTTCAGGAGCGGACGGTAGGCGCGGGTGACGGTGCGGCTGGCGCGGTAGAGCGAGAAGCACAGCTGGCGGTCGAGCTCGAGCGGATCGTGGGGCATGCCGGTGAAACTACCGCAGACAAATGGGTTGTGCACAATTAGATTGCGTACTATGTTTATCTGGGCGGCTGAGGGGCCGCCTCCCTGGAGCGCCGGGGCAGTAGGCGCGGCAAGCAAGGAGAGCTCATGAACGAGATCGAGCCCATCTACACCACTGAGGCCATCGCCACCGGCGCCGGCCGTGATGGCCACGTCCAGACCGCGGATGGCCATGTCTCCTTGGACCTCGCGATTCCACGGGAGATGGGCGGCAGCGGCAACGGCGCCAACCCGGAGCAGCTCTTCGCCGCGGGCTACGCCGCGTGCTTCCACTCCGCTCTTCAGGGCGTGGCACGGCAGGCCAAGCAGAAGCTCTGCGACTCCTCGGTGGGCGCGCGAGTCTCCATCGGCAAGGCCGGTGAGGGCTACGGGCTCGCCGTCGCCCTCGAGGTGGTCGTTCCGGACTTGCCGCACGAGGAGGCGCAGAGGCTCGCCGATGCCGCTCATCAGGTGTGCCCCTACTCCAATGCCACTCGCGGCAACATCCGCGTCGACGTGATCGTCGTCGACGACTGAGCGGGCCTCGCGCCCGGAGTTGAGTCCTAGGAGGGGACATGGTGGATAAGACGGAGGAGATCCGAGTCCTGCAGCTGGTCGTCAGTGGGCTCGCGACCCAGATTCACGCCCATCGCGTGCAGGGCCTGGTGTTCGGGTCCAAGGGCCTCGCGGCGCTCGCCGATAAGTACGACGCGCACGCGGATGAGGAGTCGAGTTGGATGAAGAAGTTCGCCGGCCGCATCCTCGACCTCGGTGGCGAGGTCAAGATCGAGGCCGCCCCGGCGGTCGAGGTCCATGACGACATCGTCCGTTATCTTCAGAGTGAGAAGAAGGCGTCGGAGGAGGGGATCGCCCAGGTCACCGAGCTGCTTCCCGTTCTCGCCCAGGACGTCGTCGCCTACGAGGACATGAAGGCCTACCTCATTGATGAGGATGAGGATCTTCAGGAGACCAACCAGGATCTGGAGCTCATCGCATTGATCGGCCTGGACAACTGGCTCGTCCAGAAGCTCGCCGGGTCGGCCGCGGTCGACTAGCGCGGGTGACCGGCTGAACGGCGCTGCTCGCGCCGACTGGTGCTGTTCGCTCCGAGCGGTGCGTCCTGCCCGCACCAGTGGGTGCGGATCGCACCGCTCGGTGTGAACGGTCACGTCGTGGACACGGCGCCGCACTGGGGCCCATAATGGTGGGGACCCACCCGGTGGCCTCCGGATGGGTCCCCGAGGCCGAATGGCTCAGCTGAACCATCGACCGAGGGCATCCACAAGGACACCGACGGCCCGGATCAGGCGAGCGATTGCGTTAACTATGTCGCTCACCTGCCGGGCCGTTTCCTTGTCCTTGCGGGGTTTGACGTGCCTGCCCAGTGGCTTGGTCACGGCCCTCACCTCCTCCCTGGCTCCCCTCCTTCCCCGGCAAGGACACTTGGGTGTTCCGGGAAGAGGCGCCGGGGAAGGCCCCGCCTTCGTATGCGACGGAGCCGACGCGATGGCGGGCCCGCGAGCAGGGCATGGCGTTCATGAACGGAGATCGGGATCGGTTGCGGGGTGGAACCCGAGCCCCCCGGGGCTCAGGATTCGAGGAAGCCGCGCAGACCGCGGTCCAGGAGAATCGCCCGTACCTCGGCGACCAGCTCGCGCATGCAGGTCTCGGCGGTCTCTGCGTCACCGGCGGCGACGGCGTGGGCGACGCGCTCGTGCAGCTCGAGCGCCTCGGCCACGGGCACCTCGACCTCGCCGGTCAGCCGGGCGCGTCCGGACAGCACCTCCGCGACGACGCCGGTGAGCGCCTCGAAGGCGTCGTTGTGACTCGCCTCGAGCACGAGGCTGTGAAAGCTGATGTCCTCCTCCAAGTACGAGGCGACCTTCCCCCTGGCCCCCTTGGCCCGGATCGAGGCCGCCAGCGTCAGCAGCCTGGAGCGCTGGGCCTCGGTCGCGCGACGGGCGGCCGCCGCGGCCGCGACCGGTTCGATGGCGGCGCGCAGCTCGGTGAGGGCCCCGAGCTTGGGGCCGCGCGGATCGGCCTGGAGCTGCCACCGCACGACCTGGGGTGCCAGGGCCGACCAGTTCTCGCGCGGGCGCACCACGATGCCGACGCGGCGGCGTGAGACGACCACGCCGAGGGACTCCAGGGTGCGCACGCAGTCGCGCGCGAGGGTGCGCGAGACCTTGTAGCGGGACTGAATATCCTCCAGCGTCAGGGAATCGCCCGGGGCGATCTCGCCGGTGACGACGGCATGACCGAGTGAGTCCAGGACGCTGTGGCGCCGGTCGGTGTCGTGCATGGTCGGGCTTCCGGAAGGGACGGGCCGTCCACGTGGGTGGCGGCGGTGGAGGCGAGGCCGACTCGGCGTCCCGTATCGGGCGCGCGGTGGGCCTGCGCGGCCGGTTGTGGACGGGGCGAGTCCTAGTGCCACCGCAACCCTAACGGGAAGACGACCTCCTCTTCCAAAAATACTACGTTTCATGTAATCTGGTCATATCAATTATCGACAATGATGTCACCAGGGAGTGAATCGATCATGAACCGCCCTGTCGAGCACCTCGTCCTCATGGGCGTGGCGGGCTGCGGCAAGACGACCGCCGCTGACAATCTTCACCGGGCCCTCGGTTGGCCGGTCGCCGAGGCCGACGACTTCCACCCGGCGGCCAACATCGACAAGATGAGCCGGGGGGTTCCCCTGACCGACGAGGACCGCTGGCCCTGGCTCCGATCCCTGCGCGACTGGATGAGCGCGCACGCTGCCGACGGCGTTCGGACCATCGTCACCTGCTCCGCCCTCAAGCGCTCCTACCGGGACCTGCTGGCAGGGGCGGAGGGCCGTGTCCTGTTCATCCACCTGCTCGCCGACGTCGATGAGCTGGGTGAGCGCATGGCCCACCGTGAGGGTCACTTCATGCCGCCGACCCTCCTCCCCTCCCAGCTGGCCACCCTCGAACCCCTGGAGGACGACGAGGACGGCGTCACCGTGGTCTCGCGCCCCACCCCCGAGGAGACCCTCGACGCCATCCTGGCCGCACTCGAGCACGCCGCGGCGTCGTCCTGACGCCCCGGCCTGCCCCGGTCCCGTTCGCCGACACCACTGACAGCACCAAACCCGCCCAACAACCTGGAGACGACAATGACGTTAGCTCTTCCCGCCGCCGATACGGTGGCCCACTCCGACAACGAGGTGCGGCTGATCGCAGCCGCGCTCCTCGGCATCGCCGCGATCATCGTGCTGATCGTGTGGCGCAAGATGCACCCCTTCCTCGCGCTGACTCTCGGATCGGCCGTCCTGGCCGTCGTCGCCGGCATCCCGCTGACCGACACCTTCACCGCCTTCACCGATGGCTTGGGGTCGACCGTCGGGAGCGTCGGCACGCTCATCGCCTTCGGAGCGATCATCGGACGGCTCCTGATCGACTCCGGGGGAGCCGACCAGATCGTCGATACCGTCCTGGCGCGAACGCCCGGCCCCAGGCTGCCGTGGGCCATGGCGCTGATCGCCTTCGTCGTCGGCATTCCGCTCTTCTTCGAGGTCGGCATCGTCCTGCTCATCCCCGTGGTCATGATCGTGGCACGCCGGGCCGGCCGGCCTCTCATCCTGCTGGGCGTACCCGCGCTGGCCGGCCTCTCCGCCCTTCACGGCCTGGTGCCCCCGCACCCCGGACCGCTTCTGGCCATCGACGCCGTCGGGGCCGACCTGGGGCTGACTCTCGGACTGGGGCTTCTCGTGGCCGTGCCCACGGTCATCATCGCGGGCCCGGTCGCCGCGCGCTTCATGGCCAGGTGGGTCCCCATCGAGGCGCCCGAGCCCCTCGGCGGCGACGACGAGGAGCGCGAGGGCACGCGCCCCTCCTTCGCCGCGTCGGTCGCAGTCATCCTGCTGCCGGTGGTGCTCATGCTCCTGCGCACCGTCGTCGAGACCGTCGCCCCCGAGGACACGACCAACCTCTTCGTGCACGCCGCCCTGTTCATCGGCCAGCCCATCGTCGCGCTACTGGTCACGGTCCTGGTCGCCATGTACGTGTTCGGCTTCCGGCTGGGTCTGGACACCAACCGGGTCACGGACCGGGTGGGCGCCTCCCTCGGCCCGATCGCCGGAATCCTGCTCATCGTGGGCGCGGGGGGCGGGTTCAAGCAGACCCTCGTGGACTCCGGCATCGCCACCATCATCGCCTCCTGGATCCAGCACGCGGCCGTTCCCACGCTCCTGGCGGCCTGGCTCGTCGCCGTGGCGGTACGCCTGGCCACCGGTTCGGCGACCGTGGCCACTATTACGGCTGCCGGGATCATGGCGCCTCTCGCCACGGGCATGCCGTCGGTTGAGGTCGCCCTTCTCGTGCTCGCGATCGGCGCGGGCTCGGTGTTCCTCTCCCACGTCAACGACGCCGGCTTCTGGCTGGTCAAGGAGTACTTCGGGATGAGCGTGGGGCAGACCTTCAGGACCTGGTCGCTCATGGAGACGCTCCTGTCGGTGACGGCCATGGTGGTGATCTGCGTTATTGCCATCGCCTTCGGGGTCTTCTAGCACCCGGAGGGCGTACCCGCGGGCCGGCCGCCCGGACCAGGCGACGATGCCGTCGTCGGCCTGTCGTCCTGGAGCGGCCGGCCCCACGACACGCAACCCCGCTCATCAGAGCCCATGTGATCCACGGTCCAGCCACGCGCACGCGCGTCCTGCACCAGCGCCTCACGGGCCACGTCATCACGACACTCACACTCAGACGGACCAGTACCCCCGGCCGTCAAAGGCGCAGTCGCGATGACCTGCCCCACCTGAGGCACCACCTCAGTAGACGCAGGCGGGCTTCCCTTCCTCACCCAGCGGCGGACTGTCATGGGCGTGCAGCCAAGATGTTCGGCGTTTCTAGTGATGATCTGCTGCCGCGCCGGGCGGCCGACGGGGGCTGGGAGCCGGCGGCCTACGCGGCCGGGCGGGGCGCGCGGGTCGAGGGCGCTCAGGCCGCGCCGACAGCGGTGCCCCCTGTGGGGCTCGAACCCACGACCTTCGGATTAAAAGTCCGCAGCTCTGACCAACTGAGCTAAAGGGGCGCGGTGCCGGGAGGCGGCACCACGCGCAGCATAGCCGGACCTGGGCGCGCAGGACATGCCGTGCCGGGCATGCGAGACAATGGGCGCGCCCCGCTACCGAAGGAGAACGCCATGGCACGCCAGTTCCACCGCCCCGCCCGGCTCGACCCCGAGGTCGCCGAGTCCATCGAGGGCGGGGCGGACACCGCCGTCGCCTCCGAGCTCGCCCATCGCGCCGCCCAGGCCCTCATCGGCGGTTTCCCCACCGCCCCCGACGACCCCATCACCCGCGAGGGCGTCATCGCCGTCGTCGCCGGGCGGGGGATCGACGACGTCGCCGAGCTGTGGGCCGACTCGCCCGCGGCCACGCTGCCAGGAGCCCTGTGGCGCCTCTTCCTCGTGCGCGAGTGGATCCGCCGCGACCCCGGTCTCGTCGAGCGCCGCTACGCCACCGTCGTCGACCTCACCGGCCCCGATGACGACGGCGCCCTCGCCTCCCGCCTCGACGCCGCCCTCGCCGAGGGGCGCCCCGTCATCTCGCCGCAGGGGCTGCGCGAGCGCCTCGACGCCGCCCTCGCCGGCGCGCTGGAGGGCTCCGTCCCAGCGCTCGCGCCGCTGCTCGCCACCGCCTCCGCCTTCCTCGCCGCCCTCGCCGCGGGCTCGGCCCCCGAGTGGATCGACGATGACGCCGACCCCCTCGCCGACCGCGTCACCCGCAGGGATTCCGCGCTCCTGGCCACCGCCGACGAGCTCGGCGATGCCGCTGCCAGGGCCCGGGCGGGCCTCCTGGACTGACCGGGCCGAGGCGCTCGGCGGGCGTCCCGGCGCGCCCATGACGCCGCCCGCCCGATCGGCAGCGACGCTCGCACGATCCTCATCCCCGAGCACGACCCCGGAGGCAGGCTGGAAGCGGTCTCCCCGTACCTTGCCTCCTGAGGACGGCGAGGCCGTCTCCCGCCTCCCGCCGCTCCTGGCGGCCGGGGGAGGATCCCGGGAGTGGGTGATAGGCCCATCCTCCCCATGGACCTCCCGCGCGGTTGTCGGCTGAAATACGACCATGACCATGGATGCGAGCATCCCGGCGCTCCCGCGCCGGGATGACCCCGATGCCGCGGCTGCGGCCGACCCGACGACGCCGTCGGTGGAGCTGGCGAGAATCGCCTCGGCGCGCCCCGATCTCCAGGCGGCCATCGCGGTCAACCCGGCCGCCACGCCCGGCGTTCTCGACTTCATCATGCGCTTCGGCGGCGCCGAGGCGAAGTCGGCCGTGGCTCAGCGCGGAAAGGCGTCCGGGGCATCCGCCTTCCCGGGGTACGTCGGATACCCGTCGGCCCCCGCGGTGCCCGGAGGCCCGGGAATCCCCGTCGGCCCCTCATCCGCATACGGCTCCCAGCCTCCCCGGGGCATGGGGGCGACGTCCTATGGCACCGTGGCTTTCGGCGCCGTCGAGGCCCCGCCCAGGAGGGAGCGACGCAAGGGGCTCATCGCCGTGATCGTCGTGCTCGTCCTGGCCCTGGGGGCGGGGGGCGCCGGGGGCGCCTGGTGGTGGTCGCACCGCGATGAGTCGGCGGGGGCGAGGGGAGAGAACCTCGGCACCACCGATATGTCCTCCGACTTCTCCCGGGAGCCGGAGGTGGTCTGGTCCCATCAGGCGAATAAGTTCCTCTTCTCCGCGGACGGAACCAGGGTGATAGCGGTGAGCGACCCCGGCTGGGATGGGAGCACCTTCGCCTCCAGGCGCAAAATCCCGGACTACTCCCACGCCTCCTGGGAGCTCTTCAGCTTCGAGGGGGGTGAGCCCCGGAGCATCGCCAGCGGCGAGGGGGTTGATGCCACGGAGAACGTCGGGTTCTGGGACGACGACGCCGTGGTCGGCAATATCAGGGTGAACGGGTCCACGGGTGAGCAGACCACGCTGGACTGGCTCGACAACGAGTCGAGATTCATCGCGGGCGCCGGGAGCACCGCTGTCGTCTTCAGGGAGAAGGACCGGTTGACACAGAATTGGACGGCGGTCGGGGTCAGCGCTGACGGTGCCGAGCAGTGGCGCCTGACCGACCACCGGAGCATGACAGGATGGGCGCTCAGCGCGGCTGTCGTCGAACTCGACGACTTCGGCGTCGACGGGGACAGCCATAGCAGATTCGTCGACATCGCGACCGGCTCGGTCCTGGCCAACGGCGAGTTGACGTCCCTCCGCGCGCAACGGATCTCAGGGGGAATCGCCCTGTACTCCTGCGGTCGCGCGGCTGGTGATGCGAAATGCGGCGTCTCGGCCTACAAGGATGGGCAAACCGCTCCCTTCGACTCCTGGGAGGCGCCCTACATCGCCGCCTCTCCGTCCGTGAGCCCGGATACCCTCAAGGACGCGGGCGCTACGGCGGCAGCCGACTCCGGCTCGGAGGATGACACCTACTATGCGCTGGACGCCTCGGGCTCCGTTCACTCCCTGACGGGCAGCGAGGGCTCCCCGCAGCTCGACGGCCACGATCTCGACAGGCCCGCCGATGTCAACTCGAGCGCCTGGGCGGAAATGGTCGGCATGGTGGGGAGCGGTTCCCTCACCATGATCCAGTGGTGGGACATCGACGATAGCCACTTCGCGGCCACCAGCGTCCACGACGCCTCCACAGGGGAGCTCCTGTGGTCGGTGAAGGACAGCACTCTGGTCAGCGTGGTCAGCCCGGGAACGATCCTGACGCGGACCGCTACCTCCGACGACGGTGACCACGGCCAGGCGGTCGAGCTTCGCCGGGCGCCCTGAGCGCCCCTGAGCGCCCCCGGGGCGGCGAGGTCTCGGCGGCGAGTGCTGAGGGCAGGGGCCGCTGTCCCCGCCGGAGTGGGGAAGCGAGTCGGGCCCGGCCCGCGGGAGAACCGCGGGGCCGGGCCCGATACCGTTGGCGGTGGTGGAGATGGTGCTGGTCCGACCGTCGCCGTCCTGATCGACGGGGTCGGGGCGCCGCTCTCAGAGCAGGGCGGTCTTGAGGACGAGGGCGACGGCGGCCGCGATCGTCGCAGCGGCCGGAAGGGTCATCACCCAGGCCACGACGATGTCCCCGGCCACGCCCCAGCGCACGGCGCTCAGGCGCTTCGTGGCGCCCACGCCCATGATGGAGGTGGTGATCGTGTGCGTCGTCGATACCGGGGCGCCGAAGCCCATGGCGGCCACGTAGAGGAAGCCCGCGGCGACGCTCTCCGCGACGAACCCGTGGGCGGGGTCGAGGTCGATGACCTTCGAGCCGAGGGTCGCCATGATGCGCATCCCGCCGAAGTAGGTGCCGATGGAGATCGTCAGCGCCGCCGTGACCTTCACCCAGGCGGGGACGCCGTGGTCGAAGGAGTGGAAGCCGCCGGCCGTCAGGGCGATGAGCATGACGCCCATCGTCTTCTGGGCGTCCTGGAGGCCGTGGCCCAGGGCCATGGCCGCGGCTGAGACCGTCTGGGCCCAGCGGAAGCGCCGCATGGTGCGGTGGTAGGGCAGGGCCGCGCACAGGCGCAGCACGATGACCATGGCGATGTAGGCCACGATGAAGCCGCCCAGCGGCGAGACCACCATCGGGATGACGACCTTGTCCAGGATCGAGCTCCAGTGGACCATCAGCCCGCAGGCCAGCCCGCCGCCGGCCAGGCCGCCGATGAGCGCGTGGGACGAGGAGGACGGCAGGCCGAACCACCAGGTGATGAGGTTCCAGGAGATCGCGGCGAAGAGCGCGGCGAAGACGACGATGAGGGCGATCATATTCCCCTCATTCGAGTCGTAGGTGATGGAGACGATGTCCGTGCCGATCGTGTGGGCCACCGAGGTGCCCAGCATGGCGCCGACGATGTTCATGACGGCGGCCATGAGCAGGGCCTTGCGCATGGATAGCGCCCGGGTGGAGACCGACGTGGCGATGGCGTTCGCCGCATCGTGGAACCCGTTGGTGAAGTCGAAGACGAGCGCGATGACGATGATCGCGATGACCAGTGTTGTCATCATGGCGGTGCCGATTCGTCAGGACTCGCGCACGGCGATCGACTCGACCGTGTTCGCCAGGGACTCGAAGGCGTCGATCGCGGCCTCCATGCGCTCGATGATCTCCTTGCGCTTGATGAGGCTGATCGTGTCCATCTCCTCCTCGAAGAGCCTGCCGATGCCGGCGCGGTAGATCTGGTCCCCGTGGTTCTCCAGCTCGTTGATCTTCACCCAGTAGCTCTCCAGGTCCTTGAGGGACTTCAGGCGGGGCATGGCCTGTGCGGTGAGCTCGGCGCACTGCTTGAGGATGTCGACCAGCTCGTGGCAGGCCTGGGGCAGGACGCCGACGTGGTAGAGGACGATGCAGTCGCCGGCCTCGTCGACCAGGTCCATGCAGTCGTCCATGGTCGAGCCGAGCAGGTGGAGGTCCTCGCGGTCCAGGGGGGTGACGAAGGTGGCGTTGATGAGCCGCTGGAACTCGTGGTGCGAGTCGTCCGCGGCGTTCTCCTCGGCGTGGAGGGTCTCGCGAAGGCCGATGCGCTCCTCGCGGTCGGCGTTGATGATCTGCTCGAGGACGTCGCAGGCGATGACGAGGTGGCGAGCGGACCTCGACAGCAGGTCGAAGAGGGCCTCGTCATTGTTGCGGGGGTGGATGCGCACGGATGGCTCCTTGCTGGTCTGGGCGGCTCGGATCGCCGCTCCTGTCATGAATGCGCGGCCCCGGATTCTTCCCGGGGCGGGGCCCGGAGGCGGTCGGCCTGCTGAGGGCGGCCGCCTCGGGGGATGGTCGATTCAGGTGAGTACGGGTAGTCGGGATCTCAGGTGTGGTGCGGGTTCTCGGCTGCGGTGTCGTTCTCGAGAAGGAATCGTGGTTGAGGACGCCGGGCCGCAAGAGCGCCAGTCGGCGCGAATGCCGCTCGTGGCGGCGCAAGGTGGAGCCCGGGGCCCGTCGCGACCCGGCGTCGGCTTCAAGGTAGCAGCAGCGCCGCGCGCGCGCCAAAGGCACTGGGGCCAATGGCGGTGGTCCTGGCGGGGGCGCTCGCGAACCGGCATTGTCAGGCGTCCTGTCATGCGTCCCGGAGGCCCTAGACGCTCCCCGGTGCGTCGAGTCGGTAGCCCACATTGCGGACCGTCCCGATGAGCTGGTCGTGCTCCGTGCCGAGTTTCGCGCGCAGGCGGCGCACGTGGACATCGACCGTCCGCGCCCCGCCGATGTAGTCCTGCCCCCAGACCTCGTCCAGGAGCGTTTCCCGAGTCAGGACCCGGCCCTGGTTGATCGCCATGAATTTGAGCAGCTCGAACTCCTTGTAGGTGAGATCGAGGATCTCCCCGTGGATCCTGGCAGTGTAGGCGGTGACGTCGATGACGAGGTCGCCGACCTCCAGGCGGTCCTCACGAGGGGCCTGGGAGGCGGGCGCGGCGCGGCGCAGCATCCGCAGCCTGGCCGCGAGCTCGGCGGGGGAGGCCCCCGCCATGACGAAGTCGGACGCCCCCCAGTCCTCCTGGACGGCCGCCGCCCCGCCGTCGTCGATGACGAGCAGGATCGGCCCGCACTCCATCGGCCCGCTCAGGAGCTGGCACAGGGCCCGTGCCCGGGTCAGGTCCGCCCTCGCGTCGATGAGGACCGCGTCCGCGCTGTCGATCGCGCTGTAGTTCGCCGGGAGCGGGGGCACGCAGGACACCGTCGCGTCGAGGAAGGATGCGGCGGGGAGCGCGTCCGCGGGATCGGCGGCGTGGGTGAACATGATGACGCGCACGCGACCCCTCCAATCGGATCCTCCTGAGCGCTGCCGGACAGGGCGGCCCCGGCCGGCCGCCCTAAGTCAAGCACAGGTCATGCGATCGCGTCGGGGTGTGCGACGATACGAGATGTGGATACCCCTGCCAATCCCAAGAGCGGTCCGGGGCGCGCGGCGCCCGCTCCCGCCGCGTCCCGCCCCGGGTACGGCACCCGGCGGGGCAGCGGCGTGCCGAAGGAGCCCGGCATCGTGGACCCCGCATGGACCCGCCTGGCGGTGGCCGGCCTCGTCCCCGTCCTCCTCGCCGCCTCGGCCCCCGTGGCGGTGTGGGCGCGGACGGTCCTCGTCCTCGTCCTCGCCCTGGCCATGGCGCAGGGCTGGCCGGCGCTCGTGCGGGCGCGCCACGACACGGGCTCGACAGCGGTGATCGCGCTGACGGGGATCGCGGGCGCGCTGGCCGTCGCCTGGAGGCAGGACTACGGTGCGGCGGGCGTCGTCATGGCGCTGTCCATCCTCATCGCCTTCGTCGCCCAGATGCTCCGCAGGGGGGAGAGGAGGGGGCTGCTCGAGAGCCTGTCCTCGACGGTCTCCGGTGCTCTCGTGGCGATCGCCGGCGCCGCCTGGTGCGCGCTGGAGCCCGGTGTCGCCGATCCCGCTGTCATCGTCCCGTGCAGCCTGGCGCTGTTCGCCGGCGCGCTGCTGACCACGCTGGAGGTGCGGGCCCGGGTCCTGGAGATGCTCACCATGACGCTCCCCGCGATCATCTCGGGCGCGGTCGGCGGGCTGCTCGCCGTCGTCGGGTTCTTCGGCCCGGCGCACACGGGTCTCAGCGAGGCCGCTCAGTCCGGGGCGGCCTGCCTCATCGTGGGCTTCACCGCCGGTGTCCTCATGGCCGCCGCCAACCGGGTGCTGTGGACGCACCAGTGGGTTCCCGGCGGGCGGGCCGCGATCGCCAGCGCCATCGTGCCGATTCTCGCCGTCGGGGCGCCGTCCTACGCGATCGCCCGCCTCATGGGCAGTTTCGTCGCCGGCTGACACTCATCACTCCTCCTTATACTCGAGACCGGTCGAAGTGGCGATCGAGACCGGTCCTCCGGACCAGCGCTCCTATGTTGTGGGTGTCAAGGTGGTGGGGTGGTAGGTGGGGTTGTTCAGGGCTTGTTTGAGGGCGTGGTGGAGGTTTCGGGCGACGGCGCGTTTGAGG
>NZ_MVIW01000012.1 GCF_002072185.1 Actinomyces denticolens
CCCCCGAACCACGCGGATGACACCGCACCCCCCGGGGCGCCGCACCCCCATCCCTTGACAGTCCATCCCGACCCCCTGGGGGATACCGCCCCACCCCGGACGAACCGTCTCACCCCCGAGAAACCGTCTCACCCCGGCGCTGCGCCCTCGAACCGCACGGATGAGACCGCAACACCGGGCCGAGACGGTATACGCGGGCCGAGACGGTATACGCGGGATGAGACCGCATATGCAGGCCCGGGGCGGCATCCCCGCACCCGGACCCCGGCCCCGGGGCGGCATGCACAGGCCCAAGGCGGCATGCACGGAGCCGGGACCGCACCCAGGCCCGGACACCGGGCCCAGGGCGCATGGCGTCCGAGGGGCCCCTCACCCGCGCGCGCATGAAGGCACCAGCCCCCTGGGGGCGCATCTCACCCGCTCCGCATGCACGGCACGCCACGCGCCCTGAGTAGGCTTGCGCCAGAAGGACTGCGGGGTTCCCCGGGCAGTCAGCCACAGGAAGAAGGACCATGGCTCACGACAGGGCGTATGACAGGAACGATGGCGGGCACCGGTCGGGCGGTGCGCGTGGCGACCGCCATGGCTTCGGCGCTCGGGGCGGCGATCGCTTCGGTGATGGGCGTCCGCAGCGCCGCTCCTACCGGTCGGATGAGCGTTCCGGCGGCTTCCATGAGGGTGGCTATCGTGAGGGCGATCATCGCGATCACGGCGACGGGGGCTACTCGGAGCGCCGTTCCTACCACCGCTCCGGTGATGATCACCGGGGCGGCCAGCGGGGCTCGTACCGCTCGGGCGAGGGCCGCGACGGGGGCTACCGCGACGGCGGGCGCCGCGAGGACCGCTACCGCGCTCGGGGCTACGGTGAGCGCTCGGAGCGAGGAGACCGCTCGGATCGCCGCCCTTACCGCTCCCGCGACGATCGCCGGGGAGGCGCCGGGGGATCCCGTGATGGGCGCTTCGAGGGTGACCGGCGCAACGGTCGCCCTGGCGCGCGCGGCACCCGTGCCCCCCAGCGCAACCGGGTCCCCGAGCCCCGCGTTCCCGACGACGTCGAGCCCGCGCAACTGGAGGCCTCCGCGAGGCGCGAACTGCGGGCGCTCGGGCGCTCGAACGCGGAGAGCGTCGCCAGGCACCTGGTGATGGTGCAGCGCCTCCTGGACTCCGACCCGGCGCTGGCCCACGAGCATGCCCGCTACGCCGCCTCGCACGCCGGGCGCATCGCCGTCGTCCGCGAGGCCGCGGGCATCGCAGCCTACCTCTCCGAGCATTACACCGACGCCCTGCGCGACATCCGCGCCGCGCGCCGGCTGTCCGGCCTCGACCTCCACCGGGCGATCGAGGCCGACTGCGAGCGCGCCCTCGGGCGCTACAACCAGGCCCTCAAGGCAGCCGCGGAGGCCGATCCCAAGCAGCTCGACGACGTCGAGGAGGCCGAGATCGCCATGGTCGTGTCCGGCGTCCGCCACGAGATGGGTCAGGACGAGCTCGGGCTCGTCGTCATCGAGGACGCCATCCGCCTCTTCCGCGGGGACCGAGAGACACTGCGACGCCTCCATTCCGTGCGCGCTGACCGCCTCGAGGACCTCGGGCGGGGCCAGGAGGCCGAGGCCATTCGCGAGCGCATCGGCAAGGCATCCGCGCCCGCAGAAGCGGACGTCGAGGTATACGACGTCGAGGAGGAATCCGAGGAGGAGCGGGCCGCCGAGGACTCTCCGATGGAGCCTGCCGAGGAGGACGGCTGGGACGAGGAGCCCACCGGGGCTTCCATCGACGACCCGGAAGGCGCCTCGGAGTCCGGTGCCGGCATCGGGGAGCGCGCCGACAGCGCCCCGGAGGCTTTGGCCCCTCACGGCGCCGACGCCATCGAGGACGAGCTCATCGAGCACCTCCAGTCCCACGGCATCCCCGCCGACGCCGGCACGGGCGCCCCCAACGATCCTGATGACATCCACGGCGAGGAGGACAAGGCATGACACCCGCCCCCCTGCCCCCGGGCCTGCTGGGCAGCCAAGCACCACTGTCGACGGCCTATGACGGGGCCCTGCTCGACCTCGACGGCGTCTGCTTCGCCGGTGAGGCCCGCGTCCCGCACGCCGCCGACTCCGTCAACGCCGCCCGGGAAACGGGCATGCGCCTCAGCTTCGTCACCAACAACGCCTCGCGCGCCCCGCGCACCGTCGTCGACAAGCTGCGCGCCAACGACATCCAGGCCGAGCCCGGTGAGGTCTTCAGCGCCGCCATGGACGCGGCCGTCATGCTCACCGAGCATCTCGCCCCGGGCTCCCTGTGCCTCGTCGTCGGCGGCGACGGCGTGCGCCAGGCCCTCCTCGCTGAGGGCTTCACCCTCACCGACACCGCCGCGGACCACCCGGCCGCCGTCGTCCAGGGCTGGGATCCCGCCGTCGACTGGGCCATGCTCTCCGAGGGTCTCTACGCGATCACAGCCGGGGCCCTGCACGTGGCCACCAACCTCGACGCCACCCTCCCCACCGAGCGCGGCTTCGCCCTGGGCAACGGCAGCCTCGTGGCGGCCGTGGCCCATGCCTCCGGCAAGGAGCCCCTGGCCGGGGGCAAGCCATTCCCCGGGATCTATGAGCGCGCCCTGGCCCGCAGCGGCGCCACGCGTCCCATCGCCGTGGGGGACCGGCTCAACACCGACCACGTCGGCGCGCGCGCTGCCGGGATCCCCGGCCTCCACGTGCTCACCGGGGTGAGCACCGCCCGCGACGTCATTCTCGCCGATCCGGCGGAGCGCCCCGCCTTCCTCCACACGGACCTGCGCGGTCTCATCGAGGCTCATCCCGAGCCCACGAGCGACGGGGACTGGTGGCGCGTCGGTCAGGAGGGCGCGCGCGTGAGCGGCGGACGCCTCGAGCTCGCCGGGACGGGCCCCCTCGAGCAGCGCGCCACTGTGACCCTCGACGCCTACCGGGCCTTGGCCACCGCCGCATGGGCCAGCGCCGATGCCACAGGCGGGCGCCAGGAGGGCCCCCTGGCGCTGAGCGTCCCCGAGATCGTCGTCGCCGCCTGAGCGGATGCCCCGGATGAGCCTCGAGAACGAGCCCGCCCCCGTCCCGGGTCCCAGTGCGGCCCCGGTCGCGCCGGTGCCCTCCCCGCCCCCCGGGCATCGTCTCGTCGAGGCCTCCCAGGAGGGCCCCGGCATCGCGGAACGGCTCGACGCGCTCTCCGAGGAGCCACTGGAGGCGCGGGCCCAGGGTCTGGCGGAGCTCGCCGAGGATCTCCATTCCGCCCTGCGCCTGGCCGAGGGCTGAGGCGGCTCATGGCACGGCTCATCCGCATCGACTCCGAACTCGTCCGGCGCGGCGCCGCCCGCTCGCGCGCCCACGCCGCCCAGCTCATCACCGACGGCCGCGTCACCCTCGACGGCGCCCTCGTCACCAAGCCCGCCCGCCAGGTCAACCCCGCCCAGGCCATTGAGATCGTGACGCCCGGTGGGGACGACTACGTCTCCCGGGGCGCCCATAAGCTCGCCGGGGCGCTCGACGCCCTGGGGGCCAGGGGCCTGGCCCCGGTGGTGAAGGGGCGCCGGTGCCTGGACGCCGGTGCGTCGACCGGTGGCTTCACCGATGTCCTCCTGCGCCGCGGCGCGGCCAGTGTCGTCGCCGTCGATGTCGGCTACGGCCAGCTCGCCTGGTCCCTCCAATCCGATCCTCGCGTGCGGGTCCTGGATCGCACGAACGTGCGCACCCTCGACCCCGCCGCCGTCGCCCCGGCGCCCGGGCTCGTGGTGGGCGACATGTCCTTCATCTCCCTGACCCTCGTCCTGGAGCCGCTCCTGCGGGCCGCGGCCGACGACGCCGACCTGCTCCTCATGGTCAAGCCCCAGTTCGAGATCGGCAAGGACAGGCTCGGGCACGGGGGAGTGGTCAGGGACCCCGAGCTGCGCCTCGAGACGATCCTGGCGGTCGCCGAGCGCGCCCACGGCCTGGGGCTCGGCATCGACGCCATCACCGCCTCGCCGCTGCCGGGCCCCTCGGGCAATGTCGAGTACTTTCTGTCCATGCATGCGGGTGGTGCCGGGGGCGGCGCCGACCTGACCGGCGAGGACCTGCTCGCCGAGGCCGGGCGCGCCGTCGCCGAGGGCCCCGACGGCAAGGGCGCCAGACGAGGGAGGACGAGCAGCCGATGACCGCATCGACAGCCCCGGACCAGCGACGCGGCCACGGGATCGCACGCGTCATGGTGGTCCGGCGCGACGTCAACGACCAGCCCGTGCCGCCCGGGCAGAGGCGCTCCGCCTCCACGGCCACTGCCGGGGCGCGCGCCGAGGCCGCCCTGCGCGCCCACGGCGTGGAGTCCGTCGACCACCGCTTCCTGGGGGACATCGACCTCGTCCTCGTCCTGGGCGGCGATGGCACCATCCTGCGCGCCAGTCAGATCGCCCGTGACAAGGACGTGCCCCTCATGGGTATCAACACCGGGCACGTCGGCTTCCTCGCCGAGGCGGATCCCGACGCCGTCGAGCACGTCGTCGCCGAGCTCGTCGCCGGACGGTACACCGTCGAGGAGCGCATGACCCTGGAAGTGACCGTGGAGAGCCCCGAGGGGGCGATCCAGCACGGCTGGGCGCTCAACGAGGCCGCACTGGAGAAGCGCGACCGCGCGCGCATGCTCGAGCTGGCCATCGGCGTCGATGGGCAGGCCGTCTCCTCCTTCGGCTGCGACGGCCTGGTCATCTCGACCCCCACCGGTTCGACCGCCTACGCCTTCTCCCTGGGCGGGCCCGTCATCTGGCCCGAGGTCGAGGCCCTCCTGCTGACCCCCATGGCCGCCCACGCCCTGTTCACCCGTCCTCTCGTCGTGGCGCCGTCCTCCTGCCTGGAGGTCATCATCGACTCCACAGGCTTCGACGGCGCCGAGATCTGGTGCGATGGGCGCCGCAGCCTCGACGTTGTCGCGGGCAGCCGCATCCGCGTCACCCGCGGGGAGCGTCCTGTGCGCCTGGCACGGCTCAACAACGCCCCCTTCTCCCGTCGGCTCGTGCGCAAATTCGATCTGCCCGTGCAGGGATGGCGGGCGGCCAGCGAGAACGGGCTGGGCCATTGATCGAGTCCCTGAGCATCGAGGACCTGGGGATCATCGAATCCGCTGAGCTGCGCTTCGGCCCCGGCCTGACCGCGCTGACCGGCGAGACCGGCGCCGGCAAGACCATGGTGCTCACCTCCCTCGGACTGCTCCTGGGCCAGCGCGCCGAGGCCGCCGTTGTGCGTGCCGGCGCCCAGCGGGCCCTCGTCGAGGGCGCGTTCCTCACCGATCCCGACTCGCCGGCCGGCCGCCGCGCCGCCGAGGCCGGCGCCGAGCTCGACGACGACCTGCTCATCGCCACACGTGCCGTTCCCGCCGAGGGTCGCTCACGAGCCCACCTCGGGGGCCGGTCGGTGCCCTCATCCGTCCTGGCCGAGGTCGGGTCGCGACTCGTAGCCGTCCACGGGCAGGCCGATCAGCTGCGCCTGCGCTCCGCCGCCGCCCAGCGCGCCGCCCTCGACTCCCTCGGCGGACCCGAGCACGCCGCCCTGTGCCGGCGCTACGCCCATGCCTACCGGCGCCGGGCGCGCGCCGCCGAGGATCTGGCGCAGTGGCAGGCGGGCTCCCGGGCGCGCGCCGAGGAGGCCGCCCGACTGCGCGCCTGGCTGGAGGCCATCGAGGCCGTCGATCCCGTGCCCGGGGAGGACCGTGCCCTGGAGGCCGAGGCCGGCCGCCTGGAGCACGCAGAGGACCTGCGTCTGGCGGCCACGGCCGCAGCCGCGGCCCTGACCGCCGACGCCGATCCTGCCGCGGGCGGCTCGGAGGCCGTGGATGTCGCCTCCCTCATCGCCGCAGCAGGGCGCGCCCTGGCCGGCGTCGACGGCCTCGACCCCGCCCTGACCGAGCTCGCCGCCAGGGTCCGTCAGCTCGGCATCCTCAGCGCCGACATCGGCGCCGACCTCGGCTCCTACCTCTCCGGCCTCGACGCCGATCCCGCGCGCCTGGCCTGGGTCAACCAGCGCCGCGCCGAGTTGACCCGCCTGTGCCGAGACACCGGTGGTGCCGCGGAGCGCATCGACGACGTCGACGCCCTCCTGGAATGGGGGCGGCGCGCCGCTGATCGCCTGGCCCGCATCGACGGGCCCGTCGACGGCGCCGAGGCCCTCAACCAGGCCCTCACTGAGGCCCAGGCCGAACTCGGGGCCACCGCCACGGAGCTGAGTGCCGCCCGGGCCCGTCTGGCCGAGCGGCTCCAGGAATCCGTCACCGTCGAGCTCGAGGGCCTGCGGATGAGTGGCGCCAGGCTCGTCGTCGGTCTCGAGGAGCTCGACGAGCCCGGGCCCACCGGTGCTGAAGCGGTCTCCCTGCTCCTGTCACCGCATCCCGGCGCGACCCCCATGCCCCTGGGCAAGGGGGCCTCCGGCGGAGAACTCTCCCGGATCATGCTCGCCCTGGAGGTCGTCCTCGCCGACTCCACCGTGGCCGGGCCCGTTCCCGGCGCGCGGGACGGGGGCGGCGCGGCACCGGATCGCGAGCACGCCCGCACCTTCGTGTTCGACGAGATCGACGCCGGTGTCGGTGGGAGGGCGGCGCGCGAGATCGGCAGGCGCCTGGCCCGCCTGGCCCGCAGCCACCAGGTCATCGTCGTCACCCACCTGGCGCAGGTGGCCGCCTGGGCCGACACCCAGCTGGTGGTCCGCAAGGAGACGCAGGGGGACGAGAGCGCCCCCGACGGCGCCGATCATCCCGGGGCCGGGACGAGGATCACGCGCACGCGGGTCACCCGGGTCACCGGGGCGGAGCGCGAGCGCGAGCTGGCGCGAATGCTGTCCGGCCACGACGATTCCGAGGCGGCTCTGCGGCACGCCGCGGAACTCCTGGCAGAGGCCTCCATGGCAGAATCAAGTGCGTGAGGTTCCCGTTCCGCAAGCGCTCGTCCCCGGACGACCAGCCGGTCGGCGTCGTCCGCGTCGACGCCCGCACCAAGGACCTGGTCAAGCGGCTCAACCCGGGCGATATCGCCGTCATCGACCACTCGGACCTGGATCGGGTGGCCGCCGAGTCCCTCGTGGAGAAGCGCCCTGGAGCGGTCCTCAACGCCTCTCCCTCCGTCTCGGGCCGATACCCGAACCTCGGCCCCGGGATTCTCGTGGATGCCGGCATCCCCCTCATCGATGGCCTGGGCGCTGACATCATGCGGCTGCGCGAGGGCGATCGGATCACCGTCATCGATGGCGCGGTGCGCCTGGAGGGCGAGGACGCGATCGTGGCCGAGGGGACCGTGCAGACGCCCGCGAGTGTGGAGGCCTCCATGGAATCGGCCAAGGAGGGATTGGCCGTCCAGCTCGAGGCCTTCGCCGCCAACACCATGGAGTACATGAAGCGCGAGCGCGATCTGCTGCTCAACGGGATCGGCATGCCCGAGATCCGCACCTCCATGGCGGGCAAGCACGTGCTCGTCGTCGTGCGCGGCTACTCCTACAAGGAGGATCTCAAGGCCCTGCGCTCATACATCCGCGACTGCAAGCCCGTCATCATCGGCGTCGACGGCGGGGCCGACGCCGTCATCGAGGCCGGGTTCAAGCCCACCATGATCGTGGGCGATATGGACTCCGTCTCGGATAAGGCGCTGCGCAGTGGCGCGGAGATCGTCGTCCACGCCTACCGCGACGGGCGCGCCCCCGGCCTCGCCCGAGTGGAGGCCCTCGGCGTCGACCACGTGGTGTTCTCGGCCACCGGCACCAGTGAGGACATCGCCATGCTCATGGCCGATGAGGCCGATGCCGAGCTCATCGTGGCCCTGGGCACTCACGCCACCCTCCTGGAGTTCCTCGACAAGGGCAGGGCAGGCATGTCCTCCACCTTCCTGACCCGTCTCAAGGTCGGGGGGCGCCTCATCGACGCCAAGGGCGTCTCCCGGCTCTACCGGACCCGCATCTCCAGCTGGCACCTGTTCTTCCTGGCCTTGGCGGGGCTGCTCGCCCTGTGGGCGGCGCTCCAGTCCACACCCGCCGGCCAGACCGTCCTCAGCCTCTTCGGCGCCATCTGGGATGATTTCATCAACTTCCTGAGGTCGCTCGTGGGCCTGTCCCCGAGAACCCCGTCCCTGTGACGAACCGCCTCCGCGCTATTCGTCGACGCACGCAAGGAACGCAACATGATCGACTTCCGCTACCACCTGGTCTCCCTCATCTCGGTCTTCCTCGCCCTGGCCGTCGGGATCGTCCTGGGCGCGGGCCCCCTGCAGAACTCCCTGGGGGACGCCCTGCACAACCAGGTGGAGTCGCTGCGCGAGGACCGCAATGCCACGCATGCCCAGTTGGAGACCGCCTCGGCCGCCCTCAATGATCGCGACGCCTACATCACCGCCGCTGCCGAGGGCTTCCTTCCCGGCATGCTGAGCGGCCGCAGCGCCGCCGTCGTCGCCCTGCCGGACGCCCAGGACGAGGATGTCGAGCTCGTCATCTCCCAGATCGAGACCGCGGGCGGCAAGACTGCGGGGCGCGTGACTCTGACATCGGTGTGGACGGATCCCAGTCGGGAGTCGTTCCGCTCGGCCTACTCCGGCCAGTTCGCGGGTCACCTGGGTCAGCCCGCCTCCAAGGACTCCAATGGGATCCTGGGCGAGGGCCTGACCAAGGCCATGACCATGGAGGACTCCGCAGCCGTTGCCCTGCGCGACCTGCTCACTGCCTCGGACACGCCTCTCATGACTGTCGATTCCCAGCTCACGACCAAGGCCGACGCCGTTGTGGTCGTGGGGCCGCGCTCGGCCCAGGCCGACGCCGCGGGCGCCACCCCGACTCCCGGTGCCGACGCCACCGGAAAGGCCTGGGCGGCGGCGCTCACCGGCGTGGCCGCGGGCGGCCCGGCTGTCATCGTCGGCGGGGCCGATGACGAGCTCGACATCATCGCCGTCATGCGCGAGGACAAGGCCAAGGCGACGACGATCGACTCCGTGGGCCAGGCGAGCGCCGCCGTCTCCGTGCCACTGGCCATCGCCGCCGTCCTGGGCGGGGCCCAAGGCTCCTACGGCTTCGACGACGGCGCCGACGCCGTCATGCCCCCCATCCCCTCCAAGGGGTGAACTGCGGGGAGGCTTTCCCCTTGACCAGCGGGCGCCGTCACGCTCTGTTGAGTCCTAGTTCCCGGAGGCTTCTCATCAGTTCGGATGGGGATGACTCCTTCAAAAGGTACTGACGCTGTCCGCTCAATGAGGTTACCCTAAGCTCTGAGTCCTGACTCTAGGATCATCTTGCAGTCTCTCTCATGGAGAGGCGTCATCATGAGCGTGATTCGCAAGAGTGCGGCGATAGTGGCAATGTCTGCGGCAGCCCTTGGTGTTGCAGGCTCGGCGCAGGCGAATTGGTGGGCTTGGTCGGGAAGTGAAGATATCGGTTCCTGGGCTTGGGCTGAGAGTGGAAATTGGCTTGCCGTTCAAGATGTGAAAAGTGACAATCGAACCGCGTATGGCTACGCCAACCAGGATGATGATGCGCATATCCTTTATAATAGGAGTGGTGCAGGAACTATTGCGTGCCGTCATTTTAGTGAGTCGCTTCATGCGGCAAAGGCTTGTGCTGCGATCAGGTTCGCTCCCGATAAGTGCCCCCAATGGTTCTACTGAGGAATAGATATGGTTGGGGTGAGGCGGCGGTAGAGTGAATTCCGTCCTCGGTCTGCAAGGAAAGTTTCTCCTCGATGTCGAAGAGATCGTTGTGACGCTTGATGGGCGACAAGTCCTTTCTCATGCTTCACTGAGCATTCAACGAGGTGAGTCCGTATCGGTCCGGGGAGCCTCGGGGAGCGGCAAGAGCACGTTGCTCTCCGTCATCCTAGGGTTGCGCAAGCCCGATAAGGGGACGGTGACGATCGGCGGAGTGCCGATGCGCGCGGGGCTCGGTGCCCGGGCGACAAGGCTGCGCCGGGAATCCATTGGTATGCTGTTCCAGGATCACTATCTCGTGGACACCATGACGGCGGCGGACAACGTCATGCTGCCCGCCATGCTCGTGGGGAGGAGGACGGAGGATGCCCGTCGGGCAGCGGTCGCCCTCCTGGGCGACTTCGGGCTGACAGACCCTGATCGTCAGATCAGGACGTACTCAGGAGGGGAGAGGCAGAGAATCTCCATCGCCCGGGCACTCATCAACGAGCCCCAGATCCTCCTGGCTGACGAACCGACAGGATCCCTTGATCCTGCCAATAGGGGCGCGGTTATCAACGCCCTCATCTCCATCCCCGAGCGGCGGGGCTGCTCTATTCTGCTCGTCACGCACGACCCTATCGTCGCCACGAGTGCGCAAAGGGCTCTCGTCCTGGAAGGGGGAAAATTAACAGAGGCGCGCACGGATTCTCTTCTCCCTGCATCTGAAGGGAGAGGCGCCTGATGGTAAGGGACGGATGGATGAGAGTATGGCGCGTCGGCGCTGCAATCCGTGATTCCGACAAACGTGCATGGGGGCGACTCTTCGCCGTCTCGCGGACCTCCGGGGTCCTGTTCCTCTGCCTCGATGTTGTCGCGGTTGTCATGGTGCTCCGCACAGCCGAGTTGCGTGAGAGTCGTGCTGCGATGATTTCTCCGATTCCCGCGTCGTCGTCTGATGATATTCGGCTATATTATGGTTTTAAGCTCAGTGATCTCAACTTCAAGCCGGTCATCGACGTTCTTCTTGACCCAGTCTCCGAGGACGCTCCTCTGCCGCCAGGTGTTGCCGCGTGGCCAGCTCCAGGCGAGGCCGTAGTGTCGCCGCAACTCGCCAAAGAACTCGTCGGTGAGCACGAAGGCGTCTTCGGGCCTGCCGTTGGAGAGATTGGCACTGTCTGCGTGGCGATGTCCTCGGGCATGCGAAGCGATGAGGGGTAGCGGCGCTCGACGTCTCTCGTGTCCATCGGGATGAGACGCCGTGACCTCGTCATCCTCGACCTCGCCGAGACGCAGCCCTCAATGCTCCGGGGGGTCGGCCATCGCACTGGGCTGTGTCGCGCTGCTCCTGGCAGTCGATGTGCCCCTGCCCTGGCTCGATACCGTGCTTCAAGCGGCTCAAACCCGACAATCGACAGGATCGCTTCTCGGTGCGATCGCTATCGGCGCCCTGCTGTCGGTGGCGATCACGTTGAGCGTGAAGGCCTCCTCGCGATTCCTGTCCGTCAGAGTCGGGAGGCGCGGGAGACGTGTGAGAAGCGACGCCCGCACCGATGTGCGAATCACCATAGGTGCGATCGGTTTCGCGGCCGCTATCGTTGGGCCGATCCTCATGGTGGAGAGTCCCCATCGGCCGCTCTTCTATTATTTAGGCGTCATCTTGGTCGCGCTCTCGCTGCCGGATCTTGCGGCAAGGCTCGTGGCTCGAGCGGGAGTGAGAATTGTTAAGCGCGGCTTCCGCCGCTCGCAGACACGGAACCTCGTCTCCGGCCGGTACCTCGAGGCCCTCAATGGGCGGAGTTCAAGGCTCGCCCTCGGCATTTGCGTCGCCATCATCGAGACGCTTGATTCTTCACCTGCCGGTGAGGAGGTGATGCCTCCTGATCTTCCCGCCCGCGCGGTCCTCCTGAGCCTGTCAGGAGAGAACATCGATATGGACGGCCTGCGACGCGCGGCGATCGCAACGAATCCTGGTATGGGCTTCTCCAGCCTCGGAGACGGTGAGGCAGTAGTCGCGAACCAGAAGAGCATTATGGGGAACTGGGTTTTGAGTCTCAGCTCGGTCGGCATCATCCTCGTGATGGCATTTTTCGCCGCCTGTGTAGGCGTCGAGGCACGATCGAATGCCGAGCGCCTGGCCCCGGTCGGGGTCGTGGCGGGCGAGCCCGGGCTCGCCTCCCGGACGGCTTGGCTCACAGCCTCCCTACCGGTGCTCATCGCAGACCTCACCGGCGTAGCCGCTTATGCGCTCCTCCCCGTGGGCCTGGATGATCGGCTTGAGGGCTCGACGCGCAGTGACACCCTGGTCCACCTCAGCCCCGTCTTCATCGGGGCGCACTCGCCCTGACCGTGATCATCGCCCTGTGGGCGGGGTGCTCGGCCAGCAGGGCAACGGCTCGCGCGGCGGCCGACTGGCTGCCCTGAGCCCCCCGGGAGCCGTCAATGAGCCAGCGGCGCGCTCTCCGGCCGGTAGCCTGGAACCCATGACCGCCGCAACGCTCCAGAGAGGCAGCAGCCGCCACTTGAGCCGCCCTCGCAGTGCGACTTCACCTGCCCGCCAGGCTCTCACCGCCGCGACGAGCGGCCTCGCCTGGAGCGCCGGGGCCTCCGCACTCCTGCGAGCCCTGCCCAGGTGGGGGCGGCTCGAACGCGCCAATTTCCATGGGCGCACGGTTTCCCTGCGGGGAGGCATCGCCACCGCCATCGGCGCCACCGCGGCGGCCGGCTGCGCAGGCGCTCTCACTGCCCGCCCCGGTGCGGCCGCCGTCATCGCCGCCTCCGCCGGAGGCACCGCCGGACTCATCGACGATCTCGACGCCGGTGCCCACGACGGAGAGACTCCCGCCAAGGGCCTGGCCGGCCACCTCGGCGCCCTCGCCCGCGGACGCGTCACCACCGGCGCCCTCAAGATCGCCATCATCGGCTCCGGCGCCCTCGTCGGCGGCGTCCTCCTCGCCAGGCACAGGGCCCCGGCCGCCCGACCGCGCTCGCTCGTCGCCGACGCCGCGGTGAGCACCATCGTCATCGGCGCCTGGGCCAACGTCCACAACCTCCTCGACCTGCGCCCCGGGCGCGCCCTCAAGGCCGGCGCGCTCATCTCGGCCCCTCTTCTCGCCTGGCCTGGCCAGGCCGCGGCCCCCACCCGCCTCCTCGCCGCCGGCGCCCTCGGGGTCGCCGCCGCATCGGCGCCCGAGGACCTCGGCGAGCGCACCATGCTCGGCGACACCGGCGCCAACTCCCTCGGCGCCCTCGTCGGCGCAGCCCTCGCCACCGCCCCCTCACGAGCCTTCCGCCATGGGGCGGCGGTGGCCGGCGTCGCCCTCATCCTGGCCAGCGAGCGCGTCTCCTTCTCACGCGTCATCGACTCCACCCCGGCCCTCGCCGCGCTGGACGCCCTGGGACGCCGGGACCGATGACGGACAGGGCCGCCGATGCGCGCGCCGAGGGCGGGACCAGCGGGGCGCAGCGAGGTCTGGCGACCGTCGTCGGCGGCGTCGCCGGGCTCACCCTCATCTCCCGCGCGCTCGGATTCCTCCGCTGGATCGTCCAGGCCGCGACCGTCGGCACAGGCGCCGTCGCCGGGGCCTACGCCACTGCCAACCAGGTCCCCAACGTCCTGTACGAGGTCGTCGTCGGCGGGGCCCTGGCCGCCACCATCGTCCCCCTCCTGGCCAGCGCCATCATGGCGGGCGACCGCGAGATGGTCTCCCGAACCGCCTCCGCGATGCTCAGCCTGGTACTGGCCATCCTCGTGCCCCTGGGCATCCTCCTCGCCGTCCTCGCCGACCCCATCGCCGCGCTCTTCCCCACGTCAGCCGACGCCGACCCCGGCTTCCAAACGCGACTCGTCGCCGACTTCCTGCGCATGTTCGCCCTCCAAGTGCCGCTCTACGGCATCGGCGTCGTCCTCACCGGCGTCCTCCAGGCGCACCGGCGCTTCGCCTGGCCCGCCCTCACTCCGATCCTGTCCAGCCTCGTCGTCATGGCCGCCTACGCCCTCTACGGCGCCATCACCCCCGAGGGGGCGGACCAGTGGACGCGCAGCGCCGACTCGGCGGGGCTGCTCGTCCTCGGCTGGGGGACCACGCTCGGCGTGGCCGCCCTCAGCCTTCCCCTCCTCATCCCCGCCTCCCGCCTCGACATCGATCTGAGGCCAACGCTCCGCCTCGACGTCGCCACCCGCCGACGTGCGTGGAGCCTGGCCACCGCCGGCATCACCGCCCTGGTCGCCCAGCAGGCCTTCATGCTCCTCGTGCCCATCCTCGCCCGCTCCGGGGGAGTCAGCGGCACCATCGCCGTCTACCAGTACACGCAGGCCATCTGGGTGCTTCCCTACGCCGTGCTCGTCGTGCCCGTGGCCACCGTCCTCTACCCGAGGATCGCGGGCCTGCTCGGAGACGACGCCGACCGGTCCTCGGGCGCCCGGGCCGCCGGCGGGGCGGGGGCGATGAGCGCAGCGGGCGATCCTGGTGGAGCGCCCGGAGAGAGCGTGCTGGGCAGGCATGCGCGGAGCCCGCGCGAGGAGGCCCTGGGGCTGTGCGGTGACTCCACCGCCCTCGTCACCGGCGTCTCCCTGGCCGGCATGGCGATGCTCCTGGCAGCGAGCACCGGGGCCGAGGCGTTCTTCGCGCTCCTGACCGACGACGTACGAGGGATGTCCGCCGCCCTGGTCTCCTTCGCCCCCGGCATCGTCGGCTTCGGCCTCATCCACCAGATCACCCGCATTCTCTTCGCCGCCGGTCGCGCGCGCTGGGCCGCCCACGCCACCGCGCTGGGCTGGGCCGCGGCAGCGCTCCTGTCCACGGCCGCCGTGCGGCTGCTGGCCCCGGGCGGCGCAGACGGCCCCGCCACGCTGAAGGCCCTCGGTATCGGCACCAGTATCGGCATGACGATCGCGGGCATCGGCCTTCTCACGGCCCTGGCCCGCTGCCTGGAAGCCTCGGTGCTGCGCCCCATCGCCCGGGTCATCCTCGCCGGGGCCCCGGTCGCGGCGGCCTCCGGGTGGGCCGGGCGGGCACTCAGCCAGATGACCGGCGCACCCTGGTCCCAGATCCTGCTCTCCAGCGTCTGGGCGCTCCTGGCCGCCCTCGCCACCATCACCGCCGCGCATATCGTCTGCCCCCAGGCCCTGGGAGCGCTGCGCCGGGGGAGGAGATGAACGGGATGACCGGTATTCCTGGGATGCGGCCCATGCGCGTCGTCGAGGTCAGTGGGAGCGCCGCCGGGGGAGTGCGCGCGCACCTCGGCCAGTGCTCCCGGGCCCTCAGCGCCGCCGACCACGAGGTGATCGTCGCCGCGCCGACGGAGGTCCTGGAGGGCCTCGATACCGGGATCGCCCGTCGAGCCGTCCTCGGGATCGGGCCCCGGCCCGCGCTCTCCGACCGCTCCGCGGTGCGCCGCCTGGCGGCCATCGCCCGGGGCGCCGACGTCGTCCACGCCCACGGCCTGCGCGCGGGCTCAGTGGCCGCCCTCGCCCTCGGCCGGCGCCGGAGAGGGCGGGCGCGCCTGGTTGTCACCCTTCACAATCTCCCTGTCGGCGGGCGCCTCACCCGGCTTGTGGGGGATCGTCTCGAATCGCTCGTGGCCAGGCGGGCCGATGTCGTGCTCGGCGTCAGCCCCGACCTCGTCGAGCGGGCCCGCGCCCGCGGGGCGGCCGGTGCCCGGCTCGCCATCATCCCCGCGCCTGAGGAGGCCGTGGGAGATGCCGACGGGCACCATGGGGCGGGAGACCGAGGCACGGCCGAGGCGCTGGCGGGAGCGGGCGGAGGCCCCATCATCCTGACCGTGGCCCGCCTGGCCCCTCAGAAGGGTCTGGACCTCCTGCTCGATGCCGCCTCTATCCTCGCCCGGCGTGCTGAGGGGGACGGCGCGCCGCTCATCTGGCTCGTCGCGGGGGAGGGGCCGGAGCGCCCGGCTCTGCAGGCCCGCATCGACGCTGAACGGCTGCCCGTGACTCTGCTCGGCCGGCGCGAGGACGCCCGCGCGCTCATGGCCTCGGCCGACGCCGTCGTCCAGACCAGCCTGTGGGAGGGGCAGCCGCTGACCATTCAGGAGGCACTGAGGGCGGGCGCCGCCATCATCGCCACCGATGTGGGGGGAACGGGCATCACCGCGCGCGGGGGCGCCATCCTGGTGGCGCCCGAGGCCCGCGCCATCGCAGACGCCATCGGCCGACTCCTGAATGACCCCGCCGCTCGGCGGGAGTGGAAGAATCGGGCGCGCGCCGCCGCGACGGGGCTGCCCACCTCCGTCGACCTGCTCGCGCAGTTGAGCGCCGTCCTGTCTCCGGGCGCCTAGACCCAGGGCACGGGATCGCCGGCCACGCTATCGGTGCCGCGGGCCTGCGCCAGGAGTTCCAGGATGCGGGCGTGCGCCGACGGCGTAGCCGCGAGCACTGATCCGGCTCGGCGCGCGTCCAGGGCGGAGCCGTCGACCCGGGTGACGAGCGCGCCCGTCTCCTGGGCGAGGAGGACCGCCGCCGCCATGTCCCAGGGCTTGAGGCCGCCGTGCAGGAAGGCCACCGCACCGCCCCTGGCCACCTCGGCGATCTCCAGGGCAGCCGAGCCGTAGGCGCGAGCCGCCAGCGCGGCGCCCACGACGCCATCGGCCCCGGGCACGCCCCTGAGCGCGCTGAACGGGACGATCGCCGCGCCCCGCTCCAGCGCCAGGTCCGGAGCCATGGGAATCGGCTCATCGGCACGGCCATCGCCGGCGGCCCGAAGCGGGCACACCCAGGCCCCCCGCCCCGCGATCGCCGTCATGAGGCGGCCCGCCACAGGATCGGCGAGGGCCGCGATCACCGGGGCGCCGCCGTCGACCAGCGCGAGCGAGACAGCCCAGTCGCGGTGCGTGGCCACGTAGTTCGTCGTGCCGTCGATCGGGTCGACCACCCATGCCGGGCCCGTGCGCTCCTCGAAGCCCTCGACGCGGTGCTCCTCCTCGCCGTGCAGTGGGATGGCAGTGGTGGCCAGATGGTCGGCGATGATCCGCTCCGCGCCGCGATCCACCTGGGTGACCAGGTCCTTGGCATGCTGCTTGGTCTCCACGCGCGGCTCGGCGCCCGGATCGAGGGCGAAGGCGGCCGCGGCGAGGACCGCCTCGCGGGCCGCGCCCAGAAGACCGTCCAGATCGAGTGCCATCATGCTCACCGCTCCTCCTCGCCGGCGTCCCGATTCTACCCAGCCCCGCCCTCCCTTCCTTCCTCCCTTCCCGCCGAGACCGGTCTCGATCGCCACTTCGACCGGTCTCGGCGAAATAGGGGGACGAGTGGGGGTGGGGGCGAGGCACAATGGGGGCGCCAGTCGCAGTCCCGATGGAGGCCCAGATGACCCGCCAGAACAACGTCGCAGGCGGTCCCGCCGATGAGCGCGATACCCGGGAGGTGCTGAGCGCCCAGCGCGTGTGGACCGGCCCCATCTGCGCCGTCGACGATGAGATGATCCGGCTGTCCCCGGACGCCCCTGAGCCCATCCGCCGCCAGACCATCGCCCACCACGACGCCGTCAGCATCATCGCCCTGCGAGAGGGCGAGGAGTCCTCCCAACCCGACGGCGCGGCCGAGATCCTCATGGTCCGCCAGTACCGCCACCCCGTGCGGGCCGCCCTGTGGGAGATCCCCGCCGGCCTGCTCGACATCCCCGGCGAGGACCCGGTCATCGCCGCCGCCCGCGAACTCGCCGAGGAGACCGACCACCTGGCCGAGCGCTGGGACGCACTCATCGACTTCTACGCCTCGCCCGGATTCACAACCGAGGGCGTGCGCTGCTTCCTCGCCCGGGGCCTGTCCCCGATCCCCGTCGAGGAGCGCACTGAGCGCGAGGCCGAGGAGGCCGAGTTCGATCCCACCTGGTTCCGCTTCGACGACGTGCTCGATGCCGTCATGGGCGGGCGGCTCCACAACCCCTCCACCGTCGCGGGGGTCCTCGCCGCCGAGCGCGCCCGGAGGCGCGGCTACGAGGGACTGCGCCCCGCCGACGCCCCCTGGCTGCGCAGCCCCGAGAGCATGTGACGCGCGTAGGACCTCAGGCCCTCGCGCGGCAAGGGGTGAGGACTCCTGGTTCAGGTGGCCGGGCGTGCGCCATGCCACGTGGCGCCACGGCGTCATCAAGTTGCGCTGTTCCAATTTAGGCACAAGGATGATGCTTAAAATGGGTGCCAGGCCGACGGCGCCCCGGGCGCCCCGGTGGCGCCCGCGCGCAGTGCGAGGGACGGGAGAGGGGGAAGCGTGAGTCCTACAAGTCCGATGAGCCCGAGTCCGACCGGCCCGGGCGCTCCCGCGGATGACGAGTCCACCCGCGTCAAGGTCCTCGATCTCATCATCGAGAAGGGGCCCGTCTCCGCCGCCCAGCTCGCCGCCATCCTCCACCTCACGCCCGCCGCCGTGCGCCGCCACATCACTGCCCTGGAGGACAACGGCCAGATCGCCGTCCACACACCCACGGGCGTGGGCAAGCGCGGCCGCGGGCGCCCCGCGCGCCACTACGTCGCCACGGCGTCGGCCCGTACCAACCTCGGCGAGGGCTACTCCGACCTCGCCGCCCGGGCGCTCAGCTACCTCTCGCAGGTCGCGGGCGAGAAGGCCGTCGGCTCCTTCGCCGCCTCGCGGGGCCGGGACCTCGAGCGCCGCTACATGCGCATCGTCGAGGCCGCGGGCAAGGACCCGGCCGATCGGGCCATGGCCCTGGCCGATGCCCTCTCCGCGGACGGTTACGCCGCCACCATCCGCGACGTCGGCGACGGCACTTTCGCCGTCCAGCTCTGCCAGGGCCACTGCCCGGTGCGCGACGTCGCCGGTCAGTTCCACGAGCTGTGCGACGCCGAGACCCAGGCCTTCTCCCGGCTGCTCGGCGTGCCCGTCCAACGCCTGGCCACCCTGGCCGGGGGAGACCACGTGTGCACCACGCACGTGCCCATCGTCATGCCCGCCCTGCGCAAGCGCGCCGCGCGGACCATCGCTCACACGCGGGGCAATCGGCCCCAGCGAATGGAAGGAACCCGATGACGTCAACCATGACCGAGCCAGCCACGCGCAGCGACGACGAGATCATCGACTCGATCCCGGCGTCCTACGACTTCGGCTGGCATGACTCCGATGAGGCCGGCGCCAATGCCAAGCGCGGTCTCGACGAGCAAGTGGTCCGGGAGATCTCCGCGATCAAGGGCGAGCCCGAATGGATGCTGGCCAAGCGCCTCAAGGCCTACGAGACCTTCGAGCGCAAGCCCATGCCCACCTGGGGCGTGGACCTGTCCCAGCTCGACATGGACGCCGTGAAGTACTACGTGCGCTCCACGGACCGGCCCGCCAACTCCTGGGACGACCTGCCCGAGGACATCAGGAACACCTACGACCGCATCGGCATCCCCGAGGCCGAGCGCGAGAGGCTCGTCGCCGGCGTCGCCGCCCAGTACGAGTCCGAGGTCGTCTACCACCAGATCCGCGGCGACCTGGAGGAGCAGGGCGTCATCTTCGTCGACACCGACACCGCCGTGCGCGAGTACCCCGAGCTCGTGCGCGAGTACTTCGGCACCGTCGTGCCCGCCGGCGACAACAAGTTCGCCGCCCTCAACACGGCCGTGTGGTCCGGGGGGTCCTTCATCTACGTCCCCAAGGGCGTGCGCGTGGAGATCCCGCTCCAGGCCTACTTCCGCATCAACACCGAGAACATGGGCCAGTTCGAGCGCACGCTCATCATCGCCGACGAGGATTCCTACGTCCATTACGTCGAGGGCTGCACCGCCCCGATCTACTCCACCGACTCCCTGCACTCGGCGATCGTGGAGATCGTGGTGAAGAAGAACGCCCGCGTGCGCTACACGACCATCCAGAACTGGTCCAACAACGTCTACAACCTCGTCACCCAGCGAGCCACCTGCGCCGAGGGCGCCACCATGGAATGGGTCGACGGCAATATCGGCTCCAAGCGCAACATGAAGTACCCGGCCGTCTTCCTCATGGGCCCCCACGCCCGCGGGGAGGCCCTGTCCATCGCCTTCGCCGGCGAGGGCCAGCACCAGGACACCGGCGCCAAGATGGTCCACATGGCGCCGCACACCTCGAGCCACATCGTCTCGAAGTCCATCGCCCGCCACGGCGGCCGCTCCGCCTACCGGGGCCTGGTGCAGATCATGAAGAACGCGCGCCACTCCAAGTCCAACGTGCTGTGCGACGCCCTGCTGGTCGACGAGATCTCCCGCTCGGACACCTACCCCTACGTGGACGTGCGCACCGACGACGTCGAGATGGGCCACGAGGCGACCGTCTCCAAGGTCAGCGCGGACCAGCTCTTCTACCTCATGCAGCGCGGGCTGACCGAGACCGAGGCGATGGCCACCATCGTGCGCGGCTTCGTCGAGCCCATCGCCCGCGAGCTGCCCATGGAGTACGCCCTCGAGCTCAACCGCCTCATCGAGCTCCAGATGGAGAACTCGGTCGGCTGACGGCCCCGCCGCGCCGAGCCCATCACCCACCCCGATCAGGAGCACGACATGACCGACTTGCGCACCGACCACTCGCGCGCCACCGCCCAGGGCCCCCACAGCCACGGCGGCGCCCCGCAGCCCCGCTACGTGGCCTCCCGGGCCGACCGCCCCACCTCCTTCGACCCCGCGGACATTCCCGTGCCCGGAGGGCGCGAGGAGGAGTGGCGCTTCACCCCGATCAAGCGCTTCGCCCCCCTGTTCGATCTCGACGCCGTCGCCGCCGGGACCCGCACCGGGGTCGTGGCCGCCAGCGTCGACGCCCCCGACGGCGTCGTCGTCGAGGAGCTCGACCGGGACGACCCGCGCCTCGGCGGGGTCGGCGAGCCCGTTGACCGCACCGGCGTCGTCGCCTGGGCGGCCTTCTCCACCGCCACCGCCATCACACTGAGTGCGGGCGCCCGCCTCGAGCGCGCCGCGCGAGTGGCGATCCGGGGCGATGACGCTGAGCTGGCCGACCCCAGCGCCCAGCACCTGCTCATCACCGCCGAGCCCGGCTCGGCCGGCACCGTCATCCTCGATCACACCGGCACCGCCGCCCTGACCCAGACGGTGGAGATCGTCGTCGCCGACGGCGCGGAGCTCACCGTCGTCACCGTCCAGGGATGGGATGACGCCGCCGTCCACGCCTCTAACCACCGAGCGCGCGTCGAGGGGCGCGGCGCGCTCAAGCACGTCGTCGTCTCGCTGGGCGGGGACACGCGCATCGCCCCCGACCTCGGTTTCAGCGGCGAGGGCGGGCGCATCGACGCCTACGGCGTCTACTTCACCGACGCCGGCCAGCATCAGGAGCACCGCCCTTACGTGGCCCACACCGAGCCGCACTGCTACTCCCGTGTCACCTACAAGGGCGCCCTCCAGGGCGACGGCGCCCACGCCGTGTGGGTGGGGGACTGCCTCATCGGGGCCGGGGCGCGCGGCACCGACACTTACGAGCTCAACCGCAACCTCGTGCTCACCCCGGGCGCCAAGGCCGACTCGATTCCCAACCTGGAGATCGAGAACGGCAACATCGAGGGCGCGGGCCACGCCTCGGCAACCGGCCGCTTCGACGACGTCCAGCTGTTCTACCTGCGCGCCCGCGGCATCCCCGAGCGCGAGGCGCGCCGGCTCGTGGTGCTGGGCTTCTTCAACGAGATCGTCTCCGAGATCGGCGTGCCCGAGGTCGAGGAGCGCCTCATGACCGCCATCGAGCACGAGCTCGAGCTCACCGGCCTCATCTCGGCGGGCCCCGGCGCCCCAGTCGGCGAGCAGCCGTGAGCGCCCGTCCCCGAACAACCCCGAGCAAGCCGCACGTCCATCAGGCATAAGAAGGCAGCAGAACAAACTCATGAGCACCCTCGAGATCACCAACCTCCACGTCCAGGTCTCCACCAACGACGGCCCCAAGCCCATCCTCAAGGGCGTCGACCTGACGATCGCCTCCGACGAGATCCACGCGATCATGGGTCCCAACGGCTCGGGCAAGTCCACCCTGGCCTACTCCATCGCGGGCCACCCCGACTACGAGGTCACCGACGGCCAGGTCCTCCTCGACGGCGAGGACCTGCTGTCCCTGAGCGTGGACGAGCGCGCCCGCGCAGGCCTCTTCCTGGCCATGCAGTACCCCGTGGAGGTCCCGGGCGTGTCCGTGGCCAACTTCCTGCGCACCGCCAAGACCGCGATCGACGGCCATGCCCCCAAGGTGCGCCAATGGGTCGGGGAGGTCGGCTCCGCCATGGAGCGCCTGCGCATGGACCCCTCCTTCAACCAGCGCGACGTCAACGCCGGCTTCTCCGGGGGTGAGAAGAAGCGCTTCGAGATCCTCCAGATGGAGCTGCTGGGGCCGCGGTTCGCCGTCCTGGACGAGACCGACTCCGGCCTCGACGTCGACGCGCTGCGCATCGTCTCCGAGGGCGTCAACCGCCTGCACGAGACCTCCGACGCCGGATTCCTCCTCATCACGCACTACACGCGGATCCTGCGCTACATCAAGCCCGACTTCGTCCACGTGTTCGTCGACGGCCGCGTGGCCGAGCAGGGCGGCCCCGACCTGGCCGACCGGCTCGAGGAAGAGGGCTACGACCGCTACCTCAAGTGAGCCGACCATGAGCGCCCCCGCACCGACCGAGTCCCCCGCCGCCGAGCCGCTGAGCGCGGTGGAGGTGGCCCGCGCCCGCAAGGACTTCCCCTACCTGGAGCGCCCCGCGCGCAATGGGCGCGAGCTCGCCTACCTCGACTGGGCCGCCACCGCGCAGAAGCCGCGGTGCGTGCTGGACGCCGAATCCGTGTTCTACAGGATGAGCAACGGCGCGGCCGGGCGCTCCACCTACCAGCTCGCCGATGAGGCCACCGCCTCCCTGGAGGATGCCCGCGAGGCGATCGCCGCCTTCGTGGGAGCCCGGGCCGGCCAGCTCGTCTTCACGAAGAACGCCACCGAGGCGATCAATCTCGTGGCCCTGGCCATCGGGCACGCCAGTCTCGCCCGCCCGGCCGCCGGGGGGCCCGGTGCGGCCCCTGAGGCCGACCCCGCGCGCCGACTCGCCCTCGGCCCCGGGGACGAGATCGTCGTCACCCGGGCCGAGCACCACGCCAACCTCGTTCCCTGGCAGGAGCTCGCCGCCCGCACCGGCGCCACCCTGCGCTGGCTCGACCTCGACGACGTCGGCCGCATCGACCCGGCCGCCCTCGATGTCATCACCGGGCGCACGCGAGTCCTCGCCCTCGGCCACGCCTCTAATGTCACCGGCGCCATGGCGCCCCTGGACCCCATCCTCGCCGCTGCCCGGGCAGTCGGCCGCGCCGGGGACCGAGAGCCGGTGATCGTGCTCGACACCTGCCAGACCGCGCCGCATATGCCTCTCGACTTCGCCGCGCTGGCTGCGGCCGGCGTCGACGCAATGGCGCTGTCCAGTCACAAGATGTGCGGTCCCACCGGCGTGGGCGCGCTCGTGGCCACCGAGGAGCTCCTCGACGCGATGCCGCCGGTCCTCACCGGCGGGTCCATGATCGAGGTCGTCACCATGGAGTCCTCCACCTACATGCCGCCCCCGGCGCGCTTCGAGGCCGGCAGCCAGCCTCTCGCCCAGGCCGCGGGCTGGCATGCCGCCGTCGACTATCTCGGGCTCCTGGGCATGGACCGCCTGCGCGCCCGTGAGGCCGGGCTCACCGCCCACGCGCTGAACGGCATGAGGCGCGTCCCCGGCCTGCGGATCATCGGGCCCGACGATGACGCCGACCGCCTCGGCGTCATCGCCTTCACCATCGAGGGGGTCCATCCGCACGACGTGGGCCAGGTGCTCGACGCCGCCGGTGTCGCCGTGCGCACCGGCCACCACTGCGCCCAGCCGATCCACGCGCATTTCGGCATCCACGCCTCCTCGCGCGTGTCCTTCGGCCTGACGACCACCATCGAGGAGATCGACCGCTTCCTCGAGGCCGTGGCCGGTGTCCAGTCCTATTTTCGGAGGTGACGGCGATGAACGAACTCGACCAGCTCTACCAGCAGGTCATCCTCGACCACTCCCGCGAGCGGCACGGCGAGGGCCTGCCCGCCGATCCCGCCGGCCTCAGCCACCAGGTGAACCCCACCTGCGGGGATGAGGTGGACCTGGGGCTGAGGGTCGAGGATGGGCGACTGGTGGCGGTGGGCTGGAAGGGCGAGGGCTGCTCGATCTCCCAGGCATCGATCTCGATCATGCACGATCTCATCGATGGCGCTGATCTGACGACCATCGCCAGGCTCTCCCGCGACTTCGATGAGCTCATGCACTCGCGCGGGCGGGGCGTCGACGGCGCGATCCTCGACGACCTCGAGGACGCCGCCGCCCTGGAGGGAGTCTCGAAGTACCCCAACCGCGTCAAATGCGCGCTCCTGGGCTGGATGGCCCTCAAGGACGCGCTCGCCCAGGCAGGGATCGCCCTGCCCGCCGTCGAGGACTGACTCGCGGCACCGAGCGGGCCGCGCGAAGAACGCGTCCCGCGCCGACCCACACGACCCCGGACACCTCCCAGGAGGGATCATGACCGACCACCCGACCACTGCCGAGGCCACCGCCGTGAACCCGATGGCCGCCCAGCACTCTCCCGCCCCCGTCCCGGCCGGCGTGGATGTCGCCGCCATCGAGGAGGCGCTGCGCGACGTCATCGACCCCGAGCTCGGGATCAACGTCGTCGACCTGGGCCTCCTCTACGGCGTCTCCTTCGACCCCGACGGGACGGTCGTCCTCGACATGACTCTGACGACCGCCGCCTGCCCGCTCACCGACGTCATCGAGGAGCAGGCCCAGCAGGCCCTCGCCCTCATCGCCGATAAGGTGCGCATCCAGTGGGTGTGGCTGCCGCCGTGGGGCCCGGACAAGATCACCCCCGAGGGCCGCGAGCAGTTGCGCGCCCTCGGCTTCAACGTCTGATCCATAGCACCGAGACCGGTCGATACTGTCATCGAGACCGGTTGAAAACGGCACCGAGACCGGTTCACCCGGGCACGGCGGTCGTTGATTCACCGGAACGGTGATTCCCATCGCAGACCAGTTCGGCGCCCCAGGCCCTCGCCTCCTCGACCTGGCCGTCGGCCAGCGCCCCGTTGCTTCCACCCGCCACGAGGAAACTGCGGACGGCGGCGCTTCGGCGGCGCGAGAGCCTGGTGATCTGCTTGGCGGCCGAGCCGTTGATCCAGCCGAGACCGGTCACCGTGTCGAAGGCCGCTATCCGCGTGCCGGGCGGGAGGCAGGCGCCTGCGAGCCATTCCCGCAGGCCCGGCTCCTCCGCCCCGACGCCGCGCTCGACGGCGGTGGCGCGGGATTTGATGGTCGGCAGCCCCCGGTTGTGCGTCGGCGCGCCGAGCACGAGGAGCCCCGCGCGGCCGATCTTCTCGGCTGTGGCCTCCCGAGGGGCCAGGACGGCGGTGCTCACGCCCGAGTCGCGCAGGCCCCGCGCGATCTCTTCAGCTGCGGCCCGCGTGGCGCCGAAGCAGGATTCGACGACGATGACAGCGCGCATGGTTGATCTTCCTCTCGGTGAAGCGCAATGGGTGGTCGATGTCATGGGGATGGTGGCGGCGTGAACGGGATGAGGACGCCAGCACGAGGTCACGGCGCCTCATGCGCACGACGGCGATTCCGACCATCGCCGCGGATGCGCCGAGCAACCACCACGAGCCGGGCCGGCCGGCCTGCGCCAGAGGATTGGCATCGCGGACGCGCTCCGGAACATCGAGTGTGGCGCCGAACTGGATGAGGCCCACGCAGATCGGCGGCGCCAACCAGGCGATGCCGCGCCGACGGGGCAGGATCGCGCAGATGGCGGAGGCGACCGACGCTGCGGCGATCGCCGCGGGCCACTGCCCGGCCACCAGGCGGATCGCATCACGGGTGCCGGTTCCCAGCGCGCCGCTCCCGGCGCTGGCCGCCGACACGGTGGCGCAGCACAGGACGAGCCCTGATCCGGCTGCGGCGGCGCACCACCAGGCGAGCAGGAGTCGGGCAGGCCGAACACCGGTCGAGGCCAGCACCTCCGTGCGCCCCACCAGCTCGTCGGCCCCCGCGCGATTGGCCAGCGATACCGCATGGAGGGCGGCGAGCGCGCCGATGAGGGAGCCGACGTATTCCAGGAAGGCCCTGCCGGCATCGTCACCACTGCCGAGAATCGCCCCCATGCCGCTGTCGGGGCCGAACGCCCCCTCCTGAGCGCGAGCCACGAGCGCCCCACCCATGTCGATGAGGAGCCAGACGGCCGCCGACAGCGCGAGCGCCCACGCGGTGATGCCTCCCCGTGAGAGCCGCAGCGCGAGAGGCGCAGGCCCGCCGACGCCCAAAGGGCTGCCCGCGCGCGGCGAGCGCATGAGGACGAGTCCCTGGCCCAGGTCCCTCCGCCGGGAGGTCAGGATGGTGATGGTGACGAGGAGCATCCACGCGCAGCCTCCCCATAGCGCGGGCAGCCAGGCGTTGTGCCCGCCCGGCGAGAGCGTCTGGCGAAGCCGGAAGGGGGAGAGGTCGCCGACCGGGTCCGCCCACCCCAGCTCCCGGGAGCAGGAGAGTCCGTAGGCCAGGTAGGCCGCCGCTAGGACGACCAGCCCCAGCCCACGGGCGCCCGGGGCGTCGGCGGCGATCTGCGCGGCGAGATGGGTGAGCGCGGCGAGCAGCAGGCACGTCATGCCCACTGCCGTCCCATAGGCGCGGGCGTCGGCCAAGACGGCGCCGTCGAGAGCGAGCAGTCCCGTGCCCGCGCCGACCCCGATGAGCGCGCTGAGCAGGGCGAGCGTGAGGGCCTGCCCCAGGACCCGCCGCGTCGGCCCCACAGATGCGGCGTGCAGGAGCTCAACGCGGCCCCGGTCCTCCTCGCCCCGCGTGACGGCCGCCGTGTGAAGCACGACGACGACACTGATCCCCAGGCAGGTCATCGCTCCCAGCTCCCACACGGCGATCTGGACAGGATCGGCGCCATGGGCGAGGTTTCCATACAGTAGGAGCATGGTGTCGTTGGTGCGGGCGGACGCCACCGCTCTCGCCATGGCGGCCTCGCTGCTGTAGGTGGTGCCGTAACTGGGGCACAGGAGCGCGGTGAGCACCAGGACCACTGAGGGCAGGGTGACGAGCCAGGCGCGCTCGGTGCGCAGGCGCAGCCGGACGTGGGCGCTCCATGCGCACGTCCCACCATGGCGGCGCGGGCTCATCGGGCATCCGCCTGGTAGTGCTCGAGGAAGACCTCGTCGAGTGAGACCGGCGCGCAGGTGATCTCCCGCGCGTCGGCATCGATCAGAGCGCTGAGAAGCCCCGGCACCCGATCGGCGGGCACCGACACGGTGAAGCGCCCCTCGGCGTCGGGACCGGGCGAGGACGGGGCCTCTTGCGCAGGGGAGGAGCCGTCGGGAAAGTGGCCGGAGGAGGCGATCGGGGCCCCTCCAAGAGGCGCTTCCCCCGCGATCGGGCCTACGCGGCTCCCCCGAGGCAGGCGGCAGGTGATGCGCGACGATCTCAGGTGGCGCAGCTCGGACATGGATCCGGATTCGACGGCGCGGCCGTCCTTGATGATCGTCACCGCGTCGCACAGCCGATCCACCTCCGCCATGATGTGGCTCGACATGAGGACGGTCCGTCCCTGGTCGGCGGCGTCGTGCACCGCCTCGACGAAGACCTCCGATTGGAGGGGATCGAGCCCGGAGGTCGGCTCGTCGAGGATGAGGAGCTCGCAGGGTGCCGCCAGGGCGGCGACGAGCATGACCTTCTGACGGTTCCCCTTGGAGTAGGAGCGTATGGGTTGCGAGGGGTCGAGCCGGAAGGCCTCGATGAGCTCGGCCTCGCGGCGCTGGTCCCGGGCGCCGCGCAGGCCCGCCAGGGCGTCGAGCGCCTGGCCGCCGGTCAGGGTCGGCCACAGGGCGACGTCGCCGGGCACGTAGGCGCTTCTCCCGGTGATCGCCTCCGCGTCTCGCGCGGGATCGAGGCCGAGTACGCGCGCACTGCCGGCGTCGCGCCGGTACATGCCGAGCAGTACGCGGATCGTCGTGGACTTGCCCGCCCCGTTGGGACCCAGGAACCCGTGGATCCGGCCCGCAGGGACCGTCAGGTCGAGCCCGTCCAGCGCCCTGCGTCGCCCGAAGGCCTTCACCAGGCCCGTGACCTCGATGGCGGGGGAATCGGATGCGCTCATGCCCCCCAGCGTCAGGTGCGACGCCGCGTCGCACGCAAGTGCTTCACACCCTCACCGGCGCTTCCGCGGCGCATTGCCTGCAGATCGGGATTCAGGCCCTCGACCAGTCGTCGATCGCCTCCAACAGCCTGCGCTCCAGGGCACGGGCGTAGGCGGAGCCCAACTGCTCGAAGGAGGCGAAGAGCTGGAAGACCGCGCGGATGGCCTCCCGGTCCGCAGACCGGGCCAGGGCGCGCAGGCGCTCGGGCCCCGCGCGTCGCATGAGGCGGCTGACCATCTCTGCGGCCATCGCCTCGGCCTCCTCCTCGTCCAGCCCCTCGCCGGCCCTCCCGTAGTCCGCCAGGGTGGCGGCGTCATCATCGGCGTCCGGGTCGGGGAAGAGAAGCTCCGCCTCCGCGGGCATCTGCCCCCGGTAACAGGCCAGGTCGACGGCGTCGCGATCCGCCCTCACAGCGGCCCGGGTCCGCTCATCCGGGGCGGCCTCCTCCATGCGATCGAAGAACGCGGCCATGCGCGGGGGCATCGGGCTCACCGACATCCCCTCACGAGAGCGCTCCAGCAGTGCGGCGAGCATGTCGCGCTGAGCGGCGACCTCCTCCAAATGGGCCTCCACGGAGGCCAGGGCGGCGGCGAGATCGCGGCTCACCGGATCATCGTCGGCGCCGACGGCGTCAGGCGGCGCGTGATCGGCCCCGGGGCCGCCGTCCTCCGCGCCGTCGAGCACACGGGCGACGGCGCTCAGCGGCACCCCGGCCCGCACCAGCCAGCGGATGCGCGACAGGCGCGCCACGTGGCTCAGGTCGTGGTCCCGCCGGCCACCGCGCTCGGCGGGAACCGGCAGCAGCCCGAGGGAGTGGTAGTGGCGCACCGCGCGCACCGTGGTGCCCGTCAGCCGGGCGATCTCCGCGACTCGCATGCGCCCAGTCTGGCAGGGCGACGGCAGCGGCGTCGCGGGCGCGCGGCCCTGCCCCAATCCGCTCCGCCCCGGACCGGGCCCGGTGCAGGGCGCGATACTGGGCCGGCTCGAGGCCGACCCAGTATCGCGCCCGGCTACGGCAGCTCCGGGTCGGGCGCCCCGACGACCGCCTCGCGCAGGACGCGTGCGTGCGTCCGCGCCTGGTCATGACCCGCGAAGAGCAGTGTCAGCCGCCCCCGCAGCGCCAACGCGCGCAGATGCGCCACGGCGCCCCGAGCGGCCGTCCCATCGGTCAGCTCGGCCCGGTAGGCCTCCACGAACTCCGGCCAGGGCAGGCCCCCGGAGTGGAAGGCCCGGCGCAGCCCGGTCGACGGCGCAGCGTCCTTGGCCCATTCGTCCAGCGCCGCGCGCTCCTTGGAGACGCCCCGGGGCCACAGGCGGTCCACGAGGACGCGCGCGCCGTCGTCGGGCGCCGGCCCCTCCCGGACCCCCTTGAGGACCACGTTGGCCGGATCGGGCAGATCAGTGGGGCGAGAGTCGCTCATGGCACCACCCTAAGAGTCGCAACCGTCACCGGGGAGGGCCGGGGGAGCGGAGTGGCGCGGGTCGGCCCGGCGCCGAGGGGGGCCGTTCGCGCAGCGCTCCCCTGAGCTCAGCGCCCCTGATCGCCCGTGTGCAGCGCTCCCCATCGGTGGTCAGGCGTTTTCCACGATCTCGCGGCGCCGGCTTGCTAGCCTCGAGTCATGCCCTCCCTCTACGGTCTCAAGCACTGGTACACCCGGAGACTCACCTTCCTCATCAACGCGTCGGTGAGGCGCGGCATCAGCCCCGACGCGTGGACACTTGCCGGCGTGATCGCCGGAGCCCTCGGCGCCGGTGCGATCGCCATGGGCTGGTGGCCCCTCGCCTTCCCCCTGCTGGCCGCGCGGCTGGGCGGGGCCAACCTCGACGGCGCCGTCGCCCGGGCCCGGGGCGTGTCCCGCCCCTTCGGTTTCGTCCTCAACGAGATCGGCGACCGCACCTCCGACCTGCTCATGATGGCGGGGCTCGTCGTCCTGGGGGCCCGGAGCGGGGCCTCGCACGCGACCATCGTCCTCCTGCTCGTCGCGGCGCTCGCGGCCACTCTGCCCACTTTCATCAGCCTCTCCGCCGCGGGCGCGGGCGCCCCGAGGCTCAACGGCGGGCCGTTGGGGAAGACCGAGAGATGCCTCATCGCCGTCGTGGCCTCCGCCGTGACCTCATGGTTGGCGCCCGTGGCGTGGCTGCTCATCGTCGGCTCGTTCGTCACCGCCGGGGTTCGATTGGCGCGCGCCCACAGCCTGCTGCCCGCACCCGGCTCCCAGCCGAGGGGCGGGAGCCCGCTGGGCGTCGGCCCCGCGGAGTGAGGACCCCATGCCCGGACTACTGCTCCTCCCAGCAGGACCCATCCCCGCCCGCGCATTGGGCGGGGCCGATTGGATACTCGGCGGCGATCGCTCCTGGTCCGTCACCGTCCCGGGGATCGGGCTGACCCTGACGGGCAGGGCCGTGCTGCTGGCCTGCGTCACCCTCGCTGTACTGGCGCTCAGCGGCGCGGCGGTCGCGCTATCCCACAGGGCCGAGTTGCGCAAGCGGTGGATGACCTGGGCGGTCATCGTTCCCGTCGTCGGGCTGCCGATCTGGGCGGGGAGGGGCACGACGGCGCTGCTCGCCGCGGCCCTGGCCGTGCAGGCCACCCGCGAGCTCTCCCGTCTGGCGCGGCTGCCCGGGGCGGAGACCCTCCTGCTGCTCCTGCTGGCGGTGGCCTACCCGCTGTCCGCATGGCTCAGTCCCGGCCTCCTCGCGCTCGCCCCAGTGATGGTGCTCGTATGCGCCCTGCCCGCAGTTCTTCAGGGGGACAGCGCCGATGGGCTGCGACGGGCGAGCATCACGGGCTTCGCCTCCGTGTGGATCTGCTGGTCCCTGGCCCACCTGGTGGTCCTGTGGCACGACGCCTTCCTCATCGCCTTCGCCGCGGCGGCAGCCGACGTCGCCGCCTGGTGCGGTGGGATGGGCCTGCGCCGCTTCGCCTGGGCGCGCCGCCCGCTGTCGCCCCTGTCCCCGAACAAGACCGTCGGCGGGCTGGCGGGTGCGCTCACCGGCACGGTGATCGTCCTGGCCCTCCTGGGCGCGCTGAGCCCGGGGGCGGTCGTCGCCATCGGCGTGGGCGGTGTGCTCGGCGACCTCCTGGAGTCCCTCATCAAGCGCACCGCCGGCGTCAAGGACGCCGGTGCCTGGCTCCCCGGCTTCGGGGGCCTGCTCGACCGCGTCGACTCCCTTCTCCTCGTCCTCCCCCTGGCCGCAGTGCTCGCCTGACCGACGCGGCGAGCATCCCAACAGACCGATCACCAGAAGGAGCCCCCATGCCACTGCCATCATCCCTCTCCACCCTGCCGGGCGCCTCCGAGATCGGCAGGGCCGGCTCCCGCCTGCGCTCGGTGGTGCGCACCCCGGCGAAGGTCACCTGGCGGGCCGTCGCCCGTCAGAAGTTCTGGTCCGCCGTCATCGCGCCCTTCGGCGGGGTGCGCGTCGAGGGCGAGTTCGATTCCACCGGCCCCTACGTCGTCGTCGCCAACCACGGCTCCCACGCGGACACGATCGCCCTCATGAGCGCCTCGCCGACCATGATGCGGGTGGTGACAGTGGCCGCTCAGGACTACTGGTTCGTCAAGCGCTCGCGTCGGCTGGTGGCCCGCGGCCTGCTCGGCGCCTACCCCGTCAGCCGCTCCGGCGAGGGCGCCTACGAGGAGCTGCGCGGCGTCCTGGAGGACCGCGTCGCCGAATCCATGAGCGTTCTCATCTTCCCCGAGGGCACGCGCAGCGTCGACGGCGAGCTCGGCCGCTTCCACTCCGGCGCGGCCCGCCTGGCCAGGGACTTCGGCATTCCCGTGCTCCCCGTCGCGCTCGTGGGCTCGCGTGAGCTCATGCCGAAGAAGGGCGGCGTGCCCCGCTATTCGCCCGTCGAGGTGCGAGTCGGCGAGCCGATACTCCCGAGCGACGACGTCGTGGCCGTGAGCGAGGAGGCCCGAGCTCAGATCACGGGCCTCCTGAGCGAGCCACGCCGACCCTACCCGGTCTCCGACATCCACACCATCGCCGCGCAGGCGATGAGCGGGGCTCGCGGGGATGCCGTCATGTTCGCGTGGGGGATGGCCGAGGCTCTCTCCTTCCCCGTCATGGCGGAGATGAGCCAGGTCTGGCTCGGCATCACCCAGCCCGGCCTGCTGTGGCGGCGGGGCGCCGCCGTCGTCGCCGGATCAGTCAGCGGAGTGCTCCTGGGCCACGTCCTCGCCGCGCACGGGGCGCGCCTGCCCGCTCCGTGGACACGGCCCGCCATGCGCAGGGCCACCGCCCGCTACTTGGATCGAGGGCCGAGGGGCTATTGGATGCAGGCGCTGACCGGCATCCCCGTCAAGCTCTTCGCCGCCGAGTCGGGGCGGCGCCGGCTGCCCCTCGGGCGGGTCGCCGTCCACGCGACGGGGGAGCGGGCGGCGCGCATGGCGGCGTCCACCGCTTTCATCGTCATCGCGGAGAAGCCGCTGGGCAACCTCGTGCGCCAGCACTTCGGCCCCTACCTCGCTGCGACGGGAATGACCTTCGGCGTGCTGCTGAGCCGCGTCATCAAGCACTGGGAGCGCTGAGCGCGGTCGCGGTCAGCGCGGCTGCGCCCCGCCGCCCGGGATCCGCAGCCTTGCCCCGAGGGGCCTCAGAGCTGGGAGGCGTCGACGGCGAAGGTGTCGCAGGCACTGAGGTCGCCCTGCTCCAGGCCGGTCTTGAACCAGCGCACGCGGGACTCCGACGACCCGTGCGTCCAGGAGTCCGAGTTGACGCCGGCCCCGGACCGCTGCTGGATGTGATCGTCGCCCACGGCGGAGGCGGCGTCGAGGGCGGTCTGGATCTCCTCGTCGCTGGGCGTGTTGAGGAAGGGCCTGCCGGTCTCGGGGTCGTTGGTCGTGGAGGCGTAGTGGACCCAGGTGCCGGCGTAGCAGTCCGCCTGGAGCTCGGTGCGCACGGAGTCGGAGTCGGCGCCGGTGCCGGAGCGGTCGGTCTTGCTCATCGTCCCCTGGAGGTTCTGGATGTGGTGACCGAACTCGTGGGCGACGATGTACTCCTCGGCCAGGGGCGTGTCATTGGCGCCGAGCTGGGACTCCATGTCGGAGAAGAAGGACATGTCGAGGTAGACGGTGGAGTCGCCGGGGCAGTAGAAGGGGCCGACGGCGCTGCTGGCGGACCCGCAGGCGGTGGAGACCTGGCTGCCGTCCCACAGGACGAAGTCCGGCTTGGCATAGGCGCGCCCGTCCTGGGCGGGCAGTTGCTCGCCCCACACCGCGTCCAGGGACTCGGCGGTGGCCACCATGCGGCACTGCGTATGCGTGTTCGCGGCCTCGCCGGTGGTGCACATCGAGGTGTCGATCGAGGATGATGAGCCCGTCTGCGCGGCGCCCCCGCCGCCGTCCTGGCTCACCAGGCCGGTCAGGTCCACGCCGGTGAGTTGGGAGAGCAGCATGACGGCGATGACCGCCACCACGGACCCGCCGCCGATGGCGGCGCCGCGGCGCCCCGTCGATCGCGTCGAGACCCGGTCGGGGTCGAGCTCGATGCCAGAGTTGAAGGACACGGTTCCTCCGATGCGGTGCGGGAGCCGGACGACTGGTCCTCCGGCGCGGGACGGCACCAGAGTACCGGTAGAGCACGGGTAGGCTGGCCACGTGCTCTACGACCTGCTGTACAAGACCGTGCTGACGCGAATCGATCCCGAGGTCATCCACGACATCTGCATGGACGCGATCGAGGTCACCGGGCGCGTTCCCATCGTGCGCGACGTCGTGCGCCAGATGTGGGGGCGCCGCCCGAGCCTGCCCGTGCCCAGCGCCTCCCAGGGCGGTCCCTTCGCCCGCCCGGTTCCCGGGATCATGGGCCTGGCCGCGGGCATGGACAAGGAGGGCGGGGCCGTCGAGGGCCTGGACATGCTCGGCTTCGGCTTCATTGAGGTCGGCACGTTCACCGCTCACGCCCAGCCCGGCAACGACAAGCCCCGCATGTGGCGCCACCCCGAGATGCGGGCGATCCGCAACCGCATGGGCTTCAACAACGAGGGCGCCGACGAGGCCGCCCGCCGCCTGCGGGCCCTGCGCTCGACGCCGCGGGGCCGCTCGATCGTCGTGGGCGCCAACATCGGCAAGACCAAGGCCACCGCACTCGAGGACGCGGTCGAGGACTACCGCTATTCCGCCTCCCGGGTGGCCCGCTGGGCCGACTACCTCGTCGTCAACGTCTCCAGCCCCAACACCCCCGGCCTGCGCAGCTTGCAGAGCGCGGAATCCCTCAGGCCGATCCTCGTCGCCGTGCGCGAGGCGGGGGACGCCGCCGCGCGCCGGCACGTGCCGCTCCTGGTCAAGATCGCCCCGGACCTGGCCGACGAGGACATCGACGCCGTCGCCGACCTCGTCCGCGAACTGGCACTCGACGGCGTGGTGGCCACCAACACCACCATCGCCCATGATCTGGGCGAGGGCGGCCTGTCCGGCTCGCCGCTGCTGCCCCGGGCCCTGGAGGTCGTGCGCCGCCTGCGCGCGCGCCTGGGGGAGGGGCCCACGATCATCGGCGTCGGCGGCATCTCCTCGATCATGGACGCCGAGCTGATGCTCGAGGCCGGCGCCGACCTCCTCCAGGCCTACTCGGCCTTCATCTACAACGGCCCGGCCTGGCCCGGCCGTATCAACCGCGCCCTGGCCGTCTCCCAGTCCCGCCGCCCGGTGCGCTGAGGCCCGCAGCGCCGCCGGGCCCGATCAGGCCGGGCGCGGGTTGGGGGAGACGGTGCGGGTCCGGGCCGGATCGCGCATGACGACATCACCGAGGGCGGCGTCGATCGCCCTCATCACCGCCTCGTCCAGCACGATGCCGGAGGCCTTCACCGTGTCCCTCAGTTGCTCGGGGCGCGAGGCTCCCACGATGGCCGCCGAGATGGCGGGGTTCTGCAGGACCCAGGCGATGGCGAGCTGGGGCATGGTCAGGCCCGCCTCCTCGGCCACGCCCCGCAGTCCCTGGACAGCGGTGAGAACCTCGGGGCGCATCCACCTCGCGATCATGTCCTTGCCGCCCTTGCCATCGGTGGCGCGCGAGCCCGCGGGCGGCTCGGCGCCCGGCAGGTACTTGCCGGAGAGGATTCCCTGAGCCATGGGGGAGAAGACGATCTGCCCGAGCCCCAGCTCGGTGGAGGCGGGGATGACCTCGCCCTCGATGACCCGCCACAGAGCGGAGTACTGGGGCTGGTTGGACACCAGGCGGAAGCCCATCTGAGTGGCCAGCTCCTGGCCGACGCGGATCTGCTCGGCCGTCCACTCCGAGACCCCGATGTAGAGGGCCTTGCCCGCGCGGACCACGTCCGCGAAGGCCTGCATCGTCTCCTCCAGCGGGGTCTCGTAGTCGTAGCGGTGCGCCTGGTAGAGGTCGACGTAGTCCAGCCCGAGGCGCCTCAACGAGCCGTTGATGCCCTCCATGATGTGCTTGCGGGACAGCCCCACGTCATTGGGGCCCTTCGGGCCGATGGGCCAGTAGACCTTCGTGAAGATCTCCAGGGACTCCCGGCGCTGCCCGGCCAGGGCGCGCCCGAGGACCTCCTCGGCGGCGGTGTTGGCGTAGACATCGGCGGTGTCGAAGCTCGTTATCCCCAGGTCCAGTGCGGTATGGACGCAGTCGATCGCGGTGTCCGCCTCGACCTGCGAGCCGTGGGTGAGCCAGTTGCCGTAGGTGATCTCGGTGATCTTCAGCCCGGATGAGCCCAGGTGCCGGTAAGTGACCATGTGTCGACACTAGCCCGGGCCGCGCAGCGGCGGAAGGGCTTGCGCGCCGGCAGCGAATCCGGGTGGCGCGTCAGTCGGGGTACTGGCGACGGGCCACCTGCGGCCTGGGCTGGCGCATGCGGCGCATGCTGACGCAGCGGGCCATGATGTACCAGAAGATCCGGCCCTGGGACGACCACGTCTCGCGTCCGAACTTGGCGTCGAGACGGCGGCGCAGGATGAGCCAGCAGGCGATGACGTCGAGGATCATGACGAGGGTCAGCGCGTACAGGCCGACCATGAGCCACAGCATCAGTTGCGGCATCGACTGCCCGAAAAGGCCCAGGATGAGAACGGCGAAGGCCACTGGGATGAAGAATTCGCCCACGGAGAAGCGGGCGTCGATGTAGTCGCGGACATAGCGCTTGACCGGCCCCTTGTCCCGCGCGGGGAGGTAGCGCTCATCCCCGGTCTCCATCGCCAGGCGCTGGCGCTCCCATGCCTCGTCCCGCCTCGCCCGGGCCTCGCGCTTAGCGGCCTTTCGATCCGTGGGCACCACCGGGTGCAGGCGCCTGGCCTGGGCGTCCCTGCGTTTGGGGGTGGGGCGGCCCTTCCCCCCGGCCTTGGACGGCGTCGTCTCGGGCGCGGGCGCGGGAGCCTCGTTCTTCTTGAAGAGCTTCACCGGCTCAGGGTAGCGGCTCATCCGCGATACCCTGCAAACCATGATCACCGTCGACTCGATCCGCGCCGCGGTGCGCGATGCCTTCCCCACTATCGTCTCCGACCTGACCGATCTCGTGGCCATTCCCTCGGTCTCGGCGGCCAGCCACGACCAGGCCGAGGTGCTCCGCTCCGCCGAGCACGTGGCCGGCCTCCTGCGCAACGCCGGACTGGAGGCCGAGGTGACCAGCGTGGACTGCCCCGACGGCACGCCCGGACGTCCCGCGGTCCTCGCCCACGCCGATGGCCCCGCCGGCTCCCCGCACGTGCTCATCTACTCCCACCACGACGTCCAGCCCGTGGGCGACCCCTCCGCCTGGCAGCAGGCCGACCCCTTCATTGCCGAGCAGCGGGGCGAGCGCCTCTTCGGGCGAGGGACCTCGGACGACGGCGCCGGCGTCGTCACGCACCCCCACGCCCTGCGGATCCTGCGCGAGCTCGGCGGCGGGCAGCTGCCCTGCTCCGTCACCGTGTACATCGAGGGAGAGGAGGAGGTCGGCTCGCCGTCCTTCGAGGCCTTCCTCGCCGCCCACCGCGACCGCCTCGACGCCGATGTCATCATCGTGGCCGACTCCTCGAACTGGAGGGTCGGGGTCCCGGCGCTCACCACCTCGCTGCGGGGCGTCGTCCAGGTCGACGCCCGCATCGACGTGCTCGATCACGCCCTGCACTCCGGGCAGTACGGCGGCCCCGTCCTCGACGCCGTGACCACCATGTGCCGGCTCGTGGCCACCCTCCACGACGACGCGGGCGACGTCGCCGTCCCCGGCCTGGTGAGCGAGCCCGCCGCCGCCCCCGACTTCCCCGAGTACGCCGAGGAGGACTTCCGCGCCGACGCCGGCGTGCTGCCCGGCGTCGAGCTCATCGGCACGGGGGATCTCACCGCCCGACTGTGGACCAAGCCGACCATCACCGTCATCGGCATGGACGTCACGCCCCTGGAGCGCTCCGGCAACGTGCTCGCCCCCTCCTGCACCGCCCGGATCTCCATGCGCATCGCCCCCGGGCAGGACCCCGAGTCGGCGATCGAGGCGCTCACCTCCCACCTGGCGTCCCATGTGCCCTTCGGGGCGCGCCTGACCGTCACCGGGCGCGAGGCCGGCCCCGCGTTCCACGGCTCCTCGGACACGCCCGCCGGCCGTGCCGCCCACTGGGCCCTGACGACCGGATTCGGAGCCGAGGCCGTCGACATCGGTCAGGGCGGCTCCATCCCCTTCATCGCCACCCTCCAGTCCACGTTCCCGGGCGCCCAGGTCCTGGTGACCGGCATCGAGGACCCGGACACCCGCGCGCACAGCGAGGACGAGTCGATGCACCTGGGGGACCTGGAGCGCATCGTCGTCTCCGAGGCCCTCCTCCTGGCGCGCCTGGGCGGTGCCATCGAGGCATGAGGGTCCTCCTGGCCCCGGGGGCGATGAGCCCCGAGCCCGGGGGCGCCCCCATCGCCGAGCTCGGGCTGGGCGCCCGCGCCGTCGCCGAGGCCCTGGCCCGCGGATGGTCGCGCGCCCGCCCGGACGATGCCCTCGCGCTCCTGCCGATCCCCGACGGCGGCCCCGGGCTCACCACCGCGATCCAGCCCGGCGCCGTCGAGGACCGCGCCGTTCTCGACGTCCCGGGCCCGCTGGGCCAGGCGCGGCAGGCCGCCCTCGTGCGTCTCACGCGCGCAGCGGGCGCAGCGGGCGCGGGGGGCGCAGGCGCCGCGGGCGCCACATGGGTCCTCGACGCCGCGAGCATCGCCCCCATCCCCGCCGATCGCCGGGAGGCGGGCCGCGAGGCGGAGCACGGCAGTACGCGGGGCCTCGGCGAGGCCATGCGCCAGGCGCTGGGGCGTGCCCGTGAGGGCGACGTGCTCGTCGTCGGGCTCGCGCGCACCGCGGCGCACGACGGCGGCGCCGGGCTGCTCGACGCCCTTGGCGGGCCCGAGGGGGCCCGCGCCTTGATCGCCGGGCGCGATGTCGTCCTCGCCCTGGCCGACACCGCCCCCCTGGGCGGGATGAACGGGGCGGGACAGGGCCTCATCGCCCTGACCGGGCTCGCCCCGGCCGCGGTCCAGGATCTCGACCGCCGGGCCTGCTCCCGCGCCTCGGCGCTCCTGCCCGCCCTCGCCGGAGGCGATCCCGCCCCCAAGGCGCTCCTGATCGGCCAGGCGCCGGGCGCCGGGGTGGGCGCGGAGGGGCACCGGGACGGGCCTCTGCGCCCCTCGGGCTGGGGGACGGGCGCCGGGGGAGGGGCGGCGATCATCCTCCGGGCGCTCGGGGCCCGGGCGCTCCCGGGGGCCCGCGTCGCGGCGGGGCTGACGGGCCTCGAGGCCGCCGCAGAGGAGGCGGACCTGGTCGTCACCGCCGTCGGGGAGGCCTATGACATCCTGGCCGACTCGGTTCCCGAGGTGGTGGGCGCGGCGGCGTCCCGGCTGGCGCTTCCCGCAGTCCTCGTCACGGGGATCTCGGCCGTTCCCCGGGGCGAGCTCGCCGGGGCGGGCATCGTCTCGCAGTACGCGCTCACCCCTGCGGGCGGCGGGCAGTGGATCGACGGCGGCGCTCCCGGGATCGCACAGCGCCTGGAGGGCCTGGGGGAGCGACTGGCGCGCACCTGGTCCCGCTGAGCGGAGGGCCGACGGCGCCGCCTCAGCGCAGCGCGGCGATCCCCGGGGCCATCGCGGTCGAGCCGCGCACGATGAGGTCGGGGATGAAGGTCATCTCCGCGTCGACGGGCTTCTCGCCGTTGATCGCCGCGAGCAGCGTGGACACGGCCGCCCGGCAGATGGCCTCCACGGGCTGGCGGACCGTCGTCAGCGGCGGGTGCGTCATCGCCAGGAGGGGGGAGTCGTCGTAGCCGATGACGGAGATGTCCGTGGGGACGGCGCGGCCGGTGGAGCGGATCCCCTTGATGGCGCCCAGCGCCATCATGTCCGATCCGCAGATGATGCCGGTGCATCCCTGCTCGGCCAGGGCGGCGCCCGCCGTCGCCCCTCCCTCATAGGTGTACAGGCTCTCCGCGATCCGCAGCGCCTCGCCCGGGCAGCAGGCCCTCATGGCGTCCTCGTACCCGGTGCGCTTGCGCACGGCGGGGACCATGCGGGTGGGGCCGGTGGCGAAGCCGATCCGCCGGTGCCCGAGGCTGGCCAGGTGCTCCACGGCCATCACCGCCGCGGCCCGATCATCGGTGGTGAATCCTGGCGCCTTGATCATGGGGGCGTTGCCGTTGATCGTCACCAGGGGGACGCCCCGTGTGCGCAGCTTCTGGTAGCGGGTGACATTGCCCGTCGTGTCCGCGTGCCGCCCGGAGACGAAGACGATGCCGGACACGCCCCGCTCGACGAGCATCTCGATGTACTCGTCCTCGCTGACCCCGCCGGGGGTCTGGGTGCACAGCACCGGTGTGTGGCCGCTGGGGGTGAGCAGCTGCTCGATCTCCTGGGCGAAGAGGGGGAAGATCGGGTTGCTCAACTCGGGGACGATGAGGCCGACGAGGCCGCGGGAGCGGTTGTCCACGGACTCGGGGCGCTCATATCCCAGGACGTCGAGGGCTGCCAGCACCTGACGCCGGGTCTCGTCGGCCACGTTCGACTTGCCGTTGAGCACGCGGGAGACGGTCGCCGTCGAGACACCGGCCTGCTCGGCGATGTCCGTCAGCGTGATGCGCTGCGCCACTGGTTCCCTTTCGAGGATGGATGATCGGCCAGAGCCGATGCTCGGTTTCTAGGATGACTCTACGTCCCGTTGGACCCGGGATGCCCACAATCCCACGCACCCGCGACGATGACGACTGCTCGTGGCCCCGGCGGGCGGGGCCACGAGCAGTCAGGGGGTGACGGGCCTCAGCCCTTGACCGCGCCGGCGGTGGCACCGCCGACGATGTACTTCTGCAAGTACTGGAAGAGCGCGACCACGGGCAGCATTGTCAGCACCGCGCCGGCGGCGAACATGCCGAGGTTGTTGGAGCGGTCGCCGGAGAGCAAGCCGTACAGGCCCACCGCCAGCGTCTTCTTGGAATCATCGGTCAGGAAGATCGTTCCGAGGAGGAAGTCGGAGATGATCCCCACGAAGGCGAGTAGGAAGGTGGTGGCCAGGATCGGCTTGAGAGTGGGCAGCAGGATGATACGGAAGACCTGCCAGTGCGTGCAGCCGTCGAGGAGGGCCGCCTCATCGAGCTCCCGGGGGATCGTGTCGAAAGTTCCCTTGATGAGCCAGACCTGGCCGAGCGCCCCGCCCATGAGGGCCAGCGAGTAGCCGGTGAGGGTATTGAGCCCGATGGCCGGGATGACCTCGCCGATATCGCTGATCATGTTGTAGATGGCGATCATGGCGAGGATCGCCGGGAACATCATGATGAGGAGGAGGGCGAGGAGGCCGCCGCGGCGGCCCCTGAAGCGGAAGCGGGAGAAGGCGTAGGCGGCCAGCATCGAGAAGAAGATCTGGAAGGCGGCCACGACGGCGCACACGATGATCGTGTTGGCGTACCAGCGCAGGAAGGGGCCCTTCTCATTGCTGAGCAGGCGCGAGTAGTTGGTCAGACTGATCTCGGTGGGGATGAGCTTGGTCGAGGAGACCGTGCCCAGCGGATTGAATGAGGCCGAGATGACGTACAGCACCGGGAAGGCGGCGAAGACGAGGGCGAGGATGCCGACGACGTGCCGCCATCCGATCTCGGCGAACCAGCGCCCGAAGGACATCTTGTTCTCAATGGGCGCGGCAGGCGGCTCATCGTCGGGGAAGGCCACCTGCGCGGCGATCTGATCGGCGTCGAGCGCCCTGGCACCGTGGGGGTTCTGAGTCATGGTGATCGTGTCCTTCCGCGCTCAGTTGATGTCTTCGAGCGCCTTGGTGGCGCGGAACTGGATGGCCGCGAGCAGTCCTGTGATGATGAACAGGATGACGGAGACCGCGGAGGCGAATCCGTAGTCGGCGCCGGAGCCGCCGAAGGCGATGCGGTAGATCATGGAGATGAGGATGTCCGTGCCGCCGCGTGTGTACTCATCGGCACCGAAGGGGCCGCCGCCGGTGAGCAGCTGGATGGCGTTGAAGTTGTTGAAGTTGAAGGCGAAGGAGCTCACGAGCAGCGGCGCGACGGCGACCAGCAGGAGCGGCGCGGTCACACGCGTGGTGGTCTGCCATCCGTTGGCGCCATCCATCTTCGCGGCCTCCTTGACGTCACCGGCGATGGACTGCAGCGCCCCCGTGCACACGATGAACATGTAGGGGAAGCCCATCCAGGTGTTGGTCAGCAGGATGGCGATCTTGGCCATCGTGGGATCGGAGAACCACGGGATGGACAGATGCAGGGTCTGGTTGATGAGGCCGAAGTCCTTGTTGTAGAAGTTCGACCACACCAGCAGTGAGATGAAGCCGGGCACGGCGTAGGGGAGCAGGAGGAAGGAGCGGTAGAGCTTCTTGCCGCGCACGCGGTCGTCGTTGAGGGTGAGGGCCAGGAAGAAGCCGACCAGGAAGCTCAGCAGCACCGAGCCGAAGGCGAACACCACCGTCCACAGGAAGGCCTTGAAGAACTGTTTTCCGATGGAGCTGTCCGTGAACAGGCGCTTGTAGTTCTCCAGTCCCACGTTCTGCTTCCAGGACTGGGCGAGTTTGGTGCCGTCGTCGGCGACGAAGAAGTCGGACTTGCCGACCTTCTGCACCGAGTAGACCACGCTCGTCGGGGCGCCGGTGTTCGGATCGGGAACGGTGGCGGTGATCGTGTCGGAGGCCTTGTCGTAGACCATGGAGCGGGTGCCCTCGAAGGCGGCGCGCACGCCCTGGGCCTTGATGACCGTGTCACCGCTGGCCATCACGTTGAGGGCCTCGATCTTCTTGTAGGCATCGTTGACCTGCTGCGCGCTCAGGATTGTGTAGCCGTCGGCCTTGGTGACGAAGCCGTCCTCGACGGTGACATCGGAACCGGCCTCCGTCACGGTCTCGCCGTCGGCGCCGCGCAGCGCCTTCCCGGTGGCCGGGTCGACGAGGAACAGGGCGAAGGGGCCCTCCGCCGCGCTCTCCTTCGTACCGACGGACAGGTTGTAGAGCGGGGAGTCCTTGGTCTGCTGGATGGAGTTATTGGTGATCGTGCTGATCGCCTCCTCCTTCGTGCCGCGGAATCCATCGCCGAAGTTCGTGAAGGACGTCTGGATCGTCAGGATGATGGGCACGATGAGGAAGATCGCGAGGAAGAAGGTGCCGGGGAAGAGGTACTTGCCCGGGATGAAGCGCTTGGTGGAGTAGAGCAGGAACGCCGCCAGCACGCTCACGACGACGATGGCCAGCCACAGCCACATCTTGAAGGTGATGAGCAGGGGGATGAGGTAGACGGCGGCGGCGGCGATGAGCGCCAGGGCGGTGATGCGACCGATGAGTCCGGTCAGGGTTGTTGTTCTCTCCCGCGGTGCGGCGGGCTTGGGGGATGACGGCATTGTCGAGGCCTTTCGGGTTCTGACTGCAAGGGGGCTGGGAGGGAGGCGGGCGTCAGCCCTGGATGGACCTCTTGATCTCCTCACCAGCGCTGGTCATCGTCGACGTGGGGTCGGCGCCGTTGATGATGTTGGCCTGCGCTTTGCCCAAGGGGCCCCAGACCGCGGCCATCGCGGGAATCGAGGGGAGTGGATCGGCTGAGGCCGCGAAGTCGTTGAACGCGGCCATCTCCGGGCTGGTGGACTTGAGCTTCTCGATGAGGTCCTTCTGAGCCGGGGGCAGCTCGTTGGAGACCATCATCGCCTCGGCGAAGGAGGAGTCCTTGGCGACGTCGATGACGAATGACTCGGCGAAGCCCTTGTTCGCGCCGTTGGAGGCGACGTAGAAGCAGTTGACACCGGCGAAGGGTCGCGCCTGCGATCCCGGGATGCTCTCGAACCCGGGTACTTTGACGACGGCGTAGTCCATGCCCGCCTTCTTGACATCCGCCAGCGCCCAGGGGCCGGTGAGGAGATAGGGGGCGTTACCGTCGGTGAAGGTCGAGATGGCGTTGTTCTTGTCGATCGAGGTGGTGAGCGCGCCCTGCTGCCCCATCCAAGCGATCTTCTCCGCCGCCTTGACCGAGCCCTCGCCACCCACGCCGAGGTCATCGGCGTTGTAGGAGCCGTCGGCGTTCTTGCCGAACATATAGCCGCCTCCGGCGGTGAAGATCGGCTCCAAGTGGTAGGCGTCGCCGGCCTCGCCGACCTGGATGGCCAGGGCCGCCTTGGTCCCGGCGGCCTTGCCGGCCTCGACGATCTCCTCGATGGACTGGGGTGCCGTGTGGGAGGTCAGCGCCTTGTTGACGTACAGCGCGACGCATTCGACGGCGTAGGGCACCGCGTAGGTCTGGCTGTCGTAGGTGACCGCGGTCAGGGCGACGTCGGAGTAGTTCTCCTTGGCCTTCGCGCTGATGTTGACGGGGACGATCGAGCCGTTCTGGACGAGGTTGCCGATCCAGTCATGCGCTCCGATGACGATGTCAGGGCCGTTGCCGGCCTGGTTCGCCGTGACGAAATTGGTCTGGAGGTCGTTGGCCACGATCTGCACGGCGACGGTGATGCCCTGGGCCTGGCCCCAGGCGGCGGCCTTGTCCCGGATGGACTCGGCCTTCTTCTGGTCCGCCCAGATGACGAGATCGGCCTTGTCCCCGGCGGCGGGAGCCGCGGGATCAACGGTGGCGTCCGCCGCCGGGGCGCCCGAGCTGCTCGAGGGGGATGGGGAGGAACTGCTGCACGCGGCGGCGGCGGACAGCGATGCGGTGATAGCCGTTATATGAAGGAACGACCTGCGATTGATCGGCACCTGTGATTCTCCTTCGAATCTGTGAAGGGCGATGAAACCCCTTGCGTAAAAAATGTAACGAAGGTGCAAGTCAGGTGCAATGACATTGATCGTGGTCGCAGGAGGTTTGCAGGTTTCCTCAAGTCGGGGCGGTGCGCGGTGGTGGGAGATGTGCGCCGCTCAGGCGACGGTGTCGGCCACGCACCACACCGTGGTCGTGGGCGGCACCACGAGGCGGCCATCAGCATGGGCGAGCTCATGCGAGGCCAGCAGCACCTCGGCGTGCTCCGGCAGACTGATCGATGCGCTGGTGGTGTTGGTCAGCACGAGCATGTCCCGCATCAGGATCGACAGGGCGTCATCCGGGCACCACCCCATCCCCGAGACGAAGGCCATGGGGGCGTGGGGGAGCTGCCTCTCCCGCCGCAGGTGGGAGGCGTGGCGAACGGTCGCCACCGGGGAGCCGAGCAGATCGCCCTGCTCGGCGGCGAGACGGTTGACCTCGCCGACGAGCGCCATCGGGCTGTCGTCCTTGTCGTCGTCGAGGATGCCGACCTCGTCACCCTGGCGGAGGTAGACCGCTCCGGGCAGCGCCAGCATGAGCGTCTGGAGGGCCGTCCCACGGCGCAGGCGCGTGGCGCGGTCCGTGACGAACCAGCGGCGGTCGTCGCTCGGCTCGAGCTCGGGACGGTAGCGGTACGGGGGCATGACGCGCCAGGCGGGTGGGGCGCCGAAGCGCTCGTACTCCTCCAATGAGGCCTTCAGGTGCCGGGCGATCGAGTCGGCGTCCCAGCGCGTGAGGAAGAGCCTGTCATTGCGCAGGTGATGGAACCAGTCCTTCTGCAAGTGGTGGCGCAGGCTGTCCCCGTACTCCGCGGTGACGTCCGCGCCGAGGATGCCATCAGGGGTCGAGGAGCTCACGAGCATGAGCAGCTCCGCGCATGTCCGGCTCAGCAGGTCGAGATCGGTCTCCTCGCTGACCTCGGGCGGGATGATCGCGCCCAGGTCGATGCCGTCAACACCGGCGTCGATGAACTCCTCCGCGCGCTCGATGAGCCCGGGGCCCAGGGCCTCCTGACCGGCTGTCAGCCGGTTGTCGTCACGCGCGTGCCGACCGGTGACCGGCCCGAGAGCGCCCGAGAGCCGGGTGATGACCCGCAGGCCGCGGTTGTGGGCGGCATCGGAGAAGCGGCGGAGGTCCTCCAGGCCGGGGTCCCCCGGTCCGAAGAGGCTGGGGCGCACGAGGATGCCGTCGAAGCCGAGGGACTGGACATGGTCGAGCAGGCCCAGCGCCCTGCCGTGATCGACCTCGCCGATCACCGGGGCGTTGATCTCATAGATCTGAGCGCCCCTCCACCAGTCGCAATCGCCGCTCGAAGGACGATGGACCAGGGTTGTCGTCGTCATGACAGCCGGCTCCCTTCCGCCGAGCGCGAGCGCGGCGTCGACCCGGCAGCGCGCCAAGGATAAAGAGGACCCGTCGGGGATCGGGGGCGGCTCGGGTGCCCCTGACCATACCAATGCCACGCGCTCCGCGCAGGCCGTCTCAGGAGCGCATTCCTTCCTGATCCCTCACCTGCCGGGAGCAGGGCCTCCGCCACTCCAGAGCTCCGTCGTCATCCTGCCCTTCCCGCCGCGCCCCGCGCCCCCGGCGCCTAGGGTGCGCTACCTTGGGCGCGTGACCCCGCCACACCACAGCGATGCCAGTGACACAGGCGCCATCGAGCCCGTGGGCCCGGAGGGATACAGCCAGGCCGACGCCGAGCGCTTCTCGCCCGAGCGGGCCAAGAACCCCCAGCGCACACCCTTCGAGAGGGACCGCGCCCGCGTACTGCACTCCTCCGCCCTGCGCCGCCTGGGGGCCAAGACGCAGGTGCTCGGCCCCGCCTCCGATGACTTCGTGCGCACCCGTCTCACCCACTCCCTCGAGGTCGCGCAGGTGGGCCGGGCGCTCGGCAAGGAGCTCGGCTGCGATCCCGACGTCGTCGACGCCGCCTGCCTCTCGCACGATCTGGGCCACCCCCCGTACGGCCACAACGGGGAGAAGGCCCTCGACGAGATCGCCCGCTCCATCGGAGGGTTCGAGGGCAACGCCCAGACCTTCCGCATCCTGACCCGCCTGGAGCCCAAGACCATCGATGCCTCCGGGCGCAGCCTGGGGGTCAACCTCACCCGCGCCAGTCTCGACGCCGTCGCCAAGTACCCCTGGGCCAAGGGGGAGGGGCCCGGGGGGCCGGAGGGGAAGAGCTCCCGGAAGTACTCGGTCTACGCCCCCGACCGGGAGGTCTTCGAGTGGATGCGCACCGGGGCGCCCGCCGGGCGGCGCTGCATCGAGGCCCAGATCATGGACCTCTCGGACGACATCGGCTACTCCGTCCACGACGTCGAGGACGCCGTGGCACTGGGGCGCATGGACCCGGGCGCCCTGGACCGTCCCGGCGAGATCGATGGCATCATCGGCGCCACGCGGGCCTGGTACGGCCCCGTCTTCAGCGCCGACGAGCTCGGCGCCGCATGGGAGCGCCTGGCCAGCACCCCCTATTGGATCGAGTCCTACGATCACGGCATCGCCGACGCCGCGGCCCTGAAGAACCTCACCAGCCAGCTCATCGGGCGCTTCGTCGGCGCCGTGGCCGCGGCCACCAGGGCGGTGGCCGGCGACGGCGCGCTGACCCGCTACGCCGCCGACCTCGTCATCCCCGCCTCCACGGCCGCCGAGATCCTCGTGCTCAAGGGCGCCGCCGTCCGCTACGTCATGGCCCCCCGGGAGCACGAGCGCGTCTACCTCATCCAGCGCACCGAGATCTTCGACCTGGCCGACGCCCTCCTGGAGTCGGGGGACAAGCACCTCGACCCGATCTTCGCCGAGCTCTGGCGGGACGCGGAGGACGACGCCGGGCGCACCCGGGCGGTCATCGACCAGATCGCCTCCCTGACCGACACCTCCGCCCGCGCCTGGCACGCCCGCATCTGCGGGATGCTCTCCGAGATCCCCGACGGACTGTGAGCGCCAGGGGCTGTGAGCGCGCGGGCGGCACGGGAGCGGCGGCCGGTCGCGCGCCCCTCCTCCCGCCCTCCCAGCGGCCTGGTCAAGCGCTGTCCATTCCTGTCGCAGCCCGGCCGTAGGATGGCGCCATGGCGGGACTGATCAAGCGCGAGGACATCGACGCGGTGCGCGAGCGCGCCCGGATCGACGAGGTCGTCGCCGAGCACGTCACCCTCAAGCCCGCCGGCGTCGGCTCGCTCAAGGGCCTGTGCCCCTTCCACGATGAGCGCACCCCCTCCTTCCACGTCCGGCCCCAGGTGGGCATGTACCACTGCTTCGGCTGCGGTGAGGGCGGGGACGTCATCTCCTTCGTCCAGAAGATCAACCACCTGCCCTTCGCGGAGGCCGTCGAGTACCTCGCGGGAAGGGTCGGAGTGCAGCTGCGCTACGAGGAGGGCGGCGGTCAGGTGCGCCGAGGCGTCGAGCCCGGCACCCGACAGCGGCTCCTGGACGCCAATCGCCTCGCCGAGGCCTGGTTCATCGAGCAGCTCGCGACCCCCGCCGCCCAGCACGGGCGGGACTTCCTCACCTCGCGGGGCTTCGACCGCCTCGCCGCCGAGCGCTTCGGCGTCGGCTACGCCCCGGCCGGATGGGACAACCTCGCCCGCCGCCTGCGCGACGCCGGGTACACCGAGGCCGAGCTCGTGGAAACCGGCCTGTGCTCCCAAGGGGGCCAGGATGGCCGCCGCGTCTACGACCGCTTCCGCGACCGCCTCATCTGGCCCATCCGCGATGTCACCGGCGCGACGCTCGGCTTCGGGGCTCGAAGGCTCTCCGATGAGGACTCCGGTCCCAAGTACCTCAATACCCCGGAGACGGCCATCTACCACAAGGCCCAGGTCCTCTACGGCCTCGACCTCGCCAAGCGCGACATCGCCCGTGAGCACTCGATCGTCGTCGTCGAGGGTTACACGGACGTCATGGCCGCCCATCTGTCCGGCGTGCCCACCGCCGTGGCCACCTGCGGCACCGCCTTCGGGAGCGAGCACGTGCGGATCGTGCGCCGCCTGCTGGGGGACATCGCCGATCCCTCCGCGGGCGTCATCTCCGGCAATCGGGCGCGCGGGGGGGAGGTCGTCTTCACCTTCGACGGCGACGCGGCCGGCCAGAAGGCGGCCATGCGCGCCTACGCGGAGGACCAGCACTTCGCCGCTCAGACCTTCGTGGCCGTCGACCCCCACGGCTACGATCCCTGCGACCTGCGCATGGCGGAGGGAGACGACGCCATCCCGCGCCTGCTGTCCCGGCGCATCCCCCTGTTCGAGTTCGTCATCCGCACCTCCCTGGGCAGCGTCAACCTGGACACCGCCGAGGGGCGCGTGGCCGGGCTGCGGGCCGCCGCGCCCGTCATCGCCGGGATCCGCGATCGTGCCCTGCGCCGCGAGTACACGCGGCGCCTGGCCGGCTGGGTCGGCATGCCCAACGACGAGGCCCGCGCCGCCGTGCGCGCCTACGAGGGCCGCGCCCGGCGCATCGAGGAGCCGCCCCTGGACGATGGGCGGTCGGCCCCAGCGCGTCCCGGCCTGCCCCCGGCGGACGACCCCGTGGTCGCCCTGGAGCGCCAGGCCCTCGAGATCATCCTGCAGATGCCGCTCATCGCCGAGCAGGCGGGCGCCGACGATATCGCCCCCGCCTCCTTCACCCTCCCCATCCACCGGGCCGTCTTCGAGGCCGTGCAGGCCGCCGGCGGGACCAGCGCGGTCCCGGGCCTCGTCGAGCGCGCCGGCGCTGCGGGCATGGAGGCGCGCGAGGCCCAGTCCCGCGCCATCCGCCATTGGATCGATCTCGTGCGCGGCGGGGCCATCGCCTCCGTCGACTCCGCCATCACCGAGCTCGTCGTCGCCCCGCTGCCCCTGCCCGCGCCGCGCGGCAAGTCCCTCGAGCTGGACGCCGAGGCGGTGCGCCGCTACGCCGAGGGCGTCCTCGCCGGGCAGGTGCGGCTCGACATCAACCGCCGCCTGGCGGAGCTGAGGGCCCGCCACCGGCGCATGAGCCCCGAGGACGAGGGCTACCGGGACCTCTTCGAGGAGATCACCGGCCTGGAGCGCCGCCGCCTGCGGATCGGGCAGCGCGCATGAGGCCGGCGCGCTGGCGCCGATCCCGCGGGCGCGATGAGGAGGAGCGGCGCCGGCGGCGCGAGGGCCCCGCGCCCGCCGACCTGCCCGCTCCCTGCCGGGCCCGCCTGCCCGCGGGAGCGGTCCTGGCCGCCGTGCCGATCGACGAGGAGGCACGGTCCTGGGCCGTCGCCATGGCGGGCGGGCTGGTCATCGTCTCGACCGACGCGCCGACGGCAGACCACCCCTGGGACCGCGTCGACAAGGCGGCCTGGGACGCCGAGGCCCGTACCTTCACCCTCACGCTCTCCGGCGGCCCTGAACGGTGCCTCTCCCTCACGGTCCCCGATCGGATCGTGCAGGAGGGCGCGGCCCGCCCCGTCGCCGTCGACCGCTTCGCCCGGGCGCTGCGCCAGCGCGTGGAGGCCTCCCTCGTCCACCTCATCACCAGGGTGCTGCCCAGCGGAGCCCAGGCGCGGATCGCCATCCGGCGAGACGCTGACGGGGCGCTCTACGCCGTCGCCTCCCCGGAGCCGGACAGCGCCGCCACGTGGGACGACCGAGCCGAGCTCGAGGCCCTCCTGCGGGAGGCCGGGGACGGTGTGGGTCTGGACACACGCTGACTTTGCCGTGGTCTGGCGCGCATTCTCGGGCGTGGCGCGATTCGACGCCCCGGCCCGGTGTTGCTAGAGTTCTATCCGCGCTCAGCGCCTTTCCCGCGTAGCTCAATGGCAGAGCATCCGACTGTTAATCGGACGGTTAGTGGTTCGAGTCCACTCGCGGGAGCGGACAGAGCCCCGGCCCCAAGGGTCGGGGCTCTTCTCGTCCTCTCACCGGTGAGTCGAGTCACCGGCCTGTTGGACGCCCTGTGTCGGTGTGAAGGGTTGCTCTCGTCGCGATGGCGCCGGAGTCCGCATGATGGGGAGCGCGGCCCTGGACGGCCCGGCACTGCCCTCGACGCGCGGTGGGGCGGCCACCGCCGGCCGAACTGCGGGGGAGTGAAGGACGCGCTTCACACTGCTGTGAGTCATCCCCCGCTCACGCGATCGACTCGCCCCGCCGCCGGAGCACGGGAGCGCAGGTGAGAGCGTCAGCGCGTGCGCAAGACCACTCCCTATCTGGTGGTTTAGTCGATAGAACCTGAAAAATCCCTGATCAAAGCCCTAGTGAGGGTGGTCTAGCATGGGGAGCACGACCCAGTGGTGCTGGACGGCGGGGAGGGAAGAGGCTCTCCGCCGCGCGCCGGCATCATCACGACACAGGAGGGAACTCGTGCCACGAGCCGAAATCCCGGGCGAGAACCCCATGGGCGATGGCCCCGCTCCAGCCGGCCCCCGTCACGCGGGAGGCGACACCGCGGGCCTCCTCGGATCACGGCGCCTCGCGCTCGCCGCGCTGAGCACGGCGGCGGTTGGCGCGGCCGGCGGGCTGGGCGCCCTGCTGTGGGAGGGCGGCCCGGGGGGCGACGCCTCCTCGACTGCTACGGGAGGTCCAGCCCCGGGCGAGGGCGGGCCCCTGACCCTGCCGGACTCCCTCAAGCGGACCGTGGCCGGGGGCAACGAGGGGGACACCGGCGACACCAGTCCGGACCCCTCCGCCGCGGGTAGCGGGGCGAATGACGCCGACGGGGCGCAGGGCGCGGGCGGCACCTCCGATGGCTCCGGGTCCTCCGACGACGGCGCCCAGGCCGCATCGCCTGATCAGGGTGGTGCCGGTGGCGCGGACCAGGGCGGCGCGGGCGGCGCCAACAGCGGTGAGGCCCCGGCCTCCTCCGGCAGCGGGAGCGCCCCGGAGAGGGCGAGGACCGACGCCCTCGACGTCTACCGCAAGGCCCCGGGAACGGCGGACCTGGAGGCCACCTCGGAGCTGGCCCCCGGGCTCCAGTTGCGCACATCCTCGGCATGGCACCTCGCCAGGCGGGCCTCCATCGCGGCCACCGCCGAGATCGCCGCCGAGATCGAGTCGATGGGCGCCACCGCCTGGATCGATAAGCAGCTCGCCCCCGAGAGCATCGATGACACCTACGCCGAGAGCCTGGTCTCGCGCCACTACGGGTGGTCCCAGCTCTCCGCCCTCGAGATCAAGCAGATCACCGGGGACCACTCCGCCAAGGCCTCGCCGTCGGTCATCAACGCGGCCCTCACCCGGATGCGCTTCGGCAACAGGGTCCTGGCCGAGTCGGTCGTCGAGCTCATGGCCGACCACGTCTACGTCCCGATCCACGGCAAGGGCGAACCCTTCATCACCGAGTTCGACGTCCTGCTGCGCAAGCACGCCCTGGGCCGCTACGCGGACTTCCTCTACGCAGCGGTGACCAACGCCGCCCTCCTGCGCGAGCTGGACAATACAGCCTCCACCAAGGACAACCCCAACGAGAACCTGGGGCGCGAGCTCCTGGAGCTCTACACCGTGGGGCGCGACTCCTACTCGGAGGACGACGTCAAGGTCTCCACCCGCATCCTCACCGGGAACGGCAACGACTGGTCCACCATGGGCTACGTCTACCGGCCGGAGGAGCACGCCATCGGGAGCGTCGACGTGCTGGGCTTCTCCGATGCCAACGCCGATGCCTCCGCCGGCCAGGACATGCTCAAGCGCTACGTCGAGCACTTGTGCCACCTCCGTCCCACCGCCCTCAGGCTCGCCAGGAGGATCGGTCGCCGCTACATCGCCGACGAGCCCTCCGACGCCGTCGTCGAGGCGATCGCCAAGGCCTACCTGGACAACGACACCTCCATCGCGGCGGCCGTCAAGGCCGCGCTGACCCATCCCGACTTCGCCGCCTCGGTGGGCAGGAAGTGGCGTCGCCCCACGGAGTTCTACATGACGATCGCCCGAGCCGCGCGCGCCCAGGTCGTCGTCGCCCACGGGGACGTCAACGCCGGCGACTACTTCAACCTGGGCTCCTACGGCTGGCTCATCAAGGAGGCGGGCCACGAACCCCGGATGTACGGGAGCGTGGACGGCTACCCGGACACCGCCGAGTACTGGATGTCCGCGGGGACCACCATGGCCCTGTGGAACGGCGCCCAGAACGCCGTCGACGGCGACAAGAGGGAATCGGGCAGGACCGACTGGCCCACGGCTCTGTCCATCTCCGCCGGCCAGTCCGCGCTCGAGACGGCGCGCCGCATCAGTTGGCACCTCACGGGCTACGCCTGGACCGACGCCGAGCTGTCCAGTGTCGCCGAGGTGCTCGCCGGCCTGCCCGACTCCGGCTCGGCCGCCACCTGGACCGTCACCGACAAGAACCTGACTGCCTTCGCCGAGCACGCGGTCCGCCTGTGCTTCTGCAGTCCCTACGCCTTCCTGCGCTGAGAGGAGACGAGACAACCATGGAGCGCTCAGATCCCAGGAGCCGCAAGACCCGCTTCACCCAGGGCGCCGCCCTCATGAGGGAGGACATCGTCACCCCCATGCACCACCACGACGAGGCCCAGGACGCCCTCCTGGTCGAGGTGGACGGGCGGACCGAGCACATGACCGGCTGCCAGGCCGACGGCTACGTCACCGAGAAGTACGATCTGCCCGAGCTCACGGAGGTCGACCACGTCGACGGCGGCCCCAGGAATGTCAAGCGCCGACACATCCTCGCCGGCGCGGCCGCGGGCTTCGGCGCGCTGCTGACGACCACCTCGATGCCCCGCTACTCCTTCGCGGCCCCCACGCCCGGGGGAGGGGACGAGCTTCTCGTCTGCGTGTTCATGCGCGGGGGCTTCGACGGCCTGTCCGCCGTCGTCCCCCTCAACGACCCCGCCTACTACGCGGCCCGATCCACGATCGCCGTGCGCGCCGAGCAGACGACGGCCCTCGACTCCAGCTGGGGCCTCAACAATCACATGAAGGCCCTCAAGCCCCTCTGGGACGCCGGTGAGATGGCCATCATCCAGGGCGCGGGCTCGCCGGACGTCTCCCGCTCGCACTTCACCGACCAGGTCACGGTGGAGCGCGCCGCGCCGGCATCAGTCCGCTCGGGCTGGCTCGGGCGCCACCTCCAGACCAAGTCCACGGACACGGGCACCTTCAGGGGCGTGAGCATCGGGACATCCACGGTCTTCTCCCTGACCACCAATAATCTCGACACCCTGGCGGTGTCCTCGATCGACGAGTTCGACCTGCAGGTCTGGGGCGGCGACGACATGAAGAGCCGTGTCCGGCGCGCTCTGGACGAGATGTACGGGGGCGTCGGCGGGGAGGCTCAGCGCTGCGCGCAGTCGGCCTTCGACGCCGCCAGCACACTCCAGCAGGTCCGTGCCTCCTACCCCAAGGACTCGTCGGCCGGCTACCCGGACTCGGACTGGGGCCGGGGGCTGGCCGAGATCGCCCGCATGGCGAAGGCCGGCGTGGGCATGGAGGTCGCCTGCATCGACATCGGCGACTGGGACATGCACTCCGGCCTCGGCCAGGCCTCCGATGAGCAGGCGTGGTTCTCCCGCCGCGCCCGCGACTTTGCCGACGGCCTGGCCGCGTTCCGAAAGGACCTGGGGGACAAGTGGGCGACGACGACGATCGTGACCATGAGCGAGTTCGGCAGGCGCGTCGCGGAGAACGGATCCGGCGGGCTCGACCACGGCCAGGGGAACACGATGTTCGTCATGGGCGGGGGAGTCAAGGGCGGCCGCGTCCTGGGCTCGGTCCCGAGCCTGGTGGACTCCAACCTCTCCCTGGGGGATGTCCCGATCACCCTGGACTACCGGCAGGCCCTGTCCGAGATCGTGGCGAACAAACTCGGCAACAAGGCCTCCGTGGCGGAGGTCTTCCCCGGCTTCACGCCGGGGACCCCGCTGGGCATCGTCTGAGGGGCGCGGCGGCCGTGAGAGGATGGGCTCATGGCATACCGCGAGATCCGCATCATCGGCGACCCGGTCCTGCGCACGGAGTGCGCGTGGATCACCGACATTGACGACTCCGTGAAGTCGCTCGTGGAGGACCTCCTCGAGACGGTCGATGAGGATGGCCGCGCGGGGCTGGCCGCCAACCAGATCGGCGTCGGCCTGCGAGCCTTCTCCTGGAACATCGACGGCGAGATCGGCTACATCCTCAACCCCCGCCTCGATGAGCTCGTCTGGGACGAGTACCAGGACGGCGACGAGGGCTGCCTGTCGGTGCCGGGCCTGTGGTACCCCACCAAGCGCGCCTGGTACGCGCGCGCCACCGGCATCGACCTCGACGGCAAGGAGATCGTCGTCGAGGGCGAGGAGCTCATGGGCCGCTGCCTGCAGCACGAGTGCGACCATCTCGAGGGCCACCTCTACCTGGATCGCCTGGATCGCAAGAACCGGGCCCGCGCCATGAGGGAGCTGCGCGAGCAGGGGCTGTGAGCCCGATCAACCCCGCGGGCGAGCCGCCTTGAGCGCGGGCCCGCATCCTGGCATGATTCAAGAGCACGCCGCGTGCATCATGATGACCGCCCTGGAATCACTTGGCGAGATCGTTGGGGAAGACGACCCTCGACCAATCCAGGAGGCTGTTGATCGTGAACGGTGGTTACACCCGCGGTGTACTTTTCGTGCACTCCGCCCCCCGGGCGCTGTGCCCGCATATCGTCTGGGCGGCTCAGAACGCCCTGGGCACCGAGCTCCACCTCGACTGGACCGAGCAGCCTGCCGCTCCCGGCATGATGCGCGCCGAGACCAGTTGGGTGGGGCGGGTCGGCATGGGCGCGGTCCTCGCCTCCGCCCTGCGGGGGTGGGCCAACCTGCGCTACGAGGTGACGGAGGACGCCAGTCCCGGCTCCGACGGAGGGCGCTGGTCGCACACCCCGGACCTCGGGATCTTCCACGCCCAGACCGATGTCCACGGCAATGTCGTCGTCCCCGAGGACCGCATCCGCGCCGCCCTCCAGTACGCCTCGCAGCCCGAGGCCATGAGGCGGCACCTCGACCTCGCCCTGGGCCAGGCCTGGGACGATGAGCTCGAGCCCTTCCGCTACGCGGGCTCCGGCGCCCCCGTGCGCTGGCTTCACCGGGTCGGCTGAAGGGCCCGCGGTCAGGGCCGGCGCAGCACGAGGGCTGCGTTGTGCCCGCCGAACCCGAAGGAGGTCGACGCGGCGCTGCTCAGCCCCGGCGCCTCGCGACCATCCGGGCCGACGACGGCGAGCCCCAGCCCGGTGATCTCGGGATCGATCCCGCCGGGCAGCAGCGTGGGCGGCAGGAACCCGTCGACGATCGCCATGACGGCCAGCACCGCCTCCAGGCCACCGGCGCCACCGAGCAGGTGCCCGGTGGCTGATTTCGTGGCGCTGAGCGCCGCGCCGGGGGCCACTCGGGCGATCATCCGCGCCTCGACGATATCGCCCGCGGGCGTGGATGTGGCGTGGGCGTTGATGTGACCCAGCTCCTCCGGGACGAGGCCGGCACGGGCCAGGGCCAGGCGCAGGGCGCGCTCCTGCTGCGCGCCGGTGGGATCGGGGCGCGCGACATCCACGGCGTCGGCGGTGACGGCGCTGCCCGAGAGGCGCGCGAGAGGACGGGCTCCCCGGGCGCGCGCATGCTCGGCCGACTCCAGGACGACGACTCCCGCCCCCTCGCCCAGGACGAATCCATCGCGATCCGCCGCCAGGGGGCGCGAGGCCCCGGGAGGATCGTCGTTGCGCGTGGACAGGGCCCGCATGGCGGCGAAGGCGGCCACGGTCATGGGATGCAGCGCGGCATCGGTCCCCCCTGCCAGCACCACGTCCGCGCGCCCCAGGCCGATGAGGTCGGCGCCGTGGGCGATCGCCTCGGCGCCGGAGGCGCAGGCGGCCACGGGGGAGTGGATGCCCGCCCTCGCCCCGAGCTCGATACCGACGGCGACCGCCGGCGCATTGGGCATGAGCGCGGGCACCGCCGTGGGCGCCACCCTGCGGGGACCGCGCTCCCGCAGTGCGTCCCAGGCCTCCATGACGGAGAGCACCGGGCCCATTCCGGGCGCGAGGGAGACCGCCAGCCGCTCCTGGTCGACCTCGGGGGATCCCGCCTGGGCCCAGGCCTCGCGGGAGGCGATGAGTGCCAGCTGACTGGCGCGGTCGAGTCGGCGCAGCTCCCGGAGGCTCAGGACCCCGGCGGGCTCGACGGCCAGAGGCGCGGCGATGCGCACCGGCAGGGCCATGCCGACATCGTCGGCCCAGTCGTCGGCGATCGCCCGGACGGCGCAGGCGCCCGAGCGCAGCGCGCGCCAGGTGCTCGCCACATCCCCGCCCAGCGGCGTCGTGGCGCCCAGCCCGGTGATGACGACCTCCCTGGCCGGATCACCGCCCGGCCCCGGCCCCGCCGGTCGAGGAGCTGTTCCGGGCACGGGGTCAGGCCCTGCGCGCCATGACGTGCTCGGCGAGGGCGCCCACGGTCGGCAGCGCGGGGATGAGCGCGTCGTCGAGAGTGACCCCGAGGCGCTCCTCGACCTGCGTGGCGATGGTGAGCAGCCCCAGGGAGTCGATGGCGAGGTCGTCGTCGGCGAAGCGCGAGTCGCTGGTGATCAACTCGGGCGCCACGTCGGCCTCCTCGGCCGTGAGCTCGATGATGACGTCCAGGACGTCGGTGGCCTGCTCGTCGTCGTCGGCCATGGTGGTCTCCTTGATGGGTCGGGGCGGCGCGGGCCGCCGGATGAGTGGGATCGTGGTCCAGTAGGGCAGTGGGAGGGCGCAGGGATGGCAGGGGCTGATCGCGGGGGCTAGAGGCGCGACGCGGCGGCGAGTCGGCCGACGAGCACGGCCATGTGGAGCATGAGCCCATCACGGGGGTTCGTGGCGTCCCAGCCGACCTGCTCGCTCACCCTGCCCAGGCGGTAGCGGACGGTGTTGGCGTGGACGAACAGGGCTCTCGCCGTCGCCTCCAGGCTCCCACCGAGCGCCAGGTAGGTGGCGACGGTCTCCTCGAAGGGGGCGCCCATGGCGTGGAGGGGCTGATGGACGAGGGCGAGAATGCGCTCGTGGGCGAGCTCATCGCCGGACAGCAGGCGCTCGGGGAGGAGGTCGTCGGCGCGCACGGGGTTGGGGGCCTCGGCCCAGCCGGGCAGTGCCCGCAGCCCGGCCAGTGCCGAGCGCAGGGACATCCCCGCGTGATCGACCTCGGCCACCACGGGGCCCACCACGGTGGGGCCGTCGAGGGGCGCGGCGATCTCCAGCGCGATCTCATCGACGCCGCGCTCGGCGCGGCCCTCCCGGCCGGGCTGGACGTGCTGGCCGGGAGGGCCGGCCGGATCGTCGGGCGCCTGCGGGGAGGCGCCGCCCAGGATGATGATGACCGAGTCGCCGCGCACCGAGACGAGGCAGTCCTCGGCCTGAGCCCGGCAGGCATGGCGCAGGCGGGAGGTGGCGATCGCATCCAGGGCCGTCCTCGATGCGATGGCGACGACGGGGCCGCGATGGGTCCAGCCGGCAGAGCCGGCGCGCGTGGCCGCCTCCGTAGGAGTGCCGTGGAGCATGGAGTCCACGGCCACCGACTCCAGGCGCGCGTCCCAGGCGCCGCGGGCCTCGGCGGCCCGGGCGTAGACCTCGGCCGCGGCGAAGCCGACGTCGCGGCCGAAGGTGAGCACGAGGATCCGGACGGTGTCGTGATCCTGGGAGGGCACCGCCTGGGGCGCCTCCTCGACGACGACGTCGAGCACGGTGCGCACGAGGTCGAGGGTCTGGCCCAGGGTGATCGTGCCGGTGAGGGTCGCGGGGGCGACGGAGAAGATCTGGGAGGGCTTCGCCGCGCTCTCGGGTGCCTCGACGGAATCGACGAACATGGTCACGCCCAGGTGGGAGACGTTCTCGATCTGCTTGCGCGAGGCCTCGGGGAGGGTGCGGTACCAGGGATGGACGGCGCTGATGCGGTCGAGGGAGTGCTCGATGATCGTGTTCTGCGCCCGCCGGAGGGCCGCGACAGACGCCTCGCTCAACTCGTCCATGAGCAGATGCTACCCAGTGCGAGGCCGCCAGGGATAATGTGGAGCACCCGATTGAGGCGCGATGGGGCGGGGAACGGGACCCACGCCGTCGGCCCCGAGATCCTGATGGAGGAGACAGACATGCGATCAGCGACTCGTACCGAGGTGGATCTCCTGGGATCGCGGGAGGTGCCCCTCGACGCCTACTGGGGCATCCACACGCTGCGCGCCATGGAGAACTTCCAGATCTCGGGGACCACCATCGGCGATGTCCCCGAACTCGTCCGGGGCATGGTTCAGGTCAAGAAGGCCTCGGCCCTGGCCAATTCCGAGCTCGGAACCCTGCCGCCCGAGCTCGCCGAGGCCATCCTGTGGGCCTGCGACGAGATCCTCGTGGGCGACCGGTGCATGGACCAGTTCCCCGTGGACGTCTTCCAGGGCGGTGCGGGCACCAGCCTCAACATGAACACCAACGAGGTGGTCGCCAACCTGGCCCTGGAGCACCTGGGCTACGCCAAGGGCCGCTACGACGTCGTCAACCCCAATGACCACGTCAACAAGTCCCAGTCGACCAACGACGCCTACCCCACCGGCTTCCGTCTCGGCCTCTACCAGGCCGTGGCGGGGATGGAGGCGGACCTGTGCGACCTCATCGACGCCTTCCTCGACAAGTCCCGCGAGTTCCACGACGTCCTGAAGATGGGGCGCACCCAGCTCCAGGACGCGGTTCCCATGAGCCTGGGGCAGGAGTTCAAGGCCTTCGCCGTCCTGCTCGACGAGGAGATCACGCGCCTCATGCACAACAGTGCGCTGCTCCTGGAGGTCAACCTGGGCGCCACCGCCATCGGCACCGGCCTCAACACGCCCCCCGGCTACCCCGAGACCGCCGTGCGCCACCTCAAGGAGGTGACGGGCCTGCCGGTGTCCGGGGCCCAGAACCTCCTGGAGGCCACGAGCGACACCGGCGCATACGTGTCCATGCACGCCACGATCAAGCGCCTGGCGGTCAAGCTCTCCAAGATCTGCAACGACCTGCGGCTGCTGTCCTCCGGCCCCCGCGCGGGCCTGGCGGAGATCCGCCTGCCCGAGCGCCAGGCGGGCTCCTCGATCATGCCCGCGAAGGTCAACCCCGTCATCCCGGAGGTGGTCAACCAGATCTGCTTCAAGGTGATCGGCAACGACCTCACGGTCACCATGGCCGCCGAGGCCGGCCAGCTCCAGCTCAATGTCATGGAGCCCGTCATCGGGCAGGCCGCCTTCGAGTCGATCCATCTGCTGCGCAGGGCGATGCGCATCCTGCGGGACCTGTGCGTCGTGGGCATCGAGGCCAATGAGGAGGTCTGCCGGCGCAACGTGCTCGACTCGATCGGCATCGTCACCTACCTCAATGAGGTGATCGGCCACCACAACGGGGATCTCGTGGGCCGCGAGTGCGCGCGCTCGGGGCGCTCCGTGCGCGAGGTCGTCCTGGAGATGGGTCTGCTGGAGGAGCCCGTCCTCGATGAACTCCTCAGCGCGGAGAACCTGCTGCGCCCCAAGTACCGCGACGCCCAGCACTACTCGGGCGCGGATCCCTCCGTCACCGCCGCCGAGGTCTCCGAGGCGGAGGAGGGCGCCGGCGTCCCGCAGGGGGCCTGAGCCGCCGCGCGGGCCGGACCCCCAGTCCCCGCTCCTCCCGCGGGCCGACGCGAGGGGCCCGGCTGGCGACGATCACCAGCCGGGCCCCTCTCGTCGGCCCGCAGGCGCCGCGTTCAGGCGTCGCCGCCGTCGGAACCGGAGGTGCCGGCGTTGACGTTGGTCAGGTCGTAGCGGGCGATGGCCTGGGCGACGACGTCGCGCCCGAGCTTGCCCTCATCGGCCAGCGCCTGCAGCGCCTTGACGACCACGGAGGCCGAGTCGATGAGGAAGAAGCGGCGCGCGGCAGGCCGGGTCTCGGAGAAGCCGAAGCCGTCCGCGCCGAGCGTGTGGTAGCTGCCCGGGACCCACTTGCGGATCTGGTCGGCGACGAGGTGGTCGTAGTCGCTCGTGGCGATGAAGGGGCCCTGCGCCTCCTGGAGGCGTGAGGTCACGAAGGGCACCCGCTGGGCGCCGGTGGGGTTGAGGAAGTTCTCCCTCTCCGCGGCCAGAGCGTCGCGGCGCAGCTCGTTCCATGAGGTGACGGACCAGGTGGAGGCGCGCACGCCCCAGTCCTCGGCGAGCACTCGGCGGGCCTCCTCGATCCAGGGCAGGCTCACGCCGGAGGCGAGGAGCTGAACCTCGGGGCCATCGCCGTCGGCGGGGCCGGACAGGCGGTGGATGCCCTTGATGATGCCCTCGACGTCCACGTCCTCCGGCTCGGCGGGCTGGCTGATCGGCTCGTTGTAGACGGTGAGGTAGTACATGACATCGCGGTTGCGCCCGGTCTCGGGCCCGTACCAGCGCTCGAGGGCGTCGCGCACGATGTGCCGGATCTCGTAGGCGTAGCCGGGGTCGTAGGTGACCACGGCCTCGTTCGTGGCGGAGATGAGCGGGGAGTGCCCGTCCATGTGCTGGGTGCCCTCGCCGGCCAGCGTGGTGCGACCGGCGGTGGCGCCCATGATGAATCCGCGCGTGAGCTGGTCGCCGGCGGCCCAGAACTGGTCCGCGGTGCGCTGGAAGCCGAACATCGAGTAGAAGATGTACACCGGGATCATCGGCTCGCCATGGGTGGCGTAGCTGGTGCCGACGACCTGGAACAGCGCGGCGGAGCCCGCCTCGTTGATACCGGTGTGCATGATCTGCCCGTCCGTGGACTCGCGGTAGGACAGCATCATCTCGGCGTCCACGGGCGTGTAGTTCTGGCCCTGGGTGTTGAAGATCTTCTTCGTGGGGAAGAGGGACTCCAGGCCGAAGGTGCGCGACTCGTCAGGGACGATGGGCACGATGCGCCGACCGATGCCGTCCTCCTTGATGAGTTCCTTGAGGAGCTGGACGAAGGCCATGGTGCTGGCGACCTCGCGCTTGCCCGAGCCGCCCTTGAGGGTGTCGTAGGGCCGGTCGCCGGGCAGCTGGATCTGCCTGGGGCTGTCGCGGCGCTCGGGCAGGAAGCCGCCGAGCTGGCGCCGGCGATCCATCATGTAGAGCAGGGCCGGGTCGTCCGCAGCGGGCCGGTAGTAGGGGGGCATCTTCGGGTTGGCCTCGAGCTGCTCGTCCGTGATCGGGATGTGCAGCCGGTCGCGCAGGCCCTTGAGGTCGTCCAGGGTCAGCTTCTTCATCTGGTGGGTGGCGTTGCGGCCCGCGAAGTGGGAGCCGAGCAGGTAGCCCTTGACCGTGTGCGCCAGGATGACCGTGGGCTGCCCCTTGTGCTCGGTGGCGGCCTTGTAGGCGGCGTACATCTTGCGGTAGTCGTTGCCACCGCGCTGGAGGGCCCAGATCTCCTCATCCGTCCAGTCCTTGACCAGGGCGGCGGTGCGCGGGTCGCGGCCGAAGAAGTGCTCGCGGACGTAGGCGCCGTCGTTGGCCTTGAAGGTCTGGTAGTCGCCGTCGAGCGTCTCCATCATGAGGTGCTCCAGGGCGTGGTCCTTGTCCGCGGCGAGGAGCTGGTCCCAGCCGCGTCCCCACAGGACCTTGATGACGTTCCATCCGGCGCCCTTGAAGGAGGCCTCGAGCTCCTGGACGATCTTCCCGTTGCCGCGCACCGGGCCGTCGAGGCGCTGGAGGTTGCAGTTGATGACGAAGGTGAGGTTGTCGAGCTGCTGGCTGGCGGCGAGCTGGAGCATGCCGCGCGACTCGGGCTCGTCCATCTCGCCGTCGCCCAGGAACGCCCAGGTGCGCTGCTGGCTGGTGTCCTTGATGCCGGCGCCCTGCAGATAGCGGTCGAACCAGGCCTGGTAGATCGCCTCGGCCGGGCCCAGGCCCATGGAGACCGTGGGGTACTCCCAGAAGTCCTCCATGCGGCGCGGGTGCGGGTAGGAGGGCAGGCCGCGGCCCTTGCCGCGCGCCGGGTGGGAGACCTCCTGGCGGAAGCCGTCGAGGTCGTCCTCGCTCAGGCGGCCCTCGATGTAGGCGCGGGCGTAGTTGCCGGGGGAGGCGTGGCCCTGGAAGAAGACGTGGTCCCCGCCGCCGGGGTGGTCCTTGCCGCGGAAGAAGTGGTTGAAGCCGACCTCGTAGAGGGTCGCGGTGGAGGCGTAGGAGGAGATGTGCCCGCCGACGCCGACCCCGGGGCGCTGGGCGCGGGTGACCATGACGGCGGCGTTCCAGCGCAGCCAGCGGCGGTAGGCGCGCTCCATCGACTCGTCGCCGGGGAAGTAGGGCTCATCCTCCACGGGGATGGTGTTGATGTAGGGCGTGGTGGTCTGCCCCGGGACCGCGACGTTCTTCTTGCGGGCCTCGGCGAGCATCGACAGCAGGATGAAGCGCGCGCGGGGGGCGCCCTTCTCCGCGATGAGGGCGTCGAGGGACTCGCGCCACTCCTGGGTCTCCTCGGGATCGTTGTCGTTGACCTTGGTCAGGAGGCCGTCGATGAGGGGGGTGGCATCGCTGGTGGGGCTCACGGAATCCTCTTCCTTGCGTCGTTCCGATGGATTGGAGGGCGCTGGCGGGCTGGGCGGCCCGGCGTCGCTCCTGCGCGCCCGGTGACCCGGTCCGCCGCGAGCCCAGGGTCGGCCCGCGTCCTGTTGGGCTCTAATCTACGGCGTCCGAAGGCGCTTCAGGACGGCCAAGGGGGAAAGAAGTCCCAAGCGGCCTGTGAGGTCGGGCACGTGGCGTGGCCCCGTCGGGGGCGCCGCGGCGCGCCGAGGAGCGGACATGCGCTTGCGCGGGCGGCCCTCATGCGCTGGGCTATGCACAGGCCCCACACGGGGGCCGGAGCAGGGGCGCTGAGCCCGGAAGGACGGTAGAGGGAAAGTGGCGAGCGCAGCGGGCGGGGCTTTCGGCTTCGCCTCCGGTCTCATCATCCAGGAGTTCGGGTACGACGACGATGTCGACCCGGCCCTGAGGCAGGCCGCCGAGGCTCTCACTGGCACGGAGCTGGTGGACGAGGACTACGAGGACGTGGCCGACTCCGCCATCGTGTGGTGGCGCGCCGACGACGGCGACATCGACGATCTGACGGACCTGCTCGTTGACGCGCAGGCCAACCTCGACGGCGATGGGATCATCTGGGTGCTCACGCCCAAGGCGCGCACGGCGGGCGCCGTGGCGGCGGGTGATGTCGAGGAGGCGGCGGCGACGGCGGGCATGCACGCCACGTCGACGGCCTCGATGGGCGATGCCTGGAGCGGCATCCGCATCTCCAGTCGGCGCCGCTGAGGCGCCGGGTGGCCGGGCGCCCCCCGAGCGGGGCGCCCCAGGGACCTGTAGCTCAGTCGGTAGAGCAACGCGCTTACACCGCGTCGGTCGTCGGTTCGAGTCCGGCCGGGTCCACCGAATCGTCGGCGCGAAGGAGCGGGGGACGGGGCTGGGAGCGCGCGTACGCAGTCCCGCAGCGCGGCGGCGATCGCTGGTGCGGCGACGCAGTGCGCCACGAATGCTCCCCACCTGGTCAGATATATGTGATATAGATCATATTTGAATAGGTTTCATTGAATGTGATGTCATGCATATAATGTTCCTATAAATCTCTGAATGAGGCCGACCGATGGCTAACGGGGCGTGAATCGGCGCTCGTCCTGCGGTCGCCCTGGGGTGAATGGGCGGGGCCGCTGTGCAATGGTGCTCGACGGCGCTCATCGCGCCGTCCCCGCATGCTTGTCGAAACGATGTGCTGGACAGACGAATACCGATGCCCGGCGCGCCGTGTTCAGCGCATCCTCGTACGCTCGCGCCGGGTCGACTTGGAACGGAGCGGGTCATGACGACGAGCAGGGATGAGGCAGGCGGCGATCGACCCTTTCAAGGGGACGGTCCTGGAGAAGATGGATGAAGGAGTCCAGGAGATCGTTCGTCGACTCCACGAGGCGATCAAGCGGAGTTCTCCTCCGGTGAGCAGCAAGCTCTGGGTGGGCTCTGGATATCGAACCGGCAGTAAGGAGCACCAATCCGGGAGGGCGATCGATATCGTCATCACCGCTGAAACGGGGATGAGACCGGATGCTCTCGAGGTGGAGGCCGGGCTGGCCTTCACGGACTGGATCGTCGAGCATGCGGATGAGCTGAAGGTCGAAGGGATCATCTTCAGCCGGAACCAGGCGGATCACCCTTGGTTCTGGGGCTACTCGCACCCCGGGGAGGGCTGGAGGGAGAGCACGGAAAAACGAAAGAATGTCTCTGACAATCATATCGACCATGTGCATATCCTCTTCAAGGAGGGTGCTACCTGGCCGGAATCCTTGAACGGCGTTCCCGTCGTCCCCCGGCCCGGCCTGCCGAATACTGGCGACGGCGGCGATGGGCCCCACATCGTGGACTCGGTCTCCGTCTCCCACCTCAAGGAGGCCCGGTACAGTGATCCGGACAAGGAGGGCACGCCCATCGGCCCCTACGGCAATGAGGTGTTCACCCTCGAGACCGCCCTGGCGAGGACCGAATGGCTCAAGTGGGAGTACGTCGACGGCCACTACGGCACCAGCACCGTTGGGGACGGCTCCTCCGGATACGGGGGCACCACCGGCTTCCAGCGCAAGCACACGGGAGCATCCGATCCTGATGGCTGGCTGGGCCCCAAGGAGCTCGCCACGCTCTTCGATCTGGCCGGGATGAGCATATCCGTCACATCCTGACCCATGATCCCCGACTCCGCCGGGAAGGCCTTGGGACAAGGCCCTGAGGCTTCGCACGGCCGGGGCGCGGCGCGCGCCGGTGGTCCACAGGCCCCGGCGCCGCCGTTACCTCCTGATGCCGCCTCCTCGCGCGTGCTTGCGCCTGCGCGCGGGGCCTCACAGGATGGTGCCGTGGGAGAGCGGAGGGCCCGTCATGAACCGGCTGCCGTGCGCGGGCCGCGCGAGCCTGGTCGGCAGGGCGGGCGCGGCAGGAGGATCGTCGTCGTCCTCGGGCACGCCGATGCCGGGCCGACCGCGGGTGGCGCCAACCGGCGACGCGCCAGGGCCGCCGTCGCCGCCCTGCGCCCCGGGGACCTGCTCATCTGCTCCGGAGGCCCCGTCGCCGGCGAGCGCCCCGAGGCGGAGATGCTCGCCGAGCACGCCCGCGGCCTCGGCTGGCGAGGTGCCACTCTGACTGAGACCGCCTCGCGCTCCACCTGGGAGAACATCGGCGCCCTGCCACCGCTCATCGGGGCCGCAGGCGGAGACGGCCCCATCATCCTCGTCTCCGACCCGCTCCACGCCGTCAAGGCCAGGCTCATCGCCAGGCGCCGATTCCCGGCCCTCGCGCGCCGGCTCGCCCCCATGCCCCCGCGCGTCGCAGCCCCGGCGCGCCCCGGACCGATGCGCACGGTGCTGGCCGCCGCCGACCTCGCCCTGACCATCGCCCTGCCCGCCTGGGCGCCGCGCTCGGCCACCGGGGCGGCCGGGATCCGAGCGCTCGGCGCCGCCGTGGCGCGACAATGGGGGAGTCGGCTCCCGTACCGTCGCGCGAGCGGAGCTGCGATGGAGCAGGGCAAGCAGGGGAGGGAATGACCAGCATGAGCAGGAGCACCACCGGGGAATCCGACCGGGTCGGCGCGGGCGACGACGGCGCCGCGCAGGAGATGCAAGCAGCCGAGGCGATCGCGGCGATCATCGAGGGACGGCGGACGCTCGTCGTCACCGGCGCGGGCATGTCCACCGATTCCGGGCTGCCCGACTACCGGGGTGTCGGCACCACTCCGATCGAGCCCGTCGATCTTCCCTCCTTCGCCGCCGACCCCGTCTGGTACCGCTGGCTCTGGTTCCGCAACGAGACCACGTGGCGCTCCCTGGAGGCCCTGGAGCCCAACGCCGGGCACCGCGCTCTGGCGCGCCTCGAGGCCGCCGGCGCGATCATGGGCGTGGCCACTCAGAACGTCGACCGTCTCGACGCCCGTGCCGGCGTGCGCAAGCTCTGGGAGCTCCACGGCTCCTACGACGCAGTGGTCTGCCTGCGCTGCGGGGCGCGGAGCACCCGCGCCGAGGTCTCCGAGCGCCTACGGGCCCTCAACCCGGGCCTGATCGAGGACCTCGACCCCATGCACCTGGAGATCACCCCCGAGGCGCGCCGCGCCGAGGCGGAGGCCTGCGACTTCCGGACTGTCGACTGCGAGGCCTGCGGTGGCCTGCTCAAGCCGGGCATCGTCATGTTCGGCGAGGGCCTGCCCGAGGAGGCGATGGAGGGCGCGCTCGCCGCAGCGCGCGAGTGCGAGGCGGTCATCGTGGCCGGGACGAGCCTGGCAGTCTCCACCGGAATGTGGGTGGTCCAGTCCGCGCTGGCCGGCGGCGCGAGTCTCATCGTCATCAACCGCGGGCGCACCCAGGCCGATCCAGTGGCGGAGGTCATCGTCGACGGCGGCTGCTCGCCCGTGCTGGCTGCCCTCGCCGACCGGCTCGCCTGAGGGGCGTGAGCCGGCCAGGGCGCGCCGACCACCAGGGCGCACCCGTCGATGGGCACGGCGTCACCCGAGGGAGCGGAGGAACTCGCTCAACCGCTCCAGGCCCTCGGCCAGCTCCTCTCGCGAGGCGGCGTAGGACAGGCGCACGTGCGTGCTCCCAGTGGAGGCCGCGAAGTCAAGGCCCGGGGTGAGGGCCACATGCGCCTCCTCCAGCGCTCTCATGCAGAAGTCCCAGGACGACAGGCCCGTGCCGGAGACGTCGAAGTACACGTAGAAGGCGCCGTCGGGCGCCACGGGCACCGGCAGGCCGAGGCGCTCCAGCCCTCCGATGACGATCCGACGGCGGGCCAGCAACTCGGTGCGCCGCTGCTCGCACACCGCCAGTGACTCCGGCGTGAAGGCGGCCAGTGCGGCGATCTGCGCGGGCGCGGAGGCGCACAGGAAGAAGTTGACCGCCAGGTTCTCCGCCGCCTGGGCGAGGCCCTCGGGCAGGACCGCCCAACCCAGCCGCCACCCCGTCATCCCGAAGTACTTCGAGAAGCTCGAGATGACGACGGCCTCCGGGTCGTGCTCCAGGACGGTGCGCGCGGGCCGGCCGTCCGCGGTGCCGTCGGCCAGGCCCAGGTAGATCTCGTCGACGATCCTCCAGGCCCTCCGCTCGGCGGCGAGGTCGCAGATGGCGGCGAGCTCGCCGAAGGGGATGGAGGCGCCCGTGGGGTTCGACGGCGTGGCGATCATGACAGCGCTCGTCGCCGGGGTCCAGGCCGCCTCCACCCCGGCCAGGTCCAGTTGGAAGCGGCTGGACGGCGTCGTCGGCACGAGGACGCAGCGGCCACCGGCGGCATCCACGAGCTCCCGGTTGCAGGGGTAGGACGGGTCCGCGATGAGGACGTCGTCCCCATCGTCGACGGTGGCCAGGGTCGTCAGGAGGAGCGCTGAGGAGGCGCCGTTGGTGATGATGATGCGGGCGGGATCCACGACGACGCCGTGGCGGTCGCGGTAGAGGCCGGCGATGGCCTCGCGCAGGGCCGGCAGTCCCATGGCGGGCGTGTAGGGGAGCGGGCGGCCGTCCATCGCCTCCCTCATGGCCTCTCGCACGGCCGGGGGAGCGCCGAAGGAGGGCTCTCCCAGGCTCAGCTTCGCGATCCGGTGCCCGGCGGCCTCGAGCTCCTGGGCGCGGGCGCCGATCGACATGGCGTGGAAGGGCGGGGCGTCGACGGCGCGTCGGGCGAGCTTCATCGTTCTCTCCAACGATCGGGGTGGGTATCGGGGCGCGAGGGCGCGGGCGATGGGCGCGCTTCCGCGCCCGGCCACAGCGTAGGCCGACGTCCCGGGGCGACTGGCCCGGTCATCCGCATGTGGACAGGGGGTCATCACTGGTAGCCTCGCTCAGGCGCGGGCCCCGCCCGCCACCGGCCCCCATAGCTCAGCGGTTAGAGCAGCGAGCTTATACCTCGTCCGTGCCTGATAAGCACAAGGTCCCGGGTTCGAATCCCGGTGGGGGTACCGCACCGCGGCCCGGCCCATGGGGCCGCGGCTCGCCCCCGTGGTGGAACCGGTAGACACAGCGGCCTTAAAAGCCGATGCCGCGAGGCGTGCGGGTTCGAGTCCCGCCGGGGGCACCACGACTCCCCTATACGAACCCGCACCAAGCGGACTCGGCGCGGGAGCGGTGTCAATCCTGCTGCCGTGGGCGGGTCGGCGGCTCGGCGGCCCCTGCGCGATCGGCGGAACCCCAACGGTCGTCGTCGGCCTCCTCGCGCGGATCCACTCCCACGGCAGCAGAATTGACAGAATTGACACTGAGGGCCTGAGGGGGTTGGGACCCGGGAGGCTCGGGAGGCCGAAGCCCGCGTCCGCCTGTCAGCACCCGCCCCTGCGCGTTCTCACGCGGCGGTCAGCTCGGCGGCGCCGAAGGAGACGTCGAAGTCGTCGCACCACAGAACCACGCTCGTCCACGCGCTCAGGTCCGTCCCCGCGGGCAGGTCGTAGACCTGGTTGCCAAGATTCCCCTTGATCGGCGCCACGTCCAGATGCTCGTGGTCCCCGGCCGTGAACCAGCCGTCCTTGCCCTCGATCACCGGCGCAGCGCTCAGCCACACCCGCACGTCCGGGCCGTTCGACGTCGCGAGGTCCTCCAGCACCAACTGATGCGAGCCGTCCGGATTGCGCAGCACGCGCGCCGTCCCACTCGTCGAGTGCTCGTGGGAGATGAACGAGCCGCTCGCCACCTGAACGGGCCCCTGCGGCGCGGGCGCGTCGGTGGCACCGCCGACGCTGTCCGCCCCCGTCGCCCCGCCCGACTCCGCCTGGGGCGCCGCATCCGCCGTCGCCACCGAGAAGACGGGGATCTCATCATCCACGGTACGGTCGATGAACAGCAGCCACGGCTTGAACACGGCCAGGCCGACGCCGGCGGCGGCCAGGAAGACCACGGTCAGGGAGACCACGAGGCGCTTGTGTCGGGAAAGGAATCGGGGCATGTCGGTTAACTCCTCGGAGCGATAGGGCCCAGTGCCGTGCACTGGACGTCGATAAGGTTCGCCTTATCAACGCGTCCGGACTCCGGAATCATTGCCGCTGGACGTATGGCGCTCCTCACGCCTTGCGATGACCTGCCTGGCTCCGTAGGCCCGAGCGACCAGCGATCCCCCGGCCAGGACCGCCGGGTAGGCACCGAGGCGCATCGTGCCGCCCGGGCCGCCGTCCCCGGTGACGAACTCGCACTGCGCCTCCATCGGCGTGACCACGGGATCGGGCGTCTCCGGCTCCTTCTCCGCGCACGCCGAAGCCGCCCGGCACCACCACGGCATCGACCCCCGCCAGCGCCCGCTGCGCACCCTCGGGCGTCTCGCAGGTGCCCGAGGCGATCCAGCGGATGTCCACCCGGGCGTCGCAGGTGAAGCCCGCATGGCGGATCGCCTCGGAGACCGACGGATAGGCGTCGTGGAGATCGATGTGCTTGCCGACCAGCGCCACCTCCAGACGGTGCGAGGGGTTGTGGACCCGCTCGCGCAGGCCGTTCCACTCCGTCCAGTCGGCATCGCGGAGGGTCAGGCCCGGGCGTTGGACCAGGAAGGTGTCCATGCCCCCGCGGTGCAGAGTGGGCGGGACCTCGTAGATGCTCGAGGCGTCCGCGCACTCCACGACCGCCTCACGGGCCGCATCGCACATGAGCCACAATGCCCTTGATCCCCTCGGGCAGGGGGCGGTCCGTGCGCTGCACGAGGGCATCGGGCGCGATGCCGATGGAGCGCAGCGCCGCCACCGAGTGCTGGGTCGGCTTGGTCTTGAGTTCGCCCGCCGCCTCCAGGAAGGGCTGGGACTCGATATCGCCGACGGTCCCGCCGATCTCGGTGATGATGACATCGGGCTTGTTCCCCTCGGCGTCCGGCTGCGCCTGGGCGCGCATGACCCGCTTGATCTCATCGGTATGACTGGTTCGCGCTGGAGCGCGGGCTGCTGCTCATCATGGGCCTCCGGCGTACGACGACGGCGCCGCGCCCCATGCGCGCGGCCGCCCCGCAGGACGCCCGCCCCCTGGTGCGGCCGCCCGGCGTCATGCGACTAGCCTTGACTCATGATCGATTCGCCGCTCCGCCAGCGACCCACCGCCGGGGAGGACCCCTCGGCCGCGGAGGCGCTGACCGTCGCCGACGTCGTCGCCCTCGTCGAGGCCGCCGCCCCGCCCAGCCTGGCCGAGTCCTGGGACTCCAACGGGCTCATCTGCGGGGACCCCGAGGCTCCCGTGGCCTCGATCCTGCTCGCCGTGGACCCCGTCGCCTCCGTCGTCGACGAGGCCATTGAGCGCGGCGCCGACATGATCATCACCCACCACCCCCTCTACCTGCGCGGAACCGACCACGTGGCCGCCACCGACCCCAAGGGTCGCGTCATCCACCGCCTCATCCGCTCCGGCATCGCCCTGCTCAATGCCCATACCAGCCTCGACGCCGCCCACGGCGGCGTCGCTGCGGCGCTGGCGGCCTCCATCGGCCTGCTCGGTGCGGTCCCGCTCGATCCCAGCCCCGCCGACCCCGCCCAGGGCATCGGGCGCATCGGCTCCCTGCCGGCGCCCACCCGCCTGCGCGACCTCGCCGAGGCCGTCGCCGCCGCCCTGCCCGACTCGCCGCCCGGCATTCTCATTGGCGGCGACCTAGACGCCACGGTGGAGACCATCGCCGTCTCCGGGGGAGCGGGGGACTCCCTCCTGACCCGGGCCCGCGAGGCCGGCGCGGACGTCTTCCTCACCGCTGACCTGCGCCACCACCCCGCCAGCGAGCACCTGGAGGCCGGGCGCCCCTACCTTATCTGCGGCACCCACTGGGCCACCGAGTGGGTGGGCCTGCCCCCGCTCGCCCAGCGGCTGGCCACCGCCGCCGAGCACGGCGGACGTAGACTCTTCACGCATGTCTCCACGATCTGCACCGACCCCTGGGCCATGCGCCTGAGCGCCAGCATCGCTCCAGTGAGCTGACGCCCCGCCCGCCCTCCCCACCCTCGACGACCGGAAGGACCCCCGTGACCAGCGCCCCCCTCGCCGAGCAGCGACTCCTCATCGACCTGCAGGACATCGACGCCGCACTCGCCAGGCTCGCGCACGAGCGGCGCGCCCTGCCCGTCCTGGCCCGCATCGAGGCGACCGTCGCCCGCCTCAAGGACAACAAGCGCTCCGCCCTGCTGGCCACCGCCGCCCTGGCCGAGGCCAAGCGGAGCGCCACCCACGCCGAGGACGAGGTCGGGCAGGTCGTTCGCCGAGCCTCCGCCCTGCGCGAGCGCCTGGCCGCGGGCAGTGACGCCGCCCGGGACCTGGCCGCCATCCAGGGGGAGATCGACCAGCTCGGACGGCGCCAGGCGGTTCTCGAGGACGCCCAGATCGCCGCCATGGAGGCCCTCGAGGCGGCCCAGGCCGAGTCCGACCGGCTCGGTGCTGAGGAGCAGGCCATCCGCGCCGCGGGCCGGGAACTGACCGCCGAGCGCGACGCCGAGTTCACGCGGATCGACGAGGAGACCGAGCGCCTGCGGGCCCGGCGCGATGAGCTCGCCGGCACCATCTCCGCCGCCCTCCTCGCCGACTACGACGCCGTGCGCGCCGCCACCGGGGGCCTGGGCGTCCTCGCTCTCCACGGGCACCGCCTTGAAGGCGGTTCCGTCGAGCTCAGCCCCGCGGAGCTCGCCCGCATCGACGCCGCGCCCGCCGACGCCGTCATCCACGCCGAGGAGAATGACGTCATCCTCGTGCGCATGGACATCTGAGCCGTCCCGGCTCCCGGGGGACCCTCGACACCCTGACCCGGGAATCGGGTCGGGGCGCCGTCGGCGCGCCCACCGGGCAGGGGCTCAGGCCATGACGAGGGTCAGGTCGCGGCGCCCCGAGCGGTCCGGGGCGGACAGTTCCGCGTCCGCCACGCCGGCCAGGCCAGCGCCCACCTCGGCCACGCCGCTCGCCGTCGACGGCGCACGGCCGTCGGCGCGCAGGGCGATGAGCTCCCCGGCCAGCAGGCCCCGCACGTGCTTGGCGTGGTGGGAGACCACCTGGCGCCGGCCCTGACGGAGCCGGACCGCCCGGATGCGGAGCAGCTCTCCGCCCCAGGAGCGATCCGGCTGCCAGGCGGCGGCATAGGTCGAGGAGCGGGCATCGACGACGAGCCCCGCCTCCTCGGCGATCGGCCCGAGGACGGCTGGGAGCCGCTCCTTCCAGAACGTGCCGAGCCTTCCGCATCCCGGCAGGGAGGCGCCCATCGCCAGGCGATGGTCGGGCAGCCGGTCCGTGGCCCGCACGGCGCCCCACAGGCCCGAGAGGATGACCACATGGCGCGACAGCGCCTCGGCCCCGCCCGGCGCGCCCGCCCCACCGAGGTTCGCGGCCGCGTAGAGCACGCCCGTGTACAGCTCATGGGCCGGCGCGCACGGGGCCTCGTCGAGGACGAGGTTGAGGGCGGCGTCCGCACTGGAGCGCGGGCCCAGGCCGAGAACCGCGGTGGCGTCCGCAGCGGAGCTCACCCGTGCCAGCTGATCCATCACCTCGCGGCGCGTGGCGGTGAGCCGGTCGGCCGCGAGCAGGGAGGACAGGTCGAGGCGCGGCCCGGAGCAGGGAGGGGTCTTGCCCTCGCTGGGAGGCAGGAGGATGAGCACTCGCACATGCTAGACGCTCTGCCCTCGCTCCCCGGCAGTTATGCTTGGTGCGCGGACGAGCCGACCGGGCGGCCGCGGTACCCCATGGGAGTCCATGC
>NZ_MVIW01000013.1 GCF_002072185.1 Actinomyces denticolens
GCGGCCGGCGCGCCCGCGGTGGCGCTCGCGGCGGCCGTCGGGCCGGCCGTGGCCCCCGCGGCGCCGGCCGACGCCATCGCCTTCGTGAGGGACTCCAGCTCGGCCCAGGTGGTGGGCACCTTGTACCCCGCCTCGGAGAAGGCCGACGGGGAGTACCAGATGAAGGACTTCACGGCCGCCATGAGGGGCGCGGCGTAGAGCGTGCCGTCGTAGGTCCCGGCCTCGCCCCAGGTGCGCTCCCAGCCGAGCTCCACATTCGCCCCGACCTGGTTGGACAGGGCCACCAACTGGCCGTCCGCCACGAGCTCGGCGATGATCCCCGCCTGGGGGATGATCGCCAGGTCCCCATGGCGCCCGGCGCGCAGGTCCTCCTCGAGCGTGTCGGAGCCGGTGTGGACGACGTTGATGCCGGTGCAGACCGTGAAGGCCTCCAGGGAGGCCTCCAGGCGCTCGGCCTCGACGCCCGTCAGCGGCGAGGTGAGCGTGACCGAGGTGCCCCGCAGCGCCGGGTCCACGTCGCAGCCGGGAGTGCCGCTGGCCTGCGCCCCGCCGATGCCCCTGGGCGCGCAGCCGACCAGGGCGGCGCCCGCCAGGACGAGCGCCGTCGCCCCCATGGCCCGGCGTGAGGGACGGGGCGGGACCGGGCCACCGCCGGAGCCGATGGCATCGGCGACGCCCGGGGCGCCGGCGGCGATGCGGGCACCCCCGGCGCTCCGGGCGGGTTCGGGACGGCGGACGATGGGGCTCATCAGGGTTCTTCTCTCTCAGCGGCCCACTAGGATCGGGCGGTCAGGAGGTCGACGAGGGCATCGAGGACCGCTGCGCACCCATCGTGCCAGACGGACTCGGTGATGATGTCGGCACTCGCCTTGACGGACTCGGGCGCTGAGCCCATGGCCACGCCGAGGCCCGCCCAGCGGAGCATCTCGATGTCATTGGTCCCGTCCCCCACGGCCACCACCTGGGAGGCGTCGGTGCCCAGGCGGGCGGCCAGGCCCGCGAGCGCCGTCGCCTTCGAGACGCCCTCGGGGGCGACGTCGAGCCAGGAGGTCCAGCCGATCGAGTACTCCTCGACGGTTGAGGAGCCGGTGGCGCGGACGAGGTCGGTGAAGTCCTCCAGACTCATGGCCGGTGCGCGCAGCACCACGCGGTTGACGGGCCGCGAGACGATCTCCTCATGGCTGACCACGCGCTGGTCCTCGATAAGCTCGCCGTCGGGGAAGAGCCGGGTGACGAGGAAGCCCTCGTCGGGGACCTCGACGGCGAAGATGCCCTCCGGGATGGCCTCGCGCAGCGTGGAGATGACGTGAGTGGGGTCGAAGGTCACCGAGTCCACAACCTCGTGGCCACCCTCCAGGCCGGGGTCCAGGCGCAGGGTCAGGGCGCCATTGGCGCAGACCATCCAGCCGTGGCGGACCCCGATGTGATGGGCGACCGGCAGGGAGGCGAACACGCTGCGCCCCGTGGAGACGACGATCCGGGCGCCGGTGGCGCCCAGGCGGCTCAGGGCGGCGTGGACGCGGTCGGAGACGCGCCCATCGCGGTCGAGGATGGTGCCGTCGACGTCGAGGGCGACGATGAGGCCGGGCCCCAGGGCGGGGCGGAAGGCCGGCGGGGTGGACGCGCCGACCGGGCCCGTGGCGTCGAGGATCGGGGCGATGGCCTCGACCCGGTTGGCGACGAGCAGGGCGTAGGCGTCATCGTCCAGGGGACGGGCCCCCGCGGGCCCCGGGTAGTGCGTGGCCCCTCCGAGGCTGAGCCCCGGCGCGGAGTCGGGGTCGAGATCCGTCAGCGGCGCGCCCGAGGGGCGCACCTCCTCGACGGCATCCCACGGCTCGCCCGGGCCGGGCATGCCCGCCGCCCCCGCCTCGGGGCGCCGCGACCGGTCCAGGCTCATCGCTCGACGGGCTCGATGACCTCGAGGCCACCCATGTAGGGGCGCAGGCCCTCGGGGACGACGACGGCGCCGTCGGCGCGCTGCTGGTTCTCCAGGATCGCCACCATCCAGCGGGTGGTGGCCAGGGTGCCGTTGAGCGTGGCCACCGGCGCGGTGCCGCCCTCGCGGCGCTCGCGGATGCCCAGGCGCCGGGCCTGGAAGGTGGTGCAGTTGGAGGTGGAGGTGACCTCCATCCAGCGCTCCTGGGTGGGCAGCCAGGCCTCGCAGTCGAACTTGCGGGCGGCCGAGCTGCCCAGGTCCCCGGCGGCGGTGTCGATGACCCGGTAGGGCAGGCCGACGAGCGCCAGCATCTCCTCCTCCATGGCCAGGAGACGGGCGTGCTCGGCCTCGGCGTCCTCCGGGCGGCAGTAGGAGAACATCTCGGCCTTGTTGAACTGGTGGACGCGGATGATGCCGCGGGTGTCCTTGCCGGCGGCGCCGGCCTCGCGCCGGTAGCAGGTGGACCAGCCGAGGTAGCGCTTGGGGCCGGCGGCCAGGTCGAGGATCTCGTCGGTGTGGTAGCCGGCCAGGGCCACCTCGGAGGTGCCGGTGAGGTAGAGGTCGTCCGCCGGGAGGTAGTAGATCTCGTCGCTGTGGGCGCCGAGGAACCCGGTGCCGCCCATGACGGCGGGGGACACGAGGGTCGGCGTCGTCATGGGGGTGAAGCCGTGGCGGCCGGCCAGGTCGAGGGCGGCGGTCATGAGCGCGAGCTCCAGGCGCATGCCCGCGCCCTTGAGGTAGTAGAAGCGGGCGCCGGAGACCTTCGCGCCGCGGCGCGTGTCGATGATGTCCAGGGCCTCGCCGAGGGCGAGGTGGTCGGCGGGGGTGAAGCCCTCGGCGCCGAAGTCGCGCGGCTCGCCGCCCTCGTGGCGCAGGACGATGTAGTCGTCCTCGCCACCGGTGGGCGCGCCGGCGATGAGGTTGGGGAACTGGCGGGCGAGATCGTCGAGCTCGGCGGCGGCGGCGTTCGCGGCGGCCTCGGCGGCCTTGACGCGCTCGGCGAGCTCCTTGGCACTGGCCAGGGCGGCGTCGCGCTCGGCCCCCGGGGAGGCCTTGCCGATCGCCTTCGACATGCTCTTCTGCTCGGCGCGCAGGGCCTCGAAGGCGCCCAGGAGCGAGCGGCGGGACTCATCAGCGGCGATGATGCGGTCGACGAGGTCGGTATCGGCACCGCGGGCGCGCTGGCTGGCGCGGTACGGCTCTGGGTTCTCGCGGAGCTCGCGCAGATCGATCATGAGACCGAGTGTAGCCAGCGCCCGGGTCGGGGCGCGCCGTCGATCCTGCGCGGGGCGAGGCGCCGCAGCGGTGCCGCTCACGCCCGGGGTGAGCGCTGCCCGCCTGGGCGCATGGACACTCCGAGGCGCCTTAGAAAACTTCTGCATTCATTGGAAAAGCGCCTATAGTGAGGTCAATAGCGGCTCCACCTGCGAGCTCACCTGTCCGACGCGGCTTCCCTGGGCCGCCCGACCCCCACGCGGCCCGTCCCTGCGCGGACGAGCGTGCCCCGGATCCCTCGACACTCCCAAACCCGATACATGCCCCATCCTCACCCCAGGAATCGCTATGCCCTCCTCCTCGCTGCCATCCTTCTCGCAGTTGCGCGCCTTCGTCGCACTGTGCGACCACCAGCACTTCGGTGAGGCCGCTGCCACCCTCGGCGTCTCCCAGCCCAGCCTCTCGCAGGCGATCACCGCCCTGGAGAAGCGGGTGGGCGGGGAGCTCGTCGAGCGCACCACGCGGCGCGTGCTCGTCACGCCCCTCGGCGAGACCCTGCTGTCCTACGCCCGCGAGGCGGTCCTCGCGGCGGAGGCCTTCTCCGACGCCGTCACGAACCAGGGCGCGGCCCTGACCGGGGCGCTGCGGCTGGGGGTCATCCCGACCCTCGCCCCTTACATCGCGCCGGTCCTGCTCGACGGCCTGCGCGAGAACCACCCGCAGCTCCAGCCCGAGATGCGCGAGATGGTCACCGGGGACATCCTGGACATGCTGGGCCAGGGCCGTCTCGACGCCGCCATCATCGCCGTCGACTCCGACATCCCCCGCATCACCGCGGTGCCGATGTTCGACGAGCCACTCGTCATCCTCACCTCCGCCGATCACCCCTGGGCGGGCCGCGAGGATGTCTCCCCCGAGGAGCTCGACGAGGAGAACCTCCTCCTCCTCGACGAGGGCAACTGCCTGCGGGACCAGACCCTCGCCCTGTGCCAGCGCTACGGCAACCGCCCCCCGGTCGCGGTGGCGACCACCCTGTCCACGGTCATGCGGATGGTGGCGCACGGTGTGGGCATCACCGTCATCCCCGAGGGCGCGCTGAGCCTGCTCGGCGGCACGGACGCCCACGGGGTGGCCCGCTTCGCCGCCCCCACACCGGTGCGCCACATCGCCCTGGTCCACCGCGCCTCCTCCTCGCGCACCGAGGATTTCGCCCAGCTCGCCGAGATCGGCACCGATCTCATGCGGTCGACCGGGTTGCCGATTCTGGAGCCCACGGCGCCCGCCGAGAGCGCCTGAGACGGCCGCGCCGATCCGATCGCGACCGCATGAGCGGGCTGGCCTGCGTCGTCGTCAACCCCTCCAAGCGGGGGGCGACGCCGCGCCTGCGCGCCGCCCTCGACGCTGAGCTGCGCGGCGCCGGCTGGGGGCGCGTCGCCTGGGCGACCACGACCCCCGAGCAGCACGGGGCCCGCCAGGCCGCAAGGGCCGTGGAGGCCGGCGCAGGGCTGGTCATCGCCGTCGGCGGGGATGGGACCGTTCGGGCCGTCGCCGACGGCCTGGCCGCGGCCGACGGCGCCCGCGGCGGGGTGGAGCTGGGCATCGTCCCGCTCGGCACGGCGAACCTCGCGGCCCGCGGCCTCGGCATCCCGCTGCGCCGGTGGTCGGCACTGCGCCTGGCCGCCGGCGCTGAGGGGCACTGGGCCGCGCCGATCGACCTGCTGCGGGTGAGCACGGACGCGCTCGAGGCCGCCGGAGCGCCCCCGGAGCCCTGCCTGGTGGTGACCGGCATCGGATTCGACGCCCGGCTCGTGGCCGCCACCCGCGCCGGGCTCAAGCGCCGCGCCGGCTGGGGCGCTTACGCGATCGCGGCCGCGCGGAGCCTGGGGGCGCCCCGCCTGCCGATGAGCATCAGCGTCGACGGCGGGGCCCGGGAGGGCTCCCGGGAGAGGACCCGCGCCCGCTGCCTGCTCATCGCGAACTCGGGCCGGCTTCCCGCCGGGATCCGACTGCTGCCGGGGGCCCGCATGGACGATGGCGCGCTCGATGTGGCCGTGATCGACGCGAGGCGCGGCCTGGCCGGATGGGCCTCGCTCGCCCGCCAGGTCCTGCCGCCCGCTCCCGCCCGCTACTCGGCGCCCGGGCGGGCCCTGGCCGAGGTGCGCCTGAGCCGCGGGCGCGAAGTGGTGGTGGGGCTGGATGGGCCCGCGCCGCTGGAGATCGACGGCGAGCTGCTCGCCCCCGCCAGGCGGGTGCGCGCGCGCGTGGAGCCCAGCGCCGTCGTCGTCCGCGTGCCGCGGCCGAGATGAGCCGGGATGCACCGGGAAGAGCCGGGACGGGCTGAGGCGGCCTACAGCGTGCGGCCGGCGAGGACGTCGGCCACCCAGGCGCGGGCCACCATGAAGTCCTTGTCGCTCGTGCCGGCGCTGACCACCACCGGGCGGCCGTCGAGCCGGGGGTAGGAGCCGAGGAAGCGGACCATCGGGCAGGTCCGGTGCAGGCCGATGAAGGCGGCCTGCACGCGCTCCTCACGAATATGCCCCTCGATGTCGATGCTGAAGCGGTAGCGGCCCAGGGAGTCGCCCACGGGGCGGGACTCGATGCGCGAGAGGTTGACCCCGCGGGCGCTGAACTGCTCGAGCATGTCGAGCAGGGCGCCGGCGCGGTCGTGCGGGAGCTGGACCATGAGGGTCGTCTTGTCAGCGCCGGTCGGCTCGGAGACCCGCCCGGGGCGGGAGATCACGACGAAGCGGGTGACGGCGTCGGGGTTGTCCGCCACGCCGCCGGCGATCACGCTCAGGCCGTACTGCTGGGCGGCCAGCGGGTTGCACAGGACCGCCTGGAAGCCGACCTCGGCGCCCTCGGCGAGCGCCTTGGCGGGGGCGGAGGTGGAGGTGCCGGCCACGTAGACGGCGTCGGGGAGGGTGGCGTGAGCCCAGCCGCGGCACTGCGCCCAGGCGTGGGGGTGGGTGGAGATGGCCCGCACGTCCTCCAGGCGGGTGCCGGCGCGACCGGCGAGCACGAAGGTGATGTTGATGGCCACCTCGGCGGTGATGACCAGCGGGGAGGAGGCGATGAGGTTGTCGATCGTGGCGTTGACTCCGCCCTCGACCGAGTTCTCGATGGGGACAACGGCGGAGGCGGCCTCGCGCTCGCGCACCCGGTCCAGGGCGGTGGGCACATCGGGGCAGGGCTGGGCGTCGACGCCCGCGGGCGCGACGGCGCGCAGGGCCATCTCGCTGAAGGTGCCGGCGGGACCGAGGAAGGACCAGACAGGAGCGCTCATGGTCCCGAGGGTATCCGCGCCCGTCTCAGCGCGTCGCCGCCGTCCGCCGAGACCGGTCGATAACGTCATCGAGACCGGCTCTCCGAGCCGGTCTCGATGACGTTATCGACCGGTCTCGGCGAAGGGGGACGGGGGGGGGAGTGGAGCGCCCCAATATGCGGACTCGCCGCACGGCGGGGGATGAACCATGACAATATGCGACCTGCCTCACTCTCAATTCCGAAGGTGCATGATGAGAGACGATTCCACCCTTCCAGACGATCAGTCCCACTCTTCCGACGAGGCAACTGAGACGCAGGGCCCGATGCCCATGGCCCCGCCCCCGCCCCATCAGGAAGCGCAGGGCTCGCCCCAGCCCTACCCCGCTCAGCCATCGGCCTTCCAGGCGCCGCCGGGCATCGTGTCCCAAGCGGTGTCGCCACTGGGCCGCGCGCCCGCGCAGATCTCCTTCCTGCTGACCCTCGCCGCAGTGCTCGGCACGGCGCTCATCTCCGCGATCCTCATCCTCGTGGCCATCACGTCCTCCGTGGACAAGGCGCCGTCCGGGGCCTCCCTGCTCGTGGTCGCCATGGGCTACAGCCTGGGCGGGCACCTGACGGGCGGCATCGACGGGGGCTCGGACGGATCGGTATCCATCGGGGCGTCCATGCTCCCCCTGGGCACGCTGGCCGCCGCGGCCGCTCTCGTGCACCTCCTCGCGCGCCGCCGCGCGCACCAGGACGAGTCCTGGGCGCCGTTCGGCGCCGTCGCCCTGCGCGCGGCCCTGGAGGCGCTGGCCGTCGCCGTCGTCGCCTGTCTCCTGACCGGCATCGTCTCCCTGTCCGGCGAGGGCATCAACCGCGACCTCGAGAAGGGCGAGATCCACGCCTCACCGGTGTGGATCCTCCTCATCGTCTGGGTCCTCGTCTTCGGCGCGCTGACGGCCGCGCGCGCCGGGAGCGCCCTGCTGGCGCGCGCCCCCGGGGCCGTCCAGCAGGTGGTACGCGAGCTCGGAGGGCTCGCCTGGGCGGTCGGCGTGGTCCTCGGTCCCGTCACCGTGCTGGGCGCCATCGTGGGCGCCGTGCTCAACGACGCCGCCCCCGCGATCCTCGTCATCCCCGTCTACCTGGGCAACCTGCTCGTCTACGCGCTCAGCCTGGGCACGCTCGGCGGAGCATCGTTCTCCGCGAGTCGGCGCGACATCTTCGGCATCTTCGACGACATCCCGGCCGACGCCGGGAGGACGACGAGCCTGGCCTGGGATGCGCTGGGCGGCTGGTCGGCCCTGCTGTTCCTGGCGGTCCTCGTGCTCCTGGTGGTGGCCGCGGCGCGCATCGGCGCGCGCCGCCGGCGCCTGGCCGCGCCTTCCTTCGAGCGCGTCTGGCAGTTGCCGGTCGTGGGTCTCGTCCTCGCTGTCGTGGCGCTCCACCTGCTGGTCCCTCTGAGGGTTCATATCGGCGTCTCCATCGCGCAGTTGGCGTCCGGCAGCGCGGGCTTCTCCCTCGGCTCGTCGTGGTGGTCCTCGCTCGCACTCGCGCTCATCCTGCTGGTGATCTCCGTGCTCGCCGAGTACATCCCAGGCCTGCTCCACGCCAATGCGGGCTCACTGCTGCGCCTCATCGGCGGTGGTGCCACCGTCGACCGCTGGGTCGCGGGCCTGCCAGCGACCGGAGCGCTCCCGACGGCGCCCGCCGTCTATCCCGCCGCCCCAGCAACGCCTCCGCCGCCGGGGACCTCCGCGCTCACTCCCGGCACGGGAACCTTCCCGGTCGGCGCGCCCCTCGCGACGGGGGCCGCTGCACCCGCGCCGGCCCTCCCGACCCCCATGAGCCCCCGGTCGCGCCGTCGCCTCAAGCTCATCACGGGCGCCGTCGTCGGCTGCCTCGCGCTCCTCATGGGCGTCTTCGTCGCGGTCGAGGTGCTCAACTCCCGGCGCTCCCCCGAGAAAGCGGTCGAGAAGTACCTCGATCTCGTGGCCGCCGGGAATGCCTCCGAGGCCACGGCCATGGTGGACCCAGGCGTGTCGAACGATCAGCGCGCGCTCCTGACGGACTCGGCCATGTCCGCGGCGACGTCGCGGATCACGGTGGTCGACGTCGAGGAGAAGGGGAAGGGGGACGACGAGAAGCGGGTCGAGGCCACGCTGTCCCTCAATGGCGAGCAGTTCACCCAGATCTTCACCGTGTCCTCCGAGGACAAGTCCTTCGGCCTGCTCAACAACTGGAAGGTGGAGACCTCGCTGGCCATGCCCGTCCAGCTGTCCTCCGAGTCATTGGGAGGCCTCAGCGTGGGCGGCACCGAGGTCGCTCTGGAGAACCCGAACAAGGGCTCGAAGGGGCTGACGTCCTCGGAGCGCACCGGCGGAACCGCCACCCAGTACATGTACCCCGGCATCTACCCCGTCGCCAGCACGTCGGCGACCTCCACCTATGTCACCACTGACGAATCCTCGGTCACGGTCCTGCCCGGCGACAGCGGCGCCTCGGCGGGAACTCTTCTCGCCGTCGAGGGCGAGGCGACCGAGGAGCTCAAGCAGTACGTCCTGACCAAGATCAACGAGAAGGCCACGAGCTGCGTGACGCCGCCGACCAATATCGACAGCCTCTGCCCCGACGAGCTGCAGGCCACGGACCTGGCGTCGCTCTCGGTGACGACTCCGGCGAGCACGGTGACCATGAACGACGCCTCCATCTTCAAGAGCGGGACGATCGTCTTCACCTACCGGAAGGACCCCTCCGCGTGGGACAAGAACCCGAAGGACCGGACGGTGAAATACACCTTCTCCGGGACGGTCGAGCTGTCGGGGAGCGGCGACCCGGAGGTGACCGTCACCCGAGCGGTTCACGCCTACGGTCTCTGACCTCTTCCCACCGAGACCGGTCGAAGTGGCGATCGAGACCGGTTCTCCGAATCGGTCTCGATCGCCACTTCGACCGGTCTCGCGCGGGGGCCGTAGGCTTCTCGGGTGAGCAGGCGACGGCGGAACCCCCAGCAGCGCTTCGCGCGCGCAGTGGTCCACGGCATCATCCTGCTCACCGTCCTCGGGATGATCCTGACGATGGTCGGCATGGCTGCCACCGCCTTCGCCCAGGCCCCGACGACGGCGCCCCCCGACGCCCGGCAGGCCGAGGGGACCGCTGCGCCCGCCCCCATCGTCGTACTGGGGACCCGCGATCTGAGCTGGGGAGGCCTCCGCGAGATCGCGGGCTCCTCCTCCCCCGCCGCCGGCGATGCCGGCTCCCTCCTCGACGCCGCGGGCGGCGGCGAGCCCGTCAATGTCGTTGTGCGCTCGGCGAACCCGGCCACCTGCCCGGCCGACGGCTGGCTGACCCTCGGCGCCGGGTCCCGCGCCCGCGCCCTGCCCCCCGGCGCCGCATCCGCCCCGGGCGCCCCCGCCTGCCTGGGCGCCCCGGACGCGGCATCCGCCCTGGCCGCCTCCAGAGACTCCGGCTACGGGGCCCGCCCCGGGGCGCTGGCCACCGCCCTGGCGGAGGCCGGCGTGCCCGCCACCGCCATCGGGGACACCGCCTCCCTCGCGCTGGCCGCCGAGGGCGGGGCCGCCACGCCCGGCGACAGCCTCGAGGCCCTCCTGGCCTCCGGCCCCAGCGGGCTGGTCCTCGTCGACACCGCCATCGGGGCCGCCACCGCCGAGCAGCGGGTGACGTCCCTGGCGCGCTCCCGCGAGGCTGTCCTGGCCGCGACGCCGCGGGCGAGGGTCGTCATCGTCTCCGTCGCCGACGCCGAGAGCCCCGGCCCACAGATCGGCATCCTGCCCGCGGGCACCGCCTCCCCGCGGGGCCGCGACGGCGGGCTGCTCGTCGGCGAGTCCACCCACCAGGCAGGGCTCATCCAGCTCACCGACCTCGCTCCCACGATTCTCGCCGCGCTCACCGGGAGCCCCCGCCCGGGCAGCGCCTCCGCGCGGATGACGGGCAGCGCTCTCGCCCTGCCCGACTCCCCTCCCCCATCCGCGGGCGTCACCGACTCCGCAGGGGCTCGCGCGGTGAGCCGGCTCGCCGACGACGCCCTGCGCGCCCGCGCCTCCCATCTGTCCACGATCCCATCCGCGCTGCTCATCATCGTCGCTTCCGGGGCGCTCGCGCTCACGGCCGCCCTCGCCCTGCGGCGCCCGCGCCCGCCGCGCGCGCCGGCGGCCCTGCGAGCAACGGCGCTGGCGGCATCGTGCCTGCCGCTCGCCGCGCTCCTGTCCGGGGCCATTCCCTGGTGGCGCGCCGGGGCGTCGGCGGGCGAGCCCTCATCGGCCGCCGTGGCCGCTGCCGTCGCCTCGATCCTGGTCATCGGCGGCGCTCTCGCCGGGTTCGTCGCGCTCGCCGCTCGGGCCGTGGACGCCGCGCGCCCCGTGCGCCCCGTGCGCCCCGCGGGGCTCGTCGCGGCGCTCACGGCGTCGGCCTGGCTGCTCGACGCCGCCCTCGGGGCGCCGCTGGCACTCAACGGCGCCCTAGGCATGGACACCGTGGTCGCGGGCCGCTTCTACGGCATGTCCAACACGGGGTTCGCGATCGCCTCCGCCGCGCTCGTGATCGCGCTCGCCGCGCTGCGCCCCATCATGCCCGAGGGCCGCGGCTGGACGGTGGGCATGGTGGCGCTCGCGGGCGGCGGAGCGCTGGTGCTCGACGGCGCGCCCTGGCTCGGCGCGGATCTGGGAGGCGCGCTCACACTCGCGCCCGTGCTCGTGGTGCTGGCCGTCGCCCTCGTCGCCCCGCGGCCGAACGGTCGGGGCCGACTGCGGCCCGCCCTGGGGGCGGGCGCGGGAATGCTGGCGGTCGGGGCGATCCTGGCGGGGCTCGATCTCACCCGCCCGGCCGATCGCCGAACCCACCTGGGGCGCTTCGCGGCGGACCTGACCGACGGCTCGGCCTGGAGCACGCTGGGGCGCAAGGCCGGGGCCCTTGTCGCGCCCTTCCTCAGCAGTGCGCTCGCCCTCGCAGCACTGGCGGTGGGACTGATCGCCGTCGTCGGCGCGGCATGGTGGGGGGCCCGGGAGCGCCGGGCGTGGCGCGAGGGGCGGTCCGCCTACCAGTGGCTCGCCGCGGGATCCGCCACCGCTCCGCACCGGGTGAGGCCCGCACTGGCGGGGTTGGGAGTGCTCGTCGTCGTCGAGACGCTGCTCAATGACTCGGGGCCGTCCATGGCCGTGATCTCAGCCGCCGTGGCAGCGCCCCTCATCGCGCTGGAGCTGATGCCGACGCGCCCGGGGCCCGAGCAGCGGGCCTGAGACCCGCGGAGCGCTTATGCGCTCGACGGCTCAGTCCTGGGCAACGGGATCGGCCTCGGCCGGCGCCTGACGATCGGCGCCCTGCTCGTCGCCGCCGGCCATCGGGGATTCGTCTCCGGCCGGACGCACCGCCCGGAACGCCACGAAGGGCGCCTGCGCGCGGATCGCGTCCTCGTCGCGCCGGTGAACCGGGACGCGGCGGCCACGGAGCTTGCGCCGGGCGATGGCGTGCATGACGGCGCGGTACTGGGCGGCGCGGTGGAGTCTGCCGGCCATGTCGTTGCCGGAGGCCCGGTGCTGGATATCGCAGGGGACCTCGATGACGGCCAGGCCCGCGACGAGCACGTCGATGGTCATGCCGACCTCCACGCCCCAGCCCTCGGCGAAGGGCTGGGCGGCGTCGTAGGCGGCCCGGGTCAGGCAGCGCTGGCCGGACAGGGGGGCGATCGGCGCCCAGCCGGTGGTGGCGGCGATGGCGCGGCGGGCCGCGCGCACAACGCGGCCCCGCCCGCCGGCGCCCGCCTGCTTGGGCAGAACGGCGATGGACATGTCCGCAGCGCCGTCGAGCACCGGCGGGACCAGGTCGGCGCAGGCGGCGGCGGAGTCGCCGAGGTCGCCGTCGATGAAGAGCAGGAGGCGGGTGGGGCCGTCCTCGTAGTCGCGCATGGCGACGACGCCCGCGCCGGTCTCCATCGCGGAGGCCTTGCCCCGGCTCACCGAGTGGCGGACGGTGACGGCACCGGCGCAGCGCGCAGCGCTCTGGGTGGAGTCGGTGGATCCGTCATCGACGACGACGACGAGGTCGACTCGCGGGATGGCGCGGCAGGCGCGGACCGTGGCCGCGATGCGGTCGGCCTCGTCCTTGGCGGGGATGACCACGGCGACGCGTTGATCGGCTCGTGGTGCGGAGGACGAACTCACGGGGGCAAGCCTAATCATGAACGGGGCCCCTGTGTGGGATCGGACGAGTCCGCCTCGCGTCTCGGCTCGGCAACGACCAGCGCCTCCGTTGCTGAAAGCTTGCGGATTCCATGCGTTTGCCCAGGTGGCTTTCGCGGCCGGTGGAAACCCTCTCCGGAGCGTGCGACCCTGGACCCAGGGACCCGTCAACGGCGACGGGCCCCATCCGTACCACCGCAGACTCCCCGCAGCGCCCCTCGCGCCCTTCGCCGGGCTTCTCGCTCACCGGGCGCGGACGCTCAGGCGGCGGAGCGCCTGCCCGCCATGAACCACCAGGCCGCTCCTCCGACGCCGACCAGGGCGGCCGGGGTGAGGATCCAGGGGAGCATGTCCAATCCATCAGTGCCCTGCTCGCTCGGAGCCGCCGCCTGGGTGGCCGGGGCCGCCTGCTGGGAACCGGACTCGGACGACGGCGCGCCGCTGGGGTTGGTCGTCGAGGTCGAGCGCGGGGTCCGTGTCGGACTCGGGCCGGTGCTGCCCTGCGGGACGGGGTTCGGGGCCGCATTGGAGGCCAGCGGGCTGGGTGTGCTACCTGCGGAGGGGTTGGTCGCGTCGCGCTGGACCTGGCCGACGGCGTTGGCCGAGCCGTCACGACCGGCCGGGACCGGGTTGGGCGAGGCGGGGGCGACGACGCTGCCGGGGTTCGTGGCGCCGGGCAGGGAGAGAGCGCCCCGCGCTGCGGCACCGGGGTCGGCCTGGGGGGCGGGCGCCTGCGGGGCCGGAGCGGCGGGCCCCGCGATCTCAGGAGCGGAAGGTGCCTCCGGAGCCCGTGGGGCGGGGGCCTGCGGGGCCGGAGCCTGTGGGGCAGGGTCCCCCGGAAGCCCCGGTGCGGGGATCCCGGGAGCGTCGTCGTCCGGGAGGCCCTGGCCACCGCCGTCGCCGCCGCCCAGATCATCGCCGGGGTTCTCCGGCAGGGGGGCGGGGTTCTCAGGGCGGGGTCGGGGCGGCGGCCCCGGGTTCTCCGGGCCGGGGCCCGGGGAGGGGGCGGGATCAGGGGCGTCCGGCCCCGGGTTGGGCTTCGGCTCGGGCTGAGGCCTGGGCGTATCCGGCTCCCCGGGCTCCCCGGGCGCGTCCGGGGCCGGCGCGTGGGAGGTCGCCGTGAGAGTGCGGAGGATGCCATCGGCGCCGATGTAGGTCGCGGAGGCCTCGCCCTCGAAGTCGGGGCCCGGGGTGAAGACGACCTTCCCGTTCTCATCGGTGGACCAGGTGCCGACGCCCTCTTCGTGCTGGGGGGCCAGATCACCTCCCGCTCCCGCCGGAATGGTGAACTCCGCCCGGCCGTCGACGATCTGCTTGGTATCGGTGTTCGGGTCGGCCTCAGGGGCCCTGTCCTCACCCGGATTGGCCCGCGGAGCGGGGTTCGGTGCCTCCCCGTCCTGGGGCTCGTCGCCCCGCCGGTCGTCCTGGTCGTCGCGGTCCTCGGGGTTCTGCGGGACGTCCGGGTTCCCGGGCGTCCTCGGGCGCAGGACGTTGTCATCGTGCCGGGGGGTGTTCCGGCCCTCGGGAGCGTCCTGGTCGCGGTCCGCGTCCCCCTGCGGGTCGTCCTGGTCGTCGCGGTCCTCGGGGTTCTGCGGGACGTCCGGGTTCCCGGGCGTCCTCGGGCGCAGGGCGTTGTCATCGTGCCGGGGGGTGTTCCGGCCCTCGGGAGCGTCCTCGTCATCGGCCTGCGGGTCGGCGTCCTGGCCATCCTCGCGCTCCCGCGGATCGGCCGCGTCCCGACGCTCGGCGTTCCGGTCCTGGGGGGCGCCCTTCTGACCGCCGGCGCCTTCGCCCCGGTCCTGCTCGTCGTCCTGGGGCTCGGCCTGCTGCTTGCCCGCCCGCCCCTCGTCCTGGGGCTGGGCGGGGTCCGCGCCTCGCTCGCCCCGGTCGTCCTGCCGGGCCTCGTCCTGCGCGCCCGCCCGGTCGGCGGCCCGATCGCCGTGGTTCTGGGCACCGGGGTCGGCGGGGGCGTCAACGCCCGGCTCCGGGCTCTCATCGGCAGTTGCCGACGGGCTGATAACCGCGATGGAGGCGGCGATGGCAAGGGCGAGGGCGCCGTTCCCGGCGATGGGGTGCTTCACAGGATCTCCCAGGGTGGAGTGTCACGGGCTGATAACGAGGCTAGCAGGGTCCGCGCGTCGGCGGTAGCGCAGGTCTGTGCAGTTCGTGCAGTTCACGCGGTTCACGCGGTTCAGTGCAGGAGGGCGTACACCTTCCACGTCGCGGCATCGGAGTCGACGACGAACGAGTAGTCCCCGGCGCCTCCCCACGGGATGGCCGGGGAGGCGGCGTCGATCGGCTGGGTCGTCGTCGGATCGGACATCTGCGCGTAGAGCCACTGCTCGGATGCGGTCTGGCCGTAGTAGTAGGCGCCGTCGCAGGTCGCCGGGGCGAGAGCGGCCTGAGTCATCGAGGGCTGATCGCCAGTGGTCATGATCACCTGTCCGACCGCGTGGATCGACCTCTCCGGGAAGCCGATGACGCTGGCGGGCAGGGTCGTCACGTCCAGCCCGGACATCGAGGCGAGGCGGGTGCCGTCGTCGGCGCTGAACAGGCCCAGGGTGCCGCCGGTCGCGTCATTCCAGCCCACCGCCACGAGCGAGGCGGTCACCGTGCAGATGTAGGCCGGGGCCGCGCCCGTCCCGCCGTCGCCGACCAGCGTCCCCTCGCCCACGGCGCCCGCGCGGGAGATCCGCGAGTAGTGGGCGTTGCCGTCCACCACGAGGACATGGCTGTCCGTGGCCGCGGTAGCGGTATGCCCACTGGGCACGGTCACCGTGTAGACGCCCTGGCTGTCGACGCCGGCGGCCGAGGAGTTCGGCAGGGTGAAGAGCGGATTGCCCCCCACCCAGCTCACCGTGGCCCCCTGCGGCGGGGTGACGCTCGTGGGCGCTCCCAGGGAGGTGCCGGTCAGCGGGTACCAGGACATCCCGGTCGGGGCGACGGCCCAGATCGCCGCGCTCCCTCCCATGGAGCCCAGCACGAGCGCCTGGGCGTCGGCCGGAGCGCTCTGGCTGCTCACCGGCGCGCCATTGACGTCGAGGACGTCGAGCGTCGAGCCCGGCGTGAGGATGGCCACACCATCACTCAGCGCCAGAGGGCTCGTCTGCGGCTTGATCTCGGCCTCCCAGACAGCCTTGCTGCTGAGCGGCGACGGCGCGGAGTGCGAGGGCAGGGCGATCGTCCCGCTCGGTCGCGGCGTCGTCGACGCGGACCCGGCTGTGGACTCCGACGGCGCCATCACCTTGACGAGGAGGGCGACGGCGCCCGCCGTGCCGATGACCCCACCACCCAGAAGGATGGCGCGCCGGCGGACCCGGTGCCCGTCGGTTCGTCCCGGCGCCTCGTCGTCGGCTCCGTCCCCGCTCGACGGCAGGGCCTGGGAGGTGTACTGGTACGACGGCGCCGACGGTCCCGCGCCGCTCATCGGCTGGTTCCAGTCGCGCGGCGAGGCGGCGGGCGCGGGGGCGAACGGCTCCGCCGCGGGCGCGGCCTGCGCGGGTTCCTGGACCTGCGAGTCGGGGCGGGCGGGGTTGACGGAATCGTCCTGGTGGAGCGCGGAGCCGTGCGGGGGAGCCGGCTCGGGGGAGGGCGATCGCTGGGCGGTCGGCTCGGGCGACGCCGTCCACTGCCCCTCGGCCGGCGCGGGCGTCTCGGCGGCCGGCTCGGGGGACCACCGCCGAGGGACGGAGATCGGCCGGGTGTCCGGGATGGGCCGGACCGATGGCGGGCCGTCGAGAGGATCGGGGGCGATGACCGCCTCGGGCGCCTCGGCGGCCTCGAGCACCGGCTCCACCGGAGCGGGTACTGACCCCACCGGATCGGGCGCGAGTCCCACCGGCTCCGCCTCCGCCTGCTCGGCCAGCTCCGCCCGCTCGGCCGACGCGGGATCCACGGGGGAGGGCGCGCCTGGGGAGCGGAGGGCGGGGGCGGGCGCGGCTGAGGACGCCGCGGGGATGGCGGGAGAGGCGGGGGGCACGGGAGGCGCGAGGGGCGCTGCCGGTCGGGGTGCCGGCATCACCCCGTAGGACCCGTATGCGGAGGACGCGGAGGACGCCGTCGGGTAGCCACGGGTGTCCGGGATCTGCGGGGCCGACGTCGCCTGAGGAGCCGAGGCCACCTGGGGGGAGGGCGGGGCCTGCTGCTCCGGGGGGAGCCAGTAGACCGGCCCGGGATCCGCGGCGGGCGCGGCCCCGCCGCCCGCCGGCTCGGTGGCGCCGACCGCACCGGGGCCCATGGCGCCGGGGATCGAGGGGGGCCCGCTGACTGCGAGGGCCTCGTCGGGGTCGATGTCCACCGGGGCGGGGGCTCCCGCGCTGGTCCACGTCCTGTGGGCGTCCGCGCCAAGGGCCTCCCACTGGTCGTCGGAGGCGAAGGCCATCGCGTCCAAGGGGTCGATGGGGCTGAAGTTGGTGTCGTTGGGACCGCGCAGGATCGCCCCGGTGATGTCCCCCTTGAGGACGTACCACCGGGAGTCCTGACCGACCCGCACATGCATGGGGGCGAGAACCCCGTCGCCGTACTGCGTGCCCACCAACCACACGGCCGCGCTGATGCAGGTCACCGCGGGCGCCTGCCCGTCGACGGGCGTCACCTCCTGGCCGTTGATGGTGATGACGCCGGCGGAGTCGACCTCCGCCTGGATGACCGGGTGGGTGAAGGCCATGCCCAGGAGGTCGGGGGTCATCTTCTGCATGGCGGTGTCCTTCTTCGGGGATGCGTCAGGGAGGAGACGGGGCGGCGCCCGGGAGCGCGACGCGCCGTCTCTGAGAGCGACGGCGACGGCAGGGGACGCCGCTGTCCTCAATCCTCGGACGAGGCCGCACTACTCGTGAAGCGGTGCTGAAGGTAACGGTACCATCACGGCGTTTGGCCGGATATGTGCTGGATTTCGCATCCCACACGCTCGCGCGACGCCGTCGGGGGCAGTTCCGCCCGACACCCCCGGGCCAGGACGGGACTCGTGGCGCTGGGACGGCGGGATGCCGGGACGGCGGTCCCGGCGGTGCCCACCGAGCGGTGGGCGACGGCCGGAGGGGTCAGAAGAGGCCGCCGTTCATGACGTGCTCCCATTCCGCAGCGCGGTCCGCACGACGCCCGGCCCCGATGAGGATCTGCTGGGCGGCGGGCACATCCTCCACGATCATGGCCGCCATCGCCTGAGCGGTGCCCGACCGGCGGCCCCAGCTCTGCCTGGCGGCGTCGAGCGCCATGCCGGCGTCCCCCCACTCCCCCAGCCCGGAGCGCAGGGCGGTGACCAGCGTGTACACCGCAGCGCGCCGCCGCCAGGCCTGCCCGGTCGGAGCGGGGTGCCGGGCGCGCAGCCGGACGACGAGCTCGTCGTCGGTCTCGAGGTGGACGAGCCAGCCGGAGTGGAGGAGGAGGTCGCCGGCGCCGTCGAGACCCGCCCTCCAAGCACGGCGGGCGGCGACGGCGGGGGCGGGGGTATCGGTGAAGGTGGGGATGGTGGCCGCCCACTCCCCCAGCCAGACGGCGTCGACGACGGCGGCCAGGTCCGCGCGCCCCAGGGCGGCGTGGTCGACCAGCTCGGCGGCCTGATCGCACTGCTCCCGGGCCGAGCGTATCCGGTCCTCGTCGAGCCCGTCGGCGACGATCCGGGCGACGGCGGGGGAGATCGGTTGCGGGGAGAAGAAGGAGTGGTCGGCGGCGGGCACGGGCATCGCTCCTTCAGGGCCGGGGCGCTCGGGGCGGCCGGGCGCCGCCGGCATCAGCGTAGGCCAGCGGCGCGACGGAGCGCGACGAGCGGCTCCGAGCCGGTCTCGATGCCCGTATCGACCGGTTTCGATGGCGTTTTCGACCGGTCTCGGCGCGCTGGGGAGGGGAGGGGGGTGGGGTGGGAGATGGAGGGGTGGCCGCCGCCGAGGGCTGCAAGAACCCTCCGGCGGCGGCCACCCTGAGCTCCGCACCACTGGAGCCGACACCATAATGATAACCGTTCTCGGCTAGGATGTCACGTACCAGATCCGATCCCCTGCGAGGAGGCATCATGACCAACCCCGACCAGCTCGCCCGCATCCGCACCGCGCCCGGCTTCATCGCCGCCCTCGACCAGTCCGGCGGTTCCACTCCCAAGGCCCTGGCCGCCTACGGCATCGGCGCCGACCGCTACAGCGGCGACGCGGAGATGTTCGACCTCGTCCACGCCATGCGGACCCGAGTCATCACCTCCCCCTCCTTCACCTCCGAGCGGATCATCGGCGCCATCCTCTTCGAGCGCACCATGGACGGCCAGATCGAGGGCCGCCCCACCGCCGAGTACCTGTGGGACGTCAAGGGCATCGTCCCCTTCCTCAAGATCGACAAGGGCCTGGCCGAGCGCGCCGACGACGCCCAGGTGATGAAGCCCATCCCCGAGCTCGACTCCCTGCTCGACCGCGCTCTCGCCGCGGGCATCTTCGGCACCAAGGAGCGCTCGGTCATCCACGGCGCCAACCCCGCCGGGATCACGGCCGTGGTGGATCAGCAGTTCGAGGTGGCCCGGCGAGTCCTGGACAAGGGGCTCGTGCCGATCATCGAGCCCGAGGTCTCCATCGACGCCCCGGACAAGGCCGAGGCCGAGGCGCTGCTGCGCGATGCCCTGATGGCGGGCCTGGACGCCCTGCCCGAGGACGCCGTCGTCATGCTCAAGCTCACCATCCCCTCAGAGGACGGCTTCTACAGCCCACTCATGTCGCACCCGCGCGTGGCGCGGGTCGTGGCGCTGTCCGGCGGATACCCGCGCGAGGAGGCCAATGAGCGCCTCTCGCGCAACCCCGGCCTCATCGCCTCCTTCTCCCGCGCCCTGCTGGAGGGCCTGAGCGACGGCCAGTCCCAGGACGAGTTCGACGCGACTCTCGCCGCCACGATCGACGGCGTCTACCGGGCCTCCATCGCCTGAACTCCATCCCCACAGGTGCCGAATGCGCCGACAGGTGCGACCTACCCGCTCCTGTCGGTGCATTCGGCTCCTCTCAGTGCGGGCGGCTCCTCTCAGTGCGGGGCGCACCCGTCGGCGCGGGTGCTCCCGGGCGAGGCGGCACAATGGCCCCATGCCCAGCGCCTGGACTCCCGCGCTTCTGGTCGCCCTGTGCCTCACGCTCGCCGCGGCCTGCGGCATCGCGGCGCGCCAGCGCCGCCTCCTGCGCCTGACCCGCCTGGACAACGAGCGCCTGCGCGCCGCCGCTCAGGACCGGGCGACCCCGCGGGACGTCCTGGCGCACGAGATCCGCACGCCGCTGGCCCTCATCGGCGCCTCGGCCGAGCTCCTCGCCGAGGAGACCCCGGGGGAGCTCAACGAGGTGCAGCGGCGCTTCGTCCACACGATCCAGGACAACGCCCGCCAGGCCCAGCAGATGGCCGAGGATTTCCTCACCGAGGCCCGCCTGGGTCATGAACTGTTCTCCCTGCGCCTGGCGGACGTCGAGCTGCGCGGCCTCGTGCGCGACCTCATCCAGGAGATGCGCCGCACGGCGAGCAACCCGATCCGACTGGAGGAGCGCGGCCGCCCGATCCGCACGCATGCCGACCACCGCCTCCTTCGCCAGGCCATCGCCAACACCGTCACCAACGCGCTGCGCCACTCCCCCGAGGACGGCACCGTGACGGTGCGAGTGAGCGCCGAGGCCGAGAACGCGCTCATCACCGTCATGGATGATGGCCCGGGCATGACCCCCCACGAGCGCAGTCGCGCCTTCGAGCCCTACGCCACGACCAACCCCCTGGCGGCCCCGGCGAGCCGAGGGGCGGGCCTGGGCATGCTCGTCACGCAGCGCATCATGGAGGCGCATGATGGAGGCGTGCTCATCGACACGATCATGGCCAGGGGCACCACCGTCTACCTCTCGCTCCCCCTGCGCCGCAGCGCACCGCCGAAGGAGGGCCGACCAGCATGACCGGGACGCCGGCCCCGCCGTCGCTCACCGCGCTCGTCGTCGACGACGAGCCGCAGATGGTCTACATCATCACCTTCGCGCTCGAAACCCAGGGCTTCACCTGCCTGAGCGCCTCCAGCGCCGAAGGGGCCTGGGCGATCCTGTCCGCTCATGCCATCGATCTCGTCATCCTCGACGTCATGCTCCCCGGCACCAGCGGCGTGGACCTGTGCCGTCGCATCCGGGCGGCGGGGATCGGAGCGCCCATCATCCTCCTGACGGCGCTGGGCGATGAGCCCGACCGGATCGCCGGGCTCGAGGCCGGGGCCGATGACTATGTGGCCAAGCCCTTCTCGCCCCGGGAGCTCGCCCTCCGGGCCCGCGCGGTCACCCGGCGCGCCGGGGCGGGCCCGGAGGCGATCGAGAACGGGCCCCTGCGGGTCTCCACGCTCACCGGCCGCGTCTCCTGGGCGGGACGCTCCATCCCACTACCGGATACCGAGGCCAGGCTGCTGGCGGCGCTGGCCCGCCGCCACGACGCGGTCCTCACCTGGCAGGAGTTGCTCGGGGAGGTCTGGGGCACGAGCGACGACGCCGGGGGCAGGGAGATGGTGCGCACCACCGTCTACCGCCTGCGCCGTCACCTCCAGGCCCGGGGCATCAGCCCGGAGATCGTCGTCTCCGCGCGCGGGCGCGGCTACCTCATGCCCCGGCTCGACGGAGCGTGAAGCCCGACCGCGTGCGGGACGGAATGCATGACAGCATTCATGACAGCACTGTCACCGTCCGTGATCGTCGAGGCATGGATCGTGACGACGCTCACGGATCATGATGGATTCGATCGGCGCAATGAGGCGCCGCTGACGACTGAAAGGCAACCCCATGCGCTCCCCTCTCCGCCGCGCCACCGCCGCCGCTCTCCTGACCGCGAGCCTCAGCCTTGCCGGATGCGCGGGCACCACCGACTCATCCTCCGGCGGCGACGGCGATGGCCCCATCACCATCGCCTGCGGCGCCATGGAGGACCTGTGCCAGGCCTGGACCAGTGCCTTCACCGCCGACACCGGCATCCAGGCCACCTACGTGCGCCTGTCCTCCGGCGAGACGGTGGCCCGCCTGGCCTCGGCCAAGGACAGCCCCGAGTTCGACGTGTGGCACGGCGGCCCCGTCGACGGCTACGGGGAGGCCGTCAACCAGGGGCTCATCGAGGCCTACAAGTCGCCCGAGGCCGAGAAGATCCCCGCCCAGTACAAGGACGCCGACGGCAACTGGACCGGCGTGTACATCGGCGCGCTCGGCTTCTGCTCCAACAAGACCCAGCTCGACAAGCTCGGGGCGGAGGTCCCCGACTCCTGGGACGACCTCCTCGACCCCGCCCTCAAGGGCCAGATCTCCACCGCCCACCCCTCGACCTCCGGCACCGCGTTCACCACCCTGTGGACGCAGGTCACCCGCCTGGGCGGCGAGGACGCCGGCCTGGACTACATGAAGAAGATGCACAACAACGTCCTCCAGTACTCCAAGTCGGGCACCGCCCCCGGGCAGATCGCCGGGCGCGGGGAGGTCGCCGTCGGACTGGTCTTCTCCCACGACTGCGTGAAGTACCAGGAGGAGGGCATGAGCGACCTCGTCGTCTCCTTCCCCAAGGAGGGCACGGGCTATGAGGTCGGCGGCGTCGCCCTCGTGGCGGGCTCGAAGCACAAGACCTCGGCGCAGAAGTACATCGACTGGGCCATCTCCGCCAAGGCGCAGAACGTCGGGCAGACCGTGGGCTCCTACCAGGCGCTGACCAACCCGGAGGCCACCCCGAGCGACAAGAGCGTGGATCTGTCCACCCTCACCCTCGTCGACTACGACTTCACGGCGGCCGCCAAGGCGAAGTCGGGGCTCACCGCCCGCTTCGACGAGGAGATCGCCGCCGCCCCCAAGGAGTGACGGCGCGGTCGGCGTCTGCGTAAGGACATCACTATGACTGCCATCCCCCTGCCCTCCTCCGGGGGCACCGCTCCCGCCGGCCCTGCCACCCGCGGCCGGGCGCCGGCGGGGCGGCGGGCCCGCACCCGCGTCAAGCAGGACCCGGTGACGATCTCGATCCTCGTCGTCGTCCTGGTCGCCCTCATCGCCCTGGTCCTCCTGCCGCTGACCCGCGTCCTCGGCGAGGCCGTGTCCGGCAAGGGCATGGCCGTTCTGCGCAACATCGTCAGCTCGGCGGCGAACCGCACCACGGTGCTCAATACGCTCGTGCTGGGGGTCGTCGTGGGCGCCGTCGGGACGCTCGTGGGCTTCCTCCTGGCCTATGTGCAGGTGCGGGTGCGCTTCCGCGGCAAACGGCTCTTCCACCTCATCTGCCTGCTGCCCGTGGTCTCCCCGCCCTTCGCGGTGGCGACAGCGGCCATCACCCTGTTCGGGCGCAACGGCATCATCTCCACTCAAGTGCTCGGCCAGCACTGGAACATCTACGGCTTGAACGGCCTGACGCTCGTGCTCGTGCTGTCCTTCTTCCCGGTGGCCTACATGAACCTGGTGGGGATGCTGCGCAGCCTCGACCCGGCCATGGAGGAGGCGGCGGCATCCCTCGGCGCCTCGCGCTGGACGGTGTTCCGCACGGTCACCCTGCCGATGCTCGTGCCGGGCCTGGGCGCATCCTTCCTCCTGCTGTTCACCGAGGCGATCGCGGACCTGGCCAATCCCCTGGTCATCGGCGGGGATTTCACGGTGCTGGCCTCGCGGGCCTACATCGCCATCACCGGCGAGTACAACACCGCCGCGGGCGCCGCCTACTCCCTCGTGCTGCTCGTGCCCTCGCTGCTCGTCTTCCTCGTGCAGCGGTACTGGTCCGGGCGCGCCTCCACGGTCACGGTGACCGGTAAGCCGGCCGGCTCCTTCAAGCTCCTGCGCGGGTCGGCCCGCGTACCGCTGCTGGCGGTGAGCGGGGTGATCCTGGCGCTCGTGGTGGCCGTCTACGCCGCGGTCGTCGTCGGCGGCTTCGTGGAGATCCTGGGGGTCAACAACGCCTTCACCATGCGGCACTTCGACTACGTGCTCTCGGGCATCGGCAATGACGCCATCGTCGACACCACGATCCTCGCGCTCCTGGCCACCCCGGTGGCGGGCCTGCTGGGGATGCTGGTGGCGTGGTTGGTCGTCGTGCGCATGCGGCGCGGCGCGGGGATCGTCGACTTCCTCGGGATGCTGGGACTGGCCGTTCCGGGCACGGTCATCGGCATCGGCTACCTCGTCACCTTCAACAAGCCGGTGGCGATGTTCGGCGCCAACATCATCCCACCGCTGGCCGGGGGCGGGGCCGTCATGGGCGGCGCCCTGGCGATCGTCATGGTGTACACGGCGCGCTCCATGCCCGCGGGCCAGCGCTCCGGCATCGCCTCCCTCCACCAGATCGACAAGGCGATCGACGAGGCCTCGACATCGCTGGGAGCCTCGGGGGCGCAGACCTTCCGGCGCGTCACCCTGCCGCTCATCCGGCCGGCGTTCCTCACGGGCCTCGTCTACGCCTTCGCGCGCTCGATGACGACGCTGTCCCCGATCATCTTCATCACGACGCCGCACACGAAGATCATGACCTCCCAGATCCTCGCGGAGGTCGACGCCGGGCGCTTCGGCAACGCCTTCGCCTTCTGCACGATCCTCATCGTCATCGTCATGACCGTCATCGGCGGCCTCAACCTCCTCATGCGGGGCCGCGCCGGCCACGCCCGCAGCGACGCCGGTTAGAGCCGGCCCACTCGCCCGGCACCGCCCCCGCATCCCCTACGAGCACAGAGCCAAGGAGGCTCCCCATGCCCACACCGTCCACACCCACCGCGCCCGGCCCCGAGGGCGGCCCGAGCGCCACTGGCCGCCTCGAACTGCGCGACGTCGTCAAGGTCTTCTCCAACCGGGGCAAGGATGTCTACGCCGTCCACGGCGTCAGCCTCGACATCGCCCCCGGCGAGTTCGTCACCCTGCTGGGGCCCTCGGGCTGCGGCAAGACGACGACGCTGCGCATGATCGCCGGATTCGAGGACGCCACCTCCGGCCAGGTGGTCCTCGATGGCCAGAACATGGTGTCCCTGCCGCCCAACAAGCGGCCCATGTCCATGGTCTTCCAGTCCTACGCCCTGTTCCCCCACCTGAGCGTGCGCGAGAACATCGCCTACGGGCTCAAGCTGCGCCGTACCGGGCCCGAGGAGATCCGCGAGCAGGTGGAGGTGGCGCTGACCTCCATGAACCTGAACTCCCTGGCGGATCGCGCGCCGAATGAGCTCTCCGGCGGGCAGCAGCAGCGCGTGGCCCTGGCCCGCGCCATGGTCATGCGCCCCAAGGTGCTGCTCTTCGACGAGCCGCTGTCCAACCTGGACGCGAAGCTGCGCGTGCGGATGCGCCTGGAGATCCGTCGCCTCCAGCAGCGCATGGGCATCACCTCGATCTACGTCACGCACGACCAGGCCGAGGCCATGACGATGTCGGATCGGATCGTGGTGATGAACGCCGGCCGGATCGAGCAGGTGGCCACGCCCGAGGAGATCTACCGGAGACCGGCCAGCGCGTTCGTCGCCGACTTCATCGGCCGGGCCAACTTCCTGTCGGCCACCGCCCGGGATGTCGGCGCAGGGCGCTGCTCGGTGCGGGTGCTCGGTACGACCATCCAGGCGGCCTGCCATGAGGGCGTGTCCTCCGGCAGCGGCGCCACGGTGATCGTGCGGCCCGAGTCGGTGCGCCTGAGCCCGGGCGGAGCCGCTGGCGGCGCGGGCGGCAGCGAGCTCGTCGGCGCGCACGGCCGAGTGCTGTCCTCCGTGTTCTACGGCGATCACGTCGAGTACGAGGTTGAGACGGAGGCCGGCACGATCCTGTGCGTGGAATCCGATCCTGAACCCGCATCCGTTCACGCCGAGGGCGACGACGTCATGGTCGGTATCGAGGCCTCCCGCGCCTGGGTGCTCCCCGAGGAGACCGCCGACGGCGGTGAATGAGGATCGAGGAGGGCGGTTCGCAGTGCGATCGCGGGGCGCCCGACGAGTTCACACCGGGCTCATGCTCTGCGCGCCGCGCGCCGACCGGTGCATTCCGCCCCGACGAGTGCCGTCAGCGCCGAGAGGCGCGTTGTCCCCGCACCTCTCGGCGCTGAGCGCACCGGTCGGGGCGGACGGCGCCCCTCGGTGCTGGAGGCACCGGTCAACGCGGCTCAGAGGTTGACCTGGCGGGAGATGATGCCGGCCTTGGCACGGCGGGCGCTGGCGTCGAGCGGCGAGTCGTCCGAGAGCGCGGCGTCGAGGCGCTTGGCCATGGCCTGCATGGGCTCGGTGAGGTCGGCCGCCGTCGTGCCGGGCAGGAGCTCCCACACGGGGATCGCCAGGCCGCAGGCGCGGAAGGCGCCGATGAAGCGCACCCCTTCGGCGAGATCGGACTGGCGGGCGGCGTGAACGCGGGCGAAGGCGTTGAAGAACACGTCCTCGTCCTCGCCGCGCACCCAGCGCACGAACTCCTTGCCGTTCATGCGGCACCAGTAGGCGTGCGGCACCCCGGGCACGGGCTCGGTGGGGGCGATGTCGTCCTTGGCCTCGGCGATGACGCGCATCGTGTCCGGGTCCTCGCGCTGCTCGTCGGTGAGCCAGAAGCCGAAGGACTCGTGGACGGTGAACTCGGATTCGAAGGACGGGTCGAGCATGTCCTGCAGGCGCGGGCCGGGCTCGGGCAGGGCGTTCGCGGTCAGGCCGGTGCCCGGCTCGAGGCCGAGGGTGGTCTGGAGGGCGGCGGCGACATCGCGGGAGGCATCCCCGGAGTGGAGGGAGGTCTGCAGGGCGATGAGGACCGCGCCGTCGGCGCGCTTGAGGCCCTGGGCGAGCTCGGGCAGGAGACTCGCGAAGGTGACCTCGGTGCCGCCGTGCTCCTCGGTGAGGCGGGCGGTGAGGGTGGCGGCCGGGATGAGCTGCATCATCGCGACGAGCTCCTCCTCGTCCGCCAGGCCCTCGAAGGGGCGGGCGACGAAGGGGACCTGCTGCTTCTTGGGGGCCTTGGCGTCGGGCTGACGGCGCTGGCGCTTCTTCTTCGACATGCGGGCAAGACTACCGGGAGCCCGTGCCCTTGCCCCGCAGGCCCGGTGGCCGCTACTTCTTCTTCCCCGAGTCCCGCGAGCCGTCGTAGGCATCGAGGATCCGCTCGATCGGGCTGGAGTACTGCGACGCCGTCGCCGGGCCCCGCCACCGGATGCCCGCCGCCCGAATGCCCGGGGAGTAGTCGTGGAGGCGGATGGTGGCGGCGGGGTTGTAGGCGACCTCCGCCGGCTCACCGGCCCGCCCGCCGCTGGAGCCGCCCACGCCGCCCGGACCGACCCCGCCGGCATCGGTGCCCTCGTCCTGCCAGGTGCCGGAGTACGCGTAGCGGTCATCATCATCGGGCAGCTTCCAGCTGCTGATGTACTCGCGGTAGTGCGCGAGGCCCGCGTCCCCTCCGGGCGGGGCCTCGGCGGCGAGGGCACGGCGGGCGAGGGCGTCTGCGCGGGCGCGGATCTCCGCCGCCATCGCGTCGAGCTCGTCGAGGGCGGCGCCCGGGGTCAGGGCCCCGGAGGCGATCCGGGCGCGCAGGGCGGTGAGCCGGGCGCCGCAGACACGGGCCCAGCCGAGCTCGGAGTCGGTGGTGGGGGTGGTTGGGCCGTCGCCGCCCGTCTCCCGGCAGAGCTCACGGAGGGTTCCCAGGTCCTCGCGCAAGGGGCCGCACTCGTTCTCCCAGGCGTCCTCCCAGCCCGGGGTCAGGGTGAGGAGGGTGGCGGCGTTGTGGACGGCGTCGTTGATGGCGCTCAGGTCGGAGACGTCGTCGCTCAGCTCGGTGGCGACCTCGCGCAGGGCGGGGTCGTGCCAGTCGATCCAGCGCATCCGCCCGACGCCGGCGAGGACCTCGCCGATCTCGTGCTGTCTCCCCTCGTACCAGCGCAGGCGCTTGAGGACCTGGGCTCCATGGGCGTCGTCGGTGGGGATGCGGGCGGCGTCAGCGCGCGCGGCATCGGCGCCGGCCTCGGCCCGCGAGTAGGAGTCCTGGGCCTGGTGGAGCATCCGGCGACCGCGCCGCGGCGGGGAGAGGATCTCGTCCTCAAGGATCAGGGCGCCGCAGGCCACCAGCACGACGACGATGAACCAGCCCTCCAGGTCGAGGTCCAGCATGACGATCAGGACGGCGGGGATGGCGAAGAAGATCGCCGTGATGACGCCCATGGGGATGAGCGCGCGGACGGCGCGGCGCGCGGAGGGATGCGGGAGCGAGGTCGGGGAACTCACGGCCGCAGCCTACCAAGCCCGGAATCCCAACGTTTCAGGGGCTCCAAGGGGCGGCCACGACTCAACCCGCTCAGGGGCGAACGGCGATGGCCTCGATCTCCACGCCGGCGCCCAGGGGCAGAGCGGCGACGCCGAACGCCGCCCGGGCGGGCAGGGCCTCGCCGGTGAAGTAGCGGGCGTAGACCTCGTTGACGGCGGCGAAGTCGGCGATGTCGGCGAGCAGGACCGTGGTCTTGACGACGTTCTCGTAGGCCAGCCCCGCCTCGGCGAGGATCGCGCCCACGTTCTTCAGGGCCTGCTCGGCCTGGGCCGCGATGCCGCCGTCGACGAGCGCGCCGGTGGCGGGGTCGAGCGGCACCTGACCGGAGACGAAGACGAGGGAGCCGGGCGCGTCGGCGGCGCTCACTCCCTGGGAGTAAGGGCCGACGGCGGCCGGGGCCTGGGCGGTGGCGATGCGGGTGGGCATGGGTCTCCTCGGATTCTCGGTACGGGTCGCCTGGACAACAGCCACCATAGATGAGCCGGCCGCGATGAGCGCCGCAGCGCCCGAGGCCCAAGCGCGGTCAGGGCGAACGTTGTCCCTGGGCACTGGCGGATGCGCAACGCCGGCGGAACGCACCGCTCCCGCCATGGGAGGATCCGACCCCCGCAGCCCTTTTCCGTCTCGCTGGGCGTGGAATCCCCGTCCATTTGGCGGATATGCTCGGCCTCAGCGGTGGCGCATGACACACTGCCCTTATGCATCCACGCGCAGGAACAGTTGCCCAGCCCGAGGACCTCATCGACGTCGATGAGGTCACGTCCGCCTACTACGACCTCGTCCCCGACCCCGCCAACCCCGCCCAGAAGGTCGTCTTCGGCACCTCCGGGCACCGCGGATCCTCCCTCGACACCGCCTTCAACGAGGCCCACATCGTCGCCACCACCGCGGCGATCGTCGAGTACCGCCGCTCCCAGGGCACCGACGGCGTCCTCTACATCGGCCGCGACACGCACGCCCTGTCCGAGCCCGCCTGGCGCACCGCCATCGAGGTGCTCGCCGGCGCCGGCGTCACCACCGCCGTCGACGCCCGCGGCTCCTATACGCCCACGCCCGCCGTCTCGCACTCCATCCTCCTGGCCAACGGCGTGGGCACCGAGGCGGGCCCGCGCACCAGCGGCCCCGGCCTGGCCGACGGCATCGTCGTCACCCCCTCCCACAACCCCCCGCGCGACGGCGGCTTCAAGTACAACCCGCCGCACGGCGGCCCCGCCGACTCCGACGCCACCAGCTGGATCGCCGCCCGGGCCAACGAGCTGCTCGCCTCCGGCTGGCGCGACGTTCCGCGCGTGCCCATCGCCGAGGCCCTCGAGGGGCCCCACGTCATCAAGCACGACTACCTCGAGACCTACGTCTCCGATCTCGAGAGCGTCATCGACATGGAGGCCATCCGCGCCGCCGGCGTGCGCATCGGCGCCGACCCGCTGGGCGGGGCCTCCGTGGACTACTGGGGCGCCATCGGCGAGCGCTACGGCCTCGATCTGACGGTCGTCAACCCGAAGGTGGACCCCGCCTGGTCCTTCATGACGCTGGACTGGGACGGCAAGATCCGCATGGACTGCTCCTCCCCCAACGCCATGGCCTCCCTGCGCACCGCCATGACCCCCGACGCCGAGGGCAACACCCCCTACGACGTCGCCACCGGGAACGACGCCGACTCCGACCGCCACGGCATCGTGACCCCCGACGGGCTCATGAACCCCAACCACTACCTGGCCGTCGCCATCGAGTACCTCTTCACCCACCGCCCCGGCTGGCGGGCCGACGCGAAGGTCGGCAAGACCCTCGTCTCCTCCTCCCTCATCGACCGGGTCGTGTCCGCGATGGGCCGCGAGCTCATCGAGGTGCCCGTCGGCTTCAAGCACTTCGTGCCCGGCCTGCTCGACGGCTCGGTGGGCTTCGGCGGTGAGGAGAGCGCCGGCGCCTCCTTCCTGCGCAAGGACGGCACCGTGTGGTCCACGGACAAGGACGGCATCATCCTGGCCCTCCTGGCCAGCGAGATCATCGCCGTCACCGGCAAGTCCCCCTCCCAGCTCCACGACGAGCAGGTCGAGCGCTTCGGCGCCTCCGCCTACGCGCGCATCGACGCCGCCGCCACCAAGGAGGAGAAGGCCAAGCTCGCCGCGCTGGCCCCCGAGGACGTCACGGCCACCGAGCTCGCCGGTGAGCCCATCACCGCGCGCCTCGTCAAGGCCCCCGGCAACGGCCAACCGATCGGCGGCCTCAAGGTGACCACCGAGAGCGCCTGGTTCGCGGCCCGCCCGTCCGGCACGGAGGACGTCTACAAGATCTACGCCGAGTCCTTCAAGGGCGCCGAGCACCTGGCCCTCGTCCAGGACGAGGCCAAGAAGGTCGTCGCCGCCGCCCTCGGGAGTTGACGGACTCTCCTCAGGGGTGGTGGTGCCGGTCCGCGGGGCCGCACCACCACCCCGATCCTCACCCGATCGCGCAACCCCGACGGCGCGGCGCCCGGGAGATGACAGTGCTGACACGCTGGTGGGCGGCGCCCGTAGGCTGGCCCGCATGACGCAGACCCGTCCCTCCGCGCCGTCGAGGCGGACTCCCCGTCGGCCCGGTCGGAAGCCCCGCCCGACGCAGGAGCAGATCCGCCGCCAGCCGGGCCGCCGAGCCTGGGTGCCGAACCAGCACGGGGCGTGGGCGATGCTCATCGTCCCGGCGATGGTCGGCTGGGTGGTCGGCGGCTGGAGCTGGCTCAACCTCCTGCTGCTGCCGGCCTGGTGGAACGGCTACCTCACCTACTGGGCCTGGTCGCAGTGGCTGCGCACGCGCTCGGCCCGCAAGCGCGCCCTCCTCATCCCCCCGCTGGTCACCTACACGGCGCTCACCGCGGGGCTCGGGCTGCTGACGATCCTCCTGGCCCCCTACCTGCTGCAGTGGGCCGTCCCGATGCTGCCACTGCTGGGCATCGCCGCTCACGAGGTGTGGCGGGGCCGGGAGCGCTCGCTGGCCTCCGGGCTGTCGACGACGACGGCCGCCAGCCTCATGGCCGGCATCACCTACCACCTGGCGGTCCAGGGGCGGGGTGGCTTCCTCGGCACCGGTGCCGGGGCGACGGCGCTCGTTGGGGCGAGCCCCAATGGCGAGCTCACGGGCTGGGCGTGGTCCTGGGCGGCCGTCGCGCTCATCACCGCCTATTTCGCGGGGACGGTCCCGTACATCAAGTCGATGATCCGCGAGCGCTTCAACACCCGTCTGCTCGTGGGGTGCACGGCGGCCCACGCCGTCGTCGCCGCGATCGTGGTCTGGGCGGCGGCCGGGGGCTATGTCCCCTGGGCGCACGCGATCCTGTGGGTCGTGCTGGCGATCCGCGCCTGGGTCATGCCGACGCTCCAGTGGCGCCAGGTGCGCCTCAAGCACCGGCCCCTGCGGCCGGGGACGATGGGCATCGTGGAGATGGTCTTCTGCGTCCTGTTCCTCGTCACGATCGCCTGAGCGGAAACGCCCTCAGCCCTCAGCCCTCAGAAACCGTCTCGGCCCGGCGTTGCGCCCTCATCCTCGCAGTTTGAGGGCGCAACGCGGGGGTGAGACGGTATTTGCAGGGCGAGGGCGCAGGAGCGGGATGAGGGCGCAGACGGGGCAGGCCGGTCAGGCGCGCTTGCCCGGCCAGGAGGCCGCCGCGGCGAGAACGCGCTCGTTCTCCTCGGGAGTGCCCACCGAGATGCGCACACCCTCCCCGACGAAGGGCCGCACGAGGATGCCGACCGCCTCGAAGTGCGCAGCCAGGCGGGCGGTATCCTCCCCCGCCCCGAGCCAATAGAAGTTGCCCTGGGCGTCCGGAACCGTCCAGCCCTGATCGCGCAGCGCGGCGAGGACCCGGTCCCGCTCGACGGCGACGGCGCGCGCCCGCCCGGCCGTCTCGGCCAGAGCCGGTGGGACGATGGCGGCAGCGGCGGCGGCCTGCGCGGGCAGGCTCACCCCGAAGGGCGTGGCCACGGAGCGGATCGCCGAGGCGAGCGCCGGCTCGGCCACGAGGTAGCCCACCCTCATGCCGGCCAGGGCGTGAGCCTTGGAGAAGGTCCGGGAGACCACGAGGCCGGGGTGGTCGGCGAGCAGGTCGAGGGCGTTGCCGACCGCCGGATCGGTGACGAAGTCGAGGTAGGCCTCATCGACGAGCACGAGCGCGCCGTCGGGGGCGCCATCCACCAGCGCCTCCAGCTCTGCGGCGGTCAGAGCGGGGCCGGTCGGGTTGTTCGGGGTGCAGGCCATGATGACCCGGGTGGCCGGCCCGCAGGCGGCGAGCATGGCGGGCACATCGTGGCGGCCCTCGGCGGTGACGGGGACGCGCACGACCCGCGCCCCGGCCACCGCGATGCAGATCGGGTAGGCCTCGAAGGACCGCCAGGGGACCACGACCTCGTCACCCGGTTCGCAGACCGTGTCGAGCAGGTGCTGGATGAGGGCGACGGAGCCGTTGCCGAGCACGATCTGCGAGGGGTCGATCCCGTGCTCGGCGTGCCGGGCGGCCAGGGCCTCGGCCAGCGACTGCCCGGTCATCTCCGGGTAGCGGTTGACGCCCGCGGCGGCGTCGGTGAGGGCGGCGAGCACGGAGTCCTGGACCGGGTAGGGCAGCTCGTTGGAGGAGAGCTTGGCGATGCCCTCGCCCTGGGGGCGGGCGCCGGGCACGTAGGCGGGCAGGGCTGCGATGTCGCGGCGCAGCGGGACGGCCGGGGCGGCGGGCGCAGGCGCTGCGGCGCCCATGGCGGGAGTGCTCGTGCTGCTCATGCCCGTATCCTTCCACTCGTGGAGGGATCGGCGCCTCGCCGTCTGCGCCTCAGTCCCCGGCTCTCCCGGCCTCCGTCAGGACTCGCGGGTGACGTCGAAGACCACCTCGGTGGTGGTGGCCCCCTGCTCCCCCGCCCCGGTGAGCCCGGAGAGGTCGCGCGAGTAGTCGGCGAAGGCCTGCTCGCTGCTCTCGGCGCCGCGCACGGCGTCGGCGTAGACGGACTCGCTGTGAGTGCCTTCCCCTCGGGTGTCGACATAGGCGGTGGCCCGGTTGGGGGTGGCCGGGTTGGTGGAGGCGTCGAGCCCGGGCACGACGTCGCTGGTGGACTCCAGGTGGAGGGCGCGGGTGCCGTCCGGCAGGACCACCCCGGAGGTGGGGCCGCCCGCGGTCAGGATGCTCGTGATCGTGTAGTTCTCCGTGATGGCGGGGTCGGAGGCGATGTTGACCGCCGTCATCGCGCCCTGGGAGTGCCCGTAGATCCCGACCTCCTCGCCCGGCTGGATCCCTGACTGCCTCATCGCCGTGACGACGGCGGCCTCCATGTCCGTGGGGCGCCCGGAGACGGCCTGGAGGTTGGTCTGGAGGTCCTGGGGGTTGGAGTCCCCGCTGGTCCACTCCGTGGTTCCGGGGACGACGACCACCCAACTGCGCGTGCCGTCGGCGTGGTCCGTGCGCAGGATCGAGATGGCGCCGGCGCCGTCGGCCTGGGCCTGTCCCTTGACGGTCTGGGCGTGGTCGAGGAGCTCGGAGGCGGTGGATGGGGGCGAGTCGATCCGGCTGCCCGTCAGGTCCTGGGCGGCGATGTCGGTGCCCAGGCCGAAGGGATCCTGGGGGCCGGGCGGGATGCGGACCGTGGTGCCCGCGGCGCCCTTCCTGTTGTGCGGAGCGATGAGCAGGCCGGTCGGCTCGCCGTGGCGGGTGGCCCCGGCCCTCTCCGATTCGAGCGCCAGGGCGTAGGCGACGCGCTGCATGGGGGTGAGGGAGGATGTGGGCACCTTCCGGCTGCCCACCTGCACCTCAGGGGGGAGTTCCGCCGTCGCCCTGGCGTCGAGCCGCCCCGCGGATGCCCTCAGGAACTCCTGGATGGTGGCTCCCTCCCTGCCGGTGGCCCCCTTCCTCGCCCAGGCGCCGAGGCAGGCCAGCCCGATGAGGTTGCTCATGGCCCACTCCGAGGTGACATCGCTCTTGAGCAGGAGCTGCAGGTCCTCCAGGACCACCTGGGCGTCATCGGGCATGAGGCCGTGGGTGGTGAGGATGTCGACGAGGACGGCGGCGGGCAGCCAGGCGCCGGCTGTGAGCAGCAGCCCGCTCCCGACGGCCGCGCCGGCCGCGAGCGCCTCCTGGGACGGGCCGTAGCCGCGGGCGCCGACGTCGGCGTCGGTGCGAACCGTGGCGCCGTTCTCGGCGTCGGTGTACATGAGGGAGCAGGCTGACACATCCGCTGCCAGCGAAGTGAGGGTGCTCGACGCGGCACTGAGCGAGCCCGTGCCGGTGAGCAGGGCGTCGCAAGCGGAGATGAGGGCTCTGCGCTTGCGCTCGAAGGCGGCCACGGGCAGCTCGACGAGATTCGCGACGAATGATGAATCGGCGTCGGGCAGGAGCGAGCCGCCGGTCTGGGCGCCGGTGACCGTGTTGTAGCTGGGGTCCTGGGCGATGATGTCCGCCGGGACGGTCGCGTTCTCGGCGTCGGTCTTGGCGCTGCGCACATGCGTCGCCGCGGTGTCGAGGTGGCCGGCGGCGGTGGTGAGGGAGGCCGCGAGGGCATCCAGGTCCGCCGTGCTCACCGAGATGGAAGAGCCCCCGGCCACGAGGACGAGCGGGCGGCCCCGGGTCATGCCCCAGGTGTGGCCGGAGGTGACTGGCGGCGCTGAGGGCGGCGCCGTCGGGGTGGGGGCGGGCCCCGGCTGGGCGGTCGGCACGGGGCTCGGCGCCTCGGTGGGTGAGGGCGAGGGACGGGGATTCGCCGAGGGCTCGGCGTGGTGGGCCCAGCCCATCGGCGTCGGCGGGGGGCTGGGCGGCAGGACGGGGTCCGCGCTCAGCGGACTGGCGGCCACGGGCGTCATGACGCGCCTCCTCGCATCGCGTCGAAGTCCTTGGCGGCGTCGGCCGCGGTGTCGAGGAGCGTGTTGAGGGCCGGGATGAGCAGGACGGCCGAGTCCAGGGCGCTCTGGCACTGGTTGGCGGCCAGCCCGGTCCAGCTGGCGGGGACGGTGGAGGGGACGGATGCGGCGTCGACCTCGGTATCGGCCGACGCGATGTCGAGCTGTGCCATGGCTCGACGGTAGGTCGGCCCCGGAACGCCCCGGGCGGGGCGTCCCCAGAGGCCGTCCCGGGCCATGCGTGAGAGCGTCTGTGGTTCACGGGAATGGAGTGGAACGGGACCGGCGCGCCGCGGTCGTCCCACGCGAGGGGCGGGGGAGCCTCAGGCGGCGGTTCTCCGACGCCGGGCCCGGCGCTCGCGGCGAACGGCGAGCATCGCCTCGACGTCGGCGACGACGGCCAGCACGACCACCCACCACCAGGAGACGCCCGGCGGTCGCGAGCCCTCGGCCATGCCCGCCGCAAATCCCGCCACGACGACGCCGCCGGCGACCGCCATGGACAGCGCCGTCGCCGCCCGGCGCGCCCCGGCGCCGAGGCCCGCGCGCAACCAGGCCCCGAGATTGCCGATGACCATGGCCGCACCCGCGCAGGCAGCGGCGGTCAGGAGGGTGTGCGGGGCGCCGGAGAGGCGCAGCCCGATCCACAGCCCGAGGGACAGGGCGCTCACGGTGAGGTCGACGAGGAACACCCGGGTGGCGGTGACCACGCCCGCGGGCAGACGGCGGTCCGCGGGCAGGTCGCGATCGAGGGCGAGGACGGCGCCGGCGGCGAGGAGGAGCAGGGCGGCGGGCCAGGGCGCCACGGGCAGGTCGCGCGGAGCGAGCCGGCCCGCCCAGGCGCCGGCGGCGGCCAAGAGGAGGGCTCCCGCACCGATCCAGGGAAGAGCGGTGGTCAGGGGCGCTCGGGCACGATCGGCCACGGGCACGAGCTCGGCGATCCAGGCGGGAGGCTCGGGAGGCTCGGCCCTCTCGCCGCCCGGCGGCCCGCTCATGCCGTCTCCGGGCGGCGCAGGCAGATGAGGGCGTCGGAGCGGCGACCGGCCTCGCCGTCGGGTCCCGCGGCCTCGCGCCAGCGCTCCTCGGAGGCCTCGATCGTCCAACCGTCGACGGCGTCGCCGAGGCCCTCGATGAGGTCGTCGGGGGTGTAGGTGTGGGCGTGGTGGCGGTGCCACGGCGGGTTGACGCAGTGGACGGCGGCCACGAGGCGCCCGCCGGGGGCGACTCGCGCGGCGGCGTCGCGCAGGAGGGCCGGCAGGTTGATGGCGCCGGGCTCGGGCCCGCCGTGCATGTAGAAGGAGGTGACGAGGTCGAAGGGGCCCTCGGGGAGGGTATCGGCGGTGACGTCGTGGACGCGGGCCCGGACGCGCTCGGCCACGCCGCGTCGGCCGGCCTCGGCGTTGAGGCGCTCGACGGCGGTGGGGGCGAGGTCGAGGCCGGTGGCCCGCCAGCCGTGCTCGGCGAGCCAGAGGACATCGGCCCCCTCCCCGCAGCCGATGTCGAGGGCGGTGCCGGCGGGCCAGTCGGCGGCGAGCTCGGGGAGCCAGTCGTTGGCGTGCCCGGACCAGAGCCGGTCGACGCCGGAGTACCGGGCCTCCCACTCCTCCTGGCGGGCGGTGATGGGGCTGTGGGCGGCGGGCCGCGAGGCGGTGGAGCGCGAGTCGTCATACGTCATGGACAGAGCGTAACGAGAGTGGGACCAAAGTCCAGCCCTCCTCCTGGGCGCCTCCACGCCCCCTTCACAGCCCTGTCACAGCGCGGCCCGTGCGGAGGCTGGCAGGATAGGGGCATGGAACTCGCCATCAGGATCGCCGGGAACGCCGCCGGGCTGTGGCTCGCCTCGCGCCTCCTGCCCGCCTCGCTGTCCCTGCCCGCCAACGCGACGACACTGCTGTCGATCGTCAACCTCCTCATCATCGGCGCGGTGCTCACAGCCGTGAACTCGGTGGTCAAGCCCGTCGCGAAGATTCTGGCCTTCCCCCTGTACCTCCTCACCTTCGGGCTGTTCGCCCTCGTGGTCAACGGCGCGATGCTGCGACTGACCGGCTGGATCACGGAGGAGTTCCTCAGCGGCGCCACCGACCGCCTGGCCGTGGGGCTGACGGTGGACGGCTGGTCCGGGGCGATCCCGGCCGCGCTCATCACCTCGGTCGTCTCGGCGCTCGTCGTCGCCATCGGCCACCGGGAGCGGGACTGAGGGCGCGGCCGGCTGTCCTGACCGCCATCCCGTCGGGCGCCCGACGCCCGGGGCGCCCGGGGCGCCCAGCGCCTGCCACAATGAGCGCATGGTCGACCTCGCCACCGTGACTCCCCCCATCGCCCTGGGCCCGCTCGACGGCCGCTACCGCGCCGTCGTCGCCCCGCTGACCGATCACCTCTCCGAGGCCGCGCTCAACCGGGCGCGCCTGCACGTCGAGATCGAGTGGCTCATCCACCTCACCGCCGAGCGCGTGCTCCCCGGGGCGCCCGTCCTGAGCGAGACCGAGACCGCCTACCTGCGCGGGCTCGTGGAGGCCTTCGGGCCGGACGAGATCGCCGAGCTCGCCGCCATCGAGGCCGAGACCCGCCACGACGTCAAGGCCGTGGAGTACCTGCTCAAGCGCCGCCTCGCCGCGGCCGCCGAGACCCCCGGGGTCACGGGGGCCGACGGCAGGGCCTCCGTCCTGCCGGGCGTGGGCGAGATCGTCCACATCTTCTGCACCTCCGAGGACATCAACAACCTCGCCTACGCCCTCACCATCCGCTCGGCTATCCAGGAGGTGTGGCTCCCGGCGGCCCGCGGGCTCGTGACCGACCTGGCCGTCATGGCGCGCGAGCACGCTGATGCCGCGATGCTGGCGCGCACGCACGGCCAGCCCGCCACGCCCACGACGCTCGGCAAGGAGCTCGCCGTGCTCGCCCACCGCCTGCGCCGCCAGGTCCGGCGCGTGGAGTCGGCCGAGTACCTGGGCAAGATCAACGGGGCCACCGGCACCTACGGGGCGCACGTCGTCGCCGTGCCGGGGGCCGACTGGGAGGCCGTGGCGCGCGGCTTCGTGGAGCACCTGGGCCTGATCTGGAATCCGCTGACCACGCAGATCGAGTCCCACGACTGGCAGGCCGAGCTCTACGCCGACGTGGCGCGCTTCGGGCGGATCGCCCACAACCTGGCCACGGACGCCTGGACCTACATCTCCCTGGGCTACTTCCGCCAGCGCCTGAGCGCGCAGGGCTCCACCGGCTCGTCGACGATGCCGCACAAGGTCAACCCGATCCGCTTCGAGAACGCCGAGGCGAACCTGGAAATCTCGGGGGCGCTGCTGGACACGCTCGCCGCCACGCTGGTGACCTCCCGCCTCCAGCGCGATCTCACCGATTCGACGACGCAGCGCAATATCGGCGTCGGCCTGGGCCACTCCCTGCTGGCCATCGACAACATCCGCCGGGGCCTGGCCGGTCTCGACGTCGATGAGGCGCGGCTCGCCGAGGACCTGGACGCCACGTGGGAGGTGCTGGGCGAGCCGGTGCAGCAGGCGATGCGGGCGGCGTCGGTGGCCGGGGCCACGGGCATGGCCGACCCCTACGAGCGCCTCAAGGAGCTCACCCGGGGACGCGCGGTGAGCACCGAGGGGATGCGGGACTTCATCGCCGGCCTGGGCATGCCCGCCGAGGTGGAGGCGCGTCTGATGGCCCTCACCCCGGGCACCTACACGGGACTGGCGGCCTCCCTCGTCGCGCACCTCGACGACGAGCCCTCCTGAGGCCCGCCCCTCCTGCGGCGTCGAGTTCGTCCTTTCAGGGACGAGTTCGTACCCTCACCCACCGAACTCGTCACCGGAAGTACGAAGTCGACGACGGCACCCGGCCGACGGCACCCGGACGACGGCACCCGGACGACGGCGCCCGGGCTCATCCCCCGGGCAGGAGGTAGCGGGAGGCCAGACCCGCAACGGCCTCCTCGGCGGGGTTGAGGCCGAGGCGGTTCGCGTCGATGTGGAGCAGGTCGATCGCACGGCGCCATTCCTCCCCCCCGCCCATGCGGGCCACGGCGCGCGCCGCGTCATCGGCGAGAGCATCGAGGGAGGCCACCGCCTCGGGCCGCAGTGGCCCGCCCGGGCCGGCGGCACCGAGGACGCCGCGCACCATGTGCTCCAATCCGGCTCCCCCGCGCAGCTCGGCGGGCAGCCGGGGGCCCCAGGCGCGCAGGTGGGCGGCGAGCAGGCCCGACGCCGAGGCGCCGCCCCAGGGCGACCCCGCCCCCAGTCCCACCCCTCCTGGCCCGGCCGCGCGGTCGGCGCGAGCGATCGCCGTCACCGCCCGGGCGAGGTAGTGGGCCGCGAGCGCCGCGCGCGCCTCGGGCCGGGGCGCCTCCCAGACCCGCTGCTCCAGGCACCACCGGCTGGCGGCGTCGAAATGCGCCTCGGCGGCCTCCACGCCGCTCGGCCCCCCGTACTTGCCGTACTCGGGGCCGTAGACGGCCAGTGCCACTCCGGCTCGACCGGTCTGCGCGCTGGTGAGCGGGTCGGGGACGAGGCGCGGCAGGACCCGCCCGGTCGAGGTGCGGCAGGCGCGGTCGAGCGGCTCGAGCCCGGCCGCGAGCCGGTCGAGGACGTCGGGTGCGGCCTTGACGCGCAGCCGCAGGTGGTGTCCGCGCAGGTCGACGAAGCGCAGGAAGTGCGCCGAGTCGATCCTCCAGCGCTCCCGCGCGCCCTCCAGCCACGCGGCGACGGCGGGCAGGAGCGCGTCGGTGTCGTCGCCGCCGGGGCAGTAGAGGCGGGCGTAGAGCCAGTCCCGATCGTCCTCGCTCATCGCGCGCTCCTCCCCCCGGAGGGGTGGACGGCCCGAGCCGCCGCGGGCCCGGTGGCCGCGCCGACCGCCGAGGCCCCGATCGGCGCCGAGGCCCCTGCCGCCATGCCGCCGCCCTTGGGCCACTGGATGGCGACCAGGTACTCGAGGGTCGTCGCCTCCCCGCCGCCCGTGGCGCCCGCGAGCTCGTCGCGCGCCGGCAGGGCCTCCACGAGGGAGAGGTGCTCGGCCTCGGGGCTGATCCACCCGCGCAGCGCCATGAGCGAGACCGGCGAGCGCAGGTCCACGTAGCGGGGCTTGTGCTCATCGAAGGTGGCGCCCTGGTTGGGCATGAGCTGGTGGGCGTAGACCTCGGCGGGCAGCCCCCATGCCTCGCGCAGCCTGGCCACGCCCACCAGGGTGGCGGTCATATCCCGCTCGAGGAGGTCGGTGAGCTCGTGGGCGGGGAAGGTCCAGGACTCGCGGCGCGTCACGAGTCGCCCCTCGACGGCGCGCGGCTCGTGGGTGAGCTCGTCGGCGGGCGGTCCCGAGGTTCCCCGGCGTCGGCTGATCCAGTGATCGGCCATCGGGGGCAGACGGGACCACGGGTCGGCCAGGAGCGCCAGCCAGGCGAGGTAGCCGCCGAGTCGGTGCTGCGGGGCCAGGCCCAGGTAGGAGATGCCCACGGGCCCGTCGCCATCGGCGAGGAAGAGCGTGGCCGTGGCGGGGTCGTGGGCGAGCCGCAGCTCATCCAGGTCGACGGCGCCCGGCGAGTCGGGGTCGCCCGGCAGGCGCAGTGCGGGCAGGGTCCCGCACGAGACGGCCTGCCCGGTGTTGCACTCGGTGGCGGCCTGGATCTCCAGGAGCCGATCGGTGCCCCAGGCGGTGCGCAGGGACCGGGCGAGGCGCTCGCGGTAGTCCTCGCCGAGGAGGCGGTGGAAGCGGGCCTGGAGCGAGCCGTTGCCGTTGGTGAAGGCGTTGACCACGGTCAGGCCGCCCCCGCTCTCCCAGGGGGCGGCGCCCGTGGCAACGGGCTGGAGGAAGGCCCCGAGGTGGCGGGGGGAGGCGGAGGCGCCGCCGGGCAGGGCGGCGCGCTGCGGGCTGGGGCCACTGGTGAAGTCCCGGGCGGCGGCGGCCAGCATCTCGGCGTCGCCGTCGGGGGCGTGGGCGAGGGTGAGGAGGAAGGCGAGGGGGTCCTCGCAGATCCCGCCGCGGCCGTAGGCGGAGACGAATCGCTCCACGAGGAGGTCGTAGAGGTGGGAGCGCGTGACCCAGGGGTCGGCCATCCGGGCCAGGCGGGCGCAGTCCGCCCCGAAGGACTCGTACCGTGACGGATCGGGCCAGGCGAGAGGGGATTCGCAGTCCTCGTAGAGGAGGCCGCCGGGGCGCTCGCCGAGCTCGCCGTCGCCGAAGACGCGCCGGGCGATGGCCCCGGCCCTGCCCAGGAGCCTGGCGCGCTCGGGTCCCGCGGCGGCCCCGACGGCGCCGTCCAATCCGGCCAGCCACGCCAGGTCCTCCCCCCAGGCCTCGCGCTGGGAGGGGGACAGCGCCGCTGCCAGCGCCGGGAAGGGGTTGTCCCCGCGCTGCCAGGGGACGTGGACGCGCACCGCCCCGGACTCGAGAAGCCGGGTCAGGCGCAGCCCCGGGTCATGGGCGTCCAGCCGCGCGGCGGCCTCGCGGATGGTGACGGGTCCGGGTGGGACGGGACGGGGTGCTCGCCCCGCGGGGCCGGCATTGAGGCCGGCGGGAGCGCCCAGGCCCCCCGCGACCCAGGTGGCGGGGGCGACCTGCTCTCGGCGGAACACCATGCCATTGGCGTAGTCGTACTCGGGCAGGGCGGTCAGGGGGATCGGAAGGGGCGGGGCGGACTGGGCGGCCGCCTCCTCAGAGCCTTCACCGCCCGCGCCGATGGGCGGCACGGCCTCGCGCACCGGCAGCGCCTCCAGCTGGATGCCGCTGGCCGGGTCGAGCTCGCGGGCCAGGGCCATGAGGATCCCGTGGGCGAGATGGACGGCGACCATCCGGTGGGACCGCCCCCTCCCGCCGTTCCTCCCGCCGCCCGGCCCTCCCCTCGCGCCCTCCTCGGCGGCGCCGTCCCCCGCCGTCCCGGCGCCGGGGGAGACCGTGGTCAGCCCGGAGAAGGGGCTGGTCTTGAGCGCCGCGCGCGTGGCGAGGGTGTAGAGGCTGCGGGCCACACGGGCATCGCCCAGGCGCACTCCCCGCAGCGCCAGGATGGACACGAGCTCGGGGGCGGCCACGGCGAGGGCCTCGAGGTAGCCGGGCTCGTCCAGACCCGCCGCCAGCACGGCCCTGCTGGCCTCGAGGTCACCGGCCACCGCCTCCTCCAGGTGGGCGCGCGCCGCGTCGCGTCGGGCGAGCATCGCGTCCCAGCGATCGACGCCGTCGGCCAGGGCCCTGGGCATCGCGGCGCGCGCCCGGTCGCTCAGCGCGCTCGGCCGACCCTGGAAGACGCGGCGCTTGGCGGCCAGGACGGCGCGCCGCTCGGGGCGCTCCAGGGTGGGGATGAGCTCGTAGAGCGGATCCAGCAGGGCCTGCCCCACCGGCTCCAGGGCGTCGTGGCGGCGCAGGTACTCCTCCAGGGCCGTCGTCAGGCCGGGGCTGGGACGGGGGATGGCGCGCTCGGGCAGGCCGCCGACGCGCACAAGGGTCGGCAGCGGGAGGCCGGGGGACGGGGGAGCCGGGACGGCGATCATGCGAGAAGCCCTCTCACCAGGTTGAACAGGATGAGGCCCAGCGACGTCAGGCTCATCACCATGACGGTGATGCCGAGCAGCGCGGCGAGCAGGCCGTAGAGGAAGTAGCCCCAGCGGGCGGATCTGCGCATGACGGCCAGGGCCGGGGGCAGTGGGACGCGCCTCAGGGCGCAGCGCAGCACGAGCATGGAGCGGCCCCGGAGGTTGACCGAGCCGGTGAGGGCCTCGATGGCGGCCACGCCGTCGGACTGGGTGAGCGGATTGGAGTTGGTCACGAGCATGGTCAGCTGGAAGGCGCACAGGGTGAGCGCGACCTGCCGGACGACGCCCCCGCTCGAGGCCGCGACGGCCGCCTCGATGCCGCAGACGACGCCGTCGGAGCACATGCCGGCGAGGGCGAGCATGGCCAGCCCCAGCCGCGAGCGCACCCGGTAGGAGTCGGTGCGGTCGACGTAGGCGATGGGTATCACCCAGAACATGAGCGCCACGCCGAGGCCCCGCACGGGCGGGCCGAGCCAGCCGGCGACGATCGCGTGCCAGGACTCGTGCCCGACGATGCTCATGAGCTGGATGGCGATGGCGATGATGATCACTGAGAGCGTCGGCCGCGCGCCGCCGGCGAGGTTGAGCAGTGCGAGCACTCCGGCGGCGTACCCGGCGACGGCGGCGAGGATGAAGACGACGGCGAGGCTCCGCGCCGGCAGGCGGCGCAGCAGTCGGACGATGGGGGCGACCACCCGGTGGTAGCTGCGGCAGAGCATGAAGCGGGGCAGGAGCCAGCCGCCGCTCCAGCGCGAGGGGTGGACCCTGACGTGCCGCCCCTGGTGAACGGGGGCGACATGCCGGCCGCGCGCGAATCGGGGTCGCCGCTCGGGATGGGGGCGCGGAGCGACGAGGGGGGCGCTGGGGGCGGCCGTGGAGGCCATGCTCAGCAGTTGCTTGCCGCGCAGGGAGTCGACGAGGCCGTTGATGCGCTGGGCGCCGGCGGCGTCGATCTTCTGCGGGAGCTGCTCGATGATGGCGGGCAGGCTCCTGCGCCCGTCGAACTGGCCGACGATGAAGGCGGCGGCGGCGCCGAGCCGGTGGTACTTGCCCGAGTCGGAGTCGAAGAGCATGGGCTGGTTGTCCATCCCGACGATCAGGGACACGCCCTGTCGCAGCCGCGGGATGTCGGTGGTGGCCGTCATCGTGCGCTCCTGCCTCCCTCAGGTGATGCGATGGGTTCGGGGATCCGGGGGACGGTGGCGGCCGGGGGAAGGGGATCCTCCGGCCGCCACCGCGCGTCCTCAGCAGGACGTGGTCGAGGCGCAGGCGGCGCAGGCCTCCGTCGAGGCGCTGGCGGCGCAGCCCGCGGTTGAGGCGCAGGCGGCGCAGGCCGGGCATGAGGCGCTGGCGGCGCAGAAGAAGCAACCCAGGGCGTTGCCCTCGGGGAGCTCCTCAACACCGAAGTCGCTGTCAGCGAGCGTCAGGTCGATCGTGGTCATATGCTATTCACCTCCTTCACTTGAGTAACTGGCTGGTGCAGGAGCAGGCCCGCGAGGGCCTGATGAGGGGGCTGGTCCGGCATGACCGGCCCCCTCGCCCCGTGATGGGGCGCTCGGGGCGCGGCGCAACGGGCGCCGCGGCGCTCTATCCGGGCGGTGAGGCCACCGTGACGGCGAACATCTGGTGGCGGCTCACGCCGTCGGAGTCGAGCAGGTGGCGCACCGCGGAGGTCGAGAAGCCGGCGAAGACGGTCCCGACCAGCCCTCGGGCGATGGAGCGCAGGTGCAGGGAGTAGATGAGGGCGGCGGCCCGCCCCATGACGAAGCGGTACCCATGGGCCCCTCCCCAGGAGTCGGCCTCGTCGAGGTTGGCGGCCGCGGAGATGATCGCCCCGGCGCGGGCGAACTCCTTCTGCACGGCCATGCCCTCGATCTCCTCCTCGTCGGGCAGGTCCCCCAGGCGCTCGACGACCCGCCCGGCGCCGGCGGCCCCCGGGGCGCTGATCCGGTAGAGGCCGGGCTCGGCGCCGCTGGGGCGCAGCAGGAGGATGAAGGCCTCGAGGGACCCGACGGAGGCCTCGTCCCCCCAGGTGCGCGCGTCCTCGTCGAGGGCGGCGGCGACGTCGGCGAACAGGACGGCCGCGTCAATGGGCCCGGGGCCGTAGTCGGTGGCCGACGATCGCCGCTCGAGGCTGGCGCGCAGGTCACGGGGGTAGGGGGCCATCTCCTCGATAGGGGCGCCGCTCATGGCCGCCAGAGGGCGGCGCGGGCGGCGGGCGGCGAGCCCGTCACCGGTCGGCGGCGTGGCGGGATCGGGCAGGGCCGCCACGATCTCGCGCAGGGTCTCGATGTCAGAGCGCATCGCTTCCTCCTGTTCCAGTCGCCTCCCCGGTCCCGCCGACCCCATCGGGGAGGTCGACGACGGCGCACACCGGCTCCCGGGCGGGGTCGGTGCCGATGAGGGCCGCGATCGCCCGCTCGTCCCAACGGGAGCGCGCGCGGATCGGCAGCCCGAGGGCTCGGGCCACCAGGCGGATGACCTCGAAGGCGCAGCCGCAGTCCTGGACGGCCAGGCGCAGGGCGAAGGCGTAGTACTTCTGGGAGACCTTGTCGATGTTGCCGGTCAGGACGATCCGGGTGGGGTCGCCGGCAGGCGCGGCGGGGCCGATGAGCGCGAGCTCGTGGTCCCTCTCGACGTACACGTAGGTCCCGGGGGCGAGCCCCGTCCCGTCGACCTCCCCGGCGCGGTCGCCGGCGGCCTCGGGAATGAGCACGTAGGCGGTGACGGAGCCGATGTTGCCGCCCGCGGCCGTCCAGCGGCGCAGCTTGGCGCCGAGGTCCGCGCCACCGTCGGCGCCGCCATCCCCGCCGCCGGTGGTGGCCCGACCGCCATCCGCGGCCGCGTCGCGGGAGAGGGGCTCGCGGACCCCTGCGGCCAGGGCGAGGATCGTGGCGAGCCGCGTTGTGCCCGCACTGCGGGCGGACGGGCCCTCTTCCCCGTCCCGTCCCGGCCCGGTGCGCCCGTCGGCGCCGCTGGGCCAGGGGCGCTGGAGGCCGGAGAGGTCAGCGGCGGGCAGCGGCGAGCGCGGGCAGACCGGCCAGTCGCGGAAGGCGCGCTGGAGGCGCAGGTTGGAGGGCTTGTAGTGCTGCTGGTGTCCCTTGGCGTCCACGAAGGCGGCGGGCGGGATGGCCACGGACTGCTCATACCGGGCTCCGACGGGCGCCGACGCCGCCACGGGCGCGGCGCCCCGCCCCTCCGCGCCGCCCCCGCTCACCGAGCACACCGGGCAGCCGGGACGGGTGACCACGGGGATGTGGGTGCTGGCCAGGGTGACGAGGTCGGTGCGCTGGGAGTCGCCGGGAAGGTGGGTGACGGTGGCGCGGGCGATGACGGCGGCGACGGCCCTTGCGGCCAGGCCGATGGCGAGGTCCATTCGGGCCGGCCCCGGCACCGGCCCGATCCCCTCCTCACCGGCGGTGGCGCACTCCAGGCACGGGGAGAACGCGGGATCGATGTAGGGACCCACCGTCACAGCGCCGTTCTCGGCGCGCACGCGCAGCAGCGGGATGCCCGCGTCCCAGCACTGCTCCGCGGCGCGCGCCACGGCCTCGCGCGCCCCCCGGGTCTCGACGGCGACGACGAGCGTGTCCCCCGCCCGGGGCCCCGGGCCCGTCGCCGCGCTGAGGGTGGGGGCGAGGGCGCCCGCCAGGGCGTCGGCGCAGGCCGTGCCCCCGCCCGCCCCGACGATCCTCACACGGGCGGCGACCAGGCGCCGGGCGGCGTCCTGCCAGGAGTCGTTGACGCCGGTGGAGTCGCCCAAGCGGGACAGGAGGCACACGAGGGCGGGGGCCGGGCCGCTTCCGCCCTCATCGGTCGCGCCCGGCGCCCGGGCGGTCCAGGACGTCAGCGGCTCGGTGTCCCCCTCCTCGATGATCCCGCCTGTCCACAGCAGGGAGGCGGCGGCGAAGGCGGCCTCGGGGCCGATGCCGGTGATCTCGCCGATCTCGCCGAGGGCGCGGGTGCCGTCGCAGGCCTCGATGTAGGCTCCCAGGTGCTCGCGGGCGAAGGCGCCGCCGAGCACCTGGCTCTTGCGGGCGCCGTCGATGACCCAGGCCTCGTCCTCCCAGCGCAGCCGCAGGCCGCGCCGCAGCACGGGCTTGCGCGGGATCCTGAACTGGAGATCGCGCTGGGCGGCCATCCCGACGTCGGAGGCCCGCATGGCAGTGCTCGCGGCGGCAGCCATTCAGATCACCGCCCTGGAGGGGATGGGGCCGCGGGAGCGGCCGGGCAGGAGGGCGGCGAGCTCGGGCACGCCGTCGCGCGAGCCCTCGTAGCGCCCGGAGCAGGTGGGGCATCGGTCGACGGCGGTGACGCTGGCGCTGGAGGTGACGCCGGTGACGAGCTCGACCGTCCACACGCGGCCGCCGGCTCCCTCATCGCCCTCGTCGAGCAGGCCGAGGGCCATGGTGATCAGGCCCGCGCCGATGACCACGTGGTGCTCGGCGTAGCCCTGCTCCAGGGGGGCCAGGCCCTCGGGGAGGGGACGGTGGCCGTGCTGGCGGCGGCGCCGGGCGGAGCAGTCGTGGCAGGGGGTGGCGCCGGGGATGACCAGCGGGCCGCAGCGCAGCTGGGTGGGCCCGAGCTCCAGCCCGATCGAGGGGATGCCCCGGGTGAAGGACTCGGCGTCGAGGGCGGCGCGCAGGTCGTCGCGGTCGGCGTCGCAGATGAGGACGAGGCGGTCGGCGTAGGGCAGGGCGGCGCCGAACACGTCGTCGCGCACGTTGAGGACCACGTCCTGCGGGCCGGCGAGCCGATGGGCGACGGCGTGGCCGTAGGCGCCCTGGGCGAGGAGGGCCGTGATGGTCGGCGCGCTCATGCGCCGCCTCCTTCCTTGATACGGGTGCGACCCTCAGGCGAAGGGCTGCTGGACGGGGTTGATGCCGGACTCGTCATGGGCGCTCAGGCCCATGGCGATGGGCGCCTCGTAGAGGCGCGGGGTGGCCAGATAGCGGGCGCGGTGGCTGAAGGACAGGGGCATGGCCTCGGGGATGAGGGCCTTGATGACGCGCATGCCGACCTGACGGGCCTCGTCGGTGGTCAGGTCGACGACGATCGCCTCGGCCCCGGCGCGCTCCAGGCCGGCGACCACCTGCTCCAAGTCGTCGGAGCCGTGCCGCAGGGCGCCGATCTCCTCCAGGTCATGGCTGGGGCGCGAGCCCTCCAGGAGGAAGTCGAAGACGTGGCGCATGGAGGGGTCGGCGTCGGCCAGGGCGCCTCCGACGACGGTGAGGTCGGCCCCCTTGACCTCCTCGAAGCGGGGGCTTCGGGCGTGGGAGCGCAGGGCGATGCGCAGGGAGGCGAGCTCGCGGTAGATCTTGGCCAGGGCGCGCCGGGGATCGAGGTCGCAGGTGGCGGCCACCACCTGAGCGAGCTCGGGGTCGGTCTCGGATAGCTGGACGGCGTAGAGGGTGGGCACGCCGTAGTCGGTGGTGGCATCGAACAGCCGCACCTCCAGCCCGGTGGACGTGCCCACGCGGTGGTACTCGGCGGTCGCCTCGTCCAGCGCGCCGGGGTCGACGACGACCCTCGGCAGCCGCAGTCGCTGAAGCCAGGTCAGGGCGATGGAGTCGCGCTCGATGACCTCCAGAAGGCCCCCGAGGACGGCTTCGCGCAGGTCGGAATGGGCGGCGGTCCCGGTGGACACGGGGTTGGTGAAGCGCTCGGCGGGGGTCTTGATGGGGAATTTGAGGTAGACGAGGAGGGCGGGGACGTAGACCTCCCTGCCCTGGGTGAGGGACCAGCCGCGCACCCAGCGCAGGGGCAGTCGGGGGTCCGAGGGGATGAGTCCGCAGCGCGGGTCGGCGAGCTCGGCGGCGGAGCAGGCGGGCCAGCGCTCGGGGCCGATCGCGGCGTCGCCGAGGCCCGCGGCGGTGTCCCAGATGAGCTCGGAGTCGGTCCATGAGCAGCTCGAATAGCGCTCGAGGGACTCCACGAAGGCGATATGGCGGGCGAGCTCGGGGTCGATCGCGCCGCCGGCGCCGTCGATGTTGCCCGACTCCGCCCGGTGGTCCCAGGTGCGCTGGGAGGCCAGGGACTGGGAGAGGTCGCCCAGGAGCCCGGTCCAGATCGAGTAGGCGGGCTCGCCCGGGGCCGGGGGGAGCTCCGCGGCGCGCGAGACGAGTCCGTAGGGCGACTCCAGGGCTGCCGCGCGCGCCAATGAGGGCGCGACATCCTCACGCAGGGCGGAGCGGTACACGGAATCCTCCTCCGGACACCTTTCAGGGACTCTTCACAATCCACGACCATCCATTCAGGGCTGGTTATGCCTCGTTTCAGGTCGCAGTTGCGGGAGCAGCGCCTCCATCAGGGCTCGGCGGCACTGAACCGGACCCGAGTCTGCCCGACCCTGCGCGAGATCGGCATCAGCCCTTCGTCTAGACCGTCATCACCCTCAAGCGGAGCGCGCTCATCCATTCGTCGCCGCCAAGATCTTCCCCGATGACCATGCGCGCGCATATGATCACGACACGCAGATATCCTCATTTCCGCAGTTCACAGCCTTAATCTCGCCTTTATGGGATATCCTCTGCCCATCCCTGATCCTGCTGCCCCTGACATGATGGAGACGACTTATGCCCCGCCGGAGCCCCGCCGCCCAGAATCTGTCTGATCCGATCTCCGTCGCGCTCGTCGACGACGACGCCATGGCGCTGGCGCACCTCCAGTCCTACTTCTCGGATTCCACCGAGTTCGAGATCCGGCTCTCGACGGGGTCCGTGCATGAGGCACTGCAATTCCTCCAGACGCACCAGGTCGATGTCATCATCAGCGAAATCCACATTCACTCCGAGGAGATGGATGGCGTGGCCATGACGGAGGAGGTCCTGCGATCCTCGTCCCAGACCCGGGTCATTCTCCTGACATCCCTGGACACCGACTCCGATCTCATGCGCGGCCTGGCCGCCGGTGCGAGCGGCTTCCTGCTCAAGAGCGCGCCGCCCCAGGAGATCCTGGCCGCCGTGCGGGCCGTCCACTCGGGCGCCAAGGTCGTGGCGCCGGTTCCCACGGCCAGGCTCATCGACCACGCGCTGGCCTCCGTGCGCCGGGCCGATGGGAGCATCGAGATGTCCGAGCGGGAGGCCGACGTCCTGCATCTGCTGTGCGAGGGCGCCTCCAATCGCGCCATCGCCGAGCGGCTGTCGATCGCGGAGGCGACGGTCAAGTCCCATATCTCAGTCCTCTTCACCAAGACCGGCACGAGCTCGCGCCTGGAGATGGTGGTGTGGGCCTTCCACCACGGCTACGCCTCGCAGGAGGCGCCCGCCGCCGGTTGAGCGGTCGAGCGGTCGGCGAGGAGGACGGCGCTGCCCGCCCGGCGAGGCGGGCGCGCATCGGGCAGGCCCGGCGCGGGGGCCGGCTCAGCGCAGAATGCTCAGGATCATGAGGACGAGCATGATGATGAAGCCGATGGCGCTCGTCGAGCCCTTCGACTGGGCGTCCCCGCCCCTCGGCGCGGGACGGCCCGCGACTCGCGCCGGGTGCGGCCGAGGTCGGCCGCCGGGCGCCAGTCCCGGCGTCGCGGCTCCCCGGGGCGGGCGCATGGCCGGTGCGGCGCCGTGAGCGCCATGGATCCCGTAGGGGGCGGCGGGCTCGGGTGGGAGTCCTCCGCGGACCGGAGGGCCTGCGGGCCGCCCCGCGGCCCGTCCGGGCCGAGCGGCGCCCGATCGCTCCGCCGGGGCGGCGGCGGGCCGCCCGACGGAATGGGGGGAGGCCGCCTGGTCCAGGTAGCGGCGCGCGGCGGCCCGCAACTCCTCCACCTGCTGCGCCTGCTGGGCCGCGAGCGCCCGGGCGACCGGGTTCGACTCGCCCGGCCCCCCATCGGCCGCGCGGAGCGGGTCCCCCTGGCCGGGCGCGGCCGCGGCGTCGCCGTCGTCGAGAAGAGGGGAGCCCATGAGCGGATCGCCCAGGACCGATCCGAAGGGATCATCGCCGAAGCCGGGGTCCAGCGGTTCCCAGTCCATGGGCGCCCACGTGCCGACGACCTCCGATTCCTGGTCGTTGGCCAGTGCGGTTGCGGCGCTGCGTGACTCGCTCATGGCACCAGCATCGCACGCGGAGAGGCGCCGCCGGCGGCATCGGCAGCGCCGGGGATGCCGGAGTCGGCCGGGGAGGCGGGGGCGATGGCGGGGCGACGGCGGGTGGCCGATCCCGGCACGATCCCGGCGCCGCCTCGCCTCGGCGCGCGCCTCCTACTACGATTCACACGCAACCGTTTTGTCCCGATCCCAGGATGCCGACGTGAGCAACGCGAACAGCCCCAGCCCGACCTCCCCCGACGCCCCCGGCCCGGCCTTCGACGACGGCGCCTCGACCACCGCCCACCCGGACCGCGAGAACCTCACCTGGGAGCTCTTCGGCGTCGCCGAGCGCGAGCTGAGCGCCCAGATCGTCGCCTCGGGCTGGATGCCCGACCTCATCATCGCCATCGCCCGCGGCGGCCTCATCCCGGCGGGCGCGATCGGCTACGCCATCGGGATCAAGGCGATGGGCGCGATGAACGTCGAGTTCTACACCGGGATCGGCGAGACGCTGGAGGAGCCGGTCATCCTGCCCCCGCTCATGGACGCCTCCGAGCTGCCGGGCAAGAAGGTCCTCGTGGTCGACGACGTCGCGGACTCGGGCAAGACCCTCAAGCTGGTCATGGACCTCCTGCGCAGCCAGGGCCTGGAGCTGGGCGATGAGACGGTGCCGGTCGACGCGCGCAGCGCCGTCATCTACCGCAAGCCGCGCAGCGTCTTCGCCCCGGACTACTGCTGGAAGGAGACCGACAAGTGGATCAACTTCCCCTGGTCGGTCCAGCCGGTCATCACCCAGGAGTCCCTCGGCCCCCAGGCCTCCCCCGCCTGACCCCCTCCCCCCTCGCCGAGACCGGTCGAAAACGCCACCGAAACCGGTCGAAGTGGCGATCGAGACCGGTTCAGGGCGGACCCGTCCCCGGCTCGCCCCGACGCCTTCTGTCCGCACTTGACACCCCCGCGCAACTTTTTACTGACACCGGTGTGTTCAACGTGGCCAATCCCTGAGACAATGAGTAGGCTCTGCAAGGCCGTCATCCCAGGCGCGCCTCATGTCCCAACGCACACCGCTCTCTCTCAGCGCCGAGAAGGGAATCTATGAACTCCCAAGACCAGAAGGACCTGCCCTCCTACACCCCCCAGGAGGAGCGCCTCATCATCAGGAACAAGGCCGGCGTGCCCGTCGGCACCAGGATGGACACCACCTGGACCCCCAAGCGCATTGCGACCTGGGTGGTCATCACCGCCCTGGGTGTGCTGGGCTGGTGGATGCTGGCGGTGGCGCGCGGGGAGAGGGTCAACACGATCTGGTTCGTGGTGACCGCCATCTGCACCTACGCCATCGGCTACCGCTTCTACGGCCTGTTCATCCAGCGCACGATCATGCGCCCCGATGACACCAACGCGACCCCGGCCGAGCGCATCAACAACGGCCGCGACTTCGACCCGACCCACCGTGTGGTCCTCTACGGCCACCACTTCGCCGCCATCGCCGGCGCCGGGCCCCTGGTCGGACCGGTCCTGGCCGCCCAGATGGGGTACCTGCCCGGAACACTGTGGATCATCCTGGGCGTCGTCGTGGCCGGAGCCGTGCAGGACATGCTCGTCCTGTTCTTCTCCATGCGCCGCGGCGGACGGTCGCTGGGCCAGATGGCCACCGATGAGATCGGCAAGATCGGTGGCACGGTCGCCACGATCGTCGTCTTCGTCATGCTCATGATCGTCCTCGCGGTCCTCGCGATGGTCTGCGTCAACGCCCTGGCCGAGTCCCCCTGGGGCGTCTTCAGCGTCGGCATGACCATCCCGATCGCCATCGGCATGGGCCTCTGGCTGCGCTACGTCCAGCCCGGCAGGATCACGCAGGTCTCCATCGTCGGCTTCGCCATCCTCATCGGCGTCATCATCGCCGGGCGATGGGTGGCCGAGTCCTCCCTCGGCAGGTTCCTGCACCTGTCCCCCACGACGCTCGTGTGGGCCATGGTCATCTACGGCTTCCTCGCCGCCGTCCTGCCGGTGTGGGTGCTGCTCACCCCGCGCGACTACCTCTCGACCTTCATGAAGGTCGGCACCATCGCGATCCTGGCCATCGGGATCGTCATCGTGCGCCCCGTCGTCGAGATGGCCGCCGTCTCCGAGTTCGCCCTCAACACCGAGGGGCCGGTCTTCGCCGGCGGCATCTTCCCATTCCTGTTCATCACCATCGCCTGCGGTGCCCTGTCCGGCATGCACGCCATGGTCTCCTCGGGCACCAGCCCCAAGATGATCCAGAAGGAGTCGCAGGTCCGCATGATCGGCTACGCCGGCATGCTCATGGAGTCCTTCGTGGCGATCATGGCCCTGGCGGCGGCCGTCTCGCTCAGCCCCGGCATCTACTTCTCGATGAACACCTCCCCGGCCACGATGGACAAGCTCGCCGGCCCCGACGTCGTCGCCACGGCCAACGCCGCCAACGGGGACGACAGGGCCGCCGCACGCGCCGAGATCGCCGACGTCGCCGTCGAGAACCTGAACGTCACCGACGCCCACGGCAACCGGATGGAACCCACCTGGGACTCCTGGGACGCCGCCGGCAATCCCACGACCTACACGGGCGCCGATGCGCTCAAGCAGGTCGCCTCCGACGTCGGAGAGCCCAGCATCGTCTCACGCACCGGAGGGGCGCCGACCCTGAGTGTCGGGATGTCGCACATCCTCCACCAGATCGGCGGCGGTCGGGCCATGATGGGCTTCTGGTACCACTTCGCCATCATGTTCGAGGCCCTGTTCATCCTCTCGGCCGTCGACGCCGTCACCCGCGTGGCGCGCTTCCAGCTCTCCGACGCGCTGGGCAACATCTGGCCCAAGTTCCGCGACCCCTCCTGGCACGTGGGCGCCTGGGCGACCACCGCCGTCGTCGTGGCGGCCTGGGGATCGCTGCTGCTCATGGGGGTGACCGATCCACGAGGAGGGATCCAGACCCTCTACCCGCTCTTCGGCATCGCCAACCAGCTCATCGCGGCCGTCGCGCTGCTGGTGTGCACGGTCATGGTGGTGCGCAAGGGCTACACGAAGTACGTGTGGATCCCGATGATCCCACTGGTGTTCGACACGGTGGTCACCTTCACGGCGTCGTGGCACAAGATCTTCTCCACCGATCCGCGCGTGGGCTACTTCCAGCAGTGGCGCGACGCCAAGAAGCTCCTGCCCACGCTCACTGATGCCACGGCGATCGCCGACACCCAGGCCGTCGTGCGCAACACGATGATCCAGGGCACTCTGTCCGTCGTCTTCGTGGTCATGGTGGCCTTCGTCATGGTCATGGCGCTCCTGCGGGTCGTCAAGTCGATCCGCACGGGCGACACCTCGAACTCCGAGGACCCGTATCAGGAGTCCAACTTCTACGCGCCGAGCACGATGTTCGCCTCGCCGCTGCAGAAGAAGCTCGTCAAGGAGTACGAGGCCGTGGGCGACCCGGCGCTCATCCCCGGCCAGGCGCCCCACGGCGCGCACTGAGGCCGGGCGGACAACGAGAAGAAGGAGATGGTTCGGATGACTCGCGCCCTGACGGGACTGCCGGACGGCCTGCGCGACGGCCTGCGCCAGGCGCGCGCCATGTGGCGGGATTTCACCGGGGAATCCGGGTATGAGCGCTACGTCGCCCGCCACCGGCGCGAGCATCCGGACCACGAGCCGATGACCGAGCGCGAGTACTGGCGCGCCCGCCGCGAGCTCGCCGAGCAGAGCATCGAGACGAGCTGCTGCTGACCCCCGGAACCCACCGCGCCGAGACCGGTCGAAAACGCCATCGAGACCGGTTGGCCCTCCACAGGCCCTCTCCGCCCCCGCAAGGAGTGGGGAGGGCTGTGGATAGTGGACCGGTTTCGGTGGCGTTTTCGACCGGTCTCGCGGTACTACGTGGTGCTGATCGACCGGTCCCGTGACCATTTCGAGCCGCTGCGGTCTCGATACCCGTCCTCGTCCGCACCTACGCTGAGAGCCGTGCCCGCACCCATGACCTCGCACTCCTCCCGTGTCGGAGCGCCCAGCACCCTCGACTCGCACTCCGCCGAGGTCCCCGTCGCCGAGGCGGCCCTCGGCGACGGACTCCCCCTCCTCGGACCTGATCGACTCGCCGTGCCCGGGCACGCCCACCGCCCCGGTCCCCGCCGGAGGGCGGCGAGAGCCCTGGCCGTGCTCTACGGGATCATCGTGCTCATGGCGGTGCTCTGGCCCTCGGGCGGCGATATCGCCACCACCAAGGGCCTGCTCGGCCCATTCTTCCTCGGGGAGGCGGGCAAGGACATCGTCCTCAACCTGGTCATGCTGGCGCCCCTGACGGCGATCCTCACCCTGGCCTGGCCGCGGGTGCCCTGGTGGGCGTGGGCGCTGCTGGGGTGCCTCATCGGCGCGGGCGCGGAGCTCGCCCAGGCGCTCATCCCCGCCCTCGATCGCAGGCCGAGCCCTGCCAATGCCGCGCAGAACGCCGTCGGCTCCTGGTGCGGGGCGGCCATCGGCCTCATCGTCTCCCGTCTCATCGAGCGCCGTTCCCGGTCCTGAGCGGCCCTGAACCGCGCACGCCCATCCCCGCCCCGGGGCGCCCGACGGCGGCCGCCCCCACAACAGCCCCCGCCCCCACGGCCGCCCCACCCCTCCGCCGGGCTGCGGGGACCGTGGGGATCGCGCCGCCGTCAAAGGGCGGTCGACCGGGGAGAGACGACGAGGGCCCGGTCCATCCGGACCGGGCCCTCGTCGTGAGGCTGGTGCGCGAGGGGGGACTCGAACCCCCATGATCGTGAGATCACACGGACCTGAACCGTGCGCGTCTACCAATTCCGCCACTCGCGCGAGAAGCGAGAGCGACGATAGCCGCTGGACGCCCCCGGAGTCCAATCGAGAACCGCCCCCCGGCCGTGACGCCAATCACCTGGCCACTCCTCGGGGAGCGCCTCCCCGCGAATGTCGACCGTCTTGCAACGCGCCCCACTCGGCTCGCACCGGATCAGCGGTTACGATGGGCGCGGAGAGGACCCGGTCTCCTGCGGCCGGGCACGGTCCCCACACAGGGAGGTTGAGTCCATGGGTTTCCTGGACAAGCTCGAGAAGGGCGTAGGGAGCGTCACCAACCGTGCCATGTCACGGCTGGGGGACGACGTCGAGCCGATCGAGATCGCCTCCAAGATCCGCGAGACGATGGACAAGCGGGCGGCCTCCTTCGCGCGCGACCGCTCCGTGGTGCCCAACCACTTCCGCGTTCGACTCCCGGCCACCGCCATCGAGCGCATCCGCGCCTGGGGCGAGGAGGAGATGGCCCGCCAGCTCGTCGACGTCGCCACCTCCCACGCCGCCGAGCAGGGCTATTCCTTCGTCGGCCCCGTCGAGGTCGTCTTCGCCTCCGACTCCGCCCTCACGGCCTCGGCCATCGAGGTGGACTCCTCGACGCGCCGCGGCGCCTCCACCCCGGTCGCCACCCCATCGCCGACCCAGCCGATCCTCGACATCGACGGCCAGCGCTACCTGCTCACCGGCCAGGTCACGGTCATCGGCCGCGGCAGCGAGGCGGACATCATCGTCGATGACTCCGGCGTCTCCCGCCGCCATCTGGAGATCCGCCTGACCCAGGGGCACGCCATCGCCACCGATCTCGGCTCGACCAACGGCACATTCGTCGAGGGCCACAGGGTCGACGCCGCCACCCTCCTGGACGGCAACACGCTGACGATCGGCCGCACCCGGATCATGTTCTGGGACGGGTCGCAGAGCGCCAACCAGGCGCCGTCACCCGTAGGAGCGGCCACTTGAGCCAGCTGGCCTTCACCGTTCTGCGGCTGGGGTTCATCGTCCTGCTGTGGGTCTTCGTCTATCTCGTCATCCGCGTCCTTCGTCGCGACATGGCCGATATCCCGATCGGGCGCCCCGGGCGCGCGCTCCCCTCCGCTCCCCGCGCGCAGCGGGGGCAGGGCCAGGCCGCCCCGCAGGCCCCGCCCGCGCCGCCCAGGCGCAACGACGCCCGCCGCCTCATCATCACCGAGGGGCCGCTCGCCGGCTCCACCGTCCCCCTGTCCCCCTCGTCGATCATCATCGGCCGATCGCCCTCATCGACCCTCGTGCTCGATGACTCCTACGCCTCCTCCCGCCACGCCCGCGTGTTCCCCAAGGACGGGTCCTGGTGGCTGGAGGACCTGGGCTCCACGAACGGCACCATGCTGGGCGGACGCCCAGTGCATGGGGCCGTCGAGCTGCCGATCGGCGTTCCCGTGAAGATCGGTCAGACCACCTTGGAGCTGCGCCCATGACGATCTCCCTGCGCTACGCCGCCCGGAGCGATATCGGGCTCGTGAGGCAGTCCAACCAGGACTCCGCCTACGCGGGCCCCCATCTGTGCGTCCTGTGCGACGGCATGGGCGGCCCGGCGGGCGGCGACATCGCCTCGGCGGTCGCCATCGAGCACCTCGCGCCCCTCGACGCCGACTCCCACCAGGCCGGCGAGCTCCTGAGCCTCCTGCGCTCAGCGGTGCAGGACGCCCATGCCGAGCTCATCGATCGCTCCGCCTCCGACCCCGAGCTCTCGGGGCTGGGCACCACCTGCGTGGGCCTCATGCGCTCCGGGAACAAGCTCGCCATGGTCCACGTGGGCGACTCGCGGGCCTACCTCCTGCGCGACGGCGAGTTCACGCAGGTCACCACCGATCACACCTTCGTGGAGTACCTCGTGGAGTCCGGCCGCCTCACCCGCGAGCAGGCGCGCCGCCACCCCCAGCGCTCCGTCCTGCTGCGCGTCCTGGGCGACGCCGAGGGCGATGTCCAGCTCGACGAGTCGATCCGCGAGGCGGTCCCCGGCGACCGCTGGCTCCTGTGCTCCGACGGCCTGTGCGGCCCTGTCACCGCCGAGACGATCGGGGAGGTCCTCACCTCGATCCCCGAGCCGGAGATGGCCGCGGACCAGCTCATCGACCTGGCCCTGCGCGCCGGGGGCCCCGACAACGTCACCGTCGTCATCGTCGATATCGTCGACGACGACGAGGCCCCCCAGTCCGATACGCAGGTCGTCGGCTCGGCCGCCAACCGGCGCGCCCTGGCGGCCGCGGCCCGTGCCAAGAGCGCCGGGACCCCCGCCGACGCCGGACCCGGGGAGGACGGCGAGGAGGCCGAGGAGGCCGATAGCGCGGCGAGCCCCGCGACGGGATCGGCCGATACCCCGGCCGCCAAGGCCGCCGCGCTCGTGGCCGGCCTCGACCCGGACGCCGGCAAGGAGGCGAGCCGCTCCGAGCGCGAGCTCGTCGCCGAGGAGGCCGCCAAGCAGGCCGAGCGCGCGGAGACCCAGCGCCGCCGCGGCCGCCGTTCGCTGGTCGCCTCCCTCATTCTGCTCGTCGCCCTGGCAGCGGCCCTCGGCCTGGGGTACATGTGGACCCAGCGCCAGTACTACGTGACCACCACCTCGGCCAACGGCCAGGAGCAGATCGCCATCTACCAGGGGATCCCGCAATCCGTGGGCCCCATTCGACTCAGCCACGTCGTCGAGACCTATGACGCCCCGCCGGTGGACTCGCTCACCGCCGAGATGCGGTCCCGGCTGGCCAGCACGGTGGCCAAGGGCTCGATCGACGAGGCCCGCGCCTACGTCTCCCAGACGGTGACGGTCGCGACCGTCGCCCCGACGACCCCCGTTCCGAGCAGCAGCGCGACGCCGTCCGTGGCCTCCACGCCATCCGCGCCTCCCACGCCCACGCCATCCGCGACCGCTCAGGGGTGATGACGTGCGCTTCCGATCCCGCCGGCCCGAGAGCCAACCGACGAGCGCACCCCCTGCAGACCCCCTGGGCGCGCGCCGCACCACTGGGCGCTGGGCGGAGGCCGCGCTCATCGTCGTCGCCGTCATCATCGGTCTGAGCGGCTTCGTCCTCACGGCCCTCAACCGCACCGGCACCTCTCCGGCCCAGGCCCTCCAGCTCGGCGGGGCGCTCGTGCTCATCGGCATCGTCGTGCACCTGTGGGTGCGGTGGAAGGCCCCCTGGGCGGACCCCGTCATCCTGCCCACCGCCATCGCGCTCAACGGCATCGGCCTGGCGATGATCTCCCGCCTCGACATGTCCTACAGGATCCTGGAGGCCTGGCAGTACTACGTCGGACCGCGCCAGGCCATCTGGACGGGCCTGGGCATCGCCCTGTTCTGCGCGGTGCTCATGCTCCCCGACTACCGGGTCCTGCGCCGGTGGGACTGGTCGGCGATGGTCGCGGGCCTGGTCTTCCTCATCCTGCCGTTCATCCCGTTCCTGGGCGTGGAGATCAACGGCGCGAGGATCTGGATCCGGCTGGGCCCCATGTCCTTCCAGCCGGCCGAGCTCACCAAGGTGCTCCTGGCCGTCTTCTTCGCCTCCTTCCTCGTGGCCAACAGGGACAACCTCGCCCTGGCGGGGCGCCGGATCATGGGGATCAACCTGCCCCGGGCCCGCCACCTCGTCCCGCTGCTCATCGTGTGGGGGGTCAGCATCATGGTGCTCGTCGCCCAGCGCGACCTGGGCACCTCCCTGCTCCTCTTCGGCCTGTTCGTCGTCACCCTGTACGTGGCCACGGACCGCCCCTCCTGGCTGCTCATCGGCGCCGGCCTGTTCGTGCCCGCCGCGTGGTTCGCCGCCACGCACGTCTCCCACGTGCAGGCGCGCATCGACAACTGGCTGCACGCCATGGACCGGGACGTCTACGAGACCTCCTCGCGCCAGTTGCCCGACGCCCTGTTCGGGATGGCCTCGGGCGGGCTGACCGGCTCGGGCTGGGGCAAGGGCTACCCCACGCTCGTGCCCTTCGCGAACTCCGACTTCATCGTCTCCTCCATCGGCGAGGAACTGGGTCTGACCGGCATCCTGGCGATCCTCGTGCTGTACATCGTGCTCATCGAGCGCGGCCTGCGCACCGCCATGAGCCTGCGCGACGGCTTCGGCAAGCTCCTGGCCACCGGCCTGTCGTTCACGATCGCGCTGCAGGTCTTCGTCGTCGTCGGCGGGGTGACCCGCCTCATCCCGCTGACGGGGCTGACGATGCCGTTCCTGGCCTACGGGGGGTCGTCCCTGGTGGCGAACTGGGTCATCCTCGCCCTCCTCGTGCGCCTGTCCGATGCCGCCCGGCGCCCGCCGTCGACGGCGCCGCGCATCATCGACACCGCCGAGCTGCCCGTGGGTCTGCGCAAGCTCGTGCTCGACCCCGACTTCGACTTCGATGAGATGCACGGCGCGGACGGCCCGGCCGGCACGCCGTCGGGCACGGGGCGCTCCTTCGACGAGGACCCGGACATCACCATCGACACACCGCCCGACGGCGTGAGCAAGCAGCAGGGCGGCGCCCCGACCGGCACCGCTCCCCAGGGGACGCCGCGAGTGGAGGGAGCCCAGCCATGAACCGCCAGATCCACCAGGTGGCCGTGCTCGTGACCATCATGTTCCTCGCGCTGGCCGTGTCCGTCACCAGCGTGCAGGGCTTCGCGCGCCCCGCCCTGTGGGAGGCGGAGTCCTCCGAGGGCAACCTGACCACTGACTGGCGCAACCAGCGCGCGGCCTTCGCCGCATTCGGGGCGCACCGCGGCCAGATCCTCGTGGCCGGCTCCCCCGTGGCCTCCTCGCAGGCCTCCGACGACGTCTACTCCTACCAGCGCATATACTCCTCCGGCCCCCTCTACGCGCAGGTGACCGGCTACTCCTCGCCGATCCGCTCGGAGCTGACGGGCATGGAGAAGTCCGAGAACGAGGTGCTCAACGGGGATGACCCCTCCCTGTTCTCCTCGCGGGTCAAGGCCCTCATCACCGGCGCCTCCCAGGAGGGGGGCTCGGTGGACCTGACCATCAACGCCCAGGCGCAGCAGGCCGCCTCGAGCGCACTGGGGGGCAGGCGCGGCGCGGTCGTCGCGCTCGACCCGTCCACCGGTGCCGTGCTGGCGCTCGTCTCCTCCCCATCCTTCGACCCCAACGCCCTGGCCTCCCACGACGCGGCCACCGTGTCCACCGCCTGGGACCAGTACTCCGCCGACCCCGGACAGCCGCTGGTCAACCGGGCGACCGGCGGCGACCTCTACCCCCCGGGCTCGACCTTCAAGATCCTCACCACCTCGGCCGCGCTGCGCGCCGGCAAGGTCACCACCTCCACCTCCCTCGACGCCCCCGACTCCATCACGCTGCCCGGCACGAGCCACTCGCTGTCCAACTACCGGGGGGAGTCCTGCGGCAACGGCACCGCCACCCTGTCCACGGCCTTCGCCCAGTCCTGCAACACGCCCTTCGCGCAACTCGCGATGGACGTGGGCGACGACTCCCTGGCCAAGGAGGCCGAGGCCTGGGGCTTCGGCACGAAGGACGACTTCCCCCTGCCGGTGACCGCCTCCACCTACCCGGCGAACTCCTCCGCCGCGGAGACCGCCATGGCGGGGATCGGCCAGCAGTCCGTGCGCGCCACCCCCCTCCAGATGGCCCAGGTGGCCGCCACGGTCGCCAATGACGGCAAGCAGATGAAGCCGTACCTGGTGGCCCGCACCCTGGACGCCGATCTGTCGGTCGTCTCCACGACGAGCCCATCCGTGGCGCGCACCCCGATCGACGCCAAGACCGCGGAGATCCTCACCGGGCTCATGCAGGACGCCGTCTCGTCGGGCACCGGGACCACCGCCCAGGTCGCCGGCGTGCAGGTGGCCGGCAAGACCGGCACCGCCGAGACCGGCTCCGACGAGGGCGGCCCCGTCACCTGGTTCGTCGGGTTCGCCGGCACGGATATCAACAAGCCCTCCATCGCCCTGGCCGTGGTGCTCGACGGCGGCCAGCAGACCTCGCCCACCGCGACCGGTGGCTCGGAGGCGGGGCCGATCGCGGCCGCCGTCATCGATGCGGCGGTGAACCAGTGATCCCACAGGTCGGCCTCGAGCTCCAGGGGCGCTACCAGCTCCTGGAGCGCATCGCCCTGGGCGGCATGGGGGAGGTCTGGCGCGCCACCGACCTCAACTCCGGTCGGATCGTCGCCGCCAAGATCCTCCGCCCCGAGCTGACCGGCGACGAGATCTTCCTGTCCCGCCTGAGGGCGGAGGCCGCCAACTCCCGGGGGCTGCGCCATCCCAACCTCGCCGTCGTCCTGGACTTCGGGGAGCGCAAGGGCTCGGGATGGATCATCATGGAGCTCGTGCAGGGCCGCGCCCTGTCCGACATCCTGGAGGAGAAGGGCACGATGGCGCCCGCGGAGATCCTCCCGATCCTCGCGCAGGTCGCCCGCGCCCTCCAGGTCGTCCACGACTCCGGCGTCGTCCACCGCGACGTCAAGCCCTCCAACATCCTCATCAACCGCGAGGGTCTGGCCAAGCTCACCGATTTCGGCATCTCCACCGGACCCCACCAGCGGCCGATGACCGCCACCGGCATGGTCATGGGGACCGCCCAGTACCTGGCGCCCGAGCAGGCGATGGGCAATGCCGCCCAGCCCTCCGGCGATCTCTACGCCCTGGGGATCATCGCCTACGAGGCCCTCGTGGGCCGCCGCCCCTTCACCGGCTCCACCCAGGTGGATATCGCCTTCGCCCATGTCAACGAGTCCGTGCCGCCGATGCCCAAGAGCGTGCCCCCCGAGGTCCGCCAGGTCGTCATGGAGCTCCTGGCCAAGAAGCCCGCCGATCGGCCGGCCTCGGCCCGCGAGCTCGCCCGGCGCCTCGATCGGATCGTCATCCACCTGCCGGAGGAGCACTGGGATCCCGAGGAGAGCCTCGCCTGGGCCTCCACCGGTAGGTCGGCCCAGGAGACGGGCGCCACTGCCGCTGGCGGCAGCACCGGCGGCAGTGGCGGCACGGGTGCTGCGGGGAGCGGTGAGGGCGCCAGGCCCACCGACTCCCCGGCGGCCGCTGCCGCCCCGGAGGACGGCAGCGCCGCGCCGGCATCCCCGAGAGGGTCGAAGGCGGCGCTCCGCCCGCGCGCCTCGGCCAGCGCCGCTCAGTGGGCGGCGACCATCGTCGAGACCGCGCCCGAGCGCTGGCCCGAGCGCCGACCCGAGATCCACAGCACCCGTCGGGGCGCGCACGGCTCGCGTGCGCGCGCCCTGCCGGTGTCCCACCACGCGCGTGATGCTCGTCGCCCCCGCCGCAGCTCGGGTCGGGGCCGCCTCGGCCTGCCGCTCCTGAGCAGCCTGTCCGTCCCGGCACTGCTGATGCTCGCCGGCGCAGTGCTCATCCTCATTGCCGCCGTCGTCGCGCTCATGAGTACCCTAGCCTCAGCGCAACCGGGCACGACGGACGCCGCCCACCAATCACCCACCACCGCCGGATCCCTGAGCAAAGCGGGCTCAGAGCCCCTCGTGCAGGCCTCCGGCCTCCCCGCCCCAGTGCCCGTCACCTCAGTCAAGGAGGCACCGTGACCGACACGTTCCCCGCGATCCTGGCCGGACGCTACGAGATCCGTGACCTCATCGGCCGTGGCGGCATGGCGGAGGTGCATCTCGGGTACGACCGGCGCCTCAACCGCGTCATCGCCATCAAGCTCCTGCGCTCGGACCTGGCCAGCGACTCCACGTTCCAGACCCGCTTCCAGCGCGAGGCCCAGTCGGCCGCCGCGCTCAATCACCCCTCGATCGTCGCCGTCTACGACTCCGGCGAGGAGGCCCTCGTCCAGCCCGACGGGACGAGCCGCACCGTCCCGTACATCGTCATGGAGTACGTCGAGGGGCACACGGTCCGCGAGCTCCTGGGCGACGGCGAGGCCGTGCCGATCCCCGAGGCCGTCGAGATCGTCACCGGTGTGCTCGACGCCCTGGAGTACTCCCACCGCGCCGGAATCGTCCACCGGGACATCAAGCCCGGGAACATCATGATCACCTCCACCGGCGCGGTGAAGGTCATGGACTTCGGCATCGCCCGGGCCATCGAGGACTCCGCCGCCACCGTGACCCAGCAGCACGCCGTCGTGGGCACCGCCCAGTACCTGTCCCCGGAGCAGGCCCGCGGGGAGGTCGTCGACACCCGCTCGGACCTCTACTCCACCGGCTGCCTCCTCTACGAACTCCTCACCGGCCAGCCGCCGTTCACGGGCGACTCGGCCGTGGCCATCGCCTACCAGCACGTGCGGGAGGTGCCCAAGCCGCCGTCGTCGATCGCCGCCGATATCCCGGAAGCGATCGACCGGGTCGTCCTCAAGGCGCTGGCCAAGCGCCGTGATGACCGCTACGGGGACGCCGCCCACATGCGCTCCGATCTTCTGGCGGCGCAGCGGGGCAGCGCCGTGTCCGCGCCCGCGGCCTCCGCCTGGGCCGCCGCGCCGACGACGACGCTCCCGCAGCAGGCGGACGCCTTCAGTCCCGCGCGCCCCGAGACGCCGGCACCACCGCCCCCGACACCCCAGCAGCCCCTGGTCATGCCCACTGAGAAGGACGACGAGCGCGACTCCAAGAACCGCCTCGGACTATGGCTGCTCATCGCCGCGCTGATCGTCGCGGTCGCGCTGGGCGCGTGGGCGATCAGCTCGGGGAAGCTGGGCGGGGCCGATCCCAAGCCCACCGCCTCACCGACGCCGACGAGCGTCACCGTCCCGGATGTCACGGGCAAGTCGGAGCAGGAGGCCAAGGCCGCGATCGAGTCCGTCGGCCTCGTCTATGCCAAGGGCGACGACGTCGCCTCCGACACGATCCCCTCGGGCCGAGCGGTCTCCACCGACCCGGCCGTGGGCACGGGCGCCGCTCCTGGCTCCACGGTGACGGTCCAGTACTCCCTGGGCACCGCCATGGTCGAGGTTCCCGATGTCTCGGGCAAGACCCAGGAGGAGGCGCGCGACGCCCTGGAGAAGGCGGGGCTCAAGGTGGGGACCTCCACCTCGGAGGACTCCGCGGAAGTGGGCAAGGACAAGGTCATCCGCACCAACCCCACGGCGGACACGACCGTGCAGCGGGGGAGCTCGGTGGCGCTCGTGCTGTCCACGGGGCGGGTCACCGTTCCGGACATCAAGGGCATGACCCTGGAAGCGGCGCAGACGGCGCTGCAGGACGCCGGTCTGACCTACAACGTCAACAGCCCGACCACTGAGAAGACCTCCGACCAGTCCAAGAAGGACGCCACCGAGGTCACGGGCACGAGCCCCGTCGCCGGGGCCTCCGTGGACGCCGGGTCGCAGGTGACCATCGACTACAAGAAGTACGACTTCCAGCCCGCGCCCACGGCGACGGCCTCGAAGCACCCGCAGCCGGGTGACCAGAAGTCGGCCTCACCGGCCCCGTCGTCCCCGCCCAACAACTGACCCTTCCCTCCTCGCCGAGACCGGTCGAGAACGCCATCGAAACCGGTCGAAGTGGCGATCGAGACCGGTTCCAAGCCCACAGGCTCCGTCCGACCGTCCTGCGGTCACGCGTACCTGTGGAAAACGAACCGGTTTCGTCCCCGTTTTCGACCGGTCTCGCTCATAGGGGGGAGGCGGTCAGGGGCGGATGGTGATCCTGCTCAGACGGTGGCCTCGCCGGAGAGGTGGAAGGTGTCGTTGGCCCAGGGGAAGACGAACTCGAACAGGCCGAGGACCACGAGCGCGGCGAGGATGAGGGCCTCGATGAGGCGCAGCCAGACGGGCCCTGGGAGGTGGCGCCAGATCCATCCGTACATCAGTTGACCTCCGGGTCGTTGAGAACCGAGGCCGGTCGGCCCTCGGAGCGGGGCATCCAGTAGGAGAACTTCGCATAGGTGATCCACCGATGGTCGTTGCCCCATTCGCCGACGGTCAGGGAGTGGCACGTGGTCAGGGTGAGCATGCGATCGGTGGCCGCGATCTCGGGGTGGTGGGGCACGGGCGCGATGACCTCGACGGCGCTCGGGTCGACGATCTCGTGCTCGGTGACGGTGTAGACGTACCAGGTATCCTTAGTGGCCACCACCACCTCGTCGCCGGCCTCGAGGAGGTCGATGCGCCGGAAGGAGTTGCCGGAGGTGCGCCGGTGGCCGGCGAGGGCGAAGTTGCCGATGTCGCCCACCTGCTGAGTCTCGGGATAGTGGCCGGCGACGGCGGAGTCGAGGATGTCGGAGGCGGTGCCCTCCAGGATGGGCATGTTGTTGTTCGTCTTGCCGTACCACTTGGGGACGATGAGCATGCCGATGGTCTCCCCGTTGCCGACGGGGGTGAAGGCGGGCGGGGCATCGTAGTGCTTGACGCCCTCGGTCTTGGGGGAGTCGACCTGCTGGCTCTCGAAGGCGTCGCGCGTGGCAGCGGCCTCCTCCTGGGCGTCCAGGCTGGTCCACCACAACTGCCAGGTGAGGAAGAGGGCGATGATGAGACCCACGGTGATGAGGATCTCGCCGATGCCGGTGATCACGATGTCGAGCGCCGAGCGCTTCTTGCGCTCCGCCGCACCGCCATGCCTCATGCTGGTCATCCGCACTCCGTCTTCTGCAGGACTTTCCTCAGGGTTGTAGTGGGACTGATAGCCTGCCCACCGCTCGGCTGCCAGTCTAGGGTGTCATCGCTGCTTGTAGGCGCAGGAGTGATCACAGTCCCATCTCTCGCCGTGCACCGCTCATGCCCTAGGCTAGGAGCGTTTTAGTGCCCGCACACGAGCCCTTCCCCAGGCTCGTCATGCTAGGAGGAGGCCCGCGTGGCCCTGCTGAACAAGCTCAAGAACTCTGATGATGACGCGAAGCGCAGCGCCAAGCGCTCCGGCAACCCGGCCAAGGCGGCGAAGGCCGCCGAGGAGGAGTCGCGCGCCGCGGCCAACCGCGTGTCCCGCGTGCCCCAGAAGGTGGTGCGCACTGGCAGCCCCAGCTGGTACGCGCCCTCGATGGTGGCACTCATGGTCATCGGGCTCCTGTGGGTCGTGGTCACCTACCTGTTCAAGGGGGAGTACCCACTGCCGTACTTCCTCAACCACCACGCCGCTGATTGGCTGTCCAACGGGAACCTCTACATCGGCTTCATCATCATGATGGTCGGCTTCCTCGGCCTGCTGCGCTGGAAGTAGGCCGGCGCGCCGGTCCCGCGATCCCGGCCCTGCGATCGGCGCCCGCACCACGATCGACGACGGCGCCCCCAGCCTCTGCTGCTGGGGGCGCCGTTGATCGTCGAAGGGTCATGGGCCGATCGGCCTCGGCGCCCTCACGCCCCGGTGGCCTCCTCGATGACCTCAGCGCCCTCCTCGGCGGAGTCGGCCCAGTACTCCTCGGCCCACGGGTCCTCAACGGGCTGGCTGCGGCGCCAGGCGACGTAGGCGGCGCCGGCGGCGGCGGTGACCACGGTGGTCCAGGCGAGCACCTTGAGGCCTCGGCGGCAGCGGCGCTTCTTGGGGGCGACGACGGGTGCCGGGGCCTCGGCGATCGCGGCGCGGGCGGCCTCGGCGGCTCGCTGGGCGCGCGGAAGGTAGTCGTCGATGACGCGGGCGCGGGCCTCGCTGTAAGCGGGCTCGATCCGCGTCTGCGCCTCCTTGGCGGCGCGCGAGACGTTCTCCCCGGCGCGGGCGACGTGCGGGGCCGCCCACTCGGCAGCGCGCTCGGCCCGCTCGGCGATGGCCTCGGCGAGGTTTGCGGCCTCCTGACGGAGGTGGTCGGAGTCGATCCTCTTGTCGGCGGTCTTGCAAGGCATGGCGCTCTCCTCCTGGGGGCGTTCAAATGGTGGTGTCGCGGGATGCCAGGGCGGCGTGAGGCGAACTGGGACCCATGGTGGCACTGTTCTCGCTCGGGCGGGCACTCTTGATGGTGGCGTTTTGCCTGGGGTGAACACACCCCGCCACCCTGGAGCGCACCGGGCCTCGACCGCCCGCCCATGGGACGATGAGTCCATGGAAGCGATTCTTCACACCACCCTCGGAGATATTCGTCTGACGCTCTTCCCGGAGCAGGCGCCCGTGACCGTCGAGAACTTCGTCGGGCTCGCCACCGGAACGCGGACTTGGACGGATCCGCGCACCGGCGAGGACTCCAGCGCGCCCCTGTACGAGAACGTCGTCTTCCACCGGGTCATCCCCAACTTCATGATCCAGGGCGGTGACCCGCTCGGCACCGGCCGCGGCGGCCCCGGCTACACCTTCGACGACGAGATCGACCCGAGCCTCACCTTCGACGCCCCCTACGTCCTGGCCATGGCCAACGCCGGCCGCCACATGGGCAAGGGGACCAACGGCTCGCAGTTCTTCATCACCACCGCCCCCACGGCGTGGCTGCACGGCAAGCACACGATCTTCGGCGCGGTCGCCGACGACGAGTCGAGGGCGGTCGTGGACGCGATCTCGGCGACGCCGACGGACAGCACGGACCGTCCCCTCAAGGACATCACCATCACCTCGGTGAGCGTCGTCCAGTGACGGCGACGGGCGGCCCGGCCACCTCAGGCGCACCGGTCTGCCCGCGCCACCCTGATCGGGTGGCCTATGTGCGCTGCCAGCGCTGCGGGCGACCGGTGTGCCCGGCCTGCCAGGTGCCCAGCGCCGTCGGCGTGCACTGCGTGGACTGCACCGCCCGTGCCGGAGCAGGGCGCCGCGCCCCGACGACGGCGCTCGGCGGGCGACTGTCAGACGGCTCGACGGTCATCACCAAGGCGCTCATCGCCGCATGCGTCGTGGTCTTCATGGCCCAGAACCTGCCCGCCTCGACGGGGATGGGGCTGAGCGTGATCAGGGGCCTCGCGCTCGTGCCGGCCTTCGTGGGCGCCGAGCCCTGGCGCCTGCTGACCAGTGCGCTCCTGCACGGCTCGATCATGCATCTGGCCTTCAACATGTGGGCACTGTGGGTGCTGGGCGAGGCCCTCGAGCCACTGCTCGGCCGCTGGCGCTACAGCGCGCTCATGGCGCTGAGCGCCCTGGGCGGGTCGACGGCCGTGTACTGGTTGTCCGCACCGGGGTCGCGCGACTGGTTCACCGCGACAGTGGGCGCCTCCGGTGCGGTCTTCGGCCTGTTCGCCGCCATGTTCGTCATCCAGCGGCGCTTCGGCCGGGACACCACGAGCATCGTGGTGATTCTCGTGCTCAACCTGGTCTTCTCCTTCACCGCCGCGGGGATCTCCTGGCAGGGGCACCTGGGTGGGCTCGTGACCGGCGGCGTCGTCGCGGCGGTCTACGCCTGGGCTCCGCGCGAGCGCCGAGGGGCGCTCTCAGCGGTCGGCACCGCCGCCGTGGCGCTCGCGCTGATCGGTCTCGTGGCGCTGCGCCTGGCGAGCGCGTGAGGGCCTCTGCTCGACGGCGAATCACATCGGTGTGATTCATCCACATCTGGGGACAACCCTGTGGAAGAACATCGCTGTGGTTTTCCACAGGGTTGTCCCCAAGTGGGGAAGGCCCGGAATTGCAGGGCCTCGGCTGTCCACAGGCCTCCACAGGGAATGCGCCCGCGCTTCCGCGCAACCTGTGGGCGGAAGCGCGGGCATGAGGCGGGCATGGGGCAGGGCGGTCATCCGGGCCCGCTCGCGCCCCGTCGGTGTGCCCTCAGGATGCGCTCGACTCGCCGAGGCGGCCCCTCGTCGCGAGGTAGGCCGCACCATGGGCGGCACCGGCCACGATGGGGAAGGCAGGGATCACCCACCAACTGGGGCGCACATCCACTCCCTCCTCGCGCAGCACGCGCCGGGCCCAGAGCCAGGAGGGCAGGACGATGGGCAGAGCGGTCGCGCTGCCGCTGGTGTAGCCCCGGGCCAACGCCGCCGATCCCAGATGGCTGAAGCTGTGCAGCCCGTAACCCTGGAGCAGCGCCTGGTACAGCCGGGATCGTCCCCGGCTGCGCCATCCCTGGATGGATCCGACGGCGAAGAGCGCGGCCATGATCCCCATCCCCACCCGGAGGTGCTCGCGGGAGACGCCGTCGCGGCGCAGCTCCTCCGGCAGCCAGGGGATGCGCTCCGCCAGCTCGCGCGAGGCGGCCGGCATCGTCACGTACTCCTCGAGATCGTGGGCCGCCCATGAGAAGAACAGGCCCGCAGTGGCCAGGTCGACGCGGTCCATGACCCCTCCTCAGTTTCGCGACTAATAGTTTCGTAACTAGTGTAGCGCTCTTCGTGCGCGTTTGGAAGAATCCGCAGCGAGGCCGTCGCGGCAGTCCGCGCGGGATGGGAGGAGGCCGCCATGGAGTCCAGCGCACCGCGGGGCGGCGGGCGGCCGCGCGACCCCGCGATCGACGGCCGCATCCTCGCCGCTGCCGCGCGCCTCATGGCCCAGGGCGGGCTCGGCGCCCTACGGGCCGACGCCCTGGCGACGGCGGCGGGCGTCCCCAAGTCGACGATCTACCGGCGGTGGGGGACCCTCCTGGACCTCGCGGTGGACGCGGTGGACGCGGCGCTCGGCCCGCGGCGCCTGCCCGTCACCGACGAGCCGCTGGCCGATCTGGCCGCGCATATCCGGCGCGCGCACGCGGTCCTGGCGGCGCCGCCCCTCGGGAGGGCCGTCATCCAGATCGCCCACGAGCTGCTGGCGCGGCCCGAGGCAGCCGCGTCCTATCGGCAGCGGGTCATCGCACCCCTGCGCGACGGGGCGATCGACGCCGTCGCCCGGGCACTCGAGGCGGGGCAATGGGAGGGCCCCGAGCCGTCTCTCAGCGTCGACATGATGATCGGCACCGTCCTGTACCGCCTCACCTACCTGGGGACCGAGACGAGCCTCGAGGAGGCCCTCGAGTTGGTCGAGGAGATGGCCGGTCACCCGCTTCCCAGGGCCGTCTGAGGCCCTGGGGCATCGCCCGGCGCTTCAGGCCTGTTCACGCCGTCGAGGAGCACTGAGGATACTGAGGATGCGCGCTCGCGCCATCGCGGGCGATGCGGAGAAGTGGAGCCAACGGGACTCGAACCCGTAACCCCCTGCTTGCAAAGCAGGTGCGCTACCAATTGCGCCATGGCCCCTCGGCGAGAGGGTCAGATCTCCTCGACCGGGTCCGTGACCTCGGCCCAAGCGGCCTGCTCCTTGCGAGCGGCCTCGTACCTGAGCCACGCCGCGTACGCGATCGCGCCCATGCACGAGAAAACCGCAGCGGTCAGGGCTGCTCGGTTCCTCATATGGAGCCTCCTCGCCGTCGCGCTGCGGTGCCGTGGGCCTAGCTGGACTCGAACCAGCGACCTCATCCTTATCAGGGATGCGCTCTAACCAACTGAGCTATAGGCCCTTGAGACCGGATGAGATTATCCCATCGGGTCTGGGACGACCAAATCGGTCAGTCGTCCGCCAGTGTGAGATGAATCCCGCCCACAAGAGAGGCGATGACGTTGTAGATGAGGGCCGCCAGGGTGCACAGGGCGGTGCTCAGGATGAGGTTGACGACCGCGATGATCGTGGACATCGAGATGGCCCGCGAGAACTTCATGTACTCCACGACGCCGGTGAAGGCGTTGGAGTTCGTCTCCACCACGGAGCCCACGAGGTCCTGGATCTGGGAGAACACGTGCAGCGAGTCGAGCATGAACCACACGATGGCGGCGCCGACCACCATCATGATGCCGATCGCCACGTTGAGCAGCAGGGACACCTTGAGGACGGACCAGGGATCGACGCGGTTGATCACGAGCCGCACGCGGCGCGGGCCGCCCAGCGCGGGCTGCTTGCCGCCCTTGCCGGTCTTCGGGGCGCCGGCGATCGGCGGGTTCGTTCCGATGGATGCGTCCATGGGCTGGGCGGCGTCGGGCTGGCTCATTGGTCCTCACTCTCGTCCTCGCTCAACGCTACCGCGTCGGCGGGGACCTGTGCAGAGTCATCAGCGTCGAGGTCGCGCTCGGCGTTCCGGGCCACCGCGATGATGCGATCGCCGTCGTCCGGCTTCGCGAAGGTCACGCCCTGTGTGGCGCGGCCGGTCACGGACACCTCGGCGATGGCGGAGCGAACCACCTTGCCCGATGCCATGATGCACATCACCTCATCGCTGGGGGCGGTCACCAGCGCGCCCACGAGATCACCGCGCTCCTCGACGAGGTTGGCGACCTTGACGCCCAGGCCGCCGCGTCCCTTGACCGGGTAGTCGCGCACGTTGGTGCGCTTGGCGAAACCGCCCTCGGTCACGACGAACAGGTCGGCATCCTCCCAGGAGGGATCGATGACATCCATGGCCAGGAGCGAGTCGCCCTCGCGGAAGCGCATCCCGGTCACGCCGCTCGTGGCGCGCCCGGTGGGGCGCAGAGTGGCGTCGTCGGCGTGGAAGCGCAGGGACTGGCCCCTCCGGGAGACGAGCAGGAGATCCTGGCCGGCGGACAGGAGCGAGGCGGAGATGAGTTCATCGGGGCGGCCGTCCTCATCGTCGCGAAGATTGATGGCGATGATGCCGCCGGAGCGGTTGGAGTCGTACTCGCTCAGGCGGGTCTTCTTCACCAGGCCCCGGCGCGTGGCCAGCACGAGGTAGTCGGCCTGGTCATAGGCACCGAGCTCCATGACCTGGGCGATCTCCTCGCCGGGCTGGAAGGCCAGGAGGTTGGCCACGTGCTGGCCCTTGGAGTCGCGGCCGCCCTCGGGCAGCTCGTAGGCCTTGGCGCGGTAGACCCGGCCGAGGTTGGTGAAGAACAGCAGCCAGCGGTGCGTGGTGGTCACCCCGAAGTGCTGGACGATGTCGTCCTCGCGCAGGGTGGCGCCGCGCACGCCCTTGCCGCCGCGGTGCTGGGAGCGATAGGCGTCGGTGCGGGTGCGCTTGGCGTAGCCGGAACGGGTGATGGTGACGACG
>NZ_MVIW01000014.1 GCF_002072185.1 Actinomyces denticolens
CAGGGAACCGCCAAGAACTACGCCCTGGCAGGGCGGCAGGCCGCGGGCAAGACGGGCACCACGGAGGAGATGGACAACGCCTGGTTCGTGGGCTTCACCCCGCAGCTGTCCTCCGCCGTGTGGATGGGCCACTCCGAGGGCACCAAGCCGATGAACGGGCAGTACATCGGCGGGCGCTACTACGCCACCATGTACGGCTCCGACGCGCCCGCGCCGATGTGGAAGCAGTTCATGGACACCTCGCTGTCGGGGACGGGGGCGGAGCCCTTCACCCAGGTGAGCCTGGGCGCTGGACAGCCCGCGCAGCCCTCGGGCGGCAACGCCAAGAAGACGTCCGGCCAGCTCCCCGCCCCTGTGGGCGACGCCGCCGGCCAGGCGAGCGCCCAGGCGGCCCAGGCGGCGCCCGCGGATGAGTCCGGGGCGGCCGCACAGGTCGGCGCCGCCCTCCCCGCCGCGCCGGCCCCGGGCTCCGCGCCCACGGCGGCCGGCCGCAAGGAGTTCACGATCAGTCTGAGCCCCTCCGGCTCCGGAGGCGCCGTGGCGACCGGCCCCATCGGCGGCAACGGCTGATCACCGCGAGCACTCACGATCCCGGGCACCTCTGATATGACGACTGCTATGACCGCGTTCCCGCGCCCATCCTCCTCCCGTTCACGGCGCCTCGGCGCCGCTCGCGCGCTGGGCTCCCTCGCCGCTCTCGGCACCGGGGCCCTGGGCTACGCGCTCCTCGAGGCCCGCATGCCGGTGCTGCGGCGCTTCCCGGTGCCCGTCCTGGCCGACGGCGAGGAGCCGATCACGATCCTCCACCTGGCCGATCTGCACCTGACCGACCGCACCGAGGCGCGCGTCGCCTGGGTGCGGGGCCTGGCCGCCGAGCACCCCGACGTCGTCATCTCCACGGGCGACCACCTGTCCTTCGCCTCGGGCCTGGAGCCGCTGCAGCGGGCACTGGAGCCCTTCGTGGGACTGCCGGGGGCCTTCGTCCTGGGGGACCACGACTACTACTCCTCGGTGTTCAAGCTGCCGACCCGCTACTTGCGCCGCGACCCGCGCACGGCGGATGCCGAGGACGCTCGCGATCATCTCGTGGAGCTGCCCTGGCGGGAGGTCATCGAGCTGCAGGCCTCCGGCGGCTGGGCGGACCTGACGAACGCGCGGGGGACCCTCACGGTGCGCGGGCGGAGAGTGGACCTGGTCGGCGTCGATGATCCCCACGCCGAGCGCGACGCCTACCCCGCCCCGGACGACGGCTCCGACGGCGCGGCTTCAGCCGCCCTCCTCCCGCCGGTCCTCGACCGCTCGGGGCGGGCGCTGCGCCTGGGACTCGCCCACGCCCCCTACCGGAGGGTTCTGGACGCGATGGCGGGCGACGGCGTGGCCCTCGCCCTGGCCGGGCACACCCATGGCGGCCAGCTCTGCCTGCCCGGTTTCGGCGCCCTCGTGACGAACTGCGACCTGGACCGGCGGAGGGTGACGCAGCGCCTGTCCCAGTGGCCGGGGCGGATCGGGGATCCGAGCACGGCTGGAGACATGTACCTGCATGTCAGCGCCGGGCTGGGCACGAGCCCTTACACGCCTGTGCGCGTGGCCTGCCGACCGGAGGCGACGCTGCTCACCCTCGTCCCGGCGCGCTGAGGGCGCGCGGACGGCCGGAACGCGGCGGGGCGGAGGCAGCCAGGATCAGTTGGTCCCGGTCCCGGGGCGCGCGATCAGGCGCGCCAGCGGGCGAAGCCGCCCTCGGAGTTGATGACCTGACCGGTGATCCAGCGGGCGTCGTCGGCCAGCAGCCAGGTGATGAGTCGGGCGGCGTCATCGGGCGCCCCGAAGCGGCCGAAGGGGAACATACGGCCAACGGACTCCAGGGCCTCGGCGGTGAGGTACCCGGTGTCGACGGGACCGGGGTTGACGGTGTTGACGCGGATGCCGTGATCAGCGAGCTCATCGGCGATGGTCAGGGTGATGCCGGCGATGGCGGCCTTGGCCGCCCCGTAGGCGATCTCCCCGGGCAGGGGCCCCTGCGCCTGGCCGGAGGTGAGGAAGACGATGGCGCGGGTGGGGTCGCCGACCCGCTCATCGCCGGCTCCCCCGGCCCGCTCCCCAATGATGGCGCGGGCGAAGGCCTGGGCGAGGAGGATGGAGGCGCGGGCGTCGATGGCCCAGTGCCGGTCGAGGATGTCCTCGGCGACGTCGAGCAGGGCGGCGTCGGGCTCACTCATGGCCTGGTTGCACACCAGGGCGGTCAGCGGGTGACCGGCGTCGGCGGCGGCCTCGACCGCGGCGGCGACCACGCGGGCGGGCTGGCCGGAGGCGGAGAGGTCGGCGTCCACGGGGGTGAGGCGGGCGCCGTCGGCGAGGTGGGAGGCGATCGAGGCCATGACGGCGTCGATGTCGTCGGCACCCCAAGCCTGGGCGGCGTCGTGGGGCGAGTAGTGGTGCGCGACAACGCTGGCCCCCTGGGCGGCGGCGCGGCAGGCGATGGCGTGCCCGATGCCGGCGCGGCGGCTGACCCCGGTGATGAGGACCGTTCGGCCTGCGAGCGGGAGCGGGTCAGGGGCGAGGTCTGCGCTGGTCATGGGGCAAGTCAACCGCGCTGCGCGGGCACGGGCAAGGGGTGGGCGGCCCAGCGCCGCCCACCCCCGCACAACTCCCAGTGATGGACGGCACTGGGCGGGCGAGCGGCGGTGATTTCCCTCGACGCGGGCGGCCCGGCTATAGTTGCCGCTGCACACACACGGGGTGTGGCGCAGTTTGGTAGCGCGCTTCGTTCGGGACGAAGAGGTCGTGGGTTCAAATCCCGCCACCCCGACGACGAGGAGATCCGCGGGCCTGCTCGTGAGATCTCCGAGGAGGAAGGGGGGCAGGCCGTCAGGCCGAGCACCCCGACTTCATCATCGCTTCTCTTGACCTGGTCGTCGCTCCCTCTGACCTTGGCGGCGGTTCCGCGGCACTGCTCGTGAGGGGATGGTGAAGGAGAGGCCGGAGCCTTCATCGTTGGCGGCGAGCGGATGAGCCCCGCCGGGTGCGTTGCGAGCATCTCCAGACCGTTCAAAGCAGCGCCCGGCCATCCAGAGCAGCGCTCCCCGTGCTGCCCGCAACGGCCCACCGATGCCGCAGACGGCTAAGCGGTGCTGTCGACGGCGAAGCCTTCGGACCAGTGCTCCGATCCTCCGCCCTCATCGGACCTCATCGAAGTCGAGCTCGCCCCTGCCGCCCACGCGGCTCGCATCGCCTATGCCGCCGATACCGCAGTGGAGCGCATGCGCCGATCACTGGGGCCGGGTCTCAGCCGGCGTCGGTGTGCGCGCGGTCGGAGCCGAGCTGTCGGCCGCCGCCTTCGACTCGCACTTCGACAATCGCTGACCGTGAGCTCCAGGCGGCCCTGCCGACTGTCTGGGGATCCCCGACCCGCCGATGCGTCAATTCCGCTGCCATGCGCGCTCACCTCATCGATGCTCGCCGCCGCCGACCGCGTCATTCCAACGATCTGCGGAGGGCTTTGGAGCGCCATCGGCCTCCACGGCAGCAGGATTGACAGATTCGGCCCTCATCCCGCTGCGGAACGTCGCGCAGGGCTCCCCTCAACCAGCGTCGGCACCTTCCTGGGTCATCTGCGGCGAGTGCGCATCAACGCCGAGGCGCCCCACCGCGCAGAACCCTCGCCAAGGCGCTCCGATCACCCGATGCCATCCAGCTCGCGAGCGCTCTCATCCCGGATTCCCCGGCGACTCCGGTGATGGTGCTGACCCATGAACGCCGCATGTCCATCGCCACTGCGGCGCATGGGCTCACCGTTGTCGATCTCCTTGAGGATGACACCGGGACCCGATAGCCCTCATAACGCCGCACCGGCTAGTCTGGGCGGGCAAGTCCCTGGTACGCGAATCGCACGGCCCGGTAGGAAGTCCGGGCGGCGCGAGTCACCTTCGGCCCCGAGCCCACTGATGTGGAACTGCACGCCTCGCTCCTCGCCCACGGCACCGCGCTCATCGATCGCGCGGACAGCGCGCCCAGGATCCGACGGACGGGCTCCACCGAGGAGCGGCGGGTCAATCCGAAGCGGGCGATGCGCGGCGCGGCACCGGGAGAGCACGGCGGCCCAGGCGGCGATACAAGCGGACCTCGAGGCGCGAGCCGCGGCGTCCTCCTCGCAGCGCCGGGAGGATCGCGATACCGAGCGCGCGCGGAGCCGTGAGATCGCCCGGGCGAAGGCCAAGGCCCGTCACCACGGGCACTGAAAGGTCCCCGATTCCTCATCGGCTCCCCATCGACTATCCACCGCTCCCCGTGGAGTCCCCATGGTCCACGGGGAGCAGGAGATCCGTCCCCATCGCGGTGTTCTCCCGCTGCGGCTTACGGTTCCAGCAGCCGGTGAGAGCGGCGGCGGGTAGACGCAGTCACTACTCCTGGCCCGTCCGAATCCGCTCTCTCCCTGCGAGGACGATTCCAGGAGGCCCTGATATGCCGATTCTTCGACGCCGTACGCTCCTCACCCTGCCCATGCTCACCGCCGCAGGGGCGACCGCCCTGGCCGCGTGCTCTGGCAAGGACTCGCCGGACACCACCGGTCCCAGCGCTGATGCCTCGACCTCCCAGCAGCCCGGGACGCCGCCGCCGGCGGGCTGGCAGACCTTGGAGTCCTACACCGCCGGCCACCACATCAGTGTCGACATCGCACCCCTGGTCACCATGGATGACAAGACGACAATCCTCCCGCTGCGGATCACCCGCATGGCCGACGACACCGCCACCGACGACGGAGACGAGTACGACAGCGAGTGGAACTGGGGTCACCTCTGGTTGGCACCTGCTCTCCTGGACGATCGCCCCGTCGCGGGCATCCGGCTCATCGACACCGCCGGACGGCGAGTATGGAACTGCATCGACGGCACGATCCCCACCGAGGCGATATCCCTCGAGAAAGGGCGGTCTGGTATGGCCTACGCGGTCTTCGGGCCTGTTGACACCGATCGCGTCACCGCGTTCCTGCCCTTGACCGGCTTCCCCGAGATCGCCGTCATCAGCAAGGATCAAGCCGCCGGCATCCTCGGCTCGGACGTCGACCTCGACAAGGCCCACACCGAGGTTGACGTGGCCTCCTACGACTCCGAGCGGCAGGACGACGATCCCACCCTCGCCGAGCTCAGCGCCCCCGCCAGCATCGACACCTTCAGCCGCGCACTCGACGAGTCCAGCACCTCCCGCACCACCGACACCTCCATCACCACCACCTTGGCCAGTGATGTGACCTTCGAGTTCAGCAAGTACGACCTGACCGCCCAGGCCGACACCCAACTCCAGACGGTCGCAGCCCAGATCGCCTCCTACCCCGACGGCGGCGAGCTGTCCATCGTCGGACACACCGACGACCAGGCCGACGATGCCTTCAACCAAACCCTGTCCGAACAACGCGCCGCCGCCGTCCACAACCGCCTGGGCCAACTCACCGACCTGTCCGCCTGGAGCGTCACCGAACAGGGCAAGGGCGAGACCGAGCCCGCCGTCCAGGGCACCGACGACGCCGCCAGAGCCGCCAACCGCCGCGTCGTCATCACACTCACCCCCACCGGCGGAACCACCACGTCAACCATTGCGGCCTCCCCGTCGACCGCGCCCACCGCTGTCCCCGCCGGCGGCCTCCCCGACCCCCAGGGACCCGTCGGCTCAGGCGCGGGCAGCGCCCTCACCGTCCCCTCGGACGACGGCTCCGCGGCCCCCTCCATCACGGTGGACTCCATCACCCGCCGCGATGGGCTCCTCCTGGGCAGGCTCACCATCACCGGCAGCACCGGGGACAGTGTGGCGCGCGTCTGGTTCGAGGACGACACGGATGCCGGGGGCCTGTTCGCCAACTCCCGGGGCGAGGACGGGGATTCCTTCCCCTTCGCGGGCCTCGACGGTGTCACGCTCCTGGCCGGCGGACTGCGGTACATGCCCTGCGACTACATCCTGGGTGGCAAGGGCTACCACAGACCCCTCGCTGACACGCAGCTGCACTGGAGCCTCGAGGGAGGCGCCTCGACCGCCTTCGTCGTCTGGCCCGACGTCGGCCAGGACACGCTCATCGTCGATCACCAGGAAGGCCGATTCACCGGACTGGACCACCCCTGGCGGATCACGGACGTCCCCGTCACCGCTGGCTGAGCACGGCTCCCGGCCGTCTCGGGAGCGGGGCCAGGACGGCGCGCGCCACCGGGCCGGGCTAGCCTTGCCCTGGAAGGAGCCCGATGAGCACGACGAGCAGCACCCGCGCCGCGGCGCCGGAGGCCGCCCGGCCAACCGATGCCCGTGCTCGCCGGGAGATCGCCGGGCGGGCGATGGAGCGTGTGCTCGCCGCCGTCCTGCTCCTCGCCTTCATCGCATGGAGCCTGCTGGTGTCCGCCGGCAGGACCTCGCGCCTCGACTCCGCATTCACGCCCGCCCACCCGCTGCTCCCTCGCTCCGCAGGGGCCCAGATCGCGGAGGCCTACGCCCTCCTCACACATCCGGCCCTCATCGCCGGCGTGATCATCGGCGTCGCCCTGTGGTCCTTCAAGAAGCGGATGCGGCGCCTGGCCCTGGCGCTGCTCATCGCGGCCGCAGGCATCCCCGCCCAGCTGCTCATCATCAGGGCGATGGACGTGCCCCACCCGCGCTCGCATCTCTTGGACTCACTGTCCGTGGTCGGCAAGGCCTACCCCAACGCGCAGGTCGCGGCCGTCACCATCGCCGCCTCGATGCTGCTCGTCCTCACCCGCGCCCACCGGCGCCCCACCTCGGATCTGGCGGTGTGGTGGCTGGCGGGCATCGCCGCCATCATCGCCTCCTGCTACAGCCAGTGGGCGATGGGCCTGGCGAGCGCCTCCGACCAGATCGGGGGGATCCTGTGGGGGGCGGCGGTCACCAATATGAGCCTCGCCCTGGGCGGCGTCGACACGATCCTGTCGTCCTGGGCGCGCCTGGACCTGCCCGCGCGCAGTGTCGGCAAGCGGGCCGCCGTCATCTACAACCCCACGAAGTTCTTCGATCTGTCCCTCCTGCGCCGCCGCATCGAGGCCGAGGTCCTGAGCGCCGGCTGGCTGCCCACCCAGTGGCTGGAGACGACGCCTGACGATCCCGGCCGCTCCATGGCGCGCCAGGCGCTCGAGCACGGGGTCGATCTCGTGCTCGTGGCGGGCGGGGACGGGACGGTGCGGGCGGTGGCCGGGGAGCTGGCGGGCACCGGCATGCCGATGGCGCTCATCCCATCGGGCACCGGCAACCTGCTCGCCCGCAACCTCTCCATCCCCCTGGATACCGACGCCGCCCTGCGCCTGGCCCTGTCGGGCAGCCCCACCGCCATCGACCTCGTGCGCGCCACGTGGGATGACGGTGAGGAGATCTTCGCCGTCATGGCGGGCCTGGGCCTGGACGCCCAGATCATGGCGGACACGAAGGACGAGCTCAAGAAGGTCATCCGCGCCGGGGCCTACGCCGTCGCCGCCGTGCAGCACGCCAGCCCGCGCCCCTTCCGCGCCGCCGTCGCCCTGGACGGCGGCGTCCCCGAGGAGCACGACATGGTCATGGCGCTGCTGGGCAATGTCGGCACGATCACCGGCGGCATGACGATCTTCCCGCACGCCACCCCCACCGATGCCCAAGTGGACCTCCTGCTGGCCCGCCCGGACCGCGTCATCGACTGGGCGCGCATGGGCGCGATGATCCTCGCGGGCCGGGTCCCGTCGGGGCTCACGCTCGCGCAGGCGTCGCGCGTGTCCATCCGCACCGATGAGCCCGTGCCCTTCGAGCTCGACGGCGATACCGCCGGCACCACCCGCGCCCTCGATATCGAGGTCGTTCCCGGGGCGCTCGGCGTCATCGCCCCGGCTCGCCCCTGACCCGGAGGACCGGTCCGCCGCGGCTCCGGGCGCTGGATAGACTCGCGCCCATGACCTCTTCACCATCCCTGCACTCCGGCCTCACGGTCGCCCTGGGCCGCGCGGCCCGCGTCGCCGCCCGCCTGCGCGGTGGCGGCAGTGGCGGAACGGCCTTCCCCGGGCTCGTCATGGAGAAGGCCGATCCCGGTTTCCTCGCCCGCGCGCTCGGCCAGCTGCCCATGGGCGTCGTCGTCGTGACCGGGACCAACGGCAAGACGACGACGACGAAGATGGTCGTCCAACTCCTCACCGAGCAGGGGCTGAGGGTCGTCACCAACCGCACCGGCTCGAACTTCGTGCGCGGGGTGCTCGCCTCCCTCCTCCACGACGTCGACGCCGCCGGGCGCCTGCGCGCCGATGTGGCCGTGCTCGAGCTCGACGAGGCCCACGCCGTCCGCTTCGTCCAGCTCGTCAAGCCGCGAGCCTGCCTGCTGCTCAATGTCATGCGCGACCAGCTCGACCGCTTCGGGGAGATCGACTACACCGCCTCCCTGCTGCGCAAGGTCGCCCTGGCGACCACGGGCGCCGTCGTCACCAACGCCGACGATCCGCGCCTGGGCGCGCCCGCCTTCACCGAGGGCCTGGCCGCCCCCGTGTCCGCCTTCGGCGCCGGCCCCGAGCTGCGCTCCCTGTTCCTGTCCGACGACGAGCTGCGCACCGGCACCGCCGACGCCACCGCCGTCCGCCATGTGAGCCCCCGCGTGGTCCTGGAGTCGCTGCGCGGCCAGGACGCCACCGTCCGCGTGGATGGGGCGGCTCACGAGGTGCGCTTCGCGATCCCCGGCATCCACAACCAGCTCAACGCCTGCGCCGCCCTGGCCGTGGCCCTCGAGGCCCTGGGCGACCGCGCCGACGCCGCCCTGCCGGGCCTGCTGGACAGCCTCGGGCGGGTGAGGGCCGCCTTCGGGCGCGGCGAGGTCCTGCGCCTCGACGGCCGCGAGGTCCAGCTCTCGCTGGTGAAGAACCCGGCGGGCTTCCGCATGGGCCTGCTCACCGCCGCCACGGCGCCCGGCCCGGAGTCGGTCATGGTGGCGATCAACGATGAGTACGCAGATGGCAGGGACATGTCCTGGCTGTGGGATGTGGACTTCTCCGGCCTGCGGGGCGAGGGCGTGGCCGTGGTCACGGGCGTGCGCGCCTGGGACATGGCGCTGCGCCTGCGCTACGACGAGGTGGACGTGGGGACCGTGGAACCGGACCTGGGCCGGGCCCTGGACGCCCTGCGCGAGGACTCGCGGCGCACGGGCCGCCCCATGCGCGTCTTCACCACCTACACGGCGATGCTCGCACTGCGGGCCCGCCTGGGAGAGCTGACCGAGGTCGAGGAGGTCATGAAATGAGCGCCCAGCACTACGAGCACTCCGGCGAGGCGGGCAGCGCGAGCGCCGGCACCCTGCGGATCCTCCAGCTCTACCCCCGGGACATGAACATCTACGGGGACTGGGGCAACACCCTCGTGCTCACCCGCAGGGCCCAGTGGCGCGGCTACGACGTCGAGGTCCTCTCCTACGACCCCGGCGACGAGCTTCCCACCGGCATCCACCTCGTGGTGGGCGGCGGCGGCCAGGACTCCGGCCAGGAGCGCATCACCGCGGACCTCCAGGCGCGGGCCGCCGACCTGTGCGCGTGGGCGGCCGATGGAGTGCCCATGCTCGTCATCTGCGGCCTCTACCAGCTCTTCGGCCACCGCTTCCTGACCGGCCAGGGCAGCGAGATCCCCGGGATCTCCGTGTTCGACGCCGAGACCGTCGCCGGGAATGGGCGCCTGATCGGCAACATCACCACCACCAGTGAGATCTTCGGCGGCATCGTCGGCTACGAGAACCACTCCGGCCTGACCACCCTGGCGCCCGGCCAGGCGCCCTTCGGCCGGGTGCGCTCGGGTGATGGCAACAACGGCCGGGACGGCACCGAGGGGGCGCTGGCCCACCACGTCATCGGCACCTACCTCCACGGCTCCCTGCTGCCGAAGAACCCGGCCGTGGCCGACTGGCTCCTGGAGCGGGCCGCGCGGGCCGCGGGCCTGGAGTGGGTCGGCGACGCCGTGGCGCACCCCGGCCTCGACGGCGCCTGGGCGGACAGGGCCCGCGCAGTGGCGATGTCCCGCCCGCGCTGAGCCCGCGTCCCGGCGCGCAGGCGGCGCGGGGACCGACTCCGCCCGGGCCCATCTGCCGGGTTGCTTGATCGCCAGGATAGGCTAGCCTGATAACCTCTGATCATCGGCGGCCCGAGCGGGCGCCGATGAGGACACCACCCAGAGGTTCACTGTGAGCACTTCATCCTTGACTCGCCGCGCCGCGGGCGCCCGATCCGCCGAGACCGCTGAGACCCCGCTCAGTGACCTGCTCCCCGGGGCACGAGCCATCATCACCGCCGTCGGCGCCGATGCCGCGCGGCCGGCCCCCGGCCATGGCCGGCTGGCCCGTCGCCTCCAGGACCTCGGCCTCATCCCAGGCCGCGCCATCACCGCGCGCAGGCGGGCGCCACTGGGGGACCCGGCCATCTTCCAGGTGGCCGACTACGAGCTGTGCCTGCGCCGTCACGACGCCGCCCTCGTGACCGTCCGAGTCATCGACGACGCCCAGGACTCATCCGCGCAGGCGGCAGGGGCGGCCTCGTGAGCGCCGACCATTGCGGCGACTCCGCCTCCTGCCACTGCGGGGCCTCGAGCACCGCCGTCGCCGCCCAGGACCGCCGGGTCGCACTGGCCGGCGCGCCCAACGCCGGCAAGACGAGCATCTACAACGCCCTGACCGGCCTGCGCGCCAAGACCGGCAACTACCCGGGCGTCACCGTGGCCCGCTCGCAGGGTCGCTGCGTCATCGATGGCACGAGCCTGACCATCGAGGACCTGCCCGGCGCCTACTCCCTGGAGCCCATCAGCCCCGATGAGCAGGTCGTGCGCGATGTCCTCACCGGTGACCACCGGGAGGTGAGCACTCCGGACGCGCTCATCGTCGTCGTGGACGCCACGACGCTGCGCCGCGGCATGACCTTCGTGGCCGAGGCGCTCGCCCTGGGACTGCCCACCTGCCTGGCCGTCACCATGACCGACGAGCTCGCACGGCGCGAGGGCAGGCTCGACGTCGCCGCCCTCGGCGAGGCCCTGGGCATCCCGGCCGTGCGCGTCCTCGGGCACCGCGGCATGGGCATCCCCGAGCTGCGCGAGAGGCTGGCCGGGGTCGCCACCTGGCCGCGCACGCCGATCACCCCTCCGAGCGACCCCGGGGAGCTGGCCTCCTGGACCGACTCGATCCTGGCCGCGGCCGACTACGCCTCCCCCGCGTCGGACAGCACGACCGCCGCGATCGACCGCGTCCTGCTGCACCCGGTGGCCGGGACCATCGTGTTCCTGGCGGTCATGTACTTCTTCTTCCAGTCGATCTTCACCTGGGCCGCGCCGTTCCAGGACGCGATCGAGAGTGGCATCGGCTCCCTGGGCGAGCTCGTGCACGGCCGGTTTGACGAGTCCCACCCGCTCCTGGGCGGCCTGCTCGCCGACGGCCTCATCGGCGGGGTGGGGGCGGTCCTCGTCTTCCTGCCTCAGATCGTCATCATGTTCCTCATCATCGCGATCCTGGAGGGCGTGGGGTACATGTCCCGGGCCGCCTTCCTCATGGACCGGGTGATGGGCAAGGCCGGCCTGGAGGGCCGCGCCTTCGTGGCACTGCTGTCCTCCTTCGCCTGCGCGATCCCCGGCATCATGGCCACCCGCACCCTGCCCAGCGCGAAGGACCGCCTGGCCACGATGCTCGCCGCGCCCCTCATGACCTGCTCGGCCCGCCTGCCCGTCTACGTCATCATGATCTCGCTGCTGGTGGACTCCGAGGCCCGCATCGGGCCCTTCGGCGCGCGCGGCACGATCATGTTCGGCCTGTACCTGCTGGGCGCCCTCTCAGCGATGGCGGTGGCCTGGGTGGCCAAGCGCCTGACCGACCGCGACGGCGTCCTCCTGCCCTTCTACATGGAGATGCCGCCCTACCGCCTGCCCCGGCCGCGCACGGTGGCCCTCATGGTCTGGGACGCCTGCAAGGGATTCCTCAAGAAGGCCGGCACGATCATCACGCTGACCACCGTGGTGCTGTGGGTGCTGCTCAACGTGCCCATGCGCTCCGACGCCGACTTCGAGGCGGCCTGCGCGCGCGGCGCCGAGTGCTCCGCCATCGCCGCCGCGGTCGCCAACCCGGCCGCCTCCACCGTGCCGGGCGACGACGGCGAGCCCATCACCGATGCCGACGAGCTCGACGCGCTGCTGGAGGCGCAGAGGACCTCCTACACGATGGACCACTCCTGGGCCGCGAGCATCGGGAGGGCGGTGGAGCCGGTCTTCGAGCCCCTGGGCTTCGACTGGCGCATCAACGTGTCCGTTCTGTCCTCCCTGGCGGCGCGCGAGACCTTCGTGGCCACGCTCGGCCAGATCTCGGCCGCGGAGGACCCCGAGGCGCCCAGCGCCCACCTGGCCACGATGACCTACCAGGAGGACACCCTCACCAACAGGGCCGGCGATCCACTCTTCAACCCCGCGACCCTGGCGGCGATCCTCGTGTTCTTCGTCTACGCCCTGCAGTGCATGGCGACGGCCGGCGCGATGCGCCGGGAGACGGGGACCTGGAAGTGGCCGCTCGTCGCCTACGGCTACATGTTCGCCACCGCCTGGGTGATGGCGGCCCTGGCCCGCACGATCGTCGCGGCCCTCCTATGAGACCCGCGCGGCGGGAGCGGCCGGTGCCCACTCATCCGCTGACCACACCCGATCCGGCGACCCTGCGCTGGGTGATCCCCGACGGGCTGCTGCCCTTCGCCGGGGCGGTCGCCTCCGCGCCCCCCGCCCTCCAGGCCCTGCTCGACGACGGCACCCTGGCGGCCGTGCAGGTGGCGCCCGGGGCCGTGCTCACGCTGCTGGCCGATGGCCGCGCCTGGGCCGATGAGGGGGCCCGGGTGCGCACCGCGCTCGTCGAGGCCCTGGGCTCGCCCCGGGCCTGGCGGCCGGCGGGGCGGGCCAGCGCAGTCGGGCCGGACGAGGCCCTGAGAACCGCCGCCCGGGAGATCGCCGGGGGGCGGGTGGGCGCCTTCGCCCGCGGCCACGGAGGGTCGCTCGAGGTGCGCTCGGTGCGCGACGGCGTCGTCGAGGTTGCGATGGAGGGGGCCTGCCATGACTGCGCGGCGGCGGCCATCACCATGCACGCGCGCTTCGAGCACCTGCTGCGCCGGCGCTGCCCCTGGCTCGTGGAGGTGCGGGAGGCATCCTGAGCCCGCGCGGGCAGGGCGCGGGCTTGTGAGGCGGCCCGGCCATCGACATGCGCGAATGAGGGTGATAACCAGTACATTTGCCATTAACGCCTACCGTTCTCTACAGTGATTAGGTACGCCTTACCGCACCCCTGAGCTCCCCGGAGGACACATGCTTCTCACCCGTCGCAGCGCCCTCGTCTCCCTCGCAGCCATCTCCGCCGGCGCCCTGGCCGCCTGCGCCACCGATAAGAACAAGGACGGCGGCTCCGGCGCGGGGAAGACCCTGAGCATCGTGGCCACCACCGGCTACCTGGGCGACGCCGCCAGGAACATCGCCCCCGACGCCACCGTCACCGTGCTCGTCGGCCCCGGGGGCGACCCCCACACCCAGGAGCTGACCACCAAGGACACTCAAGCCATCGAGAGCGCCGACGTCGTCCTGTGGACCAGCCACGACATGGAGCACAAGATGCTGGATCAGCTCGACGGACTCGGCGCCAAGCAGGTGCCCGCCGCCGAGTCCATCCCCGAGGACATGCTGCTGCCCTGGGAGGAGGACGGCGTCGTCGAGGGCCACGACCCCCACGTGTGGAACTCCCCCGACAACTGGAAGCACGTGGTGACCGCCTGCGCGGGCAAGATCGCCGAGATCGACTCCGCCAACGCCGAGACCTACAAGGCCAACGCCGAGGCCTACAACAAGAAGATCGACGAGGCCAAGGAGGCCGCCAAGAAGCTCTTCGACGCCATCCCCCAGGAGAACCGCGTCCTGGTGACCGGCCACGACGCCTTCAACTACCTCGGCAAGACCTACGGCATCGAGATCCACGCCACCGACTTCGTCTCCTCCGAGTCCGAGCTGAGCGCCGCCGACATCGAGGACCTCGCCACCCTCATCGCCGAGAAGAAGATCAAGGTCATCTTCCAGGACAACCTGAAGAACCCCGAGGCCATCACCCACGTCAAGGAGGCGGTGGCCGCCAAGGGCGGCAGCGTGGAGGTCTCCGACAAGCCCCTGTACGCCGACTCCCTCGGCGAGGCCGCCCCGGTGGACACCTACCTGGGGGTCTTCGCCTACAACGCCGAGACCATCTCCGCCGCCCTGACCGGCAGGACCGCCTGAGCGCCCACCCGAGGCCGGGGGCCCGCTGCGACGGGCCCCGCTGACGAGGAACCCCCGTGACGCACGATCCGCACCCTCCCTGCGCCGTCGAGCACCTCTCGGTGGCCTACCATGCCCGCCCTGTGGTCAAGGACGTGAGCCTGACGATCCCCGCCGGCGCCGTCACCGCCGTCCTCGGCCCCAACGGCGCGGGGAAGTCCACCCTCCTCAAGGCCTCCATGGGTCTCATCCCCTCCCTGGCCGGCTCCGTGCGCTTCTTCGGCGAGGAGCTGTCCCAGTGCCGCAGCCGGGTGGCCTACATGCCCCAGACCGCGGAGGTCGACTGGGACTTCCCCACCACGGTGCGCGACGTCGTCACCATGGGCACCTACGCCAGGCTCGGCTGGTGGCGCCGCCCGGGGGCAGCCGAGCGGGCCACGGCGATGGAGGCCCTGGAGAGGGTCGGCATCCCCGAGCTCGCGGACCGCCAGATCTCCCAGCTCTCCGGCGGCCAGAAGCAGCGCGTCTTCATGGCCCGCACCCTGGCCCAGGAGCCCGACCTCTACCTGCTGGATGAGCCCTTCGCGGGGGTCGACGTCGCCTCCGAGCAGGCCATCATGGGGGTCCTCCGCTCACTGAGGGACGAGGGACGCACGATCGTCGTCGTCCATCACGACCTGTCCACGGTGAGGCGCTTCTGCACCCACGCGGTCCTGCTGTCCGACGGCCTGCTCGTGGCCGCGGGGCCACTCGATCAGGCCTTCACAGCGGCCACGCTGCACCGCGCCTACGGGTTGACCGACGAGGCCCTCATGGGCGGGGGGCGCGAGGAATGATCTCCGCGCTCGCCCTGACCGTGCTGCCGACGGCGCCCCTGGCCGAGGCCGGCGCGCTACTGCCCGGCGTCGTCGGCCCCGGCGCGCTGCTGGCCTCCTACACCTTCCGCATGATGCTGCTGGGCACCTCGATCGTGGGCCTGACCGCGGGAGTGCTCGGCGCATTCCTGTACCTGCACAAGCAGTCGCTCGTCTCCGACATCATCGGGCACGCCGCCACCCTGGGCGTGGCGGGCTCCTTCATCATCGCCACCGCCGTCCTGGGCATCGGGGGGCGCTCCATGCTCGTGCTGACCATCGGCTCGATCATCGCCTCCACCTGCGCCGTTCTCCTCGCGAACTGGATCGCGGCGCGCTCCCCCGTGGGCCTCGACGCCGCGATGACGATCTGCCTGGCGCTGTTCTACGGCGGCGGGATCGTGCTCATGCGGATCATCGTCCACTCCTCCCTGCCCGAGCGGGGCGGGATCACCTCCTACATGTTCGGCAACGCCGCCACCCTCACCCGGGCGGACCTGGTCACCATCGTGGCCTTCGGCGCGGCCTCGCTCATCGTGGTGGCGGTGTGCTGGAAGGAGCTGGCGCTGCTCACCTTCGACCCCATCGCCTGCCGGGCGATGGGCTTCTCCCCGCGGGTCCTCTCCCCGCTGCTGCTGGGCACCGCCACCGTCGCGATCGTCATCGGCATCAAGGCGGTCGGACTCATCCTCATGGTGGCCTTCGCGATCATGCCGGCCGCGGCCGCGCGCCAGTGGACGCACCACCTGTGGTCGATGGTGGGGCTGTCCGGGCTGATCGGCGGGGCCTCCGGGGCGATCGGATCGGCGCTGGCGGTCAATCTCGGCCGCGTGCCGACCGGGCCGGTGGTCGTCCTGGTCCTGTCGATCCTCCTCGTCGCCTCCTTGCTGGGCGCGCCTGAGCGCTCGATTCTGCGTCGCCGGGCCCGCCTGCGCGCGCAGCGCCGTGAGCTGCTGTCCCGGATCACCGCCGAGGCCCACCGGGCCGAAGGGGCCGGTACCGCCGCGGCGGTACCGGCTACTGCGGGGCCGACCGCGGGCGGCGCGACGATGCGCGAGGGGGCACACTGATGCCGTTCATCGTCTCCGTCGCCGTCCTGGCCGTCACCACGGCGCTCACCTGCGCGCTTCCCGGCACGCTCCTAGTGCTGCGCCGCCAGGCGATGCTCGTGGAGGCGATGTCCCATGCCGTGCTGCCCGGCATCGTCGTCGGCGCGATCATCTCCGGCTCCACGCGATCCCCGCTCATGGTGGCGGCGGCCTCCCTCATGGGACTGCTCGTGGTACTGGGCGCCGAGCGACTGCGCGCCTCCGGGCTGGTGACCGGGGACGCCGACCAGGGCCTGATCTTCCCCGCCCTCTTCGCCATCGGCGTGCTGCTGCTGTCCACCACTCTCTCCCAGGTGCACATCAGCGAGGACACCGTTCTCACCGGGGACCTCAACCTCATGGCCCTGACCCCCGAGCACATCCTCGTGGCCGATGGCGGCATCGACCTGGGACCGCGGATGATGTGGCGCCTGGCCGGCGTCTTCGCGATCACGGCGGCCTATATCGCCCTGTGCTACCCGACCCTCAAGATCTCCACCTTCGACCCCGTGTCGGCCCGAACCCTGGGCCTGCCGGTGCGGCGCACCGACCTGGGCCTGATGACGCTGGTGGCGCTGACCGTCGTCGTCGCCTTCGACGCCGCGGGCGCGATCCTCGTGGTGGCGCTCATGACGATCCCCCCGGCGACGGCCCTTCTCGTGGCGCGCTCCCTGTTCGGGGCGATCCTGGCGAGCCTGGGGATCGCGGCGGCCTCCGCGCTGCTCGGCTTCTGGGTGGCGCTGCGCTGGGACCTGGCGACGTCGTCGACCATGGCGGTGGTGGACGCGCTGGTCTTCCTGGCCGTGCTGGGGGCCACCGTGCCCGGGCGCGGCCGTGCCCGCGGCCTCGTGGCGGGGGGCGGGCGAGCAGGGCCCCGCCCACTCGTAGACTCGCCCCATGGCGACTCCGGAATTCATCCTGGCCCTGCGCGAGAAAATCGGCCACGACCAGCTGTGGCTGCCGGGGGTCAGTGTGGTCGTCATCGATGAGGACGGACGATTGCTGCTCGGGCGGCGCACCGACAACGACCAGTGGGCGGTGATCTCGGGGATTCCCGAGCCGGGCGAGCAGCCGGGCGCGGCGGCGGTCCGCGAGTGCCTGGAGGAGACCGGGGTGGCGATCGAGCTGCTGGGCCTGACGCATGTGGGAGCGGGCGCGCCGAAGACCTTCGCCAACGGCGACCGCTGCGTCTTCATGGACATCGACTTCGTGGCGCGGCCCGCCGCAGGGGCGGGGCCCGCGCGCGTGGCCGACGACGAATCGACGGAGGTCGGCTGGTTCGCGCCGGGAGAGCTGCCCGATCCCCTCATGGACTCGGCGCGGCGCCGCATCGCCGCCGCCCGGGCCTGGCTCACCAGTCCCGCCGCGCCGACCGCCCCCGCCGCCTTCGACTGACCCCTCCCCCTTCCGCCGAAACCGGTCGAAAACGTCACCGAGACCGGTCGAAGTGGCGATCGAGACCGGTCCACCCCGGCGGGGATCACGCGCCGCACTCCCTTCCCTATGACCGAGACCCACCCCCAACTCACCGCTTGACACCACAGCACAGGAGCGCCGGGCGATCAGCGCGGCGAAACCGGTTCAGGCTGGGGTCTGCTCCTCGCCCGGGTCGATGCCGATGCTCCGCAGCCCCGAGGCCTGCTCACTGGCGGGGTCCCAGGGGAGGGCGGCGGTGAGGATGAGGCGCAGCCCCTCCGGCGTCGCCACCTCGACCTCACGGGAGTTCCATGGGGTCGTGCGCGCCGGCTGCGCACATCCGGGCCTCAGACGCTCGCAAGCGCGCACGACGTCGTCGAGCTGGCCCAGAACGCACGCGATGCTCAGCGTTGCGCCACCTGGCCGGGCCCCAGCGTCCTCCTCATCAGGGACGAGGAGAACATCCTGGAAGGCCCAGCGACGCAGGTGCGCCAGCCGCCCGGGGATGGAGAACAAGGAGATGAAGCCCAGCCCCTGGGTCCAGAACCGCGTCGAGACCTCGAGGTCGCGCGCGGGCAGAGTGAGGAACATGGGCATCCCGTAGATCCCGCGGAAGGGCTCAGGCGCGAGGGCGTCAGGACCTGGTGTCGGGACCGGACTGATATCGAAGGCATTGAATGTGCTCATGCGCCCACCCTCGCCCCTCACGCAGCGCGAGGGTCAAGCGCCCCTGCCCGCGAGCGCGGACGCCGCGAGCCCGGTCGGGTGCAGGGGGCGTCCCGACCGCACGGCGTCGATCCACTCCCGCGTACTGGTGACGGCGGCCCAGTTGGACTGGAGCAGCACCATGAGCGACTCGTGGAGCGCCCGGGCGCTGACGTCTCCCGCGGAGTTCGCCAGGGGGATCGCGCCGGTGGCGTCGGACAGGACCTCGCTCCTCACCTCCCATTGCTCGGCCCCTACCGCGGTGGCCAGGACGCAGTTGTTCGTCATGTAGCCGACGAGGGTGATCGTGTCGCGGCCCTGATCGCGCAGCCACACCCCCAGGTCGGTGCCGACGAAGGCCGAGGAGCGCTCCTTGACCACGCGCTTCCAGTCCGGGCGCAGGCGCTCGGCGAGTTCGGGGGCGAGGTCGTACTCCGGGGTATCAGGGTTGAAGGCGGGGGCGCCGCTGCCGGAGGAGTGCTGGATGACGGCGATCGGCAGCCCGGCCTCCTCCGCGACCTCGACGGCCTGGAGGATCCGCGCCAGGCCCTTCTCCCAGGCGGGGTGCTCGATGCGCAGGGGGCCACCGGCGTACTGCTGCTGGGCGTCGATGATGACGAGGGCGCGTCGGGGCGAGGTCATGGGTGCTCCTGAATCGGTGCGGGGATGATGACGCGCCCAGCCTTCCCGACCTCGCACAGCACCACCAGTGGCCTGAATGTCGCTCTACGATGGATTCACGCCAATTCGTCCGAGTGGAGCCTCATGCGCATCGCGATCTACGCCTTCGACGGCGTCACCATGTTCCATCTGGCCGCGCCGCAGATGGTCTTCGATACCGTCACTCGCCTCGGTTTGGCCTCATGGGACTGCCTGCTCATCGCTGATCGGCCCGGCCAGGTGAGGACCGCTGAGGGCTGGAGCCTCGGCGGCCTGGCCGGCTGCGAGGAAGCCGCGAGCGCGGATGCGCTCGTCATGCCCTCGTGGTTCGACGACGGCCGGCCGAATCCGCCCGAGGTGACTCGCATGCTCGTTGAGGCGCGGGAGCGCGGCGCCATCATCCTGGGGCTGTGCCTCGGCGCGATCCCGGTGGCGGCCGCGGGCCTGCTCGACGGCAGGACGGCGGTGACGCATTGGCGGGCCCTTCCGGCGCTGCGCCGCGGGCTTCCAGCGGTCGACCTCGACGAGGCCGCTCTCTACATCGACCATGGGGACGTCCTCACTTCCGCGGGGACCGCCGCCTCCCTGGACGCCTGCCTCCACCTGGTACGCCGGCTGCTCGGCGCCCGCTCGGCCAACGCTGTGGCGCGCCAGCTCGTCATGGCGCCCCATCGCGACGGCGGCCAGGCGCAGTTCATCGAGCGACCGCTGCCTGCGGCCGGTGAGGACGGCGTCGGGCGGGCGATGGCCTGGGCACTGGACCACCTGTCGGAGGGGTTGAGCGTGGAGGGCCTGGCGGTGGCGGCCTGTATGAGCCCGCGCTCGCTGAGCCGCGCCTTCCGCGCCAGAACGGGATCGACACCGGCGGCTTGGGTGCGCGAGCAGCGGCTGCAAGAGGCGCAGAGGCTGCTGGAGTCCACCGACGCGTCGATCGATGAGGTGGCCCGGGCGAGCGGCCTGGGCTCACCGGTGACGATGCGCCAGCTCTTCGCACGGGCCCTGGGGACGACGCCGTCGGCCTACCGTCGCCGATTCCGGGGCTGAGCGGGCGCCTCCAGAGTCAAAATGGCACGATTTGAGGATTGCTCGGGCCGCTGCACCTTCCTGCGATGCGACCTCCCCATCGCACAGCCCTCTGACCTGCGGCTATGAATAACAGGACACAACGTCAGAAAAAGAAATCCTCAAACCTCGCCACTTTCCATGCGAGCCGACCTCTCAGCCCGCAGGATGCTCGATCACCAGCGGCGCCTCACCGGGGGCGCGCACGACGGCGCGGGGCGCAGGGAGCAGGTCGAGCTCGACGCGCAAGCGCTGGCCCTGCTCGCCGACGGCGTCGTAGCACAGGCGCTCGTTGGCCAGCTCCGCGGTCTCCGTGCGGGCGCGCACGAGCCAGGGGTGGCGGCGCCGCAGGCCGATGAGGTCCTGGTGCAGGCGGAGCATCGGCGCCCCCAATGGCGAGAGCCCATCCGGGGTGGCGGGCAGCGACGGGCGGATCTCGTCGTCGCCGCCGATCTCATCGCGCTTGACGCCGGTGAAGGCCTGCTCGTCCCCGTAGTAGACGGAGGGGACGCCGCCCACGGTCATGAGGATGACGACGGCGAGGGCCGCCTTGGACGGCCCCACGCGGCTGGCGATGCGGGTGACGTCGTGGTTGCCCACGAAGGTGGCGGGCAGGAAGGCGTCCATGAACTCGTTGTGGCGCTTGAGGCACCAGTCGAGCTCGAAGAAGTTGGCGTCGTTGAGCGAGCTCCAGATGGCCTTCCACAGTTCGTACTGGGTGAGGCTGTCCACACCGGAGGCCTCGACGATTCCCGCGTAGTCGCCGTGGATGACCTCGGCCATGAACCAGGCGCCGGGGTGGCGCTCGCGCACCGTGGGCAGGACGCGCGCCCAGAAGGCGGGCGGGACGGCGTAGGCGGCGTCGAGCCTCCAGGCGGTGGCACCGCGGTCGAGCCAGTGGGTCATGACGTCGCCCACGAGCCGGGCGGTCTCGAGGCTGTCGTGATTGAGGAGCGGAAGGGAGCCGTGCCCCTCGAAGACGTCGTAGGCGCCGTCCGCCCCGGCCGACGCGTGGAAGCGGAAGAGCTCGCGCTCCGCGCCGCCGGCCAGCGCCGCCTGGAACAGGGGGTGGTCGTAGCCGACGTGGTTGAAGACGCCGTCGAGCATGAGGGCCAGTCCTCTCTTCCGGCAGGCCTCGGCGAGGCGGTCGAAAGCGGCGGCGTCGCCCAGGCGCGGGTCGATGGCGAAGTGATCGATGGTGTCGTAGCCGTGGGTGGTCGAGTGGAAGATCGGTCCGAGGGACAGGCCGTTGGCGCCGAGTTCGACGGCGTAGTCGAGCCAGGGCTCCAGGCGATCGAGGCGGGCGGGGGCGCCCGGGGAGCCGGGCGCCGTCACCGCGCCCTCCTCCCCGGTGGCGGGCCGTATCGGCGCCCCGGTGGCCCCCAGTGGGTAGACCTGCCACCAGATCGCGTGATCCACCCATGCGGGGCCTCGGCTCGACGGGCTTGTTCCAGGCTGATCGGGAGTCATGCAGTGAGGGTACCCATCAACCGGGGCCGGGGATGAGGAACCGCGGAGCATCGCGAGCACGCCCGACGCCGCCGCGCCCTCGGAGCCCGTTCGCCGGGCCCCGGCGGACCGTGCGGTCAAGCGCGGGGAAGGGCCCTTGAGGGCCTCGGCGTGAGAACTGTCCCTGCTCGAGGGGGTGCGCCGAAGGATACGATCGGGCAACAATAGTGGGCATGCTCGCCACCGTTGCCCTGCCCGCCCTGCAGATCGTCCTGCTCCTCGTCGTCGGATTCCTCGCGTGGCGCGCCGTCCAAGTGGCGGCCCAGGCACGATCGGAGGCCCAGGCCGCCAGGTCGGAGGCCGCCGCCGCCCGCGCGGCATCGGCCGGCGGCGGCGGGGGCGTACCGCCGGAGGCGCTGTCCCGGATCGAGGAGCAGTTGCGCCGACTGGGCGCCACCCGGGCGGCGGATGCGGGCGAGCAGCATCACGCGGCCCCCAGCGAGCGCCTGATGAGCGAGAAGGCGGACGCCTACCGCGGCTTCCTTCGGGAGATCGCCTCTGAGAACACGCATATCGGCACCGGCCTGCCCGTGCAGACCTCCGACGCCGCCGAGGAGGCGCTGAGCCGCCTGCGCTCGGTGACCGTGCTCATGGGCTCGGAGGAGATCCTCCGCTCGCTGCGGAATTTCTCGATCATCCGCGGACAGCGGCCCCGTACGCGGTGGACCGAGCCGGCGATCATGGCCTACGCGCGCCTCCAGGTGTGCCTCGTGCAGGCGATCCGCCGCGACCTGGACACCGCTAGTGAGCCCCTGAGCCCGGAGGAGACCTGGGCCTCGATGAGCACGGGGACGGCCGATCCGGCCTTCCGCCTGGCCATGCTCACCCCGATCTCGGAGGTGCTGCACCATGCGGGCCAGGACCTGTCCCTCTACGACCTCCGCGAGGAGCCGACGGCGCAGGCGTGGCGCTCGGCGGCCAGTGCGCGGTCGGCGGCGAGTGCCTCATCGGCGCAGCGGGCGCAGACCGGCCCGATCGCCCCGATCGAGCAGCCCATCGCAGTCGAGCCCGCCGCCGCGCCGGCGTCCGAACCCGCGTCAGCGCCTGCGGCCGAGCGCGCCGCGGAGCCGGTCGCCACCGCGATCCATGCGGAGCCCATCGCCTACCAGCAGCGCATCAACCGTCCCGAGCCGGCCGATTACGGGACGTACGGGCGCCCGTCAGCCGGCAGCGCGCCATCCACCGCGGCGACTGCGGCGCCCACTGGCGCGTCGGGCACCGCGAGCCCCACCACCGCCGCCCGCGGATCGGCGTCCCCCCAGGGCGAGGCCGACGCGGCTCCCTCCCGCATGGCGGCCAGCGCCTCGTCGCGCAGCAGCACCGCCCAGATCCCGCCCACCGAGGCGACGATTCCCGACACCGTGTCCTCGCCGACACCGTCGGCGCCGGGAGCCTCCTCGCGGCGCCCCGTTCACGCCCCGGGGCGCGCGACGCACAGGTCGGCGGCCTCCTCCCCCACAGTGAGGCTGTCCGCCTCCTCCCCCTCGTCCATGACCGTGTCGGTGTCCTCGGCCGCGCCGGCGGCCTCCGCGCCCACCGCCTCCGCCCCGGCGGCCGGAGCCGATGAGCCCTCCACCCCGGCCCGGCGTGGCCCGGGCCGGCCCGGCACCCGCGGGCAGGCCGCCGCAAGGCGGGCAGGGGCGGCCGCTGGAGCGGGCTCCGCCTCCTCCTGGTCCCAGGCCGACGGCGCCCGCCCCCAGTGGGGCCTTCGTCAGTTCGCGCAGGAGAGTCAGGCGGGCCGGGGCAGGTCCGGCTCCTCCGGCTCCCAGGACCGCTCGGGCCGCCCTCGGCCCGGGCGGGTCACCGCTCCCCGGAAGTAGGACCCCGCGCTGGTCGCCCTGCGGCGAATCGCGAGAAGCAAGACGACGGCGCCCGCCACCCCATGGATGAGGTGGCGGGCGCCGTCGTCGAGGCGCTTGAGGCGGCCGGTCAGCCGGTGATGGTCGCCGAGACGATGATGGCGACGGCGATGGCGGTGCCGGCGAGGGCAACGCCGAGGCCGACGTTCTGGTCCTCGAGGAGCTCGCGGCGCAGGTCGAGTCCGAAGACCTTGTTGACGGCCCAGGTGAAGACCATGAGCAGAACAACGCCGAGAAGGGCGTAGACGACCGTGGCCAGGATGGACTCCCAGGTCAGGCCGACGCTCGACAGGTTGTGGCTTGCCAAGGGGATCGTGTTCATGCTTCCTCCGTGTTCTCGTGCTCCGCGATCTCGCGCTCGGGTCAGCCCGGCAGGCAGTCCGACGCGGTCGAGACTACCGGCCCGTGGCGTCACGCGCGTCGGGGAAGACTGGACCTTGACATCGAACCGGATTCCGGTGACGCCGCGCTGTCACTGCGCCGTCACTGCGCCGGGCGCATCCAATCGGGGGTGGCGCCGGGATCCCGGGGGAAGTGGGAGAGCTCATCAGCGCAGTCCTCGGCGCTCACGGGAGGGTCGAGATCGGGCTTGCGGTCGTAATCGACGTTGACGCTCAGCCGGTAGCCCGGGGCGGTCATGGTCAGGCGCGCCCAGGTCCATGTGCCGCCGCGGGGGTGGGACATGGCCACGCGCAGCTGCACGGCCTCTTGGACGATCTCGCCGGGAATGACATTGGCCTGCTGGGCCCCGTTGATGACGGCGGTGGTCCGGACGGATGCGCGCAGGCCGACGGTCTCGATCTCAATGCCGGCCTCGGTGGCGCCGGCCTGCTCCATGAAAGCGGCGAGGTTGCCCTGGAGGCTGCCGATGGCCTGCGACTGGGCCTCAAGGCCCCCGCCCATGGGCCCCATGCCGCCCATCATGTCCATGCCCATTATCGGTCTCCATTCGTGGGTGTCGTGAGTTCAGTGCCGGTACTCGCCTACGGTATCCGCAATCGCGCAGCGGCACCATCAGCAGTCGGGAATCCGGGGCATCTCCGGGCGGAACAGCAGTCCGAATTCGTCATGCCTCCGGCGAGAAGTAGGCGGCCTGCGCGATGCGCGGGCGCCTGCCGCGCTGGACCCAGTTACCCCGGCCGGGAGGCATGCGGGCCGGACGGGTGCCGCCCAGGAGGGTGCCCTCAAGGCGGTCGCCATCCATGAGGAATCCGGTTCCGCCGTTGTCCCGCAGCGCCAGGAGGACGGGATCGTACATGGCGTGCGAGGCACCGGCGGTGGGGCGGGCGAGAACGACGTTGAGCCGCAGGTCCCTGGCCGAGGGCAGGTGGGGGACGATGGGTGACAGGATGTTGCTCCCTCCGGAGGAGAGGATGTCGTAGTCATCGATGACGAGGACGATGCGCGGTCCGTCGGCCTCCTTGCCCTCGGCGATCAGGGAGGCGCGGCGGTCGAGTTCGGAGGCGATGGACGTGGAGAGGCCGCCGGCGGTGGTCGACGAGGTCGCGTGGCCCCCGAGGTAGGGCTCGGGGCAGGCGCGGGCGACGTCGCGCCGCACATCGTAGATGCCCAGCACGAGCTCCTCGGGCGTGGAGCGCGCCACGAGCCCCTCGACGACGCCGCGCAGAACAGTGGATTTCCCGCAGCGGGCATCTCCGAACACGAGCAGGTGGGGGTCCGTGCCGCCCAGGTCCAACTGCAACGGGGTCATCGTGTCCTGGAAGATCCCCAGGGGGACCTGGTCGGGGCACTCGACGTCATCGGGGAGGGTTTCGGGGTCGATGACGTCCGGGAGCTGGCGCACCGCCATGGGACGGGAGCCGGTCCAGGAGGCGTTCATCTCCTCGGCGAGCTCATCAAGAGCGGCGCCGATGCCCCGGTCCTCCTCGATGTGCTCGATGGGCAGGGCGAGGTGGCCGAAGAGCTTGTCGGGGCGCAGCACTCTGCCGGGGGCATCGGGGGCGAGGGTCTGGGAGAGCTTGCGCGCGATGAGGGAGTCGGCGGGGTCGTTGAGCCTCAGTTCGAGCCGGGTGCCGAAGAGCGGCTGCTGAGCCATCTTGAGATCATTGGAGCGGGCGAGGGTGGTCACGATGTGCACCCCCAGGCCTCCGCCGCGCCTGATCAGCTCGTCGATGCCGTCCTCCAGCTCGGGGAAGTCGGCGCGGATGAGCCCGATGCCATCGATGAGCAGGACGACGTCGGCACTGGCGAGACCGTCGATCCGCCCCGCTCGGTGCTCCGCGCGCATCATCTCCAGGGAGTCGATGCGGTTGGCCGCGATGATCCGCTCGCGCTGGTCGAGCATGGCGACGATCTCGTCGAGCACGCGTCGCATCCGCTCGCGATCGCCGCGGGTGGCGATGCCACCGACGTTGGGCAGGTGGCTCAGGCGGCTCAACCCACCGCCGGTGGCGTCGATCCCGTAGAAGGACAGGCGCGATGGGGGAAGCGCGAGTGCCGCCGACGTCGCCAGGGTCGTGAGGAAGGTGGTTCGGCCGCTCTGGGGGGCGCCCATGAGGGCGATGTGGCCGCCGCCGACTGTCAGGTCAAGATTCCAGATGTCCTGGCGCTGGTGGGCGGGGTCATCGACAAGGCCCATGGGCACCGTCAGGCCCGGGGGATCCCACAGCCCGGCGGGCGCGCGGGGCGGCAGTCCCGGCTTGCGGCTCAGCTCGCCGCCGTACATGCCGGTCAGGGAGAGTTGACGAGGAAGCGGCTCGAGCCAGACCGGGGTGTTGGCCGCTGCGGCTTGGGAGAGCTGGCTGACGATGGAGTCCACCACGGTGGTGCGGATGGTCCGGGTCTCCGGGAGTGGCTCCCCGCCCTCCGCGCCGGCCGCGCTCTCGTCGCTGCTCTCGAGCTCGTTGTACACCGGGAGCAGGAGCGGGCGACGATCGGTGATCTCCTCCGGTTCGGGGACGTCGTCGAGCTCATCGAGCGGGCCGGAGACGAATCCGGAGCGGAAGCGGGTGTAGATGGAGGTGTCCACCTTGAGGTAGCCGTAGCCGGGAGCGGAGGGGAGGTGGAAGGCGTCGCCGTTGCCGATCACGGTGGCGGACTCCGACTCGGTGAAGGTGCGCAGGCAAAGACGGTAGGACAGGTACGTGTCCAGGCCGCGGAGCTTTCCCGCCTCGATGCGCTGGCTGGCGAGCAGGAGGTGGACGCCGATCGACCGGCCGATGCGCCCGATCGTGAGGAGGAGGTCGATGAAGTCCGGGTTGGCGGTGAGGAGCTCGCCGAACTCGTCGATGATGATGAAGAGGTGCGGCATGGGCGCCATGTCCGGGTTCGACTCGCGCAGATGACGGTAGTGGCCGATGTCGGGGGAGTTGCCCGCGTCGCGCAGCTGCTCCTGGCGTCGGAGCACCTCGCCGGCGATCGACGAGCGGGCCCTCTCGGTCAGGCCGGCATCATCAGCCAGGTTGTCCATGAGTCCGACGACGTGCGGCATGGTGGCGAACGGGGCGAAGGCCGCCCCTCCCTTGTAGTCCACGAGGATCATCGAGAGGTCGTCCGGTGAGTGCGTGATGGCCAGCACCGCGACGAGCGTGCGCAGGAGCTCGGATTTCCCCGAGCCGGTGGCGCCGATGCACAGGCCGTGGGGGCCCACGCCCAGTTGCGCGGATTCTTTGATGTCGAGGAGCACGAGCTTGCCGTCGTCGTCGGAGCCGATGGGCACGCGCAGAAAGTCCCGCAGCGGGCGCTTGGCCCATGACGCGCGCGTGTCGACGTGCCGGGGGTCGGACACCCCGAGGAGGTCACTGAGGGACGTGGTGGCGGCCTCGGACTCGTGGCGGTGGGCCGCTGCGCCGAGCGAGTGGGGCGCCAGAGCGCGCGCGAGCCCCTCCATGAGGGCGGGGCCGACGACGTCGGGCTCGCAGAGGAAGGGCTGGGGCGTATCGGGAGCCGACGGCCCTGTGGGGGTGTTGGACTGCGGTTGGGCGCGCAGGTCCTCCACGAGGATGCCGTCGTCGGTGACGGTCAGGCGCCAGGAGGGCGAGGAGGGCTCGTTGAGGCGGTCCTCGACGAGATGGAGGGTGGTGATGCCGATATCGCCGGGGCCGAGTGATTGGTCGGGGATGGTCAGGGCCTGCGCCGGACCGTTGAGCTCGGAGACCACCAGGAGGCGAGGGGCGCGGTAGGCGGTGCGGATCCATGATCCGCGCGATCCCACTTCCTTCGCCGCGGCGGCGATGTCCGGCCGCAGCAGGCGCTCGAGCTCCTGGTGGTTCGGGGCGACGCGGCGCAGGGCTATCGGTCCGTCGAAGGATCCCGCCACGCGCAGGTGCGGCAGTCGCGCGGCGCAGTCCCAGGCTCTGGCCCGCTCCGGCTCGTGGGCGAGGGCGATCCGCAGGTCCTCGGGAGCGTGGAGGACGGCGGCCTGGGCGAGCAGGACGCGGGCGATGGCCGCGGTCGAGTCCCTCGGGCCGATGATGGAGACGTCACCTGCGCAGTCGAGGTCGAGCGCTGCCGGGAGGCTGTGCTGCACGCTGTGGCGGCGCAGCACGGCCTGGGCCTCGGTCATGAGCAGCGGATCGATCTGGGGCGGCATCCCACCGCCGGGAATGCGCACCATGGGGATGGGGAGGTCGGCGATGCCCAGGCGCAGGTGGAGGAAGTCGCCGTCCGACAGGCGCCGCTCCCAGCGCCGTTCCGGGGCGCGCGCCATGATCGCCAGCGCTGAGGGATCGGGTTGGGTCTGGAAGAGGTCCTCCCGGTACTGGGTCGATCGCGCGGCGGCCTCGCTGTCGGTGGAGGCGAGCTCGTCGAGGTACTGATCCCGGCGCTCCCGGCGCTGCCGCCCCTGCCCGGAGCGCCGGGAGATCATCATCGCCCCCATTCCGAACATGGTGACGACCATGACCACAGCGCCGAGCATCGCGAAGATCGGATTGCCCCGCATGACGGTCATCATGAGCATGGATGAGCCCGCGCCGGCGAGGGGCAGGAGCATTTGGAAGGGGAAGGGCTGGCCCGCCCCGGTATCGGTCAACTGGGGCGGGATCGGCAGGAGGGCCCCTTCCGGTGGCTCGACGGGGGCGACGACGCGCCCGGGCCTGTGGACGACTTCGATCATGGCGATACCCTCCCGAAGGCCGGCAGGAGCCAGTCGCGGTCACTGAGGCCGTTCCCGCTTGCGAGCGCTCGGCGTGAGCGCCGCGATAGGGCGGCGATGCATCCGCTGATCGATGTGGCGGCGACATCGGCGATGACGCGGGAGGTGAGTGGGTCGAGGAGGCCGGGCGCCGGGACTGAATCCCCGTTCCCGGCGAGGGAGTGGTCGAAGGGCACGAGACTCTCCCCCGTCCCGGGCTCGGGCACGAGGGGGTAGCCGGGCCTGGTGGCGACGACGACGTGCAGGAGCGCACCGCGCTTGCCCCGGGCATCGGCGAGGAGACGGGCGGCCAACTCACGCCCTCTCTCCATATCGGTGCGCTGGGCGGGGGAGACGAGGATGGTGCTGTGGTGGCGGCCGTGGAGGTCGAGAAGCGCGGGGCCGAGGGCTTCGGCGGTGCCGGTCTCGGTGACGGCCGTGTCGAAGAAGCGCAGGTAGTCATGCTGGGCGCGGGTCCAGGAGCGCATGAGCGCGTCAGGGTCATGCGCCTCCTCGGACAGGCGCAGGCAGGACAGGAGGCCGTCGGGACCACTCCCGAGCGCCTCGATGGTCTGGGCGACTGTCCTCGGGGCGCGCGCCGCGGGCATGTCCGCGATATCGGTGGAGTACGGGAGGAGATCGGCGGCGGAGCGGGGGCCGGTTGAGGCGCTGATGAGCAGGCCGGGGCGGCGCCTTTCCCGCGCTATCAGTGAGGACAGCAGAAGTGCGACGGTCGTCGCACCGGCGCGTGGGGCCGTGGGCGCGACGAGGATGCGGCCCGTGAGCGGCAATGGCCTGCGAATGGCCCGCGATGTCTCGATCGCGCGCGAGCGGTGGCTCGCTCCCCCGCCGATGAGCGTTCCCCATCGTCGCAGCGTCCCGAGCGGTCCTCCTGCCGTGCGCCGCGCCCGCGCCGTCATGCGAGCACCGCCAGTAGATGCGAGTAGAGGCCGGATAGCCCGCACAGCAGGGGGAAGGTGGCAACCGTCGCCAGCGTCTCGAGTCTGTCACCGATCCGCCGCAGGCGGATGCGGTCGCGCGCCGCCGGATTCAGCAGGCTGGTGGTCGTGATGATGATGACTGCCGCGCCGATCGCCCATGGTCTGGAGACCTCGGGGATGCGTGCGGACAGGACGAGCACGGGGACAAGCGCGGCGAGCCACAGCGCGGCGACCTCGGTGCTCAGTGGGAAGGCGCGAGAGCGCAGGACCACCGCCAGGCTCAGGCACAGGGTCAGGGCGGTCGCCCATGGGTCGGAGTGCGCCGCGAGAGCGGAAGCGGAGGCGCCCAGGCCGATCGCGGTGACGAGGACCGCGCTGAGGAGGTGGTCGTGGGCGTGCCTGATGCTCCGGTGGAGGCGATGGCGGTCGGTCAGGCGCCCGGCCATGGCATCGTCGTCGAGACGGGATATCCCCGAGGAGGTCAGCGCCGACCATGGCAGGACTCCCAGGACGACGAGGCAGATCAGCCCCATGGCGCCGTGGGCGATCCCGCTGGGCGCGGCGACCCTCTCGAGGGCGACCCATATTCCGACGAGCCCGAGCCCGAGGAGCATCCCCGAGGCCCAGCCGATACGGCGCTGGCCCAGGCAGTGCGCGCCCGAGCACGCGAGGAGGAGGATGATCGAGGGGATGGCGGCGCCGGCAGTATGCGCCGCCCAGGCCCCCGGCAGGAGGAGGCCGCAGGCGAGGAGTCCTCCCAGGGTTCCGGCGACGGCGCGGTATCTGCCCGACGCGGCCGCGATGATCGACTCGGCGGCCACGGCCAGGGCTCCCGGCAAGAGGGCGACCCATGCCGAGGAGGTACTGGCGCTGACGGTCGTGGAGGCCCACGGCCAGATCGCCGATGCGAGGGCGATCGCGGCGACGGAGCCGACCAGGCGCATGCGGTCCCGCTCGGACCACCGATCCGGGTGGGTGTCGGTGGCCTCGGCCAACCCGTTCGAGATGTCAGCGACCTGCATGGGCGCGGGGGCCTGGTCGTCGGCGACGACTCTGATCATCTCACCGTCGAAGACTGATTGCCCGGCGAGGTCGAGCTCGGGGTCGACCAGCGCGCCGTCGGGTCTGACGAGGCTGACGGAGGGGATCTGGTTCCCGACGGTCAGCCCGAGCAGGTCCATGAGCATGGGCATGTGGATGCCCACCGGCTCATCCGATGGCAGAACCACCTCGGCACGGGAGCGCTCGGTGACGAGGGTCAGTCGGGTGTAGGGCATCACTGGGCGCTCACCTGCTCCGGGGAGTCTGGATGTGAAAGGTCGCCGGGTGCCGTGTTCAGGGTGACAGGGACCTGCACGGGCTCCGGGGTCGCGTACGGGGTCGCCTCGCTCGTGGGAGTGCCGCGCGTCCCGGATGGGTTGCGGATCGAGTCGAGGTGGGTGGAGAGGTATCCGTAGCCGACGCAGCCGGCGCTGATGAGCGCAGCGACCACCAGCGAACCGATCATCGCGGGGACCGTGCGCCGGACCGTCGTTGAGGAGCGCCCGCGCAGCAGGGCGATCCGCAGTCGGGTGTGGTGGACCTTCGCGGATTCCAGGATGGCGGAGTCGTTGTCACGCGGCATGCCGTCCCCCTCCTGCGAGTGCCTCGCGCGTGGCTCGGATCATGCGGGGACCCTCTCCAGCTCGGCGGACAGCCTCACCGCGCCCAGCTCGATGGTGCAGGGAAGGGGAACGCGGTATCGCGTGGAGGGGGCGCATTGCTGGATGACGCCGTCGAGGCCGATGATCCGGGTGCCGCCGGCCGAGCCGAGGTCGGCGAGGTAGAGGGAGCCGTCGAGGAGCTCGAGGTGCGCGTGATTATCGGATAGGGCGGCCCCCATGCCTGGGATGTCCACGGTGCCGTGAGGGGCGAGCGCTGGGATCTGCCGCGTTGCGCCGCCGATGATCGTGGGCGAGGACAGGAGCCATGTCCACCCATGGGCGGAGCGCAGGCGGAGCGCGTACCGCGGCGGTGGGACGGGCGCGGCCGAGGAGCGACTGGGCTGCGGGGGCACTGCGGGTGGCAGGCTCGGGGGGAGCGTCGCGGGTGTTGCCCACGACGGCGCGGAGGCACTGCTGGACGGCGGCCGGAAGGACGGCACACCGGAGCCGGGGCCGAACGCTGCCGCGCTGGGCGCCGAGGAGGGCGGAGGCGGGACATCGGATGGGCGCGATGGTCTTGGTGAGGACGTGGGCCGCGCTGCTGCCCGGGGCGCGGCCTGAGCGGCGGAGGACTGGGGTTGGGGAAGTCTGAAGGGGGACGGGGCCGTCTCACGCCGGGGCCCGGCGGAACGGGGATGCCCCTGACGGGGCGCGGATTCGGTCTCCGGGGACGGCTCCGGCGCGCGGCTCAGCTGATCCCGACTCGGGGATCGACGAGGGCGACTGGGGGAGAGCTCCGCAATCGTCGGCTGCTCGCCGAGGGGGCCGCGGGACGGATCGGGGCCGCGGCGCGTGTTGACGGTGATCGCCCCGGCGGCGCGCCCCAGCGCGGCCTGCGCGATGAGACCGCGTGGTGTTCCCGTGGGGAGGCCGGCCTTCTCGTCTACCGTGCGGAGCCCGAGGATGGCCCCTCCCGCCCATCGCCCGTGCCGGCCGTGGCACTCGAGGAGGTGGAGGACGGCGAGGGGGGATATGAGGATGAGCACGAGTCGGAGCCAGGCGGGTCCCGGTAGGACGAGACCGGCGGCCAGTGGGGCGGCGATGAGGACCGCATCGATGATGTCGGCGGCGAGCACGGCGATGAGGCGGGCGGGGACCCATGGCCGAGTGCCCGAGGCGGCATGGGGGTCTGCCTCGGGGTGGGGAGTCATGGGGATCCTTCCTGGCGCGGTGGGTCGACGTTGGGCTGCTGTCACTGTAGCGATGGGGACGGGGATGTGGCATGTCCGTTATCCCACGTCGGGGTGTGACGGCCCTGGGACGGCGGCGCGCGCCGACGGGGTCTCGTGGCTGGTGGGAGGGTCTGCTAGGGTGCGATCACTGCCGCGTGTTGCGGTTTCGTGATCTGGTCGGTGGGCGCGCTGCCCGTCGGCCGTGAGCGCTTCGAGTCCTGGAGGATGGAGGTCTTTGGTATGAAGTTCGATATGGCCGAGTCGGCGCTGGCGGAGTTGACGAAGAAGACGTCGACGTCTCATGACGACCTGGGCAGCCTGGTCAAGAAATTAGTGGCGGCGGCTGAGCCGCTGGAAGGGCGGTTCAATGGGGCAGCACGGGCGGCTTTCGACTCGTTCAAGGGGCGAACGGACCAGGTGGCCGCCGATCTGAACGGGGCGTTGGCATCGGTGCTGAGTGGCATCAAGGGGATGGATTCGGCGTTCACGAAGGGCGTGGCCGATATGGTCGAGTCAACGAGGCAGGCCGAGTCGGGAGCGAATTTTGATGGGGCGGCGTTCGGGCCGAAGGCCTGATCCGCCTGTCGAGTATTGGAGGAGTTTGAGATGGCGAACAATGTTGAGCAGCGGTCTTTTGATATGGGAGCGTCCAGTGAGGCGCAGTCGAATTTTGAGTCGGTGGCGTCCCGACTGGAGTCGTTGATCGATCAGCGTGACGCCGATGTGAGGGCAGCGATGGCGCAGTACCAGGCCGATGGGGTGTCGGAGGAGTATCACGCGAAGGAGCAGAATTGGAGGACGGCGGCGTCCGAGGTGAAGTCGATCATCACGACGCTGCGCTCATCGATGCAGTCGAATGACGACACTGCGTCCGCGGCGTTGAAGGCGGCAGCCGCCGCAGTCCAGGAGATCGGCGGCTGACATTTCACCGTCCCGCAGAACCGGACATCGAGCAGTTGTGGGGGTCGCACGCATGACGCGCGGCCCCTATAACTGCGTCACATCGCGGCGCCATCCCTTACATCAGGAGTCGGCGCGACGAATGGGCTTCTCGCCGTCCTGCTGGCCGTCTTCGGCTTTCTTTGCGGCTCGGCGGGCGCGGTCGCGCTCGCGGCGGCGGGCCAGGGCGGCCTGGTGCTCATCCCACTGGGCCGCCCCGGCGGCCATCCAGTCGGGGATGAACTGCGGATCACGCGGATGACGCTCCAACTCCACATGACACGAGTGCGGCGCCGGGCGCCTGGGACCATCACCGTCATCGAGAACCGGCTCACTCATCCAGTCCAACTCACTGCGCAGCACCCACTCACCGGCCACCATCCAGAAATGACCGCACGTCCACGCCCCACGACCAGGCAACGCCTGCCAATCACGCAGACGCCCAAGCCCAGGCCCGATACCGAGCGGAAGCCTGATACGTTTTTTATCTCCGCCGACCGTGAGCCAGTCCCTAGCTCTAACGATGCGTCCTATCCCGAACATTTCAGAGTCGAAACGCTCGAACCCCGGCACTTGCTGAACCCACTCACGAATAGCAGCCTCAAGACTCTCAAAATCATCACACCTCACCATGAGCGCACCACCTCTTCTCTCCACAGAACCTTATCGCGAACCATCATCAGGAACCGCCTCGTTAGGAAAGACACTTCTGTCGGGCAAATTCTCAGCATTAGTCCAGGAGACATCGAATTCTTCTGGTACTCGTGAGGCTGGGTCGAGGCCTTTGAGGGTGCCGGTGGGCGAGGCGATGTCGGGGTCGGCGTACCTGACCTCGATGCGTATGTCCCTGTACTCATGCGGGTTCTTCCTCACATCCTGCTCGAAGGCGTAGAACGTGTCCGTGTTCTTGACCGGCAGGTTGACGTCCTTGTGCATCGGCACCACGTTGATCGCCTCGGGCGGGCCCCCGAAGTCATGACCGGCCAGGTGACCGCCCTGTGCCCGTCGTTTTCATCGACATTATAGGAATGGTTGTGGGCGTCTCGACCGGAGTCTGCCGTCGCCTGGTTGCCGCCGTGCGGCGGGGTTGCGGACGCGCCCGGGGGTAGTGGGCGCGTCCCGGGGGCGCGTTGGCGACCCCACCGCGCGTCCGCACCCCCCGGGGTGCGTCCGCAATGCCCCCGATCCAGCGCCGCTGGAGGCGCGCGGGGTCACACAGGCGACGCCTGCCCGGCGGTCGCGTCCCCTTCCCGCTCAGCCGGCGCGGCCTGCTGGGCCTCCTCGGTCTCCTTGGCTGCTTTCTCGGCTCTCTTGGCGGCCCGGCGGGCGCGGTCGCGCTCCCTGCGGCGGGCCAGGTCGGCCTGGTGCTTGTCCCACTGGGCCGCCCCGGCGGCCATCCACTCCGGGATGAACTCCGGATCACGCGGATGACGCTCCAACTCCACATGACACGAGTGCGGCGCCGGGCGCTTGGGGCCATCCGGCTTATCGAAGATCGGCTCCCTCATCCAGTCCAACTCACTGCGCAGCACCCACTCACCGGCCACCATCCAGAAATGACCGCACGTCCACGCCCCACGACCAGGCAACGCCTGCCAATCACGAAGCCGCTCAAACCCATAACCAATGTCAGAAGGGGACCAGATCGACTTCTTCTCTCCGTCGACCGTGAGCCAGTCCTTGACATTAATTACGCGCCCTATCGCAAGCATGTCACAATCGAAGCGCTCAAATCCTCGAACACCTTGAGTCCAATTGCGCACAGCAACCTCAAGGCCCTCAAAATTATCGTATCGCACATCAGCCGCCATATCACTTCTCCCAAATCATTATGTCAATTTATTTATCAGAGGCTGCTTCGTTCGGGAAGACGTTTCTATCGAAAACACCTTCGGAATTCTTCCATTTGACACGGAATTTTTCTGGTACTCGTGAGGCTGGGTCGAGGCCTTTGAGGGTGCCGGTGGGTGAGGCGATGTCGGGGTCGGCGTACCTGACCTCGATGCGTATGTCCCTGTACTCATGCGGGTTCTTCCTCACATCCTGCTCGAAGGCGTAGAACGTGTCCGTGTTCTTGACCGGCAGGTTGACGTCCCTGTGCATCGGCACCACATTGATCGCCTCGGGCGGGCCCCCGAAGTCATGACCGGCCAGATGCCCACCATGGAAGTCCTCCCCACCCAGGTTCCCGATCTGCGACTGCATGCTCTCCGAGCGCCTGCGCCACTGCGCCACCTCGAACCCATCAGCCTCCACCAGCACGGTGCGCCCCGCCCCATCGGTCGTGTAATGGAACGTCCCGTCCACCGTGTACGTCACATTCGGCAACGGATCATTCAGATCAGCGTTCATCGGATTGGCCCGCTCGCCCCACACATGGTACCGCTCCACAGCCGACGACAGCTCCGCATGCCTGATCTGCCCGGAGGCGTCCGTGTAGTAGTCGCCCCGGCCCTCCACGTGGTAGACCGCGTTGGGCTCCAACTCCACACCACGCCCGAACGGCGTCCGGGCCCCGGGCATTAGCGCATCGCCGTCCGAAACGCTCTTCTCCACGCGCTCGACCCCGTCGGGCAGCTCGGGCCGATGAGCCTGGTTGAACCCATCAGCATCACCGGCAGCCCGCCGCTGCTCCAGATGCTGCTTGATCGCCTCCGGACTGCCCGGCTCGGGACCCCCATCACCACCATGAGCACCATCATGATGCGAGCCCTCGGCGTCGCCCTTGTGGCCGGCGTCCGCATCAGCACCATCATGATGCGAACCGTCCGCCCCATCATGGGCGTCAGCGCCGTCGTGATGCGAGGAGCCCTCGACATCACCCTTATGGGACCCGTCGCGATGCGAGCCATCCGCCCCATCGCGGGCATCGGCGCCCTCACGATGACCGGCATCGGCGTCGCCCTTGTGGCCGGAGTCCGCATCGGCCTGCCCATCATGATGGGCGCCGCCGTCACGCTCATGGGCACCAGCGGCCCCATCACGGCCAGCGCCCTCCGCCCCGGCATCGGCGTCACCCTTGCGACCGGCATCAGCATCAGCCCCACGATGACCAGCCTCCGCATCGGCTCCACGATGACCGGCATCGGCCTGCCCATCATGATGGGAGTCGCTCCCATCACCCTTGTGGGACCCGTCGTGATGCGAGCCATCCGCCCCATCGCGGGCACTTCCCGCCTCGCCCTTGTGGCCAGCATCAGCCTCGCCACGGGCACCATCGGCCCCATCGTGGGCACTTCCCGCCTCGCCGTTGTGGCCGGCATCAGCATCAGCACCATCGTGATGCGAGGAGCCGTCGACGTCACCACCGTTGTGGCCGGCATCGGCCTGCCCATCATGGTGGGAGTCGCTCCCGTCACTCTTATGGGACCCGTCGTGATGCGAGCCATCCGCCCCATCGCGGGCACTCCCCGCATCACTGCTGCGGCCGGCATCAGCAGCATTCGAACCGGCACCGTCCTGACCACGGACACCAGCACCATCCGCAGAACCGGAACCACCATCACCGACGCCCCCACCGGGCGAGCCCTCAGCGGCATGCGGACCCTGCGCCGAAGGAGCATCAGCCGCGCCCGCCGAAGACCCCAGACCCGTCCCCGACTCCGGAATATCGACGTTCTCACCCTTCGGCGCACCTGCGCCCACCTCGGGCACATCCATGCTGGGCGCATCAACCATCCCACCATCAGGGACATCCACATCCACACGCGGCACATCGATCCCGGACGCCGTGTCAGCGCCAGTCCACTTCCCGATGACATCATTGAGATCGAAATCCAGGTTCAGCGCCGTCTTGACCTTCCCGGCAACATAGCCGGTTGGGACCTCGATCAGCTTCCCGACCCCAGCACCCACAGGATCCAAGAACGTCAGAACACGATCAACCGTGACCGCGACCTCCCCGGCACGAGCCAACCTCGAACCCGACGCCCCGAGCTTCCCAGCCTTACTCGCCCCAGCAGCAGCACCAACAAACAAAGTCCCAATGTTGAAGACAGTACCTCCTGCTGCGCGCGCCGGGTCGTCACCCCACTGATCCGCGCAGACAAAGCCCTTCACAGCCCCACTCCACGAGCCCCAGGCCGTGCTCAAACTAGTTCCGAAACCATGCCAGCCATAATCGCCATTCTCGTCCTCGGATAGGCCGATAAGACCCCCGATGCCCTTCCAGGTGTTCGAAGCCGTCTCCCCGGTCCAGCTCCATCCATCCTGACTGTTGTAGTCGATGCCGATCAGATTGCCCAGGCTGCGCAGCGTGCCCCCCAGCCCCTCACACACCACGCCATCCCACAGGAATCGTTTTACTTGTACCCCGGCAGCCTTGGGGCAGTCGTCCTTGCGCTCGACCGGCGAGCCCCAGGGCAGGCCCTCCGTCCCGGCGGGGATCTCGCTGTAACCGTAACCGAGCTGGTCGTCCTCGCTAGTAGGGTCCGTATGGTAGGCCTCAAGGCCGTCCAGTGCGCGGATCGTGTTCGCGCACTCCACTTCAGCGGCCCACAGATCCGTCTGGATCTTGTTCGCCCGAGTGATCAGATCATTGTTCTCGTTGACCTTGTCCTGGTCATGATCCCACTTGTCATCGCCCTCGATCTTCGCCTTGAACGCGACTCCATCGGCGTGAAGGGCCTGAGCCCGGGTCTTGATCCCTGAAACGGTGGAGGCGAAGGTGGTCAGCGCTCCGGCCAGGGATTCCAGGTCCGTGGCGAGATCGTCCGAGTTGTTCTTCACCGGATCCATTGCGGCGTACAGGGTCTCCTGCTCCGGGGCGGAGTAGCAGCCGGAGATCCCGGACCACGTGGTCTGGATCGTCTGTCCCGCGGTGCGCAGGTTGCCTGCCTTCGTCTTCATCGTGGACGCGGCGGTCTCCACTGATGCGATATCGAAGGACAGGCAGGGGATCTTGGTCTCGTCGAAAGGGGTCTGTGCCATGGGGTTCTACTCGCAGAGTTCAGGGTTCCGCCGGAGCAGAGCGCTCGGTCGGGGTCGGACATAAGAGTGGGTTGTGCCGCTGAGGCGGCTCAGGGCTCCGGGCAGGAGCTCAGGCGGTGCCCGCCGCCGAGCGCTGGTACTCCAGGGCGCCCGATTCATCCTGGTTCACATAAGCGGTGACAGCGCTCACCGTTCCGTTGAGCGCTGCGGATACCCGTGTGCCCAGGCCCTCGAACTGGCTCTTGCGGTTCTCGAAGAACGTTCCGATCGCCGAGGCCACCAGGGGCGCGTTGCCGCTGTCGGACAGAGGGGAGGGCTGGGTGCAGGGTGTGACTGCGGCCTCCGCTTGGGTGCCGACATCTGTCAGGGCGGTGGTGAGGTCCCCCTCGGCAGTCGTCTTCACCGACTCGATGATCGAGGAGACCGATGCTGGATTGATGTCCCATGAGCTCATCTCAGGCATCCTCTCGCTCGTCGCGCACCGGCGGCACGCTCCCCCATCCAACAGTGGGCGCTATCCCGCATATCTCGCCGTCCTCTCAGTATCCGCACGGCTCCACGGCCCTCGTAGGCCTTGCCGACCATAGTGCTCGCGCCGGCACCGCCGCCCCGTTTGATCAGGGAGGGGCGCACCCGCGCACGCATGGGCCCTATCATTGCGTGTCACGGGGAGGTCACGTCAACCGGACTCGCCCGGCGGACTGGCGGCGCCACCAGCGAGTCATCATCGCTAGCATGGCGAGCGCACGCGTGATTCCTGAAGCGCGGGCCTCCGGCGCGCCCGCATCACGACTCGTGCCACGCACCCATTGAGCGAGGAGCGAAGGAGCATCCATGGCTGTCCGCACCGCCCACCACTACTACGACGCCCAGAGCGGGGACACCGGTGCCGTCACGTTCCTCGACAGCGCGATCGTCGGCTTCGACGAGGGCCTGAGCGATTTCCTCAGCGCGGTCCGACAGACCAGCGGCAGGGTGCCCGTGCTCATCCTGGGCGACTCGGCGCGCGTCACTCCCGCCTTCGACCGCCTCACTGAGATGGCTGGTGCCCTGCCACTCATCAGGGATGATAGAGGCTATCGGCTCATGCGGGGCGGCCTCTGGGCGCCCCGCGTCGCGGACTTCCTCACCCGAGGCTCCACGAGCATCTCGTCCCTCTCCCCTCGGCACCTCATTCGCCAGAATCTCATTGACGTGATCTACGTCTCAGCATCGCTTTATCACCCGGCGAAGGCCTCCGCGATTGTGGGCCGGAGTGTGGAGCTCATCGCCGAAGCCTTCGCCCCGGCTGGTGAGGTCGGCATCTCCTGGGGCCGCTACGAGCCCGCCGGCGCCTCCTGGGATCGCGCCGAGATCACCGCGCTCGCCCGCAGGAAGATGCCTGCCATCGATCTCACCATCGCCCTCCACGGCGAGGGATTCACCGCCACTGGGACGATGAGCATCAACCGGACCCGCCTGGGCATCGAGGAGTACGTGGAGCTCGCCGTCGCCGTCCCGGGCAGGGACTCCTCCGAGCATGAGCCCCGGGCCCTCGCCCTGCTGCGTACCCTCTCCCAGGAGACCCGGCCCCAATTCGTCCTCGTCACCCGCACCAAGGGGTTCCCGGACGCCTCTCTGCCGACCTCCGCACGCGTTCCCGCCTCCCCGGTCGCCGTCCTCATCGGCCGGGCGGGGCTCAAACAACTCGGCGTCACCCCGTCCGTCGTCGCCGAGCAGCACGGCGGCTCCGTGGAGGGAGTGGGTAGGCGTCTCAACCTCGTCGTGCCTCTCACCACTGCGGCGCCAGGCGATTGGGCGCCGCTCATCCGCCTCATCGAGACGCTTGATCAGGAGGGAACTACGACGGTCGCCCGCGTGCTCGGGCACTCCGGCCAGGCCGATGACGCCCCACCCGGCGGCCCCGCATCCCGGAGAACCAACCCCGCGGCAGGCGCGTAACCGCGTCGCCCCCCGAACCGACTCACCGAGCAGGAGCCGAACGTGCCCAGGATCGCCACGATCATCACCCCGGACGTCCCAGACGTCACCCTCATCCTCGGCGTCGCCATGGCGCGGCTCGAGCACGCGACGATCCGCCGAGAGAAGGACGGCAGCGCCGTCATGCTCTTCGACGACGCCGACGCGCTCACGCCGGCTCTCCACGTGCCGCACCCCTTCATCGTCTTCGACCCGCGCGAGGTCCTGCGGCTGCACGACGTCGATCTACCGCCGGAGTGGCGGCCAGTCATCCTCACCGTGTGCACAGTGGGCACCGGAGAGCTCTTCGACCCTTACTTGGCGGTCGTCCAGGATGCCGCCATCATGAGTGGAGGAATCGTCTCCCTCAACGGCCGCCAGATGCCCCCGCCCAAGGATTGGCCGTGGCATCGCGGAGCCGATGGGCGCTGGGAGCCCGACCCGGGCCTGCCCAGGGCTAGGCGATAGGACGGCCGGTCAGCGAGAGGTAGAGGTCGGTGGTCATGAGGCTGGCCGCCGGCATGAGCAGGAGCGGGCCGATGATCGTGACGCCGAGGACCCAGGCGAGGCACCACAGGACGACGCATAGGGCGGCCACGCCTCCCGCGTCCTGCATGGTGCGGAAGGAGACCCCCAGCGAGGACCGCACCCCGCCCCGCCCCTCCATGCACGCCACGGGCGCCGCCTGGAAGAAGAACAGGGCGATGAACAGTAGTACGACGAAGCCGACAACGAAGACGACGATATACCCGGGGACGAGAAGAATCGTGAGCAGCGCGGTCCGCACAGGCTGGAGAGGAAGGATGCGCTTCGTCCACCTCGGGTCCCCGGGGAGGGCGGCCCGCAGCGCCGCCCAGTCGCACACTGTAATCGTCAGGGCGATGATGACGAATGTGGAGAAGATGCTGACGAGATCGGCGGTGCCACCGGCCAGGGCGGCGTTGGCGAGCCACTGAGCGCTGACCACCGCCACCCCGCCGATCAGTGGGATCGCCGCCATCAGCGGATGGCGTGAGAACGTCCTCCATGCCCAGCGCCAGAGCGCGCCGGCCCGCGGCGGGCAGGGCCGAGTCGCTGTGCCGAGGCCCGGACAGCCCGTCATGCTCGCTCCGATGATGCCTTCTCCTCCGCAAGAGTCGTGTCAGGGACGGGCCAACGTTACCCGCCTCTCGGGACTCCGTGCCACTGAGAGCCGGGGATGCTCCTCCTGCGATTTGCCCCACGAGGTCGCGACGGCGCGTATGGTGCACCACGCCATTCCTGTGGAATGGCGTGGTGCATGATTGGGACTTTGTTTGTTGGTGCTGCTGCTGGGGCGAGTAAGGCTGGGAAGCTCGGGGCGTCGGGTTCGAGGTTGGCTCGTGCCGGGGCGGTCGCGGTCACGGTTGATCGTGTTCTGACGTTCTTGGATCCTGTGGGTGCTGGGGTCGGGAAGCTGATCGAGGTCCCAACCGGCTATGTTGCCGGGAAGGTCAAGACGGCGCTGAACCTGGATTTCGATCTCAATGATGTGATCGGCAGGTGGACCGGTGCGGATACGGCGTCCGGGATCGATGTGCCGCGTGTGGATGTGGATGTCCCTGATGGTGGGATGGTTGATGCGCCCAGCATGGATGTGCCCGAGGTGGGCGCAGGCGCGCCGAAGGGTGAGAACGTCGATATTCCGGAGCCGGGGACGGGTCTGGGGTCTTCGGCGGGCGCGGCTGACGCGCCCTCGGTGCAGGGTCCGCATGCCGCTGAGGGCTCGCCCGGTGGGGGCGCCGGTGATGGTGGTTCCGGTTCTGCGGATGGCGCTGGTGTTCGTGGTCAGGACGGTGCCGGTTCGGATGCCGCTGATGCCGGTCGCAAGGGCGAGGCGGGAAGTGCCCACGATGGGGCCGCTGGCCCGCATCACGATGGGCAGGCCGATGCTGGTCATCGTGGGGCTGATGCTGATGCCGGTCGCAAGGGTGACACCGACGCTGAGGCGGAGGGCGCTGGCCGTGATGGGGCCGCTGGTGCCCATGAGCGTGACGGCGGCGCCCATCATGATGGGCAGGCCGACGCCGGCCACAACGGTGAGGCGGGAAGTGCCCATGATGGGGCTGATGGCTCGCATCACGACGGGTCCCACAAGGGTGATGGGAGCGACTCCCATCATGATGGGCAGGCCGACGCCGGTCATCGTGGAGCCGATGCGGACGCCGGCCACAAGGGCGACGCCGACGGCTCCTCGCATCACGATGGTGCTGACGCTGGTCATCGTGGGGCTGATGCTGATGCCGGCCACAAGGGCGAGGCGGGAAGTGCCCATGATGGGGCGGACGGCTCGCATCACGACGGTGCTGACGCTGGTCATAAGGGTGATGTCGAGGGTTCGCATCACGACGGCGCTGACGCCCATGATGGGGCGGACGGTTCGCATCATGATGGTGCTGATGCGGACGCCGGTCACAAGGGTGACGCCGAGGGCTCCTCGCATCACGACGGCGCTGACGCCCATGATGGGGCGGACGGTTCGCATCATGATGGTGCTGATGCGGACGCCGGCCACAAGGGCGACGCCGAGGGCTCGCATCATGATGGTGCTCATGGTGGTGATGGGGGTCCCGAGCCGGGCAGTCCGGAGGCGATCAAGCAGCATCTGGAGCAGCGGCGGGCTGCCGGTGATGCTGATGGGTTCAACCAGGCTCATCGGCCCGAGCTGCCCGAGGGCGTTGAGCGCGTGGAGAAGAGCGTTTCGGACGGCGATGCGCTAATGCCCGGGGCCCGGACGCCGTTCGGGCGTGGTGTGGAGTTGGAGCCCAACGCGGTCTACCACGTGGAGGGCCGGGGCGACTACTACACGGACGCCTCCGGGCAGATCAGGCATGCGGAGGTATCGTCGGCTGTGGAGCGGTACCATGTGTGGGGCGAGCGGGCCAATCCGATGAACGCGGACTTGAATGATCCGTTGCCGAATGTGACGTACACGGTGGACGGGACGTTCCATTACACGACCGATGGGGCGGGGCGCACCGTGCTGGTGGAGGCTGATGGGTTCGAGGTGGCGCAGTGGCGCAGGCGCTCGGAGAGCATGCAGTCGCAGATCGGGAACCTGGGTGGGGAGGACTTCCATGGCGGGCACCTGGCCGGTTATGACTTCGGGGGTCCGCCCGAGGCGATCAATGTGGTGCCGATGCACAGGGACGTCAACCTGCCGGTCAAGGATGTCGACACGTTCTACGCCTTCGAGCAGAAGGTCCGTGATGATCCCGGCAACTACAGAGACATACGCATCGAGGTCAGGTACGCCGACCCCGACATCGCCTCGCCCACCGGCACCCTCAAAGGCCTCGACCCAGCCTCACGAGTACCAGAAAAATTCGATGTCTTCTGGACCGATAGACAGGGTCTAGGCAGGGGGAAGCCATACGAAAATCGGGCCATCGATGACACTGGCTCAAGATAGGAAAGGTGACTGAAATGGGATCATCTATTGCCGGGCAAGGAACTGGCGACCTCGAATCTTCTATTCGAGAATGGGTTCAGACGATTCCTGGATTCGAGCGCTTCGATCATGAAACAGCCAGGATCGGACGTGGGGGCAGTATTATAAATTGGCTGGTGGTGGACGGTGAGAAGAAATCGGTTCATCCGCCTTCAGATATTATTTTCAAATTAACGGACCTTCGTGCCGCCCAGGCGTTGCCTGGTCGTGGGGCGTGGACGTGCGGTCATTTCTGGATGGTGGCCGGTGAGTGGGTGCTGCGCAGTGAGTTGGACTGGATGAGTGAGCCGGTCTTCGATGACGGTGGTGGTCCTGAGCGTCCGGGGCCGCATGCTTGTCATGTGGAGTTGGAGCTCTATCCGCGTGATCCGGAGTTCATCCCGGAGTGGATGGCCGCCGGGGCGGCCCAGTGGGACAAGCACCAGGCCGACCTGGCCCGCCGCAGGGAGCGCGACCGCGCCCGCCGGGCCGCCAAGAGAGCCGAGAAAGCAGCCAAAGAAGCCCAGCAAGCCGAGCCGCTGGCCGAGCAGGTAGAGGACGACGGCTCGACACCGTCGCGGTGAGCCCCGTGGAGTACGGTGCTCCGTACGTGTGGTTGGTGGGGCCGGACCCGATGGCGGGCCGGCCCCACCTGTCGCTGTGAGGGAGTCGCCAATGCGCGTAACCGTCCCAGGGGCCGCAGGCCGACTTCGGGAAGTTCGCGCCGCCTTTGAGGAATTAAAGGTTGTTGCCGTTGTGTCTAGTGGATGGGGAGTGCTGGATGAGTGATGATGTTGAGAAGGCGGTGGCTGAGGAGCTGGCCGGGTGGATGCGGGCGGAGTCGTTCGAGCGGGTGGTGCTGGAGGTCAACGCCCTAGCGTTGATGTGTGATACCCGGGCGAGGTGCTGGCGGGCGGGCGAGGACGGCGATGGTCGCGAGGAGATCGCCCCCAGCGACCTGTGCTTCGCGGTCCTGAGTATGCATAAGACCCGTGTTCTGCCGGATCGGGGGCGGTGGACGTGGGGTCGGTTGTGGATGGATGCCTCAGACTGGGTGCTGCACTCGGAGTTCGATTGGATGCGCGAGCCGCATTTCGACCCGCCCTTCGAGTACATCCCGGCGGACTGTGCGGTGGAGGTGGACCTGTATCCTCGTTCGGCGGAGTGGATCCCCGAGTGGTTGGCCGATGGGATCGCCCGCCAGGAGAAGCACCTGGCCGCCCTGGCCCGCCGCCGGGAGCGCGACCGCGCCCGCCGAGCCGCCAAGAAAGCGGCCAAGGAAACCCAGCAGGCCGATCAGGCCCAGCAAGCCGAGCCGCCGGCCGACCAGGCGGGAGATGCGACCGCCGGGCAGGCACCGTCAGCGCCGTGACCCCTTAAGCGGCTCTTCCGAGTTGCGGTCGGGATGGTGCGGCGCGTAGCGCGGGCCCGCCCACACGGAGCCGGTGGGGCCGGCCCCGATGACGGGCCGACCCCACCAGTCGCCGAGGAGAGGGCCGGCGAGCCCGCCCCGGACAATCCGGCACCGCTCACCCCACGAGGTCGCGGCGGCGCAGGGCGGCGGCCGCCACGACGAGGAACACGCAGGCCGCCACGAGGCAGACGCCCGGGCCGATCCAGGACTGCGACGGCCCGAGCACAACACCCCACGCCTCCCCGGCCCCGCCCGCGCGCCCCGCGCTCGCCGTCGGGAGCGACGGCAGGTGCGTGAAAGGCGAGAGATCGAGCAGCCACTGCGGGGCCCTGAGGGCCTGCCCCAGCACGGTCACGCACGTGGCGAGGAGAAGCACTCCCCAGCCCACCATCCGGCCCGCCCGGGGAGCGAGGGCCTGCGCCGCCAGTGCGAGCGCGCCGAGCAGCAGCGCCGCGGGGATCGTGGACCCGCATCCCGCCACAATGCCCGTCGCAAGCGCCCACGGCCGGTCCGCCGCCTCACTCCCCCGGACGATGAGGGGGATCACCGCGGAGGCCACCAATCCGACAGCGATCGCCACCGCCAAGGCGCCCACCCCCGCCGCCACGACCGTCGCGCGGCCCATGAGCCAGCGCCCCCGGGCGACCGGCTGGGCGAGGATGACGGCCGCGCGCCCTGAGCCCTCCTCCCCCGCTGCGGCACTCGCCAGGGCGACCGCGCAGGCCGCCACGACGAGCCCGCCGTAGGTGACGATGAGCGCCAGATAAGTCTGAACCGTCAGCTCCCCGCCGACGAAGGCCCGAAGCGCCGGATTGTCCTCGAACATAGCGGCCAGGCTCGACTCGACCTGCGAGGCGAACACCCCGTAGACGACGGCGAAGACCAGCCCGCCCACGAGCCACCAGCCGCGCGTCGCCGCGGACGTGCGCAGCGCCAGGCCGACGGCGCCACGAGGCCCCGGCCGCCGCGCTCCCCGGGAGGCGGGCAGCCTCACGAGCCCCTCCCCCAGCTCGCGGCGCGCGTGGAGGGCGCAGCCCGCGGCGCACAGCGCGACGGCGCCGGCGACGAGCAGGAGGAGCGGCGCCCAGCGCAGCCCCGCCCAGGGACGCGCCTGCTGGACGAGGCCGATCGGCGTCGTCCAGGACAACCAATCGGCCCCCGCACTGGAATCCCCGAGCCCGCGCAGCTGGTACCAGACGACGACGAGGAGGACCCCCGACCCGCGGGCAGCCCTCGCTGAACCCGCGAGCGCGCCCAGCACCAGCCCGCCGCCGGCGCCCGCGGCGGTGCTCGCGGCCAGGCCGAGCCCGGCGCCGAGCGCGTCGCGGGGCGCCAGGCCCACGGCGATCGTGATCGCGCAGAAGACCACCGCCATGAGGACGCCGGTCACCGCGACCGAGACCAGGGCCGCGCGCGCCGCCTGGGAGCGGCCCACGGGCGCGGCGCGCAGGAGCTCGCCGGGGCCGGTCTCCTCATCGCCCCGAGTGCGGGCGATGGACATGAGAAGCCCGGCGAGGACGGCGACGAGGGCGAGGTAGCCGAGCACCTCGGTGGCGAGAATGGCGCCGAGGGAGGGATCGGCGGCGTCGAGGCCGTAGCCGGGGCCCGTGAACATGGCGGCCATCGGGCTTGAGAAGGCCGTGACGAAAGCCCGGCGCTCCTCGGGCGTGTCATAGATCCCGGTCAGCGCGATGGCCGAGTAGACGGTGAGCAGCGCGACGCCGAGGGTCCAGCCGATCGCGGGGCGGCGGTCGCGACGCAGGGTGAGGCGGGTGAGCGGCGGGATCACTCGTTCCATCGCTCAGCCCTCCTCGCCGTCGGCGGAGGGGCTGGCGTCGTCGGCCGAGTAGTGGTGGAGGAAGATCTCCTCCAGGCTCGGTGGGGCGGCGGTGATCGACCGCAGTCCGAGCGCGGCCAGGCGCTCCATGACAGCGCCCACTCGCTCGGCGTCGACGGCCATGCCGACCTGCCAGGCGTCGTCGGCCCTGGAGGTCGAGAGGTCGTGCACCCCGGGCTCCCCGCTCAGATCGGGTTCTCGCTCGACGACGGCGCTGATGCGTGAGCGGGCGAGGGCTCGGATGCGCTCCAGGCTCCCGGACTCGACGGCGCGGCCCGCGCGGATGATGGTCACGGAGTCGGCCAGGCTCTCCACCTCGGACAGGATGTGGCTGGAGAGCAGGACGGCGCTGCCCCGCTCGGCAGCCTCGGCGACGCACTGGCGGAAGACCTCCTCCATGAGGGGGTCGAGGCCGGAGGTGGGCTCATCGAGGATGAGAAGGTCGACGTCGGCCTCCAGGGCGGCGATGAGGGCGACCTTCTGGCGGTTGCCCTTGGAGTAGGCGCGGACCTTCTTGCCCGGATCGAGGTCGAAGCGCTCGATGAGCTCGGCGCGGCGCTTCCCGCCGGGCCTGCGGGAGCGCAGGGAGGCCAGCGCGTCGAGGGTCTGCCCGCCGGTGAGGCCCGGCCAGAGGGCGACGTCGCCGGGCACGTAGGCCAGGCGCTCGTGCTCGGCGACGGCGCCCCACGGGTCGGCGCCGAAGAGGCGGGCGGTGCCGCCATCGGCGCGGAGCATTCCGAGCAGGACGCGCAGCGTGGTGGACTTGCCGGCTCCGTTGGGGCCGAGGAAGCCCAGGATCTGGCCGGGCGCGACGCTCAGGTCGAGCCCATCGAGGGCGCGGGTGGCGCGCGGGCCGCGCCCGAAGGTCTTGGTCAGTCCGATGGTCTCGATGACGGGCACTGCGGTGCGGTCGGTGGCGGATGAGGGGCTCATGCGTCCTCCTGGGGTGATGAGCTGGGACGGTTGGCGGAGTCGAGATAGGCGGCGAACATGCTTGGGTCGGTGAAGAGCGGCCGGCTGTAGATGGCGACGGAGACGGGGGTGTAGCGCGTGTAGTAGTCACGGATGGAGCCCTGGATGTCCGTCGGGTCGGCCGCCTCGTAACGCAGGTAGAGCAGGAGGGCCCCGGCCTCGGCGTAGACGAGGTAGCGGGCGCGGGCGGTGTCATCCGGGCTCGGCGCGATGGCGCCGGAGGCGACGCCGTCGGACAGGAGGGAGGCGGTCTCGGCGACGAAGGAGTCCATGAGGGCGCGCGCCAACTCACCGCCGTCGGACAGAGACCGCAGGGCGTAGGCGCAGGCGGGCAGGTACTCCTCGACCTGGGTGAGCTGACTGAGGAGGTCGGCGGGGCCGCCCATGATGACGGAATCCCGCTTGGCCTCGTCCATCTGGCGCAGGACCTCTGCGTCGCAGGCCCGGCGCAGGCCCTCCTTGGAGCCGAAGTGGTGGGTGATGAGCCCGGCAGTGACTCCGGCGTCCGCCGCGATGGCGCGCAGGCCCACGCTGAAGCCATCGGCGGCGAAGCGAGCCATGGCGGCGGCGCGAATCCGGGCCACCGCGGTGAGGTCCTCCTGGTGGGAGGGGGTCGTGCGATCCAATGTTGAACGCATGACCAATATATTATACGCTCGTTCAGCCCTCTTCAAGAGGTCCCTCCGGCGCTATCCGCCCGACCCCGGTCGGCCGGGGGACCCCGCCCGTACCCACGAGAAGGAGGATGCGCCCGGCCCGGCCCCGCTCGATCAGGGGCGGATCAGGGTGACCCCCGATACCTCGGGACGCGGCGGCGGGGCAGGCTTGAGCCATGAGCACGAACGACTTCTCCCCCGCATCCACGACTTCCGCCCCCTCCTCCGCCTCCGGCGCCGGAGCTGCGTATGGGCCTGGCCCCGGAACCTATTCCGCGTCCTACGGCCCCGGCGACCAGTACTCCGGGACCCACTCCACTGGCTTCGGCGGCGCCACTTACGCGCCGGGCTCCTTCTCGGCGCGCACCGAGTCCTGGCGATCCTCACTGCCCCACCGCTCGCGCAACCGGCTCCTGGCCGGTGTCTGCGGCGGGATCGCAGAGGAGATGGGCGTGAACCCCGCCCTCGTGCGACTGGCCACGCTCGCCCTGGCCGTCCTGCCCGGCCCCATGTGGCTGGCCTACGCCATCGCCTGGATCCTCATGCCCGCCGCCGACTGAGCGCGGCCGAGCGAGCGGCCCCACCGGGGCCCGATTCGCGCCCTCACCCCGGCCTTACCGTCTTACCCCCGCTTTACCGTCTCGGCCCGCAAATACCGCCTCGGCCCGGCCTTGCGCCCTCATCCTCGCAGTTTGAGGGCGCAAGGCCGGGCCGAGGCGGTTCCTGCGGGGTCAGGCGGTTCCTGCGGGGTCAGACGGTTCCTGCGGGGTCAGGCGGTATCCGCGGGCCGAGGCGGTTCCTGCGGGGTCAGACGGTATCCGCGGGGTCGGACCCCTCCCACTCCTCCTATGCCGCGAGCGCGGCCTCGTAGACAGCGCGGTCCTTCGCGGAGAAGGCGCAGATGACGATCCGCAGCTCCGACTCCGGGTGCGCCGCGAGCCAGGCCCTGATCGTCTCGAGGACGAGCGGGGCCGCCTCCTCCTTGGGGTATCCGAAGGCGCCGGTGGACACCGAGCACAGGCCCACCGAGTCCAGCCCCGCCTCCTGCGCGGTGTCGAGGATCGCCCGGTAGCAGCTCGCGAGGCGGGTGCGATGGCGCGGCTCCACCACCCCGCCGTCGATGACGGGCCCCACCGTGTGGATGACGTGCTCGGCTGGCAGGTGGTAGCCGCCGGTGAGGACCGCGCGCCCCACGGGCTCGAGCCCCTCCCCCCTCTCGGCGCGCCCCGCCATGTACTCGGCGCACTCGGCGCGCAGGCCCGGCCCGGCAACAGCATGGATGATGTTGTCGATGCAGGCGTGGCCGGGCGCGCGGCAGCCGAGCATCTGCTCGTTGGCGGCGTTGACGATGGCGCCGGCGCGCAGGGTGGTGAGATCCCCCTCCCACAGGGCCGCATGCTCGCCCAGCGCCCCCGCCACGCCGTGGGTGACGGCCAGGACGGGAAGCGCGAGGGCGTCGGGATCGCCGGCCGCGGCGGCGCGCTCACGGGACTCGACGGCGAGCATGTCGTCGAGCTCGTCGCGCATGTCCTCGTCGTCGATGGGGCGGGGCGGGCGGATGGTGAGCAGTCCGTCGAGCAGGCGCCGGCGCTCGGCGAAGGGGAGCTCGTCGAGGGCCGCGGGCGGCGGGAAGGAGGCGACGTCGCCATGGCTGACGGCGTCGGTGGCGAAGTACTGGGTGAGGATCGCGATGCGCCCCTCGGCGGCGGTGCGCGGCCGGATCGACCCGGGGCCGGGCGATGCGGGCGGCGCGGGGGGCGTGAAGGGCGTGGAGGGCACAGGCGGCGTCGGCATGGCGCCAGGGTACGGCGCGGGGCCGGATGGGTCAGTCCCATCCGGCCCCGCGGCCGCGCAGTGGCAGATCAGGCGGTGTAGTTCTGGGCGGAGAGGAACCAGCCCTGCTGCTCGAGCTGCTGGGTGTAGTCCTCCAGGATGCCGCTGGAGATGGCGTCCTCGGCGTCGACCTCGTCGTGGACGGCGCGCAGGGTCTTCACGACGGCATCGATGGCCGAGACGATGTAGTCCACGGCCTCGTTGGTGATGACCTGGGAGACGGGGGCCTCGGGGACGGTCGTCCTGGCGGCGATCGTCCCGGGGCGGCCGTCGGGCACGACGTTGATGGCGCGCATGCGCTCGGCCAGCGCGTCGGAGCCCGAACGGGCGATGTCGACCACCTCGTCGATGTTGAGGTGGAGGTCGCGGAAGTTGGGGCCGACGACGTTCCAGTGGATCTGCTTGGCCACCAGGCTGAGGGCGGTGATGTCCACCAGGGAGGACTGGAGGTGACCACTCAGGGTCTCGGAGGCGGTGAAGGACATGCGGACGGGGGCGGAGGTGACGGTCTTCGTGCTCATGGGCGTTACCTTACTCTCGATCGGTTCTAAAAAGAAGTTCGTATGGGGCTGGGGTCAGGCCCGCCCGCCGTCGGCGGCGTCCTCCCCGGCCCGCCCCTTCGCCTGCTCCTTGGCGATCTCGGCCTTGAGGGCGTCCATGTCGAGATCGCGGATCTGCGTGATGAGGGCGTCGAGCGCCTTGGCGGGCAGCGCGCCGGCCTCGCGGTAGACGAGGACGTCGTCGCGGAAGGCCATGAGGGTCGGGATGGAGGAGATGCCCAGGGCGCCGGCGAGCTCGGGCTCCTCCTCGGTGTTGACCTTGGCGAAGGCGATGTCCGGGTTGGCCTCGGCGGCCTTCTCGAAGACGGGGGCGAAGCGCATGCAGGGGCCGCACCAGGAGGCCCAGAAGTCGACGATGGTGATGCCCTCGCCTCGCACGGTCGAGTTGAACTCCTTGCCGGTGATGGTGGTCAGAGCCATGGGTTTGCCTTTCGGATCGACGGCGGCTGATCGGGACAACAGATACCCCCGGGTGTATATTCCGGGGCTCGCGCTCAGTCCCGGGGCTGGAGGTCGGCCCAGGCCTGCGGGTCGAGGCGGCGGCCCGTGTAGAAGGGCGTGTCGACGCGCACGTGGAGGCGGGCCTCCGTGTAGCGCTGGTGGTGGATGACCCCCTCGAGGCGGTCGAGGGTGTCGGCCTCGAAGCCGAGGATCCACTCGTAGTCGCTCATGCCGAAGGCGGCGAGCGTCGAGCCCTTGACGTCGGGGTACTTGGAGAAGCCGTTGCGCCCGTGGGCGGCCATGATGCGGCTGCGCTCCTCGTCGGGGAGGAGGTACCAGTCGTAGGACCGCACGAAGGGGTAGACCATGCACCAGTCGCGCGGGGCCGTGCCCGCGAAGCAGGCGGGGACGTGACGGCGGTTGAACTCGGCGGGGGTGTGCAGGCCCATGCAGGACCAGACCGGCTCCAGGTGGCGGCCGAGGGCCGAGGCGCGCAGCCGGTGGTAGGCGTCCTGGAGGCGCTCGGGGTCGTCGTCGAGCCACCAGATGAGCAGGTCGGCGTCGGAGCGGAATCCGGCGACGTCGTACCAGCCCCGGGTGGTCACGCCCGTGGCCTCGACGAATCCCGCCGACTCGGCCACGATCCGGGCGCGCGCGCCATCGCCGGCGGGCAGGGGCGAGGCGAGGCGCAGGACGGCCCACAGGGCGTAGTGATTGCGGTCGTTGATGGCGTCGAAGTCCACGTCGACGGCGTCGCGCGGGTCGCGGTGGGGACGGCGCTCCTCGTCCTCGAAGCGGTGGATGGCGGGGGCGGTGTTATCAGGCGTGCTGGTCATGAGTCCTCCTCGGAGTGGCGGGTGCTGCGATGGTGGTGATGGTCGTGGGCGTGATCGCCGGGGCGGCAGCAGGAGTCGGGGCAGACGGTGTGGAAAGGACCGGCGCCCGTCGTGCTGGTCGGGACGACGCTCTCGCCCCGGGCGACGGCGGCCCTCTCGGTCAGCAGGTCGGCCAGCGAGGCGACCAGGGCCGGGTGCGTGCCCGCGGTGGCGGCCCGCGCATAGGGCAGGGCCAGCGCCTCAGCGGTCTCGCGGGCCTCGGTGTCCAGGTCGAAGACGACCTCCATGTGGTCGGCGATGAAGCCGATGGGGGCCACGACGACCCCGCCGGGGGGCTCGGGCGCCGCGGCCAGGGCCGTGATGCGGTCATTGATGTCGGGCTCGAGCCAGCGGGCCTGCGGCGGGCCGGAGCGCGAGCAGTACGCCAGGTCGAGCTCGGGCGGCGACTCCAGGCCCAGGCGCTGGGCGACGATGGGCAGCAGGACGCGCGCCAGCCCCAGGTGCTGCTCGACATAGCTGATCTCCGTGGACAGGTCCGCCGCGACGCCCGGCTCGCGGACGGAGGGCGAACTGGGCGCCGAGAGCGGGGCGCCGGGCGCTGAGCCGCGCTCCATGGACACCGGGATCGAGTGGGTGACGAGGATGAGGTGGACGGCGTCAGCGGGGACCCCCTGGGCGGCGAGCTCGTCATAGGCTGCGACGATGGCGTCGGCGTTGGCCTGGAGCATGCCCGGGGTGTTGTAGAAGGGCCGGGTCTTGTCGACCGCCAGCTCAATCGGCCCGCCCCCGGCGCCCCCCACGCGCGCGGCGGCGTCCGCCTCGGGGCCCTGGCCGGTGGCGCCGTCGGAGCCGGCGGCGAGGAGGGCGAGAGCGCCCGCGAGGTCCTCGCGGTACTGGCGGCACCCGGAGTAGGAGCCGTAGGCGGCGGTTGTCAGGGCGAGGACGCGTCGGGCCCCGGCGTCGGCGAGCCCGCGCAGGGCCTCGGAGACGAAGGGGTGCCAGTTGCGGTTGCCGATGGCCACCGGCAGTCGCGAGCCCCGCGCGGCGAGCTCGGCGCGCAGGGCTTCCAGGAGCTCGGCATTGCGGGCGTTGATCGGCGAGACGCCCTCGAAGCGCTGGTAGTGGACGGAGACCTCGGCGAGGCGCGAGTCGGGCACGCCCCGGCCGGCGGTGGCGTTGCGCATGAAGGGCAGGACGTCGTCGGGCCCCTCGGGGCCGCCGTAGGACAGGAGGAGGACGGCGTCGTAGGGGGACAGGGGGTCGATCATCGCGCGCCTCCCGCACGGGGCGCTGGCGCGCCCAGGGAGTCGATGGGGCCCAGGACCATGGGGAGGGCGGTGAGGTAGTCCTGCGCGCGACCGGACTCGCCGGCGGCCCGGGCCGCCTCGCTGGGAGCGTGCATGAGGGCGGCGGCCAGGCGCTCCAGGGCGCGGACGGCGTCATCGAGGTCCACCCTGCCATCGACGGGGCGCAGGCGGGCCGCCTCGCGGGCCACCACGTCCTCGGCGCCGCTGCGCAGCGCGCGGATGACGGGGTCCATGCGGCGACCGCCCATGAGGCGCTCGAGGGCGGCCGCCTCCTCGGCGACGATCGCTTCGGCCGCCTCCACCTGGGCGGTCTGGGCGGCGGGCACGGCCTGACGGATGCGGGGCAGATCGATGAGGAGCGCGCCGGGGGTGGCGGCGACGCCGGGGTCGACGTCGCGGCTGAGCGCGAGATCGAGGATGACGAGGGGGTGGACGGCCTCCCGCGAGGACCGCTCACGGGCCGCTCGACGGAACAGGGCGTCGTCGACGAGCTCACGGGTGATGACGGGGCTGCCCAGGCCGCGGCAGGTGATGACGAGGTCGGCGTCCGCGAGGCGGTCGGGGAGCTCGTGGGGGCCGACGACGGACAGGCCGCGCTTGCGCGCGAAGGCGGTGGCGCGGTCGGTCCCGGCGGCGCTGAAGCCGGAGCGGGAGGTGCGGTCGGAGTGGGAGTGGACGGCGATGTCGCGCACGCCCCTGTCGCGCAGCGCGGCGACGGTGGCGCCCGCGTAGGCCCCGGTCCCGACGACGACGACGCGCGCCCCCTCCAGTACCGGCATGTGCTGGGCGGCCAGGCCGAGACCGACGGCGACGAGGCTGCGGCCCGCTCCGGCCAGCGCCGTCTCCCGGGCGACACGGCGGGAGGCGGCCGAGGCCCGCTCGACGAGCCGGCACAGCTCGGCGGAGGCGGTCCCCTCCGTCGTCGCGCGGGCGAGGGCGCGGCGCAGCTGCCCGGCGATCTCGCGCTCGCCGACGACCATCGAGCGCAGGCCCGCCGCCGTGGCGATGAGCTCGCGATAGGCCTCGGAGCCCTGGACCGCGGTGAGCACGGCGGTCCCCTCGGGCATGCCCGCGCGCCGCTCCAGCAGGGCGCTCACAGCGCTTGCGGCGCTTGCGGTGGGCGACGGCGAGTCCCCGGGCCGGGCCGAGGCGCCCGATCCCCCATCCGGATCATCGACCGGCGTATCGAGGAGGACCGCGAGGCGGTTGCAGGTGGCCAGGACGAGCACGCCCCGCAGGCCCGGGACGGCGGCGAGGATGTCGGGGCCGAGGCGCCGAGGATTGACCCCCAGGCGCGCGACGACGTCGAGGCCCTGGGAGAGATGGTCGGCTGAGAGGAGATGGATCGTCACAGTGCTTGAATTGAAGCACCGGTCCCGCGCGCGCCAGTAACGCATCCGGATTATCGGCTCAATAACGAGCCGAAATCGTCATGTCGGCACGTCAGGAACCGTTCGCGACATCGCGTCATCTCTTATCTCCCGCGATATCACGCCAGCAATCCACCGCTCCCGGAAGGAGGCGCGACCAGCGTCATGGACCATGGCGAGGCAGCCCTCACCCGGGCGACCCACCATTCGCGCACCGCGTCACATCCCATCGGAGGCCCCCATTTCCACAACATTTACCTGTTTTAATTCCGCTATGCGCGATGGCGCCGACACCCTCCCCCCGCTTCTCGCGGCACTGGGCGGCGCGCGCCCCAGCCGCCCCCCCGTGTGGTTCATGCGCCAGGCCGGGCGCTCTCTGCCCGAGTACCGCGCGCTGCGCGGGCGCGGGGCGCGGGGCGCGGGCATGACGGGGATGCTCGGGGCCTGCCTCGATCCCGCCACGGCCGCCGAGGCGACCCTCCAACCCGTGCGGCGCCACGGCGTCGACGCCGCGGTCCTCTTCTCCGACATCATGGTCCCCCTCGCCCTGGCCGGGGTCGGGGTGCGCATCGAACCGGGGATCGGGCCCATCGTCGACCACCCGATCCGCACGCCCGCCGACGTCGCCGAACTCACCGCCCACGCCCTGGGGGAGGCCCCTGCCGGCCCCAGTGGCCTGGCGGCCATCGAGGAGGCCGTGCGCGCCGTCGTCGCCGAGCTCGGATCCCCGGGCGCCCCCGGCGCGACGGGCGGAATGCCGCAGCGCGCGCTGGCGGGCCTGGCGCACTCGCGCGGCACCTGGGGGTGGACGCCGCTCATCGGCTTCGGCGGGGCCCCCTTCACCCTGGCCGCCTACCTCGTGGAGGGACGGCCGAGCCGAGACCACCTGGCCGCGCGCACGCTCATGCACTCCGACCCCGCCGCCTGGGACGCACTGCTGGACTGGTGCGCGCGGATCACGGGCGAGTTCATCGCCCTGCAGATCCGCGCCGGGGCCAGCGCCGCCCAGCTCTTCGACTCCTGGGCCGGGGCCCTCAGCCCCGAGGACTACCGCGAGCGCGTGGCCCCCCACTCGGCGCGCGCGCTGGAGATCGCGGGCCGGGCCGTCTCCCCCGCAACGGGAGGCCGCGCCCCGCTCATCCACTTCGGCACGGGCACCGCCCGCATCCTGGCGGACATGCGCGCCGCAGGGGCCGACGCCGTCGGCGTGGACGACCGCACGGATCTGGCCTGGGCGATCAGCGAGCTCGGGGGCGAGGGGGCGTGCCCGGTGCAGGGCAACCTCGACCCGGCGCTGCTCGCCGCGCCATGGGCGGTGCTCGGGCCCGCCGTGGACGCCTGCCTGGAGGCGGGGCGCGCAGCGCCCGGGCATGTGCTCAACCTCGGCCACGGCGTCCCCCCGACGACCGACCCGAACGTGCTCACCCGCGTCGTGGCCCGCGCCCACGGCGACGGGGACTGGGAGGGCGCGGCCCTGGCCGGCTGGGACGGCTGGCCGGGGCCCTCGGCGCCGGGAGGGAGTGACGCGCCGTGAGCGCGGCAGGGGGGCGCAGGGGGCGCACGGCCCCGCCCTGCCCGCCGCCGGCGGAGGTGGACGCGCTCGTCGTCGGCGGGGGCGTGGCGGGGCTGACCGCGGCCTGGGAGCTCACCCGCGCGGGGCTGCGCCCACTGCTCGTGGAGGCCCGCGGCTACACCGGGGGCCTCATCGCGGGCGGCGAGATCGGCGGGGTCGAGATGGATCTCGGCGCCGAGAGCGTGGTCCTGCGGGGCGGGGCCGTCACCACCATGCTCGACGCCCTCGGCCTGGAGTCCACCGCCCATCGCGGGCGCCCGAGGCTCTTCCTGCCGCCGATGAGCGACGCCGACGCGGCCCCGTCAGACAGTTGGGGCCTCCACCCCTTCCCGCGCGACGCGATCCTCGGCATCCCCGCCGACCCGCTGGCCGACGACGCCCGCGCGATCCTCGGCGAGGCGGGGGCCCGCCGCGCCGCCCGCGACCGCGGGCTCGACGGGAGCGTCGGCACATCCCCCGCCGACCCGCGCGATCTCGCCTCCCTCGTGCGCGCCCGGATGGGACGGGCCGTGCTCGACCGGCTGGTGCGCCCCATCGTCGCCGGCATCCACGCGAGCGATCCCGCGGTCCTCGACTCCGACGTCGTCGTGCCCGGCCTGCGCGACGACGTCGCCCGCCTCGGCTCCCTCCAGGCGGCGATCCGCGCGCGCCTGGAGGAGCGGCGCGCCCGCCCGGCGGGGCGGCGCAGCGGCGAGGTCTGCGTCGTCGGGGGGATGCACCGACTCACCGCCGCCCTGCGCGCGGCGATCGAGTCCGCAGGCGGAACGGTGCTCACCCGTTGGGGCGCGCAGAGGATGCGCCTGGAGGGCGGCGCCGGCCGGGCGGGCTCCTGGCGCGTGGCGCTGGCCCCCACGGGACCCGGGGCGACGCCGTCGGACGAGCCCAGCGCCGTGGGCACGGCCCACCAGGTCCGGACGGGCCGCGTCGTGCTGGCCTGCTCGGCGCGCGCCGCGCTGCGCCTCCTGGCCGGGGCGCCGGGGATCGACCCCGGGGCGCTGGACATCACCGTCCCCTCAGGCGCGCCGATCGCGCGCCTGACGATCGTCGCCCGCGCCCCGGGGCTGGCCGGGGCGCCGGTGGGCTCGGGACTGCTCGTGGCACCGGCCTCATCCGCCGCCCCCTGCCCCGTGGCGGCGAAGGCACTGTCCCATCTGGACGCGAAATGGTCCTGGATCGCCGAGGGGCTGCGCGAGCGCCACGGCGAGGGCGCGGCGGCGCTGCGGCTGTCCTACGGGAGGCCGGGCGAGCCGCGCCCCGAGCCCGCGCTGGCAGGCGCTCTTGCCGACATCACGGCCCTGACCAGCGTCCGAATCAAACTCGATGACGTGTTGGACCACCGCCTCATCCGCTGGGATGGGACACTTCCCCCTGCGAGGCCCGACTACCGGCGGCGCACCGCGCGCCTGGAGGAGGCCGTCGCGAGCATCCCGGGCCTGGGCCTCACGGGCGCCTGGGTGGCGGGCACGGGGATCGCGGCCGTCGTCACCCATGCCCGCGAGCGCGCGGCGGGGATGGTCGGGCGGACCGGCGCCCGGGGAACTGCGCCCGGAGGAACAGAGGAGGATTCATGACATCCGCTACGCCCTCACCAAGGACGATCCGCGTGGGTACGCGGGGATCCGCGCTGGCCAGAGCCCAGTCGGGGATGATCGCCCGCGCCCTGGAAAGCGCCGCGGCGGCCGCAGGGGAGCCGGTGGGGGTGGAGCTCGTGCCGGTGCGCACCCAGGGCGACGTCGACGCCTCATCCCTGGCGGGGCTCGGCGGGGTGGGGGCCTTCGCCGCCGCGCTGCGCCTGGCGGTGCTCAACGGTCAGTGCGATCTGGCCGTCCACTCCTTCAAGGACCTGCCGACGGCGCCCGTGCGGGGACTGCGCGTGTGGGCCACGCCCAAGCGGGAGGATCCTCGTGACGCCCTGTGCGGCCGCAACGGCATGGACCTCGACGACCTGCCGCGCGGGGCGCGGGTGGGGACGGGCTCGCCCCGCCGCGCCGCCCAGCTCCTCCTGCGGCGGCCGGATCTTCAGATCGTCGACATCCGGGGGAACGTGCCGACGCGCCTGTCGCGCGTGGCCGGGACCGGGGTCCGGCCGGACGGGCCGCTCGGGGCGCGCCAGCCCGAGCTGGACGCCGTGGTCCTGGCGATGGCGGGTCTGCTGCGACTGGGCCTGGCGGACCGCGTGACCGAGGCCTTCGACGAGGACGTCATGCTGCCGGCGGCCTCCCAGGGGGCCCTCGCCGTGGAGGCGCGCGCCGACGCCGACCCCTTCCTGGCCTCCCTGCTGACCGGCCTCGATCATGCTGCGACGCGGGCCGAGGTGACCGCTGAGAGGGCCCTCATGGAGGGACTGGGCGCGGGCTGCGCGGCGCCGGTGGGCGTGCTCGCCCAGGTCGACGAGAGGGGCCTGCTCCTCGACGCCGCCGTCATCGCCCTCAGCGGCTCGGAGGCGGTGCGCTCGCGCCTGCGGATCCCCGACACCCGCGACGCCGAGGCCCTGGGACATCGCCTCGCCTCCGACCTGCTGGGCTATGGAGCCGGGGATGTCGCCGATCTCCACGCCACGAAACCGCACCGAGCCGGGGAGCAGCGGTGAATCGCCATCTCGGCGCCACCGGCGCGGCGGGGCCGCTGGCGGGGGCGCGGGTGCTCCTGACACGGCGCGTTGCCGGTGACCGCATCGCGGCGGCCCTGGAGGAGGCGGGGGCCGAAGTCGTCGCGGTGGCGCTGACCGAGACCGTACCGGGGGACCCCGAGGTGATCTCGCGGGCGCAGGAGCGCCTGGCCGCCGGCGCCTATGCCTGGGCGGTGATCACGAGCGCGCGCGCACTTGACGCGATGAGCCTGGCCTCGGCCCCCGTCTCGACGCGCCTGGCCGTGGTCGGCCCGGGTACGGCGAGGGCGCTGGAGGAGGCCACCGGCCGACGGGCGGACGTCATCGCCGACGGCGCGGGGGCGGGCCTCCTGCGCGAGCCTCTGCTGGCGCGCGGGCCCGAGGGCCTCGGGGGACCCGGGGGCGGCGCCGGGGGCGCGCGACTGCTCCTGCCGACCTCGGCGATCGCCGATCCCGTGCTCGCCGACGGGCTCCGGACGGCCGGATGGCTGGTGGAGGCCGTGCCCGCCTACTCGACGCGGACCGCTGCGGCCGACTCGCTCCCGCCCGGGCTCGCCCGGGCCTGGGCCTCCGCCGCGGGGCCGGCGGCGGCCAGCGGTTTCGACGCCGTCGTCCTGCTCGCGGGCTCGGGCGCCCGGGCATTGCACGAGCTCCTGGGAGCACCGCCGGAGCGGGGCGCCCGGCGGCGCACCGCCGTCGTCGCCCTCGGACCCTCGACCGCGGCCGAGGCGGCCCGGCTCGGGCTCGGCCCGGACGTCGTCGCCGAGTCCCCCACGCCGCGAGGCGTCGTCAGCGCTGTCAGTTCGGTCAGCGCTGCCGGTGCCATCGGTGCCGCCGGCGGCGCCGCCTCAGTCATCACGGGCCCGCGACCCGCCGGCCCCCGCCACGCACCGGCCTTGGAGGAGCGCTCATGACCCAGCCAGCCCTGCCCGATCCCCGCGACCCCGCGACCTCGCCGGCCGCCGTCGTCCTCACCACCAGGGGCGTGCCCGCGCCGGAGCGGCCCGTCATCCGCCCCCGGCGACTGCGCGCGACGGCGGCGATGCGCGCGCTCGTGGCGCAGACGCGGATCGACCCGGCCCGCCTCATCCAGCCGCTGTTCGTGCGCGAGGGCATTGATGAGCCGCGCCCCATCGAGGCGATGCCCGGCGTCTTCCAGCACACCCTCGACTCCCTGCGGCGCGAGGCGGCGGCCTGCGCGGCCGCGGGCGTCGGGGCGATCGACCTGTTCGGGGTGCCCGAGCACCGCGATGAGACCGGGTCCGGCGCCTGGGCGGCCGAGGGCATCCTCAACCGGGGCGTGGCGGCGGTGCGCGAGGAGGTGGGCGACGCGCTCGTCGTGTGCGCGGACACCTGCCTCGATGAGTTCACCAGCCACGGGCACTGCGGCCTGCTGCGCCCCGAGGGCGATCCGCGCGCCGGCGAGGTGGACAACGACTCCACCCTGGCCTGCTACCAGGCGATGGCCGTGGCGCAGGCGGAGGCCGGGGCGCATATGGTCTCCCCGTCGGGGATGATGGACGGGCAGGTCGCGGCCATCCGGGCCGCGCTGGACGCCACCGGGCACGACGACGTCGCGATCCTCGCCTACTCGGCGAAGTACGCCTCGGCGTACTTCGGGCCGTTCCGGGAGGCGGTGGGCTCCACGCTGACGGGCGACCGGCGCACCTACCAGCAGGACCCGGCGAACCGTCGCGAGGGTCTGCGCGAGGCGATGCTCGATATCGCCGAGGGGGCGGACATCGTCATGGTCAAGCCCGCGGGCCCCTACCTCGATGTGCTGGCCGACGTGGCGGCTGCGAGCCCGGTGCCGGTGGCGGCCTACCAGGTGAGCGGCGAGTTCGCGATGGTGGAGGCGGCGGCGCAGCGCGGCTGGATCGACCGCGAGCGCGTCATCGCCGAGTCGGTGCTGGGGATCATGAGGGCCGGCGCGGACACCGTGCTGACCTACTGGGCCCGCGAGATCGCCGAGGGGCTGTGAGGCCGGTACCCGGCGGGCCCACGGGTGGCCAACGGGTTGAGCGCCCCCGGTGACCCCGCGACCTCCGCATGAGTGAGCGGGCTCCGAGCGGCGGGGCCCGATCCGCGCTCGCCCGCGTTCCTCAGCGGGTGCAGCAATTAGGCTCGCCCTCGGAACCCGCACGCCAGGAGGCCCGCATGCCCGACACCCCAGCCACCAGCGCCAGCACCGCGAACAGCGCACAAACCGCAGCCGACCCGACGAGCACGGCCCTGTTCGAGGCCGCCCGCGCCGTCATCCCCGGCGGCGTGGACTCCCCCGTGCGAGCCTTCGGCTCGGTGGGGGGCGCGCCGCGCTTCATCGCCTCGGCCGGCGGGGCCCGCGTGCGCGACGCCGAGGGCCGCGACCTCGTGGACCTCGTGGGCTCCTGGGGGCCGGCGCTCCTGGGCCACGCCCACCCGGAGGTGGTGGCCGCCGTCCAGGAGGCCGCCGCGCGCGGCCTGTCCTTCGGCGCGCCCACGGAGTCCGAGACCATCCTGGCCGAGCTCGTGCGCGAGCGCGTCCCCGCGGCGGAGCGGGTGCGCTTCGTGTCCACCGGGACCGAGGCGACGATGACGGCGATCCGCCTGGCGCGCGGCGCCACGGGCCGCGACCTCGTCGTCAAGTTCGCCGGCTGCTACCACGGGCACAGCGACGGCCTCCTGGCGGCGGCCGGCTCGGGCGTGGCCACGGGTGGCCTGCCGGGCAGCGCGGGGGTTCCGTCGGGCATCGCGGCGCTGACCATCGTCCTGCCCTACAACGACACCGCCGCGTTGAGGGAGTGCTTCGCCGAGCGCGGGGGCGAGATCGCCGCGGTCATCACCGAGCCGGCGCCCGCCAACATGGGGATCGTCCCGCCCGAGCCCGGCTTCAACGAGGAGATCCGCCGCCTGACCGCCGCCCACGGTGCGCTCATGATCGCCGATGAGGTCCTCACCGGCTTCCGGGTGGGGCCTGCGGGCTTCTGGGGACTGGAGGCCCTCGACGGCTGGTCCACGGATCTTCCCGATGGCGGCGCCGCGGTGGCGGCCGCGCCTTCGTGGCCCGGGGCCGACTGGCGGGAGCGGGCCGCCTGGGTTCCGGACCTGCTGACATTCGGGAAGGTGATCGGCGGGGGGATGCCGCTGGCGGCCGTCGGCGGGCGGGCGGATGTCATGGATCTGCTGGCACCGCTCGGGCCCGTCTACCAGGCCGGCACCCTCTCGGGGAACCCTCTGGCGACGGCGGCCGGCATCACGACGCTGCGCCTGGCCAACGACGCCGTCTACGCCTCCGTGGCCTCCGCCTCCGCGCGGATCCAGGCTGCGGTGTCCGGGGCGCTGACCGCCGAGGGCGTGGCGCACCGGGTCCAGCGCTCCGGCTCGCTGTTCTCGATCATGCTGGGCGCCGAGGCGGCCGAGCACGGGGTGCGCGACTTCGCGCAGGCGCAGGCGCAGGAGACGCACCGCTTCCCACCGTTCTTCCATGCCTTCCTCAGCGCCGGGGTGGCGCTGCCGCCGAGCGTCTTCGAGGCCTGGTTCGTCTCCGCGGCGCACGGCGATGCGGAGATCGGGGCCGTCGCCGCCGCGGCCCCCGCCGCCGCGCGGGCACTGGCCGATGCGGGCGCTCGCGCGGCGGCGGTCGATGAGATTGGCGAGGTTTGAGGATTCCTTTTTCTGACGCGACGCCAGATCATCTGTTATCGCAGTTCAGAAGCACACGGTCACCCGCGAGCCGAGAGCGCCGGCCCTCAGGGGCCCGAGCAATCCTCAAACCTCGCCACTTCGCCCGAACGACTCAGGCCCGCAGTGGTCTCGTCGTTCCAGATCCGCGCTTGGTACCGTCATGTCATGACGACCGCATTCGGAGAGTCGGCCCTCGGGTCACTCGGGTCGCGGCTGCGCAGGCACCGTGAGGACGTACTCGAGTACCTCACCGGGTTCCACATGAGCGATGTACGGGTCTTCGGCTCCGTCTCACGGGGCACTGACGGCGAGGCCTCCGACATCGACCTGCTCGTCCACGTCGACAGGCCCCTCAGTCTCCTCACGCTCGCTCACGCCGAGCGCGGTCTGCAGGGCCTGCTCGGTGCGCCGATCGACCTCGTCCCCGACAACGCCATCCGTCCCGACCTTCGCGAGCGCATCCTCAGCGAGGCGGTCCCACTATGAGCCGGACTCAGCGCGAGTGCCTCCTCGAGGCGCTTGTCCATCTCGACCAGATCATGCGATACGCCGAGCGCGATCTCGCCGATGACGCCGTCCGGGATGCCATCGCCCTGCGCCTCGCCGCTGCGATCGACTCCCTCGCGCGCCTGCCCCAGGACGATCTCGCGGGGATGTTCGGCGACGTCTGGCACGACATCAAGGCGACGCGCAACCGCATCGTCCACGGTTATCTCACTGTCAGTGCCGAGATCATCGACGCCACGGTCGCCGAGGACCTGCCGGAGCTGAGGGTCATCATCGAGAATGCCTTGGCGGCGGTCGATGAGATTGGCGAGGTTTGAGGATTCCTTTTTCTGACGCGACGCCAGATCATCTGTTATCGCAGTTCAGAAGCACACGGTCACCCGCGAGCCGAGAGCGCCGGCCCTCAGGGGCCCGAGCAATCCTCAAACCTCGCCACTTCGCCCGAACGACTCAGGCCCGCAGCTCCGCGGCCACGAGCTCGGCGAGCTCGACGGCGTTGAGGGCGGCGCCCTTGCGCAGGTTGTCCCCCACGACGAAGAACTGCAGGCCGTGGCCGGGCTCGAAGGCCTGGTCGGCGCGCAGGCGGCCCACGAAGGTGCCGTCGCGGCCCGCACCCTTGAGCGGACTGGGGACGTCCTCATAGGTGACGCCGGGGGCGGCGTCGAACAGCTCGCGGGCCCGCTCCACGCTGATCTCCCGCTCGAACTCCGCATTGACGCTCAGCCCGTGCCCTGAGAACACGGGGACGCGCACGCAGGTGCCCGAGACCAGCAGGTCCGGGATCTCCAGGATCTTGCGGGACTCGTTGCGCAGCTTCTGCTCCTCATCGGTCTCCCCGGAGCCATCGCCCGCGTCGGAGCCGGCCCATGCCACGGCGTTGAAGGCGATGGTGTCCACGTACACGCCGGGCTCGGGGAAGTCCACGGCCCGGCCGTCGAGCGCCAGGCCCTCCAGGTCCTGGTCGGCAACGGCGCGCACCTGGCCCGCCAGCTCGGCCACGCCCGCGCGCCCGGAGCCGGAGACGGCCTGGTAGGTGGACACGATGAGCCGCTTGAGGCCGGCCTCCTCGTGGAGCACTTTGAGGGCCGGCATGGCGGCCATCGTCGTGCAGTTGGGGTTGGCGATGATGCCCTTGGGCCGGTCGGCCAGCGCATGCGGGTTGACCTCGGAGACCACCAGCGGCACCTCGGGGTCCTTCCTCCACGCGGAGGAGTTGTCCACGACGACGGCGCCCGCGGCGGCGAAGCGGGGGGCGTGCTCACGGCTCGCGGCCCCACCGGCGGAGAAGATGGCGACGTCGATTCCCGCCAGATCCGCGGTGGTGACGTCCTCGACCTCGACCCTCTTGCCGCGGAACTCCACGACGGTCCCGGCGCTGCGGGCCGAGGAGAAGAAGCGGACGGCGCGGGCGGGGAAGCCGCGCTCCTCCAGCATGGCGCGCATGACGCGCCCCACCTGGCCGGTGGCCCCCACGACGGCGACGACGACCCCGTCACCTGATCCGATGTACTCGTTGACTGGGGCGCTCATCGGCCGGTCCCTCCGTAGACGACTGCTTCCGCGGCATCGGCGTCGAGGCCGAAGGCGGTGTGGACTGCTCGGACGGCGTCGTCGAGGACGGCGTCATCCACCACCACGGAGATGCGGATCTCGGAGGTGGAGATCATATGGATGTTGACCCCGGTCTCGGCCAGCGCGTTGAACAAGCGGGCGGAGACCCCGGCGTTGGATCGCATACCGGCACCGACCAGCGAGAGCTTGCCGATGTCCGGGTTGAAGTGCAAGGAGCGGAAGCCGAGCTCCCCCTTGGCGGCCTCGAGGGCCTCGCGGGCGGAGGCGGAGTCGCCGTCGGGGCAGGTGAAGGAGATGTTCGTCAGGCCCGTGCCCTCGGCGGAGACGTCCTGGACGATCATGTCGATATTGGCGTCGGTGCCTGCCACGATCGCGAAGATGCGGGCGGCGGCGCCGGGGACGTCGGGCACACCGACCAGGGTGATCTTGTCCTGGCTGCGATCGTGCGCGATCCCGGAGATGACGGGGGCTTCCACGTGGTCCTCCTTGGCGGACGGGCGAGGCCGGGCCTCGGCCCGGGCGGTGATGGCGCGGCGGTGGGCGGCGTCGACACTGGCCGACGAGGGGGCCTCGGCGCCCTCGGGGGCGACGACGCGCCCGGACAGGCCGTCGAGGATGGGGGCTCCGACAGTACCGGGCGCGGGGCGGGGAGCGCTCGCCGCGGCGGCATCAGTGCCGACGGCGCCGACCGACTCGACATCCGCGGCGACGACCTCGTTGAGGCGCTCGGCGGCGGCGGGCGGCACGAAGGCGCCGGGGCGCGTGCCGTCGTAGATCCAGGTGCCGGTCTTGTCCGAGAAGGAGGAACGCACGTGGAGGGGCACCCCGAAGCGGCGGGCGTACTCGACGGCGCGCAGGTGGAGGATCTTGGCCCCGTGAGCGGCCAGCTCGAGGGTCTCCTCGCTGGAGAGCGACTCCACGCGCCGGGCCGTGGGCACGATCCGGGGATCGGCGGTGAACAGGCCGTCGACGTCGGTGTAGATCTCGCAGACATCGGCGTTGAGGGCGGCGGCCAGGGCGACGGCGGTGGTGTCCGAGCCCCCGCGGCCGAGCGTGGTGACGTCCTCGACCTCGTTGATGCCCTGGAAGCCGGCGACGATGGCGATGGCGCCGGTCTGGATGGCGCGGGCGACGCGCTCGGGCAGGACGCCGACGATGGAGGCGCGCCCGTACTTGGAGTCGGTGAGGACGCCGGCCTGCGCGCCCGTGTAGGCGCGGGCGGGCACGCCGAGCTCATCGATGGCCATGGCCAGCAGCGCCATGGAGATGCGCTCACCGGCGGACAGCAGGATGTCCATCTCGCGCGCCGGGGGCGCGGAGGTCAGGGCGGCGGCCTGGTCGAGGAGGTCATCGGTGGTATCACCCATGGCGGAGACGACGACCACCACCGTGTTGCCGGCCTCGCGGGTGGCGACGACGCGCTTAGCGACGCGTCGAATCGCCTCGATGTCGGCAACGGACGAGCCGCCGTACTTCTGGACGACCAGGGCCATCGTGTTCTCCTCACCTCGGGGCCGCGCCGTTGGGGGCGGGGCACGGCCGCTCGGTCCGTAAGGGAGTCCGTGGAACCGTGCGACGAGCCCACGACGGCGTGGCCTGGAAACGAGCATACGGCGCGTCCGTTACACGGGCATGTCGACTCTCCCATCTCGAGGTGGAGCGCGGGCGCTGCGGCGGATGGAGGACCCGCACCCGGTCCGGTGCCACGATCCTCGACGAACGGCCTCAGCCCTGGACCACGATGACGCGCTTGCCGGCGGCCGAGCGCTCCTCGGCGTCGCGGTGCGCGCGGGCGGCAGCAGGCCCAGCGGTGGTGATGAGGACCATCCGACCGCCGGGAACCAGGAGCGCGCGGTAGGCCAACGAGTCCGCACCGACGGCGTCGAGGATCGCGTCGTAGCGACCAGTGACCGCACTCGGCCGCACCGAGAGATAGTCGAGGACTTGGGAGGCGCCCGCCTGGACGGCTGCGGCCGGGTTGGAGCCCGTGACCGCATCCACGTTCGCCCCCAGGATCGCCAGCAGGTCCCGGGTCAGGTCGGCCACCATGCCCTCCTCATCCACGCGCCCCTGCAGGTGGACGCCGCCGAAGGGGATCCCGAGCAGCGCCGCGTAGCCGGAGTCCGTGAGGAGCGTGCGCACGGCGTCGGCGAGGCGCTCGTCCGTGCGGGCCCTGCGGCCCGTGCCCCTGGCCGGGTGCACGGACTGTTCCGCGGAGGACCTCCCTGCTCGAAGCCGACTGTTAGCGGGTCCGCTCAGGTGTCCAGGTCCGCGAGCCCGGCCGGCACGTCCGCGATGGCCTCGGCGATCGGCGTCGGGCCGTCGCAGAAGGGGATGACCCGGTGGATCGTCCGGTCATCCGCGAGCGCGGCGGCGGCCACGGCGGCCACATTGGCGCGCGAGGTGAGCGTGCGGCGCCCGATGGCGTCGTCGGGGCCGGTGCGCGCCACCGTGATCCGGCCGCTCGGCTCCTCCGTGGTCAGCACGCCCGGCCCCAGGATCGTCCAGTCCAGGCCCGTGGTCTGCAAGTGGCGGTCGGCGGCGAGCTTGGCGAGGGCGTAGGCGCGCAGCGGGTGGTCGTCGGGGATCCGCCCGTGCGATCCGATGAAGGAGACCATGACGTAGCGGCGCGCCCCGGCCCGTCCGGCGGCCTCCATGGTGCGGATGGCGGCCTGGCGGTCGACGGCGTCGGTGCGCTCGGGCCCGCCCTTGCCCGCGGCGCCGGCGGACCAGACGATCGCGTCGGCCCCGGAGAAGGCCTCGGCGAGTTCATCAACGCCGGCATCCTCGACGCTCAGGACCAGCGGCTCGGCGCCCGTCGCCGCGACGTCGTCGGCCTGGGCGGCGTCGCGGATGAGGGAGATGACATCGTCGCCGCGCCCCACGAGCAGGGGCGCGAGCAGCAGGGCGACCTTGCCGTGGCCGCCGACGATGACGATGCGGGACATGAGGGCTCCTTCCATCAGCGCTTCCCCGCCCACCCTACGCGCCGGCCCTCCACGGCGCACCGGCGCCCCCACCCCGCTCCTCCCCACTCGAAAGATGCGGGAACGGATGGGAGAGGGGGCGGGCTCACTCGACGCGGCGCCGCCCCTCGAAGGCGCGCCCGAGCGTGACCTCGTCGGCGTACTCCAGGTCGGAGCCCACGGGCAGGCCCGAGGCGAGGCGGGAGACGGGCACGGACATGGTGCGCAGCATCCGGGTGAGATAGGCGGCGGTGGCCTCCCCGACGACGTCGGGGTCGGTGGCCAGGATGACCTCCTCGACCTCGCCGGAGCCCAGGCGGGCGAAGAGCTCGCGCACGCGCAGGTCGTCCGGGCCCACCCCGCTGATGGGGTCGATGGCGCCGCCGAGCACGTGGTAGAGCCCCCGGTACTCGCGGGTGCGCTCGATGGCGACGACGTCCTTGGGCTCCTCGACGACGCAGATGACGCGGCCGTCGCGGCGCGGGTCGCGGCAGATCGCGCACTGCTCGGACTCGGCGATGTTGCCGCAGGTGGCGCAGAAGCGCACGCGCGCCTTGACGGCTCGCAGGGCCTCGATGAGCCGCTCCACGGAGGCCGAATCGGCGGCCAGGATGTGGAAGGCCATGCGCTGGGCGGATTTGGGGCCGACGCCGGGCAGCTCGCCGAACTCATCGATGAGGTCCTGGACGGCGCCTTCGTAGACAGCGGGCACGCCTCAGCGTCCTTCCTGAGTGACGGTGACCTCTTCCAGGACGGTGGCGCCCAGAAGCCGCTTGACGACCTCGAGGCCGACGACTCCGGCCTCCTCGGCGTCCTCGTCGTCCTCGCTGGGGGTGTCCTCCTCCAGGGGCACGGCCGGCGAGCCGGCGCTGCCGGCGGCGCCCGGGGAGCCGGAGGGACTTCCGGTGCGGCCGGGCCGACCCCGGCCGGGCAGGGCCTGGCCGCGGGCGGCGGCGCGCGCG
>NZ_MVIW01000015.1 GCF_002072185.1 Actinomyces denticolens
GACAGCTGCAGGAACCTGGCTGACTGGCTGGAGCGTGAGGGCGAGGATGTCCGGCTGGACCACCTTGCTGTGACGCTGGCGCTGCACCGCTTCCACTTCGCCCACCGAGCAGGCATCGTCATACCGCCGGGCAGCGGCGCCGTGGGGTGTCTGCGCCGCGCCGCCGCCGGAGAGCGGTCGCCTGACATCCTCCGCGGAGTCGTTCCCGCTCAGCAGCGTCCCAACCCCGTCCTCGCCGAGACGGCGCAGCGCCTGTGGGACGAGTTGCGCGCGCAGACGCGAGTTCCCGGCGCCGACACCGTGCAAGCCGTTGCCGAGCTCTACTGCCGCGGCTACGAGCCGACACGAGGGGCAGGGGATGCTCCATGCCTTGGCGGTGTGCCCCGCTACCCGTTCGCGAGCGACAGCTACTGGCCCCAGCCGCCGGCTGCCAGGGAGGAGCTCCCACTCGGCGCGTCGGACGACGTCGAGGTGCCCGACCTGCGCTGGATCGATGTGGCGACCAACGTCTCAGACAAGGAGATCGCGCGATGACGCACGAGACCGACCCGACTGTCTCCCTGGACGCGCTGGCCCAGCTCGAGCTTGTGCGCTCCACCCTGTGCCACGACGCCTCCCGTCCCTGCCAGCTGCTCGACGTCGAGTGGGGCGTGGCCGACGCCGTGGTGCGCGGTGGTGACGCTGTCCGCGTGGCGCTGGACGCGAAGGGGGCCCGGCGTAGGTGGACGCTGGTGCGCAGCGGCAGTACGGGGGACACCGCTCTGTGCAGCGGCCTCCTCGTAGTGCCTCCCGGAGAGGCCACGGACGAGGACGTGATGACGCTTGAGCGCGCTGCGCTCTTCTCCCGTGACGCTGTCGCCACTGCTGAGCTGCCCGCACCAGCGCGGTGGCAGCGTGTTGCCCGGTACGAGGCGGTCGGGGCGCATGCCGAGGCCGCGGACCTCGACAGCAATGGTGTGCTGCTGCGGCACGAGGGATCCGGGTCGCCCGCTCGCCGACTGGTGGTGCTGGAGGCGCACGGCGCCGGCTCAGGCCATGCCCAGGCTCAACCGGGCTGGGCTGTTGAGGAGCGCCTGGTCGAGGAACTGCGGGAAGTGATCTCTGCCCTCCAGCACATCCCGCGCGACATGGTCGGGGAGGAGGAGCCCTTCTCCCACTTCGGTCTTGACTCGATCACACTGGGCGAGCTCTCGGAGCTCCTCTCGGAGAGGCTGGGGCTCAGCCTGACTCCCGATATCTTCTTCCGCTACGGGTCGTGCGTGGAGCTGGCCAGTGGGCTTGTCACCGGCCATGCCGCGTGGGCGGCGCAGCGCTACGAGACCGCGGACGCGCCTCGCCAGACCCGTGTGCTCCCTGTGCCCGCGCCCTCTGCCGTCTCGGCACGGGAGAGGCCTGCTGGCACGACCTCCCACACGGGCGGCTTCGTATCGATCATCGGCCTCAGTGGCCGTTTCCCCGGTGCCCGTGACGTCGGCCAGTTGTGGAAGAACCTGCGCGCTGGTGACTGCGCGATCACTCAGCTGCCCGTTGACCGCCCTGGCTACCCCTCCAACTGGAGCGCCTCCGTGGCTGGGTGGCTGCCCGGTGTCGCTGAGTTCGACCCGCGCTTCTTCGCCATCTCACCCAAAGAGGCGGAGCAGATGGATCCGCGCCAGCGCCTCCTGATGCAGGAGATGTGGCGAGCCCTGGAGGACGCGGGGGTCGGGGAGAGGACACTGCGCAGCCACCGCGTGGGCCTGTTCGTGGGGGTCGAGAACGGTGACTACGCCCACCACCTCGGTCACGACGAGGACCTCACGGGTGCCAACGACTCGGTGCTGGCCGCGCGCCTGGCCTATTTCCTGGATCTGCACGGGCCTGTCCTGGCGATCAACACAGCCTGTTCGTCAGGGCTCGTGGCGCTGCACGAGGCGCGTGCCAGCCTGGAGCGGGGGGAGTGCGACATCGCCGTGGTGGCAGCGGCGAACATCCTCACGCACCCGCGCACCATCGAAGCCATGAGTGCCGCGGGCATGCTGTCCACCACCGGCAGCTGCCGGGCTTTTGACAGGCGTGCCGACGGCATGGTCCCGGGCGAGGCCGTGGTCGCCCTCGTGCTGGAGGACGGGGACAAGGCACGTGGCGAGGGAAGGCGGGTGCGCGCCGACGTCCTGGGCTCCGGCGTCAACCACGACGGGCGCACCCAGGGGATCACTGCTCCTAACGGCGCCGCCCAGGCGGACCTGATCTCGTCGGTGATGGCGCAGTCGGGCGTCTCGCCCGCGCAGGTCGGGCTTGTCGTCGCCCACGGGACAGGCACGCCGCTGGGAGACCCGGTCGAGGTCAAGGCGCTCGCCGCGGTGATAGGCTCAGCCGAGCGCGACGCGCCTGCTCTGCTCATGTCGACCAAGCCCAGCATCGGTCACTGCCAGGCGGCCTCAGGCCTGGTCAGCACCGTCGTGGCGACGTGCGCCCTCACCAGCGGTGAGGTGCCTGTCAGTATCTGCTGCGAGGAGCCCAGCGACTACGTCGACTGGGACGCGACAGGCCTGAGGGTCTGCGCCCAGACCCAGCCGTGGCCACAGGCCGCGGAGCATCCTGTGGCCGCTGTCAGCGCCTTCGGCGTGAGCGGCACCAACGCGCACGTCCTGCTGCGCGCGCCTTCACCGGCCGACTCCACGAGCTGGCCGGAGGACTCGCAGATCCTGCTGGTCTCCGGTGCCACCGAGGAGTCGTTGCGGCGCCAGTGCGCTGACCTGGCGGTGGCGCTGCGCGACAGGCGGCTGTCCCTGGCCCCGGTCGCGCGCACGCTCGCCGAGGGACGTCACCACCTCGCCTGCCGCGCAGCGGTCGTCGCCGCGACCAGTGGCGAGGCTGTCCACGCCCTCGAGGAGTTGGCGCAGGGCCATGCGGCCGTCTCCCGGGTACCTCGAGGATTTCGCCCTAATCGGGCTCAGGAGACCGCCCTGGAGGAGATGCTGCGTGGCGCGCACGGCGCCGACAAGGCGACCAGGGGCGAGGTGCTGCGCGCGGTTGCGGACAGCTACTCGCAGGGCTATGTCTCCGACCTGTCGCCCCTGTGGGGAGCGAGCCAGCCACCACTCGTCTCGCTGCCTGGCACGGTTTTTGCCACGGACACCTACTGGGTGGGGGAGCAGCCGCGCGCCCAGTCGCCTGAGAACGCCGGTGGCCTGGCCGGCAGGAACGCCTCAACGGTTGGCGAGGGACTGCGCACGCGGACCCGCCTGCGCCCCGCGGATCCGCTGGTTGCTGATCATCGTCTTGACGGCGTGCCCACGCTGCCAACGGCAGGGCATCTCGCCGTGCTATGCGACGCGGCCCGGCTCCTGGACGGGCGCGTACCCGGACCGGGCGCGGGGTTGCGCTTGACCGGGTTCAGCATTCAGCGCCCCGTCGTCGTGACCGGCGAGACCGATCTCGTGGTACGTGCTGAGGAGATGGAGGACGGCTCGGTCCTGCTCACCCTCGGCTACGGTCCGAGCGGTGCCCCGCCGCAGGACACCAGCAGCGTCGTGCTGGAAGCACTGGCCGCACCGACGGCCGCGGATCCTGTGGAACCAGGCTCCGCCGGGATGCAGCCTGTCGACAGCGAGCAGCTGTACCGCATGCTGGGCAGGGTGGGGCTGGACTATGGCACTGCATATCGCACGGTCACCGGCGTGCTCACCGCCGGTGAAGAGGCCAGTGTGACCGCTGGCGCCGCGGTGGCCACGTGGGACGCGGCAGTGGTGCGCCCTGATGTGCTGGACGGCGTCCTCCAGGCCATCGGGGTGGCCCAGCCCGGCTCCAGCGAGCCAGGCCTGCCGGTCGGCGCCGAGAGCATCACCGTGCACCGGGCGATGCCCGCGCGGGTCATTGCCCGCGTTCGCCACCTGGGACGCAGGGGGCGCCTCACACGGTTCGACATCGACGTCGCCGACACCGACGGCGCGCTGGTGCTGGAGATCAACGGTCTCACCACGGCACCGGCCGCCGACAGCCCGGCCGAGTCGGAAGTGAGCCTGCTCGCCCCCGACTGGGCGCCCCTGGCCTCCCAGGATTCCGGAGCCTCTGAGGCGTCCGCGGCCGAGTCGCGGGACCGGCACGTGGCTGTTGTCGGGGCTTGTGTCGCCCCGCAGGCTCTTGGCGCTGACACGGTGGTGCACCACATCCCCCTGACGGGGGCGGCCTCGTCTGATGACTATGAGGAGGCGGCACAGGGACTGCTGCGGCTGAGCCAGGAGCTGGTCGGCTTGAGACCGGCCCGCCCCGTCCTGCTGCAGGTGCTCGTCCCGGAGGGCCTTGCTGGCGGCCTCGTCGGCATGATCGCCACTATCAGCAAGGAGAGCCGACGGGTCATGGCCCAGCTCGTCGAGGTGGCGCCGCGGGCTGATGCCGAGGCGCTGGGGACGCTGTTACGGGCTCAGGCCTCCGCGACGCTCCCCGCTGCCCACCTGCACGTCGCCGGGGCGTCGGCCAGGCGCAGGACGTGGAGTCCCATGACGTGGCGGACGCACGCCTGGTCGCCTGGCTCCTATCTGGTCACTGGAGGCCTTGGAGGCCTCGGTCTCCTGGTGGCGCGGGATCTGCTGAAGCAGGAGGGAGTGCGCGTGATGCTGTCCGGGCGCTCGGTTCCGGGCGAGCGCACCCGCGCGCGACTCGCCGAGCTGGACGCTGGGGACCGTGCCCGTTACGTCCAGCTGGACCTAGCAGATCCCGCCGACGTGCGTCGTGTCGTCGACGAAGTGGAGAATCTGACCGGCGTCATCCACTGCGCGGGTGCCACTCGAGACGGCTCGCTGCGCACCAAGACTCCAGAGGATCTCGCGTCGGTGCTGGTGCCGAAGGTGCGGGGGACGGTGAACCTCGACGCGGCCACCGCGCGCCTCCCGCTCGAGGTCTTCGCGCTCTTCGCCTCGACCACAGGCGTGCTGGGCAACGCTGGCCAGATAGACTACGCCGCGGCCAACGGCTTCATGGATCGCTGGGCGCACGAGCGCAACCTACTGGTGCAGCAGGGTGAGCGCCACGGTCGCACGGTGAGTATCGACTGGTCGCTGTGGGCTGAGGGCGGCATGGCCATTCCTGAGGCGCTGCTGGAGAGGATGGCTCGGGAGCAGGGCTTCGCGCCCATCTCGTCCACGGCTGGCCTCACGGCGCTCCACGCGAGCATCGCCTCCGGCGAGTCCCAGACGCTGTGCCTCGCCTCCACGCCGGGACGTACCCCAGAAGTGCTGCGCGACCTGCTGGACGTTACGGAGGAGCCCGAGGAGACCGGGGGAGCGCCGGTTCCGTCGCGCCCGCAGCCGGGCACCACGGTGGTGGCCGCTACTCAGCCCCACCCTGTCACCCCCAGCGAGGCCGTGCTGGAACGAGTCGTGGAGTTGCTCCATGAGAGCCTCGAGATACCCCTTGACTGGCTGGACCCTGACGTGAATCTCGACCAGCTGGGGCTGGACTCCATCAGAATGATCGGCGTCATTGAGGATCTCGAGCGCGAGCTGGGCGAGTTGCCCAAGACGCTCTTCTTCGAGTACGAGACCCTGAAGGAGCTGGCCGACGATCTCGCCTCCGAGCGCCCCGAGGCGGCTGCCGCCCTTGTATCCACTGCTCTCGCTGGTACGCAGGCTCACGCACCGGTCCAGCAGAAGGCTGCCGTGAGGAGCGCGGTCAAAGACACAGCCGGCGCGGGCACCGCTGCCAGTAGGAAGGCTGCTTCCCCGCGTCGCAGCAGGCGTCAGCAGACATCGGAGAGGGGGACTCACGCAGCTCCCGGACAGCTGGACATTGCCATCGTCGGTCTGGCAGGGCGCTACCCCGACGCCCAGGACGTGGACCAGCTGTGGCAGAACCTGCGATCTGGTCATGACGCAGTGAGCTCGGTCCCGGTCTCGCGCTGGGACACCGACACCCTGGCGTGGCGCGACCAGAGGGGGCCGGTTCCGGGCGCGGGAGGCTTCCTCGACGGCGTTGATCACTTCGACCCGTACTTCTTCGGAATCTCTCCGCGCGAGGCCGAGCACATGGATCCGCAGGAGCGGCTGTTCCTGCGCTGCGCCTACGAGACCATCCAGGACGCGGGCTACCGGCCGTCGGACCTCAAGGCCGAGGGCAGGCAGTCCACCGGCGTGTTCGTCGGGCTGATGACCACCGAGTACCATCTCTTCGGCGTGGAGGCACAGATGGCGGGGATGCCGCTGGCTGTACCGGGCAACCTGGCCTCGGTCCCCAACCGTGTCTCCTATCATCTAGGCCTTAAGGGGCCAAGCCTTGCGGTTGACACCATGTGCTCATCGACGTTGTCCGCACTGGACACCGCCTGCCGAGCGATCCTCAGCGGCCAGTGCGCCCGGGCCATCGTGGGCGGGATCAACCTCACGCTGCATCCCAGCAAGCTCCTGCTGCTGGACAGCACCGGCTTCATGTCGAAGACGGGCCACTGCCACGCGTTCGGCGCCGACGCTGACGGCTACGTTCCCAGCGAGGGCGTGGGCGCCGTCCTGATCAAGCCGCTGCGCCAGGCTGAGCGGGACCGTGACCATATATACGCCGTCATCAAGGGGTCCTGTCTGAACCATGCTGGCAGGACCACTGGCTTCACCGTCCCCAGCCCCGTGGCGCAGGCCGAGGTCATCAGTCGTGCGCTGGAGGAGAGCGGCGTCGACCCCGCAACGGTGACGTACGTCGAGGCTCACGGAACGGGTACCAAGCTGGGTGACCCGATTGAGATCCGTGGCCTGGCGCAGGCACTGGGCGACGGGGCCGCCTGCGCCATCGGGTCGGTTAAGGCGAGCCTGGGTCACGGCGAGGGAGTCGCTGGCATGGCGTCGCTGACCAAGGTCCTGCTTCAGATGAGGCACCGCACCCTGGTGCCATCGCTGCACAGCGAGCAGCTGAACCCCCTGCTGGGCATTGAGCAGACCCGCATGGCGGTGCAGCATGACGTCGCACCGTGGGAGCCTGCCTACCCCGGTGGGCCGCTGCGCGCCTGTGTATCGTCCTTCGGGGCGGGCGGGTCCAATGCCCATGTGGTGCTTGAGGACTACCAGGACGACGCCACTCGTCAGGCCGCCCGCCCTGGTCCAGTGCTCGTTGTTCTGTCTGCGCGTAGCGAGGACGCCCTGCGCCGCAGTGCCGAGCGGCTGGTCGCCGCGATTGATGCCGAGAAGATGGATGAGAACGACCTGGAGGCCATCGCCTACACCCTGCAGGTCGGTCGCGAGGCCTTCGCCTGGCGCGCGGGGGCTGTCGTGACTGACCTGACTGCCATGCGTGGCTTTGCGACCCGTGTGCGCGATGGCCAGGGCCTGCGGCATGTCAACCTGCGTGCGGCGCAGCCGGTGCCCGTGGAGTCTCTCGTGACGTTGGACCATCAGCTTGAGGCCTGGCTTGCTGGCGGCCTATCCGACTGGGCGGGTGTCGCAGGATCAGGGCGTCGGGTGAGCCTGCCCGCATACCCGTTCGAGGAGGAGCGGTACTGGCTGTTCCCCAAGGCGGGTCCGGGAGCCAGCGCTGACGACGTCGGAGAGGAGCGCGCCGCCGAGCCGGAGCAGGCTGTGGCTGGGACGCCAGTGCCCGATCTCGTCATGGAGGCCTGCGCGACGGCCGTCCAGCAGGTCCTTAAGATCCCCCGAGACCGTCAGGATCCCGACGACTCCTTCCAGGACATCGGCTTTGACTCGGTGACCATCGTCGAGATAGCTGAGGCGCTTGGCGACGCGCTGGGGATCGACCTGGGACCGGACGTGCTGTTCAGCCATCCCACGCCTCGCCTCCTGGCCGAGCATCTGGCGAGCACCTATGCCGATGCCCTGGCCGGTGGGCACGGGACGGATCCCGAGCCGTCAGGGACCACCCGCTCGGCGCCAGCTCCTCTTGTTCCCGCTGCGGCCCCCAGGACGGTGGAGCACGACCCGGCGGTCGTCGTCGGCCGCTCAGTCCGGGCGGCGCAGTGCGACGACGTAAGGCAGCTGTGGGAGGCAGTGCGCAGCGGCGAGAGCCAGATCCTCGACCTCGCGGAGCGACGGCCAGGCTGGGAGGGCACGTCGCGTCGGGTTGCCGCACTGAGCGACATTGACGTCTTCGACCCGCTCTTCTTCGAGATCTCGCCACGTGAGGCTGTTGGCCTGGATCCGCGAGCCCGTCTGCTGCTAGAGGAGATGTGGCACGCGCTTGAGGACGCTGCGCTGGGGCGACGCGCGCTGGAGCGCTCGACAGTGGCCGTCTTCGTCGGTGTGGAGGACGGCGACTACCAGTTCCTCGACAACCCCGACAGACAGGTCGTCTCCAACCACACGGGTGCGCTGGCCGCGCGCCTGAGCTACATGCTGGACTTGCACGGGCCTGCTATGGCGATCAACACCGCCTGCTCCTCTGGCCTGGTCGCCATGCACCAGGCGGTACGCTGCCTGGAGTCGGGCGAGTGCGACGTGGCCGTCGTCGCGGCTGTCAACCTGCTGACCGACCCAGGCACCTTCGACACCATGGCCGAGGCCGGCATGCTCTCGCCCGGTGGTGTCTGCGCGGCGTTCAGCGAGGCCGCGGATGGCATGGTGCCAGGCGAGGCGGTTGCCGCCATTGTCCTGATGCGCGAGTCGGACGCGGTTCGTGACGGCCGTCAGCTCCATGGCGTCGTGCGCGGCAGCGGCGTCAACTACGACGGCAGGACGAACGGCCTGACCGCTCCTAACGGGGACGCCCAGAGGAGCCTGGAGGCAGCGGTCTACGCCGAGGCCGGCGTCCAGGCTGACGAGATCGGTCATGTCATCGCCCACGGCACCGGTACGGGCCTGGGCGACCCTATCGAGCTCAACGCGCTCGCAGCAGCCCACGAGTCCCTGGGCTCGGCGCCCGGAACCTGTGCCGTGACCTCCGTCAAGCCGGTCGTGGGACACAGTCAGGCCGCGTCAGGGCTGGTGAGCCTCATTGTTCTGCTGGAGTCCCTGCGCAGTGGAGTCATCCCGGCCAATCCTGCCTGCGCGCCCCTCAACCCACACATCCGCCTGGAGGGCCGCCCTGTGTCGATCCTCCCGCGGGAGCGCCCGTGGCCGGTTCGTCAGGGTCAGCCGCGTGTTGGCGCCGTGAGCGCCTTCGGTGTCAGCGGCACGAACGCCCATGTTGTGGTCAGCGAAGTCACGTCCCCGTCACCTAGCATTCTGGAGCCCGCGATGAGTGTAGTTCTTCCCCTACTGGTCTCTGCGAAGTCGCCTGAGGCGCTCGACTCCATGCTGCTGGAGCTGTCGCGCTGGTGCGCCTCTCCGGAGGCTCCCGACCTGCGATCGGTGGCGCGCACACTGGCCGAGGGGCGGTACCACCATGAGTACCGGTGCGCGGTGCTCGCTGCCTCCGTGATAGAGGCAGCGAGTGCGCTGCGCGGCGCCGTTGCCGATCCCGATGCCGATGGTGTGCGCTCGGTGGTGGCACGCGGCCAGGTGGCTCAGGAGCCGTCCGCTCAGATGTGTGAACTGACGAGGCGTCTGGCCGACGACCCTGGTGGCGAGAGCGCCGCGCAGATCGCGGCGCTCTACCTCGCCGGCGATCTTCCCGCAGATCTGCTGGGAGAGTCGGGCGCCTCGCTGGTCTCGGCCCCCGGGTACGTGTTCTCCCGGGAGCGCTTCTGGCCCCAGGCGCCCCGGACCGGCCAGGTCCCGGCATCGGTCCCTGATGCGCCGGCCGTTGCCGAGGATCCTGAGGACAGGGCTGGGGCGGCGTGGGAGCCGCGCATGGTCGGGTGGCCTGTTGAGGAGCGCCTTCGTGCCGTGGTGAGTGATGAGGTCGGAGCGGTGCTGCGACTGGACCACTCACGCATCGACCCCACTGCGCGTCTGCAGAGCTACGGCTTTGACTCGATCACGTTCGTCGAGCTGGCAGGCGCCCTGACCGAGAAGCTGGGGGTGACCGTCCAGCCCTCGGACTTCTATCAGGAGTCCACGGTCAACGACGTCGTTGCCAGCCTGGTGTCGCGTCACGAGCAGCAGATCTCCGCGCTGCTGAGGGCGCCGGGGGCCGGTGCGGATGCCGATCGCGCTGGGAAGGCGCCCGCTCCCGCCCCGGCGGGCGAGCACCCCCACGGTCCTGGTGCCCGGCCGGGCAGTGACCAGGCGCCAGCGAGGGACAGCCAGCCAGGCGAGGTGGTCGTTGTCGGAGCCAGCGGCCAGTTCCCGCAGGCCCGTGGAGTGGAGGAGCTGTGGGACCTGGTGGCCTCGGGTCGCTGCGCGATCGGTTCGGTGCCGCAGGAACGACGGGAGTGGCACGTCGACGACGTCGTCCGTCGCATGGGCTGCCTGGAGAGGGTCGCGGAGTTCGATGCCAGGTTCTTCGACATCGCTCCCCGCGAGGCCTACCAGATGGATCCGCGACAGCGTCTGCTGCTGCAGGAGATGTGGCACGCGGTAGAGGATGCCGCGCTGACGGATGAGGAGCTGCACGGCGAGCGCGTGGGCGTCTACGTCGGTATCGAGGAAGGCGACTACTCGCGTCTCCTGGACCAGGCAAGCGTCACGTCCAACACCAACTCAGTGCTTGCGGCGCGGCTGAGCTACTTCCTTGACCTGTCCGGTCCCTGCATGGCCATCAATACCTCGTGCTCCTCTGGCCTGGTCGCGCTGCACCAGGCTCGGCTCGCGCTGCAGCAGGGCGACTGCGACACCGCGATCGTCGCGGCGGCCAACGTGCTGAGCGCCCCTCCCACCTTCGACGCGATGGCTGACGCTGAGATGCTCTCGCCCACTGGGAGGTGTCGTGCCTACGACTCCGGGGCCGACGGCATGGTGCCTGGTGAGGCGGTTGTCGCGCTGGTGCTTCAGCGCGAGGGCTCGGCGCGTCGGCGGGGTCGTCGGGTCAGCGCTCGGGTTCTTGCGACGGCCGTGAACTATGACGGTCGCAGCAACGGCATCACAGCTCCGAGCGGGTCCGCGCAGGAGGACGTCATCGCACGCGCCCTGGAGGCCGCTGGTGTCCAGCCGGCTACGTTGGGGCTGGTGGTTGGGCATGGGACGGGCACCCGTCTTGGGGACCCCGTCGAGGTGCGCGCCCTGGCGAGCGCCTACTCCTCCGCGCCCCCGCACAGCTGCGCGCTGATGTCGGTCAAGCCATCCATCGGTCACACGCAGGCGGCCGCCGGCCTGGTCAACGCGCTCGTCGCGATCAAGGCCATGGAGCACGAGGCCCTTCCACCGACAGCCTGCTGCGATCAGCCCAGCGATTACGTCGACTGGGACGAGGCAGCCCTGTACCTCAATCGTGAGGCCCGCGCCTGGCCCGAGGCCTCCCACCCTCGCCGTGCTGCGACCAGCGCCTTCGGGTTCAGCGGTACCAACGCGCACCTCATCCTGGAGCAGGGCGACGCCCTGCCTGACATGCGGCCATCAGCGGCTCCCGTCCTGCTCGCGGTGTCGGCGGTGGACGAGGAGGCTCTGGGACGCCAGGTACGCGCGTTGCGCACGTGGCTGGAGGCCCACCCCCGAGTACCGCTGGACGCTGTCGCGCGCACGCTCGCTGTGGGCCGCCGCCACCTGTCGCACCGGGTCGCCGTGGTCTGCGCGGACTGGGCCCAGGCGTGCGCCTCACTCGCCGAGGCTGCCGGGTCCCACACCGGGGCGCGTGTCTTCTCCGGTGCCTCGGGACATGACACCGCCTCCGTGGCTGGGCTGGCGGCCTTCATGGACCATCAGGCGGCCGTGGTGGCGGACGCGGTCGATCCCGTCGCCGTCGACGAGGCGCTTCGCGCCGTCGCGCAGCTGTACTGCCAGGGCTACTCGCTGCCCACCCGCCTGTTCGAGGGCGCTCCGCTGATCAGTCTTCGTGGTTATGAGTTCGAGCGCAGCGCTTACTGGGTGCGTCCGGACTCGACTCGTGCCACGGCCCCGGCACCAGGAAGGCTGTCACCAGCGACCTCGCAGGATCCGCTGGCACGCGAGTCTCTTCCCAGCCGCGCGCATGTGCCCAGCAGCCCGGCCGAGCCTCCTGAGCCGGAGGGGCTGGTCCACCTGATGCCGCTGGATGAGCCCGTGCCCGCAGAGACGCCATGCGCGTCGTCGCAGCAGGTCACCCTTGATGAGCCTTCCTCTGAGCCGCCCGCCTCGCCCGAGGGGGAAGCCGTGGGCGCGGTGCGGGAGCAGCCAGCGGGTGAGGAGGCACCGCCCGCTTCCGACATGTCGGAGGTGAGGGACCGCCTGGTGGCGAGCCTGGCGCGGGAGCTGTTCGTGGAGCCCGAGGACGTGGATCTCGACCTGACATTCTCTGAGCAGGGGCTGGACTCGGTCGTCGGGGTGGAGTGGATTCGTGCGGTGAACAAGGAGTTCGGGCTGGCGTTGGCGACGGCCAGGCTGTACGAGTTCCCGACGGTGGAGAGATTCGCGACGATGGTGGCCGCAGAGGTGGCTGCCAGCGCGCCTCCGCAGGAGACCCGCGTGCTTGACGCGCCGGCTGGTGCCCAGGACGGCCTCGACGCCCTGCTGCACCAGGTCTACGACGGCGCGGTGCCTCCCACCCAGGCCGCAGAGCTGATGGCGCAGGAGGTGCCGGAATGAGCCAGGTGGATCGTGCCGCGGTCCTCGAGGCGCTTCGCACGCACCGCATCACTCCGGCGGAGGCGAAGCGTCTGCTCACGGTCGGCGCTGACCAGGTAGCCGCCACCAGAGCCGAGGCGGAGCCCCCCGGCACCGGGCCCATCGCCATCGTGGGCATGTCCGGTCGTTATGCGGCGGCCGGGGACCTGGATGCCTACTGGCGCATGCTCGCCGACGGTGCAGACGGGGTGCGCCCGCTACCGCCGCGGTTCGGCGGGGCCGACATGAGGGACATCGTCTCGCCGCGCATCGGTTACCTCGACGACGTTGAGATGTTCGACCCGACCTACTTCCAGATCCCCCACGCCGAGGCGCGGGCCATGGACCCGCAGCATCGGATGTTCCTGGAGGAGTGCGCCGCTGCGTTCCAGAGCGCGGGCTACGCCCGAGCCCGGCTGGCCGGCACTCGGTGCGGCGTCTACCTCGGCCTTGCCAACGGTGACTATCTGCTCCTGGGCGACCGCGCGGGGTCGCCCAGGGCCTCCGTGACCAGCTCCAGCAACGCGATCGCAGCTGGCCGTGTGTCCTACTTCTATGACCTGGCGGGTCCGGCGCTGACTATCGACACGGCGTGCTCGTCGTCCCTCGTGGCGGTGCACCTGGCGGTGACCGCGCTGCGCAGCGGCGAGATCGACATGGCGGTGGCTGGGGGAGCGGCCACTTACCTCTCGCCAGACGGTCTGGCGCAGATGGCCGACGCCGGGATGCTGTCCCCGACGGGTGCCTGTCACGCGCTGTCCGATGACGCCGATGGCTTCGTGCCGGGTGAGGGCGCGGGCGCGGTGGTGCTCAAGCGGCTTGCTGACGCACTGCGCGACGGTGATCCTGTCCGCGCACTGATCATCGGCTCCGGCATCAACCAGGACGGGCGGACCAACGGCATCACCGCCCCCAGCCTGGCATCACAGCGCGCCCTGGCCGAGGAGGTGTACGAGCGGGAGTCGATCGATCCTCGGACGATCTCCTACGCTGAGTTGCACGGCACGGGCACGATCCTCGGCGACCCGGTCGAGCTGACTGCCCTTGCTGGCGCGTTCCGGCGCTGGACCTCCGACACCGGTTTCTGCGCCGTGGGCTCGGTGAAGTCCAACCTGGGCCACACCTCCGCCGCGGCCGGGGTCGCTGGGCTGCAGAAGATAGTGATGTGCCTGGAGCACCGGGAGCTGGTCCCGACCCTGCATTTCTCCGCCCCCAACCGGCACTTCGATCTCGCCGGCTCCCCGTTCACGGTCGGGACCGAGCACCGTCAGTGGAGGAGCGAGTCCGCGCGCCGCGCAGTGCTGAGCTCCTTCGGCTTCTCCGGCACCAACGCTCACCTGGTGGTGCAGGAGCACGTGGAGCAGCCGCGGCGACCGGACGCGGGCGATACTCCCGTGGTGCTGGTCGTGTCGGCTCACTCGCCGGAGCAGCTGCGCTTGTGCGCCCAGCGGCTGGCCGCTGCTCTTGAGCGGGAGCCGGAACTGGCGGCGACTGATGTCGCGCTGACACTTCAACGCGGTCGTGACGCGTTGCCCGAGCGTGCAGCCGCCGTGGCTCGGGACAGGTCGGAGGCGCTCTCGTTGCTGCATCAGCTGGCCGCCTCCGGGCAGGGCTGGTGCCGCGGCCGTGCCCGGCCCACCCGTGATGCGGCTGTCACTGCGGCAGACGGCCTGGATGCCGTGGCGCAGGCGTGGGTCGGCGGGAACGAGGTCGACTGGGCGACGTTGCCACAGACGTCATCCGGCAGGTCCGTCGTCCTGCCGACGTACCCTTTCGAGCGTGTGCCGCTGTGGTTCGAGGGCTCTGGGCAGGCTCGTGGCGCGCGTCGGGGTGAGGAGCGCTCCCGCGTGTCGATCGACTCCAGGGACTGGCGGGTGGACCAGCACCGCATTGAGGGAGTACCGGTGCTGCCTGCCACAGCGTCCGCTGAGATCCTCCTGCGCCAGGCTGATGAGCGTCACGGCGACAGCGCCCCGGCCCTGGTCGACCTGCGCTGGGAGCACCCGCTGGAGGCGCGTGAGGAGCACCTGGAGCTGGACGTCCAGCGAGGTGATGACGGTCAGCTCAGCATTCTTTCCCATTCCCGGGTCTGCGTCGTCGCCCGGGAGGCGACGGCGGGCCCCTCGCGCTCGGTGGACCTGGCGTCCGTGTCAGCCCTGCCCGAGGTGACGGCGAGGACCGCTCCCGCGGCCATCACCTACGGTCCCCGCTACCAGGCACTGCGAGACCCTCGCGCCGAGGGCGGTCAGGCCACCGGCCTGCTGGTTCCTCCGGAGGACTCGGAGGACTCCGCCTGGGCGGGCGTCATGGACTCGGCGTGGCAGTGCGTCGGACCGCTCTTGCCCGCGGGCGGCACCTATCTTCCGCTCGCGGCGGAGCGCTTCGAGATCTGGGGAGAGGCCCAGCAGGCGCGCCACGTCGTCGCGACCCGGCGCGCAGGTGAGTCCTTGTGCTTCGATGTCGACATCACCGCTGCCGACGGCACCGTCCTGGCCTCGACGAGCGGATTGGTCCTCGCCCCCGTGGGCGGAACCGGTGTCGTTGCCGTGGCGCGCAGGTGGACGCCTGGCGCAGAGACCGGACCGCGGCCCGCCGCTCGCCCACGGGTGTGCCTCGCTGGTGACGCCGGGCGCCTCCAACCCGCGCTGGAGGGCGTGGCCGACCTCGTCTCTCGGGCGCAGGACAGCGACGCCGTCATCATCGTGCTGCCCACGACCTCCGCGGACGCGCAGGGGGTCCAGGATCTGTTCGAGTGCTGCCAGGAGGTGGTCAGGCCACTCCTGACCGACGGCGTCCGAGGGACGCGTGTGCTGCTAGTGGACCTTGCTGGCGGATCCAGCCCGGCGGCAGCCGCCATGGCCGGGTATGCGGCCACACTGCGGCTGGAGTCCTCTCTCGTCGTCTCGCTGCTGCAGATCCGGGCGACGGAGGACCTGGCGCGTCATGTCCTGGAGGAGACTGCCCAGGCCGACCTGCTGGTCCGGGTCGCCAATGACCAGCGGCGCGTCGCTGTCATGGCCGAAGTGGAGCTCCCGGAGCACGTCGAGCCGCGAGCCGAGACGGCTCTCGTCGTCGGCGGCTCCTCGGGAGTCGGCGCGCTCGTCGCGCGGGCGGTGGTCGCAGCCGGTGGTCGTGCCGCTGTGCTGTCTCGTTCCGGGGCTCCCGACCCGCTTCCGGACTGGGCCGAGGCGGCAGGGGACAGCTTGTTGTACCTGGTTGCCGATGCCGCCGTCGAGCCTGACGTCGCTCGGGCCGTGGACCGCGTGCACCAGGTATGGGGAACCGTCGACGCGCTCTATCACGTCGCGGGCGTGCTTGACGACGCGCTGGTGCGCAGCACCACTGCCGACCAGGTGTCACGTGTTCTGGCTCCCAAGGCAGGCGGTTTTGACGTGGTCGACCAGGTGCTGCGCGAGGAGCCTCTTGAGCGTGTGGTGCTGTTCTCCTCGCTGTCGGCCTGGTTGGGCAACCCGGGGCAGGCGGCCTACTGCGTCGCCAACGCCTACCTCGACGAGGCCGCGGCCAGGCGCGAGCGCCAGCGGGAGGCGGGGGAGCGCCAGGGCCGGACAGTGAGCATTGGATGGCCCTACTGGGCCGAGGGCGGTATGACCATCAGCGACGACGCTGTCGAGGCCGCGCGTCGAGATCTGGGAATGGTGCCGCTGGACACGGCGGTGGCGCTGTCGCTGATCGACCGAGCAGTGGCCTCCTCCGAATCCGCGATCGCCTGCGGACAAGGATCTGTCCCGGCGATGCGTCGCGCCCTGCTCCAGCCACAGGAAGAGGCCGGGTCGCCGGAGCGCGCGGGCGCGGGATCTCGTGAGTTGGCGCTTGCTGCCGCTGGCCGAGTGCGGCAGGCCGTTTGCGAGGCGACTGGTACGCCGCCGGAGCGTGTTCGCTTGGACGACACCTTCGAGGACCTCGGCATGGACTCCATCGTGATGATGACGGCGACCCGGGCGCTGGAGCGGGACTTCGGGTCGCTACCCAAAACACTGTTCCTTGAGCACCGTTCCATCGACGAGGTGGCGCTCACGCTGGCCGGGACCCACGCGGACACATGCGCGGCCCTTGCCCGGGCGCAGGAGCCCGCTCCGACCCCCGAGGCCTCGGTGGACCACCCCGCGCGGCCTGGGACGGAGGGTGGGCCGGGCGTGGCGTCTCCCAGCGGAAGGACGAGCGCCCAGCATCACGGTGCCAGCTCCGGGAATCGAGACCTGGCGGTCATCGGTATGAGCGGGCGCTTCCCCGGGGCGCGCGACCTGCCCGAGCTCTGGACGCTGCTGCGCGAGGGGCGCGACTGCATCACTGAGGTGCCCTTGGACCGCTGGGACCACGCGGCCTACGTCAGTGGCGACGGCACTCCTGGCACCACCTATGCCCGCTGGGGCGGTTTCCTCGAGGACGTCGACGCCTTTGACCCGCTCTTCTTCGGCATCTCGCCGGCCGAGGCCTCCTTCCTCGACCCCCAGGCCCGTCTGTTCCTGCAGGAGTGCTGGCACGCCGTGGAGGACGCGGGCTACAGCCGCGCTCAGCTGGCTGGCCGTGCGATCGGCGTCTTCGTCGGGATCATGTACGGCCACTACGGCATGCTGCGCGGTGACATCGAGGGTCGCAGTGTCCCTGTCCCGTCGTCTTTCGCCGCCGTGGCGAACCGGGTGTCGCACTTCATGGATCTGCGCGGGCCCAGCATCGCGTTCGACACCATGTGCTCCTCCTCGCTCACGGCGCTGCATGCCGCAGCGGCCAGTATCCGCTCGGGAGAGGCCGAGATGGCGTTGGTCGGGGGAGTCAACCTCACCATCCACCCGGACAAGCTGGTCCTGCTGTCCCAAGGCAAGTTCGCCGCGAGGGACGGGCGGTGCCGCGCGTTCGGTCAGGGAGGCACCGGCTACGTGCCGGGTGAGGCTGTCGCCGCCCTGCTGCTCAAGCCTGTCGACCGGGCGGTCGCCGACGGTGACCACATCTGGGGAGTGATCCGTGGCACGGCTGTGAACTCTGGTGGTCACGCTGGCGGCTTCACCGTGCCGAGCTCCCAGGCCCAGGCCGAGGTGATCACGGCGGCCCTGCACGACGCCGAGGTCGACCCGGACTCGATCTCCTACATCGAGGCGCACGGCACCGGGACTGAGTTAGGAGACCCTATTGAGGTGCGGGCACTGGCCACGGTCCTGGGCGGCGGGCACCGCGACCAGCCGTGTCTTATCGGGTCGGTCAAGTCCAATATCGGGCACTGTGAGTCGGCGGCTGGTGTGGCGGGTCTGGCGAAGATTCTGCTACAGCTCCAGCACGGCCAAGTCGCGCCGTCGCTGCACGCTGACCCGCCCAATCCGCATATCGACTTCGCCGGGGCCGGTGTCGCCGTCGCGAAAAGCCTGGTCCCGTGGACGGCGGACCCGCCGCGCCGGGCAGGACTGAGCGCGTTCGGGGCCGGTGGCGCCAACGCTCACGTCGTCGTGGAAGAGGCGCCTGCCGTGGCTCGGTGTCCCGAGTCCCAGGGCCGTCACGTGCTGGTGTTCTCGGCGCGCGACGAGGACCGCCTACGCGCGGTCCTGCAGGAGTTCATCGCCTATGTCACCCGCACGCCATTGCTGCGGCTCGATGACGTGGCACTGACCCTGCAGACCGGGCGAGAGGAGATGGCCCAGCGGGCTGCGGTGGTCGTGGGCTCGCTCGATGAGGCGGTTGAACAGATCCAGCATGTGCTCGATGGCCAGGGCTCCTCCGTGCTGCTGGGCCGAGCGCAGCACCACGGCTCCGTGCTGGAGCAGGATCCCGATGACGAGCAGCGGGTCATGGGGCTCCTGCGAGCCGCACGGCTCGACGAGCTGGCTCGTGCCTGGGTGGCCGGACGCGCTGTGCCCTGGCAGGCTGGCTGGCAGGGGCGCGCAGCGCGCCGGGTCAGCCTGCCCGGCTACCCCTTCGCCAGGGAGCGTTGCTGGGCAGAGCCACCCGCGGATGCCGAGGAGCGGGCTGGGCGGTATCCGCACCCGCTGCTGCACGCCAACCGCTCGACCATGGACCAGGTGGTCTTCACGACGTCGTTCACCGGTGCGGAGTCATGGATCCGTGATCATCACGTTGACGGCGGTCCTGTCCTACCGGCCGCGGCTATGGTGGAGATGCTTCGCGCGGCTGCCCAGATGGCGCTCAGGGCACCAGTTGTCCTCTCCCAGGTCACTTTTGTCCGAGCCTGCCGTGAACCGGCCAGCGCGCCCCTGGAGGTGCATGCTGAGCGGGAGGGCGACGGCGTTCACGTTCGGCTCGTGGGCACCGATGAGGGCGCTGAGGTGGAGTACTGCGACGCCCTTGCCCAGATGGCGACCACTCCCGCGTCACAGGAGCGGGTGGCGCTCGCGGAGCTGCGGGCGGCCGCCCGCACCCGGGTTGAGGGGGCCGAGGTGTACTCGGCCCTCGCGGGTTCCGGTTTGGACTACGGACCTACGTACCGGGTGGTCCGAGACGTCATAGTCGGCACGGATGCGGCGGTCGCCATGCTGCGGCGCTCGGGGGCCGCGGTGACGGGCGCGCTTCTCGACCCCGCGCTGCTCGACGGCGCGTTCCAGAGCACGTGGGCCTTCCTCAACCAGGGTGATGATGCGGCCGCGGGCCAGATGCTTCCGTTCTCGATCGGGCGTGTCGAGGTTGGCAGTGGCGGCTGGCAGTCATGGGACGAGGCAGCTGTAGTGACCACGCCTGCTGACACGGTTCACGGCGACGAGCGGTGCGTGCACGTGCGGATCTGCTCGCCCACTGGCGACGTGCTGGCCCGTATCAGCGACCTGCGCTTCCGCGCCTCCTCAACCGGGCGCATGATCCAGGTTCCGCAGTGGCGTCCGGCACCGCTCGCCAGGGAGCGGCAGGACCTGCCCACGACCTGGCGAGTCCTCACCGCTTTCGAGCGCCTGGGGACGTACATGCCGGCCCTGGCCGAGACGACACTCCTGCCCTCGGATGCTTCTTTCGAGCAGGACTACATCCGGGCGGCGGAGACGACGTTGTCGATGCTGCAGCGCCTCCCGTCGGATCGCTGTGGCCGCACCGTGGTGCAACTGGTCCTCCCTGACGGCTCACTGCTGGCGGGGCTGCTCGCGATGCTGCGCAGCGTCAGGGCGGAGGAGGAGGACATCGAGGTCCAGGCCCTGCTCTGCCCGGATGCCAGCGATCCTGCCGCGGTAGCGAGATGGGCGGGTGAGGAGGCAGGAGCGGCGGTCCTCCACGAGGCTGTCCGGCGAAGCCAGCACGAGCGTGAGACCGAGGCCCTGCGGGAGGAGCCGTGGCCCGGTACCGCGCCCCGGCATGCCGATGGTGTCTGGCTGATCAGCGGGGGCGCGGGTGGAGTTGGCCGCCTCGTCGCCGAGGACCTCGCGGACCGGGCGCGGCGGAACGGCGACCCGCTCACGTTGGTGCTGCTTGGCCGCACGGAGCCTCAGGAGGAGATCCGCGCACTGACAGCGCGTCTTGGCGGGGACGGTGTCAGCTGCCGGTACATCCAGGTCGACATCTGTGACGAACCTGCCCTGCGACGTGCTGTCGCAGAGGTCGTCGCCGAGGCGGGTCCGGTCACCGACGTGATCCACGCCGCTGGCGTGCTGCGCGACGGGCTTGTGGCGACCAAGTCGGCTGAGGCCGTGCGCGAGGTCCTGAGGCCGAAGGTGACTGGCACGATGGCGCTGCACCGCGCGACCGCCGATCAGCCGCTGCGCAGCTTTGTGCTGTGCTCCTCGCTGGCAGGCACGGTTGGCAACGCGGGACAGAGCGATTACGCGGCTGCGAACGGTTTCCAGGACGAGTTCGCCGCCTGGCGCCGTGACCTGGTCCGTCGCGGCAAGGTCAGTGGCGCCACGGTGTCAATCGCCTGGCCACTGTGGCAGGACGGTGGTATGACGCTCAGCAGGCATGCGCTCGAGCGTATGGACGTCAGCACGGGGATGGTCCCGCTGCCGACACGCGACGCGCTGGAAGTCCTCCACGCCGCTCGCCATGGGGACGAGACCCGCTTGGTCCCACTGGTGGGCAACCTGCCTGCTGTCCGCGGCTATCTGTCGCGCTGCCGCCGCAACGACTCACGTGAGCGGGGCGGTCCTCTGACCCGAGAAGCAGAGGCCGTGCCGCAGAGGCAATCGCGGAGACAACCACAGGCGCCGGGGATCGGCGGCGGCTCGGACACCGAGAAGGTGGCGGACCGGTTGCGCGAGATCCTGGCGTCCTTGACCAGGATCGACCGGGCGCGCCTGGACCTGGACGAGGAGATGGAGAGCTATGGCGTCGACTCCATCATCGTCATGAGCTTCGCCGAGCGGCTGCGCCCGACGATGGGCCGGGTGCCCAAGAGCCTCTTCTTCGACAACCGCACGCTGCGGGAGCTGGCTGGCAGCCTGCTGGAGACGCGGCCGCAGGAGTGCGCCGTCCTGCTGGGTGCCGGAGAGGGGGGAGAGCCCGGGCGACAGGACGCGTCAGCGCGTGAGGCCGCCGCGCACGAGCGCCAGGCCGAGGAGGACCCGCCGGCCCACGAGCAGATCGCGGTCATAGGGCTGGCGGGCCGCTACCCGCACGCTGAGGGGCTGGCAGAGTTCTGGCAGAACCTGGTCGCCGGGCGCGACTGTGTCGACAGGCTCGACCGCGCGCGTTGGGAGGCGCTCGGCGCCCCCGTGTGGGACCAGGACCCGGCTACGGGCTGGGCGGGGCTGCTCAAGGATGCCGACTGCTTCGACGACAGGTACTTCTCGATCGCGCCCGTCGAGGCCGAGGTGATGGATCCCCAGGAGCGGATTCTGCTGGAGTGCGCCCACCACGCCCTTGAGGACTCCGGGTACGTTCCCCAGGATCTCGGAATGCCGCAGGAGGACCGCTCGATGAGCGTCGGCGTCTATGTCGGTGCGATGTACTCGGAGTACCAGCTCTACGCGGCGCAGTCCCAGATGACGGGGACGGGCTACACGCTCAACGGTGCGCCAGCGTCCCTGGCCAACCGTATCTCCTACACATACGGCTTCGGCGGACCGAGCCTCACCATCGACAGCATGTGCTCGTCCTCGCTGACGGCGCTGCACCTGGCGTGCGAGTCGTTGGGAAGGGGCGAGTGCGAGGCCGCGCTGGTCGGCGGGGTGAACCTGTCGCCGCACCCGAACAAGTTCCGCCTCCTCCACTCCTCCGGCTTCGCTGCCTCCCACGGGCGGTGCAAGGCCTTTGGGGCGGACGCAGACGGCTACGTCCCCTCCGAGGGGGTCGGTGTGGCTGTGCTGAAGCCGCTCTCCCGGGCGCTGGCCGACGGCGATCATGTGTACGGCGTGATCGCGGCGACGGCGGTGGGCCACGGCGGGCGCAGCAACGGGTTCACGGTGCCCCGGCCAGCGGCGCAGGCGAGGGTCGTCTCGCTCGCCTTGGACCGGGCGGGGGTGAAGGGATCCGATGTGGCCTACGTCGAGGCGCACGGGACTGGAACCAGGCTGGGCGACCCGCTCGAGATCGAGGCGCTGGGCATGGCGCTGGGCCCAGGCCGGCAGCGGGCCTGCCTTGTCGGGTCTGTCAAGTCCAACATCGGCCACTGCGAGAGCGCTGCTGGCATCGTGTCGCTGACCAAGGTCCTTCTCCAGATGCAGCACGGCACGCTGGTCCCCAGCATCCATGCCGACGAGCTCAACCCTGAGGTCGACTGGGACGGTGCTGGCCTGGAGCTGGTGACCAGCACCCGTCCGTGGCCCGATCCTGCGCACTGCACGGCCGGGATCTCGACCTTCGGCGCGGGTGGTACCAACGCCCATGTCATCGTGACTTCTGCGCCTGAGCCAGAGCGGGAGCGCCCCGCCCCCGCCATGCCGGTGACGGTGGAGATACCGCTCTCCGCGTGCCGTCAGGGTGACCTGGGCGTGCTGGCGAGCCAGCTCCTCGAGTGGTCGCGGTCGCGCTCGCTGCAGCCCGAGGACCTCGTCGACATCGCTTTCACCCTCCAGGCGGGGCGCCTGGCTCAGGATCACCGAGCCCTTGTCGTGGCCAGCAGCCAGGAGGAGCTGGAACGGGAGCTTGACGCGCTGGTGTCCAGGAAGACCGGGCGTCCTGCGCTCACGGACACCGGACGCGCCTGGCTGGCCGGGGAGAAGGTCGCGTGGCCACGTCCCCAGGGCAGCCGACGGATCTCGCTGCCGGGCTACCCCTTTGCCCGCCGTCGCCACTGGAGACCAACGGCTGTCACCGTCCCACCCGTTCCCCCCACCCACGGCGCCTCGCTCCCGGGCGCGCGGGAGACACTGTACCCACTGGTGCACCGCAACGAGTCAACCCTGTTCACCCAGCAGTTCGTGAGCAGCCTGGGCCCGGGGGTACCGCAGGCGGCTGACCACCGCGTCGCCGGTCAGCCGGTGCTGGCTGGCGCGGCATCGCTCGAGATGATGCGGACCGCCGCCTCCGCCAGCCTTGAGCATCCTGCGCACACCTTGACTGACATCGTGTGGCCCGCCATGGTTCCTCTCGATTCGCCCATTGACGTGCGCACTGTACTGACTCCAACGGCTGAGTCCCTGCGCGCCGAGGTCGTGGCGCAGGACCGCGCGGTGCCAGCGGCCAGCGCGACGGTGAGCCTGGAGCCGACTGCCCCGGTCGTGCCGGGGCTTGACCTTGACGCCCTGCGTGGGATCTGCGGCGAGCCCAGTGACGCCGCGCCTGTGCGCCGGCTGCTGGCCTCCTGCGGTCTCGATCATCTCGGCTGCTACCGCCAGCTGCGGGCGTGCAGCTCTCGCGGCGACCAGGTGCTTGCGCGCCTGGGTGCCCTGGAGAGCGAGAGCCCCTCCTTGCTGGCTCCCATGCTGAACGCGGCGTTCGAGTGCGCGGTCCTGCTCGGCTCCGAGCAAGGGCTGTACCTCCCATACGCGGCGGAGTCGGCGAGGTTCAGTGATGGCCCCCTGCCCATGCGGGCGTGGGCGCACCTCATCCGACGTTGTGGGCCAGCAGACCGGTTCGTCCTGGACCTGTCTGTGGCAGACGAGGCGGGACGCGTGATTGTCGAGATCGACGGCCTTGTCCTGCGTGAGCTGAAGGAGCCATATCATGCCTGAACAGGAGCTCAGCTACTTACGTGTTGCAGCGACGCGGGCGTCGACGGGGCCTCGGGCGGTGGACGGCGATATCCGCGACGTCATCGCCGTCGATCCACCTGGTGGCCAGTGGCCTGGGACCGGGATCCGCGACTGCCTCGCTCAGGCGGGCGTGGCTGTCAACAGGGTCGGGGAGTGGAGCGCTGTGGCACCTGCGCTCAGGGACATGGACCGGCAGGGCCGTCCTCCTGCCGCCGTCCTGGTTCCCGGATCGTGCGCCGATCCTGTCGCGTGGCTCGAGGTGCTGCTGGAGCTGGTTCACAGCGTGATGGCTCTCCGGCGTGACAGGGCTGTGGACGTGATCGTCGTGCACGACGCGGCATCCGGTCCCGCCCAGGCGCTGCCGTGGGCCGAGGCGGCAATGGGCCGGGTGGTCACGCTGGAGGATCCGCTGGTGCGGCTGCGTTCAATGGTTGTGGCCGGCCCTGTGACGGCTGACCTGGCTCAGCGCCTATGCGCTGAGCTGCGCGGGCACGACGACTGGGTGCGTGTCTTCACGCAGGGCCGGGAGGTGCTCCAGGTCGTGCCTGCTCCAGCAGTTGGCCACGAGCCAGTGCCCCAGTGGCCGGCGATGTCGACTGAGGAGATCGTGCTGGTTACTGGCGGCACCGGTGACGTCGGCAGAGTCCTGGCACGCAGCATCGGTGCCGAGAGCGGTTGCACCCTTGCTCTGGTGGGCCGCAGCCCGCAGGATGCCCCTGGACCGGCCCGGGTGCTCGCGGACCTGAGGGCGGCTGGTGTCGCCGTGCGTTACGAGCGGTGCGACGTGACCGACCGCGTCGCGGTTGCGGACATGACCGCGCGCCTGCGCGCCGATGGCGTCTTGCGGGGTGTTGTCCACGCCGCTGGCGCGGTTGACGACGCCTTTGTCAGGATGAAGACCGCCGCGTCCGCGCGGGCGGTGGCCGCTCCCAAGGTCCTTGGGGCCACCTGCATCGACGAGATGACGCGCGATGACCCGCTCGCGTTCTTCCTGCTCTGCTCCTCCCTCGCGGGGACCTTGGCCAATGTGGGCCAGGCCGACTACGCCTTTGCCAACGGTTTTCTCGACGGTTTCGCTGTACGGCGGGAGGCTCAGCGGCTCCGGGGCGAGCGGCATGGCGCGACGTGCTCAGTGGTTTTGCCCGCCGTGCGCGGCACCGCGATGGTGGACAGCCTGCCGGAGACGGCAAGTACCGCGGTGAGCCTGTCCACTGAGCAGGCTGTCAGCGCCTGCCAGCACGCGGTGTCGGCGGGGGTGCCGGTCCTGGTGCCAGTGAGCGAGGGCGCCCAGTCCGTGATGACCGCCTTGGCGCGGGGCGGCGAGTCAGCGGCTCCGGACGCGCGCATCGCTGGGGACCGTGTTGAGGAGATCGTGCTACAGGTTGTTCGGGAGGTCACCGGACTGGACGCTGAGGAGGTGACGCCTGTCACCAGTTTTCGGAGGATGGGCGTGGAGTCCATCCTGGCGCTGTCCCTGACTGCGGCCCTGGAGAAGCACTTCGGCCAGCTCCCCAAGACCTTGTTCTTCGAGCACGACAACCCTCGTGAGCTCGCCGCGCGTCTGGCTGCCCAGCACCAGGCCGCTCCGGATACCGGTCCCGGTGCCAGCGAGCCCTCCGAGCGCCCCAGCGGCGGGCCCGCTGGCGTCGCGGTGCCGCCTCCGCCGACGAGCCCGCTGCCTGGCAAGTGGGACCTGCTCGCGGCCCGGGCACGTGCTGGGGCGGGCGCGAGCGCCTCAGGACCAGCAGGCAGCGCTGAGTCGTCCGGATCGCTCCGTCGTGATTTCGCGATCATCGGTATCGCCGGACGCTACCCGCAGGCTCCCGACCTTGACAGCTTCTGGCACAACCTGCGCGAAGGTGTGGACGCGGTGACGGAGGTGCCGGGCTCACGCTGGGACCACGAGAGGATCTTCGACCCAGAGGGGCGCCGCCCCGGCAGCACGGTCAGTCGCTGGGGAGGCTTCCTCGACGGTATCGAATGCTTTGACCCGCTCTTCTTCGGCATCTCGCCGGCCGAGGCCGCCTATATCGACCCGCAGGAACGGCTGTTCCTGCAGACAGCCTGGCACGCGCTGGAGGAGGCGGGGTATGCGCCTGACCAGCTGGACGGGCGCGAGATCGGCGTCTTCGCTGGAGCCATGTTCAGCCACTACCAGCTGCTTGCTGATGCGGCCGGCGTGCGCGGAGGGGGCTCCTTCTCCTCCATCGTCAACCGAGTGAGCTGGACCCTTGGGCTGCGTGGCCCCAGCGTCGCGGTCGACACCATGTGCTCGTCATCCCTGACAGCCCTCCACCTGGCGTGCAGGAGCCTGGCGACGGGTGAGTGCGAGGCCGCGATCGTCGGTGGTGTCAACATCATGCCCCACCCGGCGAAGTATGTGACCCTGTCGCAGGCGGGGTTCCTCTCCACCGACGGACGCTGCCGCTCCTTCGGTGCCGGTGGTGACGGTTACGTCCCGGCAGAGGGCGTGGGCGCGGTCGTGCTCAAACCGCTGCGGAGGGCACTGGCTGACGGGGATCACGTCCATGCTGTCCTGCGGGGCAGCGCGCTGAACGCCGCCGGCAGGACCAACGGGTACACGGTGCCCAGCCCCGTCGCCGAGGGCGATGTGATCGGCGCGGCCCTGAGCGCTGCTGGTGTCGACCCGGCGACGGTGAGCTGCGTCGAGGCGCATGGCACTGGGACTGCGCTGGGGGATCCCATCGAGCTGGTCGGCCTGACCCACGCGCTTGGTGACGCCAGTGACCACCCCCAGGTCTGGCTAGGCTCGGTGAAGTCCTCCATCGGCCACGCGGAGTCTGCTGCGGGTGTGGCGGCGCTGACCAAGGTGGTCCTCCAGCTGCGGCACCGTACGGTCGTCCCGTCGCTGCACTCAGCGCCGCCCAACCCGAACCTGGACCTGGTGTCGGCAGGCTTCCGGGTTCCCCAGCGCGCCGCCACCTGGGCCCCGCTACGTGCTGATGAGCCCCTGCGAGCCGTTGTGAGCGCGTTCGGAGCAGGAGGGGCCAACGCGAACATCGTGGTGGAGGAGGCTCCTGCCCAGCCAGATCCGCACGCTGGTGACGACGGTCCGCAGCTGGTGGTGCTGTCCGCTCCCGACGCTGAGCGCCTTGATGCCGTGGTGGACTCCTGGCGTCGTTGGCTGCGCCCGCGGCCTGTGGGCTCCGGCGCGCCCCTGACCGCGGCGCTGGAGGAGGTTCTTGCCCTGCCCACCGGCAGCGTGGATGAGGACGACTGCCTTGAGGATCTGGGACTGGACGCTGTCACCTGGGGCCGGGTGCTGGAGCGGGCCGGACTTGACGTGATGTCGCCGGGAGCGCGGCGCGTGAGCGAGATCCAGGCCCTCGACGCTCCGGCAGGTCCTGCGGCCGCGCCACTACCGACCCTTGCCCAGATCGCCGCCACGTCCCAGCTGGGCCGTGTCGCGCACCCCCACCGGGTAGCGGTGCTGGCCAGCTCCACTCAGGAGCTGAGCGAGGCCCTGGAGGCACTGGTGCGGGGAAGGGAGCATGATGCCCTGCTGACCGCGCCATCCAGCCAGCCTGCCGGTCTGACTGACGTGCTGGGCACGCAGTTCACGCAGGGGTTCGTCGCCGACGCCGTTCGGCAGCGCCGTTGGGCCGACGCCGCGCGTATGTGGGTCCTGGGGGTGCCCGTCGACTGGGCCCCGGCGTGGCAGGGGCGCCGACCACGTCGTGTGTCTCTGCCGCTGTACCCCTTCCGTGAGGACGTGTGCTGGCTGACACCGACTGGCGCGGGCCGGCCCCTGGCACCCGCGACCGCCGCGGGCGAGCCAGCACCAGAGCTGCCGGACCATGCCCCGCACAGGACCGGCTCCGTCGAGGACTTCGTCCTGAGCACCTTCTCTCGGGTCCTGGGTATCCCGCGGGACCGACTGGACGTCGGCAGCCCGCTGGAGGCGTACGGGACGGACTCCATCCGCATCCGTCAGCTCCTCTCCGCGCTCGAGACGCGGTTGCCGAAGCTGCCAGCCTCCCTGATGTTCCAGGCGAGGACGGTGGGTGACGTTGTCGACGCCATTGTCACCCGTTGCGCTGACAGCAGGGATGCCGATGACCTGGCCGAGGCGGTGCCGGTGCCGGTGGTGTCTCAAGCGAGTCCAGCGGATCACGCGGGTACCGGGGAGGATGACGATATCGCCATTGTCGGTGTCGCTGGGCGCTTCCCGGGCGCTCCGGACACCGGTGCGCTGGCCGCACGGCTGCGGGCGGGCGAGGACTTGGTGAGCGAGGCGCCGCCGCACCGGTGGGACTGGCGCCGCTACGAAGAGCTCCGGCTGCGCTGGGGCGGCTTCATTGACGAGGAGCGGTGCTTCGACGCCGAGTTCTTCGGCATCGCTCCTTCCACGGCTGCCTATATGGATCCGCAGGAGCGGATCCTCCTGGAGTGCGTCTGGCAGTGCGTGGCCGACGCCGGATACGTGCCGCCCTCCCACGCTGCTACCGGTCAGCGGGTCCTGACCACACGCACCGGCGTCTACGCCGGTGTGTCATTCAAGGATTACGCCCTGCTCGGCGCGCAGGAGCTGGCACGCGGACGACTGGTGCCGGTGGACTCCCAGCACTATTCCGCGGCCAATCGTGTCTCTTACCACCTGGACCTGCAGGGCCCCAGTATCGCCGTGGACACCGCGTGCTCCTCCTCGCTCACCGCGCTGCACACGGCGTGCGCCGACCTGCGCGCCGGTCGCGCGGATGCCGCAGTGGCCGGGGGCGTCAACCTTCTCCTCCATCCCGCCAAGATGGCGACTCTGTCCATGCTCGGGTTCGTCGCGCAGGACGGCCGCTGCCACAGCTTTGGCGACGGAGGCAGCGGATACGTCCCATCCGACGGGGTCGGTGCGGTCCTCCTCAAGCGTCTGAGCGACGCTCGTGCGGATGGAGACCACGTCTACGCTGTGGTCAGGGGATCCGCGGTGAACCATGGTGGTCGAGTGCACGGCTACACCGTCCCCAGCCCGGCTGCCCAGACGGCGCTGGTGCGTGAGGCCTTGGCCTCAGCACGGGTCGATGCCCGCACAGTGACGCGTCTGGAGGCGCACGGAACGGGTACCGACCTCGGTGACCCTATCGAGGTTGAGGCGCTGACGGCGGCCTACGAGGGCGCGGAGCAGGGCAGCGTGGTGATCTCCTCGGTCAAGGCGAACATGGGTCATGCCGAGGCCGCTGCCGGGATCGCGCAGGTGATCAAGGTAGTGCTTGAGATGAGCAGGGGCGAGTGCTTTCCTCATCGCACCAACTCGGCGACGGTCAATCCCCGCCTTGCGCTGGAGCGCACGCCGTTCCGGCTGCCGACCAAGGGCGAGCCGTGGCAGCGCAAAGTCGTTGACGGCGCCGAGGTCCCGCTACGAGCGGGCATCAGTTCCTTCGGCGCAGGAGGGGCCAACGCGCACCTTGTTCTTGAAGAGGCGCCTGCTCGGGTCCAGCTCGCAGAGGGTCGTGAGCCGGAGCTCGTCGTCGTCTCCGGCACGGACGGGGACTCGCTTGGTCGTCAGGTCCGGGCTCTCCTCACCGCGCTTGATGGCGGCGACGCTGGCCAGCCGTCGCTGGCAGCGGTGGCCACGACACTGCGGCTCGCACGGCCCGCGCTGTCCCACCGGCTCGCGCTGGTTGCCTCCACCGTGGGCGAAGTGCGCTCCGCGCTGCGCTCCTATCTTGACGGCGACGAAGGACCCGTCGTCCTGGGCACGGCCGAGCCAGACGCGGATGCTGAGCCGGCGCGCGTGACAGCGCGCCCCGGTCCTGGGCAGCTTCTTGACGCTGGCCGGGCCTGGACCCGGGGGCGGCTGCTGTGGGGCGAGGGATGGCGAACGGGCTCGGTCGTGCCCCTGCCGGGCTACTCCTTTGCCCGAACGGAGCACTGGCTCTACAACGATGCGCCTGTGCTACCGGCCCAGGAGGGGGCCGGTGAGGGTGAGAGCGAGGCCGCTGCGGCCGCCGAGGACAGCACTGTCGAGCCATCGCTTGCCGTGGTTCTGAGCGGTGCGACGCCCGCCGAACGCGAGGCCGCTGTTGAGGCCGAGGTAAGACGGCTCGTGGCGGCCACTCTCGGGTACAAGGATCCTGGGGCGCTGGAGGCGTCCAGAGGCTTCTTTGACATGGGCATGGACTCCATCAGCTCCACTGATCTGTCGAACGCGATCGAGGAGCGTGTGGGCAGGGCGCTGGACATGCAGATGGTCTTCACCTATCCGACGATCGAGAAGCTGACCGGCTACCTGCTGGAAGAGCTGGAACAGGACTATGGGCAGGACCATGAGGCACTGGCTGCGCCGCCCGCGGCACCGGACTACCCGGTCACCCTGCTGGCACCGACCTGGATCCCTGTTCCGCCCGAGGACGGCGACGAGAAGGCTCCGGATGTCCTGCTTCTGCTGGCTGACACTCCTGACCTGTATGACGCGCTGGTGGCGCTGCCGCCCGGAGCTCGTCCGCGTCGCATCGTCCTTGTTCGCCCGGGCGCGTCTCGGCAGCGCGTCGGCGCGGACAGCTTCTGCGTCCGCACGAGCAGCAGACCTGACCTGGACTGGCTTCTCGAACAGGTCGGCGAGACCATCTCCCACGTCCTGGTGTGGTGGAGCAGAGACGATGAGGCGCTGTCCGAGCAGTTGGATGCCGGCTACTGCACGGTGATGGCTCTGTGCCAGGCCCTGCGAGCGTCTACCGAGGAACCCACCAGGGTGCTGGTGGGATACGGCCGTGCCGATGACGGGTTCGCGCCATCGGCCGCGGCTGGTATCGGCGGCTTCGCCCGTGCGGTCCGGATAGAGGTGCCGGGCCTGGATGTGCGTACCCTTGAGGTGGCGGTGCCTTCGCTGCCGTGCGCGAAGGTGGCCGAGAGCGCGCTCCGGGTACTGAGCGCCGATAGCGCGGCGGTTGAGTCCCGTCTTGCCCCGGACCTGGAGAGACGTGGTTTCACCGGATTACCCGGCGTCTCGGCGCCTTTGCCCTTCCGGGAGCGCGGTGTCTACCTGGTGACCGGCGGGCGCGGCGGGCTCGGTTCCCTGTTCGCCCGTGAGCTTGCGAGCCGGTACGGGGCAACTGTGGTGCTCGCGGGACGCCGTCGGCCAGACGAGGAGTCCGACGAGGTGGTTGCCGAGATTCGCGCCGCTGGTGGCAGTGCTGAGTACATCAGCATGGACCTTGGCGACGGCGGTGCGGTCCGTGAGCGCGTTGACGACATCCTCGCTCGTCACGGGAGCCTGAACGGCGTGATCCACGCGGCTGGTCTCGTCCGTGACGGAGCCATGCTGGGCAAGTCCCCTGAGGACGCGGCGGCCGTCCTGGCCCCCAAGGTCGCTGGTACCGCAGCTCTTGAGGAGGCTGTTGCCGGTCTCGACCTGGACGTCTTCGTCGCCTTTAGCTCGGTGGCGGGCGTGCTTGGAAACTACGGCCAGAGCGACTACTGCTTCGCCAACGCGTCGCTGGACCAGTCCATGGTCCGACGCGAAGCCTTGTGCCCTGGGCGCTCCGTGTCGATCAGTTGGTCGTTCTGGGGAGGGGTGGGCGGCATGCCCGCCACTGAGGCGGTCCGTAAGCAGATGCGCAGGCACATGGGTGTCGAGCCGCTGGAGGCAGAGGACGCGTGGAGATGCCTCACCTGGGCCTTGGCCAGCGGCAGGCCTCACGTCATTGTGACCAAGGGCGATCTGGAGAGGCTGTCCACGGTATTTGATACCGAGGCGGTGGCTGCTGGTGAGATGGACGGCTTCGGCGCGGGCCAGGACGCGGTCGCATTCTCAACGTCGCCCCTGCCGGACGATCTGGACAACTTGGACGAGGAAGCGCTGGCCGAGCTGCTCAGGGCAGAGATCGAGATGTCAACTATGGAATTGGGAAACCATGGCAACTAGTACCGTCGGCTTACTGAAGCAGTCAATCTCCACCATCCGCGAGTTGCGGGCGGACCTTGAGGCGGTGCGACGACGCAGCCACCCGGAGCCGATCGCCATCGTCGGCATGGCCTGCCGGTTTCCGGGTGCTGCAAGGAGCCCCGAGGACTACTGGCGCGTTGTGCGGGACGGTGTCACGACCGTCGTACCGGTCCCGGAGCAGCGGTGGGACGCGGACGCCTTCTACAGTCCCGCCCCGGCCAGGCCTGGCCGGTCCTACGTGCGCAGTGCCCACTTCTTGGAGGACGACGTCGCGGGCTTCGACGCCAGGTTCTTCAAGATGGCGCCGGTCGAGTGCCGCTCGGTGGATCCGCAGCAGCGGCTGCTGCTCGAGATCGTGTGGGAGTCCCTTGAGGACGCTGGAATCGACCCTCTGAGTCTGGCTGGCAGCCAGACCGGGGTGTACCTGGGTATCTCGGGCAACTCCGAGTACGGCAACCTGATCGGCTCGGTGTCAGATGTAGATCAGTACGTGTCCACGGGAGTCGTCTCCAGCGTGGCCGCTGGGCGCGTCTGCTACACCCTTGGCCTCAACGGTCCTGCGGTGTCCGTCGACACGGCTTGTTCGTCGTCGCTGGTCGCCGTCAAGCTCGCGATGGACGCGCTGCGCCAGGAGGACTGCGACGTCGCCCTGGCGGCGGGCTGCAGCCTGATGCTGGCACCGTCTGTGATGTCCAGTCTGTGCGCCATGAACGCTCTTGCTCCGGACGGCCGCAGTAAGCCCTTCTCCGCCGACGCTGACGGCTACGGCCGCGGCGAGGGGTGCGGTGTCGTCGTGCTCAAGCGGCTTGGAGCCGCGATAGACGCTGGTGACCGTGTCTGGGCGGTGCTGCGCGGCGCCGCCATCAACAACGACGGCGAGAGCAGCGGACTCACGGTGCCCAGCGCGCATGCCCAGCGTGATGTCCTCGCCCGGGCGCTCAAGGTCGCCGAGGTCAGCCCTGATGAGATCGACATGCTTGAGACCCACGGCACTGGAACCCTGCTCGGGGACCCGATCGAGACCGACGCGATTCGCAGCGTCTACGGGGACCGGCAGGAGCCGCTGCGGCTAGGGGCGGCGAAGGGCAACATCGGCCACCTGGAGTGCGCCTCCGGCATGGCCGGGCTGATCAAGGCTGTGCTCCAGGTGTACCACGGTGAGTTCGTCCCGGTCGCTGGCCTCACCGAGGTGAATCCCCGCGTCGGCGAGGGCCGTGGTATCGCTTTCCCGCGAGAACGCGAGCAGTGGCCGCGTCCGGAGGGGCGACCGCGTCGTGCCGCGGTGAGCGCGTTCGGCTTCAGCGGGACCAACGCCCACGTCGTGCTCGAGGAGGCTCCGACTCCGCCGGCGGCCGCGCCCTCTGCTAGTGATCCGGTGCTGACGTTGTCAGCGAGGACCTCGGAGTCCCTGCTCGAGCAGGTACGGCGGTACGCGGACTTCTTCCGTGCCCACCCCGACGTCGACCTGGACGCGGTGTGCCAGCAGACCAACCTGGGCCGGGCGCTGTTCGAGCACCGGCTGCTGGTTCTTCCGCGCTCGGTCTCCGAGGCCGTCCAGGTGCTTGACGAGATGAGTCGATGGGCGGAGGGCAGGGAGGATCTTTACGCTGACGCCGTTGAGATTCTCGGAACCAGCCACGGCCGGGACCGCTACGCTGCCCGTCGGCGTCTGTTCCTGACCTTGAGCGACGGTCGTGCGCTGCTGGCGCACACCGATGACCAGATCCCACCCAAGTTCGTTCTCGCTCTTGGGTCGGACAAGACTGATGCTGACCAGCAGGAGCTGTGGGCGAGGTGGCCGGGCTACGCCGAGGCCCGCGCGGTCGCGGCTGCCGCCGCACAGGGCGCTGGCGACCTGGCAGATGTCTTCTCCCATGCCTACGCGCTGGGAACGATGCTTCGACAGCTGGGCGTGGAGCCGAGCCTGGTCACTGGCTGTGGAGGCGGGGCGATGGCTGCCGCCGTGCTGGCTGGCCTGGTCGACCTGGACTCTGCGGCCGGGGCCTTGTGCCAGATAGCGCGGGGGGAGAGGCCCGGGGCTCCCCGGCTGCGCAGTCCCCGTGTGCGCTACTGCTCCTGGGAGGCGGGCGCCGTGGAGCGGGACACTCGTGCTGCCTGGGAGATGGCCTGCGCTGATGCGGCCTCTGGGGCGTCCTCGTCGTCCCCGCTGCCCGGCATCGAGAGGATGGGCTACCGCTTCGTGCTCCTGGGAGGGGTCGGACACCTGCAGAGCGCGCGCGACGACGTTGTCCTGCTGCGCACCGGCGACGCTGACGGCAAACCCGAGATCTCGAGGGTTCTGGCTCAGACAACTGCTCTGGGAGGGTCAGTGCGGTGGCCCAGGGGAGGGCCTCTCTTGGAGCGAGGAGTACAGCTTCCCACCTACCCGTTCCAGCATGTGCGCTACTGGCTGGAGGCGGATGAGCCAGGACCGCGCACGCTGCTCGACGCTCACAGGTTCGCCCTCGACGGGGCGCGACTGGACCTTCCCGGGACTGACCCCAACATCCTGCATGTCTTCTCCGCTGAGAGCTTCAGTGAGGCGGCGGACAACTCTGGAATCGTCCATATCGGCTACTACATGGAGCTCCTTTCGCGCGCGGCCAGCCCCGTCCTGGACGAAGGGCACCTCGTTGTCGAGTGGATGGAGCTGCTGCAGGCTCTGGTCGTCCCGCCGGATACTCCGGTCGAGGTGCTGCTGAGCTTCAGCGAGGACTTTCCTGCCGGGACGTTCAAGATCTACACCCGGGAGGCTGGGGGCGCGTCGTGGGCGTCAATCGCGCGTGGCGCGTTGTCGGTGACGCACGACCCGTGCCCCGATGCGCCGTTCGCTGACGACGAGGAGGCTGTCCCATTCTCGCAGGAGGAGTTCTATGGTCCGCTGGAGAACGACAAGGGCTTCTACTTCGGCCCCTCCGTGCGGGCCGTCGTCTCTGGCCGTCGACATGGCACCTGCGGGATCGTGGAGCTGAGCAGAGCCGATGGCACCCCCCGTCGGGGCCAGTACGCGCTTGGCTTCCACCCTGGTTTCGTCGATGCCTGCGCGCAGGCGTTCAACCGGTTCTCTCACGAGCGGACACCGGCTGGCCAGAAGTACATGGTGCAGAGGGTGGAGCGGGTGCGGCTGTGGGGCTCCACCGCGCCCGACGACGTGGAAGGTCCGCGGTGGGGTCGTGTGACCGTTGACGATATCGACGTCGACTCGGGCACCCTCAGTGGTTCCTTGTCTGTGTCCAGCGATGCTGGTGCTGTACAGCTTGACATGGGTCGTGTTGTCCTCAAGGCCTTTGATGAGGAGAGGATCGCCCTGATGACGGCCGCTCAGTCCTCCCAGCGGGGAGTGGACGAGGCTCTGCTCGCGCGCTTCCAGCGTTCTTCGCAGGAGGGAAAGGTCGCTCTTGTGCTCGAGATGCTCCAGGATCTGGTCAGTGAGGTCCTTGGGATGGAGCGGGCAGAGGTATCAGCGGCGCTAGCGATGCAGGACCTCGGGCTGGACTCGATGACGGGTATGGAGCTCTACACCAAGGTGTCTGAGCGCACTGGCACGACGCTCACCCTCACCGACCTTCTGGACGCGGACAACCTGGCCGGGCTCGCGCAGGACATCGCCGCGGCGATGCAGCGGCACCGGCAGGACCGGCGTGGGGATGATGCCGTGGACACCTCCCTGTCGCACTGGCTGCGCGGCACTGAGAAACTCTCGAGGCCCGCGAGGGTGAGGCTGCTGTGCTTCCCGAACGGGTACCGAAGCGCGGACATGTTCGACGGGTGGCAAGAGGTCCTGGGGCCCGAGATCCAGGTCCTGGCAGTCCAGCTACCGGGAATGGACGCGTCACGCCTGCGCGAGGCGCCCCCGGTCTACGTCGACAGGTTCTGCGAAACGCTGGAGAGCATTGTCGGAGAGGCCCTCTCAGATCTGCCCGTCGCCACCTTCGGGCACAGTTGGGGATCGCTTTTCTCTTTCCGTCTGGCTCACCGCCTGCGCACCAGCGGGGCGCTTAACGTGGTCCGCGCCTTTGTCTCGGGGTTCACCGCCCCTAATCGTCCCAACGGAGGCACCGAGAAAGTGCTGCGTGAGTTGCAGCGCGAGGGATTCGACCGGATTCCCCAGTTCGATGAGGTCGAGGGAGACGAGCATCGCCTCAATGCGGTAGTGGCTGCCTACGTGAAGGCGTGGAAGTACTCTGAGGCGGAGACACGCGCTACTCTTCCGCAACTGCTTGCGGCCTGCTGCCTGATCGACCGATACAAACACGCGGAAGGTGAGAAGCTGGACGTGCCTATGACGGTGCTCCACGGCGTTGACGACTACGGGGTCTCTCTGGCAGAATCGCGTGCGTGGGAGGACCTGGGAGCGCGAGAGGTCAACCTTCACGTCCTCGCGGGGGATCATCAGTTCATCAACGTAGAGCAGTCAGAGGCGCAAGTACTGGAAATTGTGCGCGCCGAGCTTCTTGCCAGCCTGCCTAAGGCGCGCCCCTCGAGCGAAAGCCGGGACGAAGACGAAAGGGTCCAGAGATGAGCCGGCTGTCAGGAATTGAGGCCATCAACTTCTATGGAGGAAGCGCGTACCTGGATGTCGAGGAGCTGGCGCGCCACCGCCAGTTGGATAATAGCCGCTTTGAGAACCTGCTGATGTCGCAGCGCTCTGTCCCGCTTCCCTATGAGGATCCGGTGTCCTATGGCGTCAACGCGGCCGAGCCGATCGTCTCCGCCATGTCCCCGCGAGAGCGCGACAGCATCGAGATGGTTATCACCTGCACCGAGTCCGGCATTGACTTCGGGAAGTCAATGAGTACCTACATCCACGAGATGCTGGGGCTGTCACGCCGGTGCCGGCTGTTCGAGGTCAAGAACGCCTGCTTCTCGGGTACCGCTGGTCTGATGATGGCAGCCTCCTACGCGCTCTCCTCGGGAGCCAAGGCGCTCGTCGTCGCCACCGACCTGGCCCGTTTCACTGCCGCTGACGCCGGTGAGGCCCTGCAGTCGGACTGGTCCTTCGCTGAGCCAAGTGGGGGAGCGGGGGCGATCGCCATGCTCGTGAGTCAGCAGCCGCATGTGCTCCGACTGGATCCGGGGGCCTACGGGCTCTACAGCTACGAGGTGATGGACACCTGCCGACCGGTCCCGGACAGCGAGGCAGGTGACGCGGACCTGTCACTGCTGTCCTACCTGGACTGCTGCGAGAACGCCTACCGCGACTACGCCTCGCGCGTGGCCGGTGTGGACTACCAGAGGACCTTTGACTACTTGAGCTTCCACACGCCTTTCGGGGGAATGGTCAAGGGGGCGCACCGCACGATGATGCGTCGCGTCGCCAAGGTGCGCAAGCAGGAGGAGATTGACCGCGACTTTGATTCCCGTGTGCGTCCCGGTATCGAGTTCTGTCGCAGAGTCGGAAACGTCATGGGGGCGACGGTGTACCTTAATATCCTCAGTACCATCCACCACGCCGAGGTGTCGCGTTCCTGCAGACTGGGAGTATTCTCCTACGGCTCGGGCTGTTCCTCGGAGTTCTACAGCGGCGTCTTCGACCGGGACAGCCAGGAGCTGGTGGCTAAACGCCGCATCGCCGACCACCTGGACAGCCGGTACCGGCTCAGCATCCCCGAGTACGAGATGCTGCTGCGCACGAACGGGGCCGTGGCCTTCGGCACCCGTAACGTCGACCTTGACCTGGATCTTATTCCGGGTGCTCGCGCGCGGGGTGGGCGACGGCTAGTCCTGTCACGTATCCGTGAGTACCACCGCGAGTACGAGTGGGTGTGAGATGAGCGGGGACGTCGTCACACTGAATCATCCATATGACGGGATCGCCCTCATCCAGATGTGCGACCAGGAGGGCGGGAACACATTCACGGCCAGTCTTCTGCGACAGTTGCAGGAGCGTTTCGCGGCCGTGGAGGAGGATGAGTCGGTGCGCGCGGTCGTGCTGACGGGGGTGGGCCCCTACTTCTGCTGCGGAGGAACCCGGGAATCGCTGATTGACCTGCATGCCGGTCGTTCCACTTTTTTGGGTGAGAACTCCGGGGCGGCGGTGTACTCGCTCCCGTTGTCCTGCCCGGTGCCTGTGATCGCGGCGATGCAGGGCCACGCTATCGGCGGGGGACTGTCGCTGGGACTGTTCGCGGACTCTGCCGTCCTGGCGGCCGAGGGCGTCTATGGGGCGACTTTCATGAAGTACGGCTTCACCCCAGGGTTCGGCTCCACGTTGGTCTTTCCAGCCCGGCTGGGGCAGGTACTGGGCAATGAGATGCTGCTCAGCGCCAAGACCTACCGTGGTGTCGAGCTCGGGCGGCGCGGTGTTCCGTACCCTGTGGTGACACGGCGCGACGTGGTGGATGAGGCGCTGCAACTGGCGCGTGTGTACGCCGAGCGCCCCCGTCACTCGCTGATCATCCTGAAGGATGCCCTCGTCGCCGACCTGCGGGCGCGGCTCGCCTCGCAGATTGAGATCGAGCTCGTTATGCACGAGCGCACCATTCACCGGCCTGAGGTCGCTGAGCGCCTAGCGACCCTGTATGACGGCTGATCCCCAGGAACACTTCTCGAGAGAAAGGAAGAACAATGACCACGGATACCGCCTTCGAGGCTCTCGTCGCCTCTGCCCGGGAGATTCTCGGGCTGCCTGAGGACCAGGTTGTGACTCAGGCCGATAGCCTCAGAGACCTGGGAGCCAACTCTGTTGATCGTGCCGACATCATCACCGATGCCATGGAGGAGCTGGGTGTGTGGACCGCGTTGGTCAGCTTTGCTGACGCCCAGAACCTCGGGGAGCTGGCTGACGTCCTCGAGCAGAAGGCGGGCCAGGAATGAGGCCGGTGGCTGTTGTGACCGGAGGCTCGCGCGGTATCGGTCGCGCCGTGGTCGAGCGCCTGGGGCGGGACGGCCACGATGTCGCGGTGCTGTGCTCCTCGGCAGTGTCGACCACCGATGACGCCTGTGCCGCGGTCCGGGCGGCTGGCGGCCGGGCAGTCGGCTATCAGTGCGATGTGAGTGACTCCTCCCAGGTCCGCACCACGGTCAAGGAGATTATCGACGAGCTGGGCTACCCCCAGGTCCTGGTGAACAACGCTGGTGTCATCCGGGACAACGTAACGGCCATGATCAGCGATGAGGACTTCGACCGGGTCGTGGCTGTCAGCCTCCGTGGAGCCTTCCTCCTGACGCGCGAGTGCTACTTCGGCTTCCTGCGCCAGCGTCACGGCTCCATTATCAACGTGGCGTCTGTGTCAGGGCTGACTGGTACGGTGGGCCAGTCCAACTACGCTGCGGCCAAGTCCGGGATGATCGGCCTGACCAAGTCGGTGGCCAGGGAGCTCGCAGAGCGAGGCGTGCGCTGCAACGCTGTTGCGCCTGGCCTGGTCCGCACGGAGATGGCGCACGACTCGATCTCTGACGACGCTCTGTCTCAGATCCCCATGCGCAGGGCGGCGCTGCCTGAAGAGGTTGCCAGCGTCGTCGCGTTTCTGGCTGGTCCTGACAGTACTTACGTCACTGGGACGGTGATTCGTGTGGATGGTGGGCTGGCGGCCTGAGGCTGTGATGGGCGGACGATCCTATGCTACTGTGCGGGTGGGTGTTCTGGGTGAGGACTTGTTTATGTCGTGCGTCTCGTGTCTGCATCCTCATGTGCTTGCGTTGAGTGACCTGCATGTGCATTATGAGGCTAATCAGGAGGTTGTGGCGTCATTGGTGCCGGAGCATCCGGAGGACTGGCTTGTGGTGCCTGGGGATGTTGGTGAACGTGTTGACGAGGTCGTCTCGGTGCTGGAGGCGCTGGCGGCCAGGTTTGTGCGGGTGGTGTGGGTGCCCGGTAACCATGAACTGTGGGCTCGTCCGGGAGATGGGGGCGGTCTGCGGGGGCAGGCTAAGTATGAGGAGCTGGTCAGGTGCTGTCGGGAGGTTGGTGTCCTGACGCCGGAGGATCCGTTTCCTATCTGGAGGGGTCCGCGGGGGCGTGTAAGTCGTGTGGTGCCTACTTTTCTGTTGTATGACTATTCGTTCCACCCGTCGTGGTTGTCGTCTCAGGAGGCCTATGAGCGTGCTGTCGCGGCTGGGCACATGCTGACCGACGAGGTGGTGCTGCATCCTGACCCTTATGCGAGTCGGGCTGAGTGGTGCCGGGAGCGGGTGCGGGTGACTGAGGGCCGTCTGGCGGCGCTGCCGCGTGGTGAGCCAATTATGGTGGTCAACCACTATCCTTTGAGGGCTGAGCCTACTGCTCATATGTTCTCGCCTCATATCCCGTTGTGGTGCGGTACACGGCTGACTGAGCGATGGCACCTGCGCTACCCGATTGATACTGTGGTCTATGGGCACCTGCACATGCCGAGTTCCAGTGTGGTCGACGGGGTGCGTTATGAGGAGGTTTCGTTGGGTTATCCTCGGGAGTGGAGTGGGCGTTCCCGGACGCCGGGGCTGCGGCGCGTCAGGTGCGGCTCGTGAGTGGTGTGTCCTTGAGGGAGTTGGTACCGGGGTGTGTCCGGGTTAGTGAGCGTCGTCATGATGATGATCCTGAGCCGTTGTATCCTGAGGAAGTTGCTCACATCTCTCGGGCGGTGCCGAAACGGCGGCGTGAGTTCACTACGGTTCGGCGCTGTGCGCGCGAGGCGCTGGGAGAACTGGGGTTCGGTCGGCCCCCTATGGTCCCGGGTGAGGCGGGCTCACCGACCTGGCCAGATGGGGTGGTGGGAAGCATGACCCACTGCGTCGGCTACCGGGCCGCGGCTGTCGCGCTGGCTGGTGAAGTGTGCACGGTAGGTATCGACGCCGAGCCCAACGAGAGGCTGCCTGCGGGGGTGCTGAGGGCTGTCGCCTCAGAGGATGAGGCCGAGCGGCTCCGGCTGCTCCTGGCCTGCCGTCCTGACACCGCCTGGGACAGGCTCCTGTTCAGTGTCAAAGAGAGCGTGTACAAGGCGTGGTTCCCTCTGGCGCGCCAGTGGCTCGGCTTCGAGGAGGCCGACGTCGTCATCGACCCCTCGGGAGGCTTCTGCGCGGCCCTGGCCAGGCCTCTCGCCCTGGGCGCGGGGAGGGAGACCTGGGAGCTGTCAGGAAGATGGAACTGCGACGCTGGCCACCTGCTGACCTCGATCGTGATCTTCGCGGCTGAGGACACTGGGGCATTTGATAGCTCCGGGACTACCTAGATTCTGTGGGCACGAGGGAAGTGCCGTGGGGTTCTGTGGTGCGTGCACTGGAGTAAGTCGTGTTATTCGGACACCGGGAGATTTTGTTCTCCCCTGATCCGATAGGATGGAGTGCGATGTTTCAGAATTTGGGTGACAGTTCTGCCTCAGGACATCGGTGACGATTGGGGGCTCTTGCGGGATCTGCCGCCGAGCCTGGTCTGGTCTTCGACGAGGTGGCCCTTGGAGTGCCTGTCGCCTGTCCTTGGCGGGCTTGCCGGTGTTCTTGGCCCGTTTCCTTGACCCGTTGGTGGGCTCGTTTGTCCTCGATGTCGCAGATCGCCAGCCATAGGAGCTTGACGGCGGCGGCGACCTTCTTGCGGTCCCGGTCCCCGTAGGCTCGCGTTGCGCATCGAGGAGCGGATCAGGTGGACCATGCAGGTCTGCACCACCGAGTCGGGCCAGGTCGCCTCGATGGCCTCGGGAAGTCCCAGCAGGCCTTCGCATTCCTCCGCGGCGCTTCGCTCTCAAGCGGGAGATGCCCCCACTACGATCAGCACGTCGGAGATGCTGCGGTTCGGTTGGCCAGGTCGGCGCACACATGGCCCAATAATGAGGCGCCCTCGGCGGCCTGCTCGGCCGTGTCGTCGACCTCGCCGACACCTGACTCCTGACACTTGGAATGGGATCTTGGATAGTCCCGGGTTTTGTAAAGAGGTTGTTGTCACGTGACGGCCGGTTGATCATCGCGGTGAGTGTCATAGTAGATCTCGGCGACGGCCGGGGCACGACAGGGGGACTCCACCAGGAGCGCACCTGACCATGGTCATGGCCTCCCTGGTCGTCGTCCGCCACCTCCGGGACGCCACCGGCATGGCCATCAAGAAGATCATCCAGCAGACCCGCCGCCGCACCCAGGACGATCCACCCCCAACCGGCGGGACGGGTAGAGTGTGGGCCATCGTTGAGGTCCTCGACATCATGGTGAGTCTTGAGCAACCTCATGATCACCCAGGGCCTCGATCCCGTCCCACCCGTGACGCGCCTCCTCACCCCGGCTACCCCCTCAAACCGGGAGAGCCAGAAGGGCAACCGAAGCCCTTCGGCGGACTAGTGAGTTCAAATAGACCGTGGCTGGTAAGCTCAATCCAACGATTGACTGATATATTGTAAAGGAACTCAATATCGTGGCTTATTACCAAAATAGCGCCAGAAAACTGAGTCAGCATTTCCTCGACAGCTCTCAAACTGTCGATGTCTAAACTATTTGTCGGTTCGTCTAAGACAATTAACTGCTTTGAATGTTTAGACAAAAGGATTTTAGAAAGAGCTATCCTAAATCTTTCGCCGCCAGATAAGTCTCGCACCAATTCGTTCGAACGACTCGCGCCGAATGATAACCGAGCGAGAACGGAGAATATCTCTTGATCGTCGTAGTGGTCGAGTGAAGATACGAGCTCCTCTCTGATTGAATTGTCATCATTTAAATGTGAAGAATTCTGAGTGAGGACGGCCACCCGGGATGAATTCGTTCCGACGATCTCGCCCCAAGCGCGAACGTGAAGGCAGGGACTTTCGTCGATGATGCTACGTACTAGCGTAGATTTTCCTATCCCATTATCCCCAAGCAGGGCAACTCGATCTTGACCTCCTATATAAGTACTCCAACCTTTAACGTCCGAAAGACGCAGAATTTTATCAGACTGCAGATCAGGGCTGTCGAGAAGTCCTTGTAAACGGATTTGTGGCAACTCGATCATTTCTGATGCTGCAATATTGCGTTCTGTTTCCGCTCTTTGTTTTCGGTTTAGAAGCCGAGCTCTCTCTCGTCCCGATGAGGCTTCAGAGCGGCTTTTGAGCCCGTTCATCGACATCTTAGAACTTCGCTTATTCGATGCTGCGGAGCGATCTTTTTTACTCCTCGATGCCTGACGTCTTTCAAGAGCACGGACTTCTCTATTTACTCTACTCACTTCTTTGGAGGCGTTAGAAATCCTCTGCTCGCGCTGACTGCGCCTCGACTCGTTCATCGCCAAATAATCGGCATACGTCCCCCGGACAACCGTGAGTTGGCTTTCTCTTAACTCCCATATCACGTCAACATATCGGAGGAGTCTGCGGTCATGCGTCGCAATAATGACGGTATATTTGTAGTTGGTGAGAAAACTGATCAAAAGTTGTCTTCGGGCAATATCCAAGTTATTCGAAGGCTCATCGAGAAGGACTATTTTTGGCTGATGAAGTTCTAGATATGCAAAGGTAAGTGAAGCATATTCGCCGCCAGAAATATTCGAAATGGGTCGATCTAACGGGATCGAAGGAAACCATATAGAACGAATCTTGTCCAAACGATCGATTAAATCCCACCGTCCCTCGAGGAGCGTCAAATCATTCGATAGAACATCTCCTTTCATTATCCTGTTATATGCCAGAAGATAATTCTCGACCTCGAGGAACTGCGCGACTGTGCGCATATCGTTGGGTGCCACGGCCTGTGCCATGTAATACGGCTGCGAATTCGTAACGATTTTCCCAACCGTAGGACGAATTTCGCCGGCAATGATTTTGAGAAGAGTACTCTTGCCAGCGCCATTAGATCCAATCAGGCCGATGATCTCCGAGTCTGCTGCGAATGATATCGACTTAATGACTTGAACGTCCGAACCAAAATCGTGCGAGATGTTAGTCCCTTTGAGCGCGGAAGGTGGAGCGGCCATAATAGTTCCTCTTCAACTAGCAGCGAAAGTGAATCGACGACGAGAAGATCCGACTAATTTGTATTGCGTATAGCCGGCTGCTCGGAGCATGAGTTCGACTTCCTGCTGGCTCCGAATTCTTCCCGAAACTGCGCATGCGAGGGTTAATTTTCCGACAATGTCGGCACGATCGGATGGCGATCGTCAACCGCGTTGTCGACTGGTTTATGGTATCACAAAGCAGTTCGTCGTGGGCGGTTTCGATTTGGGAGCGTAGCGGGTGCTGTGCACACGAGGCTTGACGTTGCGGACACCGGGAAGGGCGGGAGGGGCGGCTGGGCCGGGCCGGGCTGTCAGGATTGGTGGTGCTTGAGTCATCCAGTTCGTCCAGGGGCGGGCTCGCCTCCCCACACCGTCCCCAACCGTCCGCGCCCCGTCGACGGCGCCGGGCTAGGCTGATCGCATGAGCACCCGCATCGCTGTCACCGGCGCGACCGGCCACGTCGGCGGCATGGCCGCCGACATCCTCCACACCGGGGGCGTGCCCGCTCGTCTCCTCGTGAGGGACCCCTCCCGCGCCCCGTCGTGGGCCGACGATGTCGTGGTGGCGCCCTACGGCGATCAGGAGGCCTGCAGGGCCGCCCTGGAGGGGATCGACGTCCTCCTCATGGTCTCGGCGCACGAGGCCCAGGACCGGCTCGAGCAGCATCTGTCCCTCATCGGGGCCGCGCGCGAGGCCGGCGTGGGGCACGTCGTCTACACCTCGTTCCTGTCGGCCGCCCCCGACGCCGTCTTCACCTACGCGCGCACCCACTGGTCCACCGAGCGGGCCCTGGAGGCCTCCGGCATGGGATGGACCTTCCTTCAGGACTCCTTCTACGCCGACGACTTCCCCGAGTTCGCCGTGAACGGCGTCATCGCGGGACCGGCGGGGGACGGGCGCGTGGGCGCCGTCGCCAGGGCGGACGTCGGCCGCTGCGCCGGCGCGGTCCTCCTGGACCTCGCAGGCTCAGGGCGGCGCCCGGCATCGGCGCACGACGGCGCCACCTACCGGCTCACCGGCCCGGCGTCCCTCAGCCTGGCAGAGATCGCCCAGGTGCTCACCGAGCACGGCAGCCCCACCGTCTACCGCGCCGAGACGATCGAGGAGGCCTACGCCAGCCGCGAGCCGTACGGGGCACCGGACTGGGAACTGGACGGCTGGGTGAGCACCTACACCGCCATCGCCTCCGGGGCCCTCGACGTCGTCACCGACGACGTGCGAGCCCTCACCGGTCGGGAGCCGATGCCCTTCGCCGACCTGCTCGCCGCGCGGGGGTGAGCGCCCCTCCGCCCGATCCCGGAAGGCTCGAGGCACGCCTGCTGTCGCGCGTCACGTGGCCGGCATCACAGGCCCATGATGCGGTCGCGCCCGGCCGGGCGACCCGCCACGCGCTAACCTCAACCCGCCAGACATCCTTTAAGTCCGTCCGGAGAGGCGGGGAAGGGGGGCCTTCATGGCCACGAATCTGTCAGGCGCCAGTGCTGGCGCACCCACGAGCGGGAAGAAGATCCTCGGCGATGCCGAGATCGCGCGCTCCCTCCTGCGCATCGCGCACGAGGTGATCGAGCGCAACCGCGGATTGGAGGACGTGGTCCTCCTGGGCATCCCCAGCGGGGGAGTGCCGCTTGCGCACCGGCTGGCCGAGGCCCTCGCCGTCGCCGCCTCGACCAGCACCGCGATCGATCCCGCCGCCAACGGCGACCCCATGATCGAGGTCGGCACCCTCGACATCACGATGTACCGCGATGACCTGGGCCGCCACCCCATCCGCGTGCCGCGGCCCACCACCATTCCCGCCGGGGGCATCGACGGGCGCACCGTCATCCTCGTCGACGACGTCCTCTACTCGGGCCGCACCATCCGCGCCGCCCTGGACGCCATCGGCGCCATCGGCCGCCCCTCCTCCGTGCAGCTGGCCGTCCTCGTGGACCGGGGCCACCGCGAGCTGCCCATCCGCGCCGACTACGTCGGGAAGAACCTGCCCACCTCCCGGTCCGAGAAGGTCGTCGTCGCGCTCACCGAGCTGGGCGCCGCCGCGGACGCCGTCACGATCCAGACCATCCCGACCAGCGAGGAGGCCGCCCGATGAAGCACCTGCTGAGCGCCAAGGACCTGGACCACGACGAGACCGTCATGGTCCTCGACACCGCCGAGGCGATGGCCGCCACCCAGAAGCACGCCGTCAAGAAGCTGCCCACCCTGCGGGGCAAGACCATCGTCAACCTCTTCTTCGAGGACTCCACGCGCACGCGCCTCTCCTTCGAGGCCGCCGCCAAGCGCCTGAGCGCCGACGTCATCAACTTCTCCGCCAAGGGCTCCTCCCTGTCCAAGGGCGAGTCCCTCAAGGACACCGCCCAGACGATCATGGCCATGGGCGCCGACGCCGTCGTGGTGCGCCACAGCGCCTCGGGCGCCGCCCACCTCCTGGCCCACGCCGGCTGGATCAACGTCCCCGTGCTCAACGCGGGCGACGGCACCCACCAGCACCCCACTCAGTCGCTCCTGGACGCCATGACCCTGCGCCGCTGGTACGCCCCCGGCGGACCCGCCAGCGGGGCCGGGCGCGCAGCCGACGGCTCGCCCGCCCCCCAGGGCCGCGACCTGGACGGCGCCCGGGTCATCATCGTCGGGGATGTCCTCCACTCGCGCGTGGCCCGCTCCAACGTGGACATGCTCACCCACCTGGGGGCCCGCGTCACCCTCGTCGCCCCGCCGACCCTCCTGCCCGTGGGCATGGAGGACTGGCCCTGCGAGGTCTCCTACGACTTCGACGACGCCATCGCCTCCGTCGAGCCCGACGCCGTCATGATGCTGCGCGTTCAGCGCGAGCGCATGAGCGCCGCGGGCGGCGGCTTCTTCCCCAGCCCCGCCGAGTACTCGCGCGCCTACGGCCTGGACGCCCTGCGCCGGGCCGCCATGCCCGAGCACGCCATCGTCATGCACCCCGGGCCCATGAACCGCGGCCTGGAGATCACCGCCGAGGCCGCGGACGACCCGCGCTCGCGCATCATCGAGCAGGTCGGCAACGGGGTCTCCGTGCGCATGGCCGCCCTCTACCTCCTCCTCGCCGACGAAGGGAACCAGCTGTGACCGCCCACCTCATCACCGGTGCCCGCCCCTACGGCGAGGACACCGCCGACATCCTCATCATCGGCGGCGCGATCGCCGCGATCGGCCCCGACGCCGCCGCCCAGGCGCCCGCCGACGCCGCCCGCCACGACGCCACCGGCCTCATCGCCCTCCCGGGCCTCGTCGACATCCACACCCACCTGCGCGAGCCCGGCGGCGAGGACGCCGAGACCGTCTTCACCGGCACCCGGGCCGCCGCCGTCGGCGGATACACGGCCGTGTTCGCCATGGCCAACACCAACCCCGTCCAGGACAACGCCGGCGTCGTCGAACAGGTCCTGCGGCTCGGCCGCGAGGCCGGCTGGGTCGACGTCCACCCCGTGGGCGCCGTCTCGGCGGGCCTGAAGGGCGAGCACCTGTCCGAGATGGGCGCGATGGCGGCCTCCGAGGCCCGGGTGCGCGTCTTCTCCGACGACGGCAAGTGCGTCTCCGACCCCGTGCTCATGCGCCGTGCCCTGGAGTACGTCAAGGCCTTCGACGGCGTCATCGCCCAGCACTCCCAGGACCCCCGCCTCACCGAGGGATCCCAGATGCACGAGGGGGCCCTGTCCGCCGAGCTCGGCCTGCGCGGCTGGCCCGCCGTCGCCGAGGAGTCGATCATCGCCCGCGACGTGCTCCTGGCCGAGCACGTGGGCTCGCGCCTGCACGTGTGCCACCTGTCCACCGCCGGCAGCGTCGACATCATCCGCTGGGCCAAGGCCCGGGGTATCAACGTCACCGCCGAGGTCACCCCGCACCACCTCCTGCTCACCGATGAGAAGGCGCGCACCTACTCACCGCTGTACAAGGTCAACCCGCCGCTGCGCACTGCCGAGGACGTCGAGGCCGTCCGCAAGGCCCTCGCCGACGGCACCATCGACGTCGTCGGCACCGACCACGCCCCCCACCCCGTGGAGGACAAGGACTGCGAGTGGGCCGCCGGGGCCTTCGGCATGACCGGCCTGGAGACGGCCCTGCCGATCATCATCGCCACGATGGTCGAGACCGGCCGCATGACCTGGCGCGATGTCGCCCGCGTCTTGTCCACCACGCCCGCCCTCATCGGGCGCGCCGAGGATCAGGGCCAGGGGCTCGACGCCGGGGCGCCCGCGAACCTCTGCCTCGTCGACCCGGCGGTCAAGCGGGTCGTCGACCCCGCTGCCCAGTGGACGCGCTCGGCGAACAGCCCCTACGCGGGCATGGAGCTGCCCGGCCGGGTCATGGCCACCTTCCTCCACGGCCGCCCCACGGTCCTGGACGGCAGGCCCGTCGAGGCCGCCTGATCCAGCGCCCCCTCCGGCGGGCGGCGCCCCTCGCGCCGCCCGCCGGTCCGGCGCGCCCCTGCCCATCCCTCCCCGACCCCGGACGCTCCCTGGGCCCAGGGCCCCTCCCACCCGCCCCACCACTCACCCCTCAGGAGCCGCATATGGCAAGCAATGGAAGCGCCGGGGCCGCCACGGCCCCCGGCCCGACGGGCACCGCCGCCAGGCCCCCCGCGATCCTCGTGCTGGAGGACGGCTACGTCCTGCGCGGGCGCGCCTACGGCGCCCAGGGCCGCACACTCGGCGAGATCGTCTTCAACACCGGCATGACCGGCTACCAGGAGACCCTCACCGACCCCTCCTACCACCGCCAGATCATCGCGATGACCGCGCCGCACATCGGCAACACCGGCATCAACGACGAGGACTCCGAGTCCGCGCGCATCTGGGCCGCCGGCTTCATCGTCCGCGACCCGGCCAGGCGGGCCTCGAACTGGCGCTCTCGCGGCGAGCTGGAGGACGCGCTCATCGGCTCCGGCGTCGTCGGCCTATGCCACGTGGACACCCGGGCGCTCACCCGCCACCTGCGCGAGCGCGGCGCCATGCGTGCCGGCATCTTCTCCGGCGACGCCCTGCCCATCGGCGCCGCCCATGAGGGGCCGGGTTCGGCCGCCGCCATCGACATCTGCCTGGACATCGTCCGCAGGAGCCCCACCATGGCAGGCCGGGCCCTCGCCGGGGAGGTCACCACGTCGGCCGGCTACGTCGTCGAGCCCGACGGCGCCTTCGCCGGGCGCGAGCCCGTCGCGGTCGTGGCCGCCATCGACCTGGGGATCAAGAACCGCACTCCCGCCCAGCTCGCCGAGCGCGGCGCGCGCGTCCACGTCCTGCCGCAATCCACCACCCTTGCCGAGATCCTCGCCCTGGACCCTGACGGCGTCTTCTTCTCCAACGGCCCCGGCGATCCCGCCACCGCCACCGCCGAGGTCGAGCTCCTGCGCGGCGTCCTGGACGCCGGCATCCCCTTCTTCGGGATCTGCCTGGGCAACCAGTTGCTCGGCCGGGCCCTGGGCTACGGCACCTACAAGCTCGACTACGGGCACCGCGGCATCAACCAGCCCGTCCTCGACCGCACCACCGGGAGGGTGGAGATCACCTCCCACAACCACGGGTTCGCCGTCGACGCCCCCATGGGCGCCCCCACGACGGCGCCCTTCGACTCCGGGCGCTACGGGCGTGTCGAGGTCAGCCACGTCGGGCTCAACGACGGCGTCGTCGAGGGTCTGCGGGCCCTCGACATCCCCGCTTTCTCCGTCCAGTACCATCCCGAGGCCGCCGCCGGCCCCCATGACGGCGAGCACCTCTTCGACCGGTTCATCAGCCTCATGCGCGCCCGCCGCAGCGCCGCGGGCGCCCCGGGCGCAGGCGGCGCGGTCCCCGCCCATCCCGATACCCCCATCAAGCCCGCCAAGGAGGCCTGAGATGCCACTGCGCGACGACATCCGCTCCGTGCTCGTCATCGGCTCCGGCCCCATCGTCATCGGCCAGGCCTGCGAGTTCGACTACTCGGGCACCCAGGCCTGCCGGGTCCTGCGCGCCGAGGGGATCAGGGTCATCCTGGTCAACTCCAACCCCGCCACCATCATGACCGACCCGGGAATGGCCGACGCCACCTACATCGAGCCCATCACCACCGAGGTCCTGACCACCATCATCGCCCGGGAGCGGCCCGACGCCCTGCTGCCGACGCTCGGCGGTCAGACCGCCCTCAACGCCGCGATGGCGCTCGTCGAGGCCGGCGTGCTGGAGCGCTACGGCGTCGAGCTCATCGGGGCCAGCGCCCAGGCCATCAACGCAGGTGAGGACCGCGACGCCTTCAAGAGCGTCGTCGAGCGCTGCGGTGCCGAGGTCGCCCGCAGCGTCATCGCCCACACCCTCGACGAGTGCCATGCAGCGGTGGAGGCCCTGGGCGGCTACCCCGTCGTCGTGCGCCCCTCCTTCACCATGGGCGGGCTGGGCTCCGGCTTCGCCCACAACGCCGAGGACCTCGAGCGCATCGCCGGCACGGGCCTGGCGGCCTCGCGCACCACCGAGGTTCTCCTGGAGGAGTCGATCCTGGGCTGGAAGGAGTACGAGCTCGAGCTCATGCGCGACACGGCGGACAACGTCGTGGTGGTGTGCTCCATCGAGAACGTCGACCCCGTGGGCGTCCACACCGGCGACTCGGTCACCGTGGCCCCGGCCCTGACCCTCACCGACCGCGAGCTCCAGCGCCTGCGCGACATCGGCATGGCCGTCATCCGCGAGGTCGGCGTGGACACCGGCGGCTGCAACATCCAGTTCGCCGTCGACCCCGCCACGGGCCGCGTCATCGTCATCGAGATGAACCCCCGGGTCTCGCGATCCTCCGCCCTGGCCTCCAAGGCCACCGGCTTCCCGATCGCCAAGATCGCCGCCCGCCTGGCCGTGGGCTACACCCTCGACGAGATCCCCAACGACATCACCGGCTCCACGCCCGCCTCCTTCGAGCCGGCCATCGACTACATCGTCGTCAAGGTGCCGCGCTTCGCCCTCGAGAAGTTCCGGGGCGCCGATCCCACCCTTACCACCACCATGAAATCCGTCGGCGAGGCCATGGCCATCGGGCGCTGCTTCACCGAGGCCCTGCTCAAGGCCATGCGATCGATCGACAAGCGCGGCTCGGTCTTCCACTGGGAGGGCCCGGCCCCCGACGCCGAGGCCACGGCCGCGCTCCTGGAGGCGATCCGCACCCCCACCGAGGGCCGGCTCATCGAGGTCCAGCAGGCCATCCGCGGCGGCGCCACCATCGAGGCCCTCCATGAGGCCACCGGCATCGACCCCTGGTTCCTCGACCAGCTCATGGCGCTGGAGGAGATCGCCGAGTCGGTGCGCCAGGCGCCCGCCCTGACCCCCGAGCTCCTGGGCGAGGCCAAGCGCCACGGCCTGTCCGATCAGCAGATCGCCGTCCTGCGGGGCATCGGCGAGGGGACGGTGCGCGAGATCCGCCACGCCTACGGCCTGCGGCCCGTCTACAAGACCGTGGACACCTGCGCCGCCGAGTTCGCCGCTCGCACCCCCTATCTGTACTCCAGCTACGACCTGGACACGGAGGTGGCTCCCCGGGAGCGCGAGGCCGTCATCATCCTGGGCTCGGGGCCCAACCGCATCGGGCAGGGCATCGAGTTCGACTACTCCTGCGTCCACGCCACCATGGCGCTGGCCGAGCGCTACGAGACCATCATGGTCAACTGCAACCCCGAGACGGTCTCCACCGACTACGACATCTCCGACCGCCTCTACTTCGAGCCGCTCACCTTCGAGGACGTCATGGAGATCTACGAGGCCGAGCTCGCTGCGGGCCCCGTGGCCGGCGTCATCGTCCAGCTCGGCGGGCAGACTCCCCTGGCACTGGCCGCCCGGCTCAAGGCCGCGGGGGTCCCGATCCTGGGCACCAGCCCCGAGGCGATCGACGCCGCTGAGGACCGGCAGGTCTTCGGCGGGGTTCTCGAGCGCGCCGGGCTCGCAGCCCCCGCGCACGGCACCGCCCGCTCGAGTGAGCGCGCCCTGGCCGTTGCCGAGGAGATCGGCTACCCGGTGCTCGTGCGCCCCAGCTACGTGCTCGGCGGGCGCGGCATGGAGATCATCTACGAGCGCGCCGGCCTGGTCGACTACCTCTCCCGCGCGGCCGCCGAGGCCGGGGGAGCCGAGGCCGTCTTCGCCGCCGGTCCACTGCTCGTGGACCGCTTCCTCGACGACGCCATCGAGATCGACGTCGACGCCCTCTACGACGGCGAGGAGCTGTTCCTGGGCGGCGTCATGGAGCACATCGAGGAGGCCGGCATCCACTCCGGGGACTCCTCCTGCGTGCTGCCCCCGATGACCCTGTCCGACGCCGAGATCGCCCGCATCCGCGCCGCCACCGAGGCCATCGCCGCCGGTGTGGGAGTGCGCGGGCTCATCAACATCCAGTTCGCCCTCATGAGCGGCACGCTCTACGTCATCGAGGCCAACCCGAGGGCCTCGCGCACCGTGCCCTTCGTCTCCAAGGCCACCGGCGTCGCCCTGGCCAAGGCGGCCGCCCTGCTCATGGCGGGGGAGTCCATCGCCCAGTTGCGCGAGCGCGGGGCGCTGCCCGCCGAGGACGCCTCCACGCCCGGCATCCCCAGCGTCATCGCCGTCAAGGAGGCCGTGCTGCCCTTCAAGCGCTTCCGCACCCGCTCCGGGCGAGTCGTCGACCCGATCCTCGGCCCCGAGATGCGCTCGACCGGCGAGGTCATGGGCTGCGACGTCGACTTCCCCAAGGCCTTCGCCAAGTCCCAGACCGCGGCCTACGGCGGCCTGCCCAGTCAGGGCGCGCTGTTCGTCTCCGTGGCCGACCGCGACAAGAGGGCGATGATCCTGCCCGTGGCCAGGCTCGCCGAGCTCGGCTTCCAGGTCTACGCGACGAGTGGAACCGCCCAGGTGCTGCGGCGCAACGGGATCAGCGCGACGCCCGTGCGCAAGCTCAGCGAGGGCGTCGGGGAGCACGGGGAGGACACGATCGTCGGCCTCATCGAGTCCGGCGCCATCGACATGGTCGTCAACGTCCCGAAGGGCCAGGGCGCCCGGGCCGACGGCTACGCGATCCGCGAGGCCACCACCAGCGCGGACAAGCCGATCATCACCACCGTCCATCAGCTGCAGGCCGCCGTCCAAGCGCTCGAGGCCCAGCTGCGGGGGGCCTTCTGGGTGCGCAGCCTCCAGGAGATGCGCGCCCCGGCCCCGAGTCCCGCCAGCGCCCCCACCGACGCGCATCACGACGACTGAGGAGACACGATGAGCCACGAGCCCAGCGCCGGTACCACTGCCGTCGGCATCCCCGCCCGGTCGGCGGGAGCCCCCCGGGATGCCGAGGAGACCGGTTCTCCCGGCATCCTCCCCTTCGGCGCCCGGCTGGCCGCCGCCATGGACGACCACGGCCCGCTATGCGTGGGCATCGACCCGCACGCCGCGCTCCTGGCGGCCTGGGGCCTGACCGACGATGCCGCGGGTCTGCGCGAGTTCAGCCTGCGCGTCGTCGAGGCCATCGGCGCCCGGGTGGCCGCCGTCAAGCCGCAGTCCGCCTTCTTCGAGAGGCACGGCAGCGCCGGCATCGCGGTCCTGGAGGAGACCCTGGAGGCGCTGAGGGACGTGGGAGCCCTGTCGATCCTCGACGTCAAGCGCGGGGACATCGGCTCGACCATGGGCGGCTACGCCCAGGCCTACCTCGTCGACGCCGCCCCCCTGGCCGCCGACGCGATCACCGTGTCCCCCTACCTCGGCTACGGCTCGCTCGCCCCCGCGCTCGAGGCCGCCGGCGCCACCGGGCGCGGCCTGTTCGTGCTGGGACTGACCTCCAACCCGGAGGGCGCCGCCGTGCAGCACGCCACGGCCTCCTCGGGCCGGGCCGTCGCCGCGATGATCGCCGACGGCGCCACCGCCTCCAACGCGGCGGCGCGCGCCGCGGGCACCCTGGGGAGCATCGGCCTCGTCGTCGGCGCCACCATCGGCGACGCCGCGCGCGACCTGGGGATCGACCTCGCGGCGACCAACGCGCCGCTGCTCGCCCCGGGGGTCGGCGCGCAGGGGGCCGGGGAGGCGGAGCTCGCGAGAGTCTTCGGGGCGGCGCGCGCCCAGGTGCTCGCCTCGACGTCGAGGGGCGTGCTCGGCGCCGGTCCGGATCCGGAGGCCCTCCACGGGGCGGCCGGACGTGCGGCATTGGAGGCCGGAAGGGCTCTGAGGAGGTAAAACGACACGCCAGCGTTCTGTGTCGCTCATCACTTGCATGAGGGCGTTGTGCGGCTGTAATGCCCCTGACCTGCGCGGGTAGCCGGAGCGTTACGGTGTCCGGAACGATACCTCGTAACGTCTTCGCAAAACTGCCCGTAATGGACGGTTTCGGGTCATAACCTTTCATCACCGCACAAAGTGACCGATATGAAGGAGATTACAGGTCATGGCGCTTCCCACACTCACCCCCGAGCAGCGGGCCGAGGCCCTCGCTAAGGCAGCCGTCGCGCGCACCCGCCGCGCGGAGGTGAAGATCGCACTCAAGCGTGGTGCGATGAGCCTGTCAGAGCTCTTCGACCTCGCTGCGACCGACGAGGCGATCGGCAAGATGAAGGTCCTCGACCTTCTCCAGTCGCTCCCTCGTGTTGGCTCGACGACGGCTCACGCCCTCATCGAGGAGATCGGGATCTCCGAGTCCCGTCGTGTCCGCGGCCTGGGGGCGCAGCAGCGCGCTGCCCTCCTGCGCCGCTTCCACTGAGCTTCCCCGGGTTCCCTCCCTGACGAACTCAGCACCCTGAAGGCTCCCCGCGATCGCCATCGGCGACGCGGGGAGCCCTCTTCTGCGCGCTGGTCTCGCAGCGACAATGTGGATGCGCCTCGGGGTTGCGGACGTGTTCGGGGTTTGCGGACGCGCGGCGGGGTTGCCGACGCGTCCCCGGGGCGCGTCTGCAACCCCGCCGCGCGGTGACAACCCCGCCGCGCGTCCACAAGCGCAGCCAGCCTCCTGAGCCCCGCAGGGTTTTCCGGCGACGGCGCCGGATGCCCCATGATGGGGCCATGACGCCCGCGACGCCCGCGACCCCCGCAGCATCCCCCGTGACTCCGCCAGCGCAGCCGACGGTGCGGCCGACGGCCAGACTCTCCGTGATCGCCGGGCCGACCGCTGTCGGCAAGGGGACGATCGTCGCCGAACTGCGCGACCGCCACCCCGAGCTCTTCGTCTCCGTGTCCTGCACCACCCGCCCGCCGCGCCCGGGCGAGCGCGACGGCGTCCACTACCGCTTCATCGACGACGCCGAGTTCGACGCACTGGTCGAGCGCGGAGACATGCTCGAGTGGGCGCTCGTCCACGGCGCCCACCGCTACGGCACCCCCCGGGGCCCGGTGGCCGAGGCCCTCGCCCAGGGGCGCCCCGCCCTCCTCGAGATCGACCTCGCCGGGGCGCGGCAGGTGCGCGAGTCCATGCCCGACGCCCTGTTCGTCTTCGTCGCCCCGCCCAGCTGGGAGGCGCTCGTCGAGCGGCTCGTGGGCAGGGGCACCGAGGGCGCCGCCGAGCGGGAGCGCCGCCTGGCGACCGCCCGCACCGAGATGGCGGCGGCGGATGAGTTCGACGTCGTCGTGGTCAATGACACGGTGGAGCGCGCCGCCGCCGAGCTCGAGCGCCTCCTCGGACTGGCCCCCGCCCTCTCCTAGGATCGGGCCATGGCTCTCCCCACGCTCCTCACACTCCCCGCGCTCCCGGCGACGGCCGCGGCCGGGAGCGGCGCCGATGCCCATCGGAGCAGGCGCCGCGTCCTCCGTCTCATTCCCGCCGCGGCGGTGGCGGGCCTGCTCGCCGCCTGCTCCTCCGAGGACGGCCCCTCCCGGGCCTCGGCGGCGACGGCCGACCGGCCCGCCTCCCCCCAGCCGTCGGCGAGCCTCCCGCCGGGCGGCACGATCATCGACGTGCGCACCCCCGAGGAGTACGCGCAGGGCCACCTCGAGGGCGCGATCAACATCGATGCCGGCTCCGCCGACTTCGACGCCGCCATCGACGCCCTCGACCGCGGCGCCGACTACGCCGTCTACTGCCGGTCGGGCAACCGCTCGGCCGCAGCGGCGCGGGCCATGAGGGACAAGGGCTTCACAAGCGTGCTGGACCTCGGCGGCTTCCAGCAGGCCTCGCTGGCCCTCGGCGTCCCCATCGTCACAGGCTGAGACGGGCACCACGGCGCCCCGGCGCGGAGCGGGTGGTGAATCCCCGCTCCCCGAGGCGCTAGGATGTTCTGGCCCGGCCCATCGGCCGGAACCGGCCAGCACCGGCTAGAACCGCGGGTGCACCCCGGCGCTCACCACCCCCCGCTCGCCGCGGCGGGGGCCGGTCGGCCCGTCGACACCCGATCGATCCGAAAGAGGAGCTCATGCTCGGAACCTCCCCCCAGCCCGAGGGCATCACGAACCCGCCGATCGACGACCTCCTGGAGAAGGTCGACTCGAAGTACGGGCTCGTGGTGGAGGCCGCCAAGCGCGCCCGTCAGATCAACACCTACACCCAGCAGCTGGAGTCCAATCAGTTCGAGTACTTCGGCCCGCTCGTCGAGGTGGCCCCGGAGGAGAAGCCCCTGGGCATCGCCCTGCGCGAGATCGCCGAGGACAAGCTCCAGGTCATCAGCGGCGAGGAGGCCCGCGCCCGCCGCGCCGAGGCCGATGCCGCCCGCCGCGCCGCCGAGGAGGACATGTTCTCCGACATCTCGCTGGACACGGCCGTCACCTTCGACGAGACCGAGAACACCGGCTCCGGCGTCGACAGCATCGAGTTCTGACGCGAGCCCGCCCGTGCCGCAGCGCAACGAGGGAGCGCACCGCGCCGCGACCCCCACGGGGCCGCGGCGCGTCGTCGTCGGCGTGTCCGGCTCCATCGCCGCCTACAAGGCGCCCACCATCATCCGGCTCCTGCGCGCCCAGGGGCACGAGACGCGCGCCGTGGCGACCGAGGCGGCCCTGCGCTTCATCGGCGCACCCGCCCTGGCGGCCGTCAGCGGCGGGCCGGTGGGCACCGGCGTCTTCGACGACCCGGCGGCCGTCGAGCACGTCGGACTGGGAGAGTGGGCCGAGCTCGTTATCGTCGCCCCCGCCTCGGCCGACCTGCTCGCCCGCATTGCGGCCGGCCGCGCTGACGACCTCCTCACCGCGACGATCCTGACCACCACCGCGCCCGTCGTCCTCGCCCCCGCCATGCACACGCAGATGTGGGCCAACGCCGCGACGGTCGAGAACGTCGCCACGCTGCGGCGTCGCGGCCTCATCATCATTGAGCCGGACATCGGTCCCCTGACCAGTGGGGACTCCGGCGCGGGGCGCCTGCCCGACCCCGAGAGGATCGTCGCCGGGGCGCTGGGCGCCCTGGCCGGGGCCGCCGGCGCCGCCCACCCCGGTCCCGCCGACACGGAACCGCGAGCCTGCCGGGGCCCGCTCACGGGGCGCCGCATCGTCGTCTCCGCCGGCGGTACCCATGAGCCCATCGACCCCGTGCGCTTCATCGGCAATCGGTCCACGGGTCGCCAGGGCGTGGCCATCGCGAGCGCCGCCGCGGCGCGGGGGGCCGACGTCGTCCTCGTCGCCGCCAATATCTCGCCCGAGGTCCTCGCCCCACTGGGCGGGGCGACGGCGGCGCCGGGGGCCGGGACCGCCCGGACCGTCGGGGCCCCCACCGCCCTGGACATGGAGGCCACCGTCCGCTCGGAGGCCTCCAGCGCGGACGCCGTCGTCATGGCGGCCGCTGTGGCCGATTTCCGGCCGGCCCATCCCGGCGGCGCCAAGATCAAGAAGCACCGCCTGGCCAGTGGCGCGCGGCCGGCCGGGGGCCGGGCGGAGGAGCCCGCTGATCCCGGCGCGGGGATCCCGGCGCCCATCGAGTTGGTGACCAACCCCGACATCCTGGCCGGGCTCGTCGCCGACCCGCCCCGGCCCGGTCAGCTCATCGTCGGCTTCGCCGCGGAGACCGGGGACGAGGAGGGCGACGCCCTCGAGCACGGCGCGGCCAAGGCCCGCCGCAAGGGCGCGCACCTGCTCGCCGTCAACGCCGTCGGCGATGGCAAGGGGTTCGGGGACGTGCCCAACGCCGTCGTCGTCCTGGACCCCCAGGGCGCTGAGGTGGCCCGGGGCGAGGGCACGAAGGCGGAGATCGCCGAGCTGCTCCTCGACCTCATCGCCGAGCGACTTCCCCGCTGACCGGCACCGGCCCGGACGGGCGCCGAGGGCACTGCGGGAGGCGCGATGAGGAGGCGGTCATTCATGTCGGGGGCCGTGGTTAAGATGCGGCTGTGACATCCCAACTGCGCCTCTTCACCTCCGAGTCGGTCACCGAGGGCCACCCGGACAAGGTCTGCGACCGAATCTCGGACTCCATCCTCGACGCCATCCTCACCCAGGACCCCGATGCGCATGTGGCCGTCGAGACCATGGTGACCACGGGGCTGGTGCATGTGGCGGGGGAGGTCACCACCTCGGCCTATGTGGAGATCCCGCAGATCGTGCGCGATGAGATCGTGCGCATCGGCTACGACTCCTCCGACGTCTGCTTCGACGGCCGCTCCTGTGGCGTGTCCATCTCCATCGGGCAGCAGTCGCCGGACATCAACGCCGGCGTCGCCGAGGCGTTGGAGGTGCGGGACGACGCCGCGGACCTCGACCCCCTCGACTTCCAGGGCGCGGGGGACCAGGGCCTCATGTTCGGCTACGCCTGCACGGACACGGCCGCCCTCATGCCCCTGCCCATCCACCTCGCGCACAGGCTCGCCGAGCGCCTGGCCGCCGTGCGCAAGCAGGGAATCGTGCCCGGCCTGCGCCCCGACGGCAAGACGCAGGTCACCATCGGCTATGACGGCGATCGCCCCGTGAGCATCGAGAGCATCGTCATCTCCACCCAGCACGATGAGGACCGCAGCCGCACCTGGCTCACCGACGCCCTGGCGGCCGAGGTCATCAACCCCGTCATCGGCGTCGAGCAGGCCGCGGGCATGGATGTGGCGGTCGACGGCATCGAGCTGCTCATCAACCCCTCCGGCCAGTTCGTCATCGGCGGGCCCACCGGGGATGCGGGCCTGACCGGCCGCAAGATCATCGTCGATACCTACGGGGGCATGGCACGCCACGGAGGCGGCGCCTTCTCCGGGAAGGATCCCTCCAAGGTTGACCGCTCCGCCGCCTACGCCATGCGCTGGGTGGCCAAGAATGTCGTCGCCGCCGGGCTCGCCACCCGCTGCGAGCTCCAAGTGGCCTACGCCATCGGCGCCGCCCGCCCCGTGGGCCTCTACGTGGAGACCTTCGGCACCCATACCGTTCCCATCGAGCGCATCCAAGCCGCTATCGACGAGGTCTTCGACCTCCGCCCCGCCGCCATCATCCGCGATCTCGACCTCCTGCGCCCCATCTACGCGGGCACGAGCGCCTACGGCCACTTCGGTCGGCCGGGCTTCAGCTGGGAGGGCACGGATCGCGCCGAGGCGCTGCGCGCGGCGCTCTGAGCCCGGCAGGTACCGCGCGATGGGCGAGCCGATGACGGGCTGATGACAGGCCGATGACAGAAACTGCCCGGCAGGGCGAGCTCATCGCCGCCCCCGCGCGCCCCGAGCGCCTCGTCGCCCCGTCCGACGGCGTCGTCGACCCGGTGGCCAGGGTGCTCCTCGACACCCCCGTAGCACACCTCGACCGGCTCTTCGACTACCGTGTTCCCGCCGCGATCGACGCCGACGCCCAGGTGGGCACGCGCGTGGCCGTGCGTTTCGGCGGCCAGGAGGCGCACGGGTGGATCTGGGAGCGAAGCTCGACCACCACCCATCCGGGCGCGCTCACGCCCGTGCGCAGAGTCGTCTCCGACCTGCCCGTTCTCACTCCCGCCACCATGCGCCTGGCCGAGGCCGTGGCCGAGCGGAGCGCGGGGTCCCGCCCCGATGTGCTGCGCGTGGCCATCCCGCCGCGCCACGCCCGCGCCGAGGCCTCCGCGAGAGAGGCCCCCGCCGCCGCGCTGCCCGACTGGCCGACCCCCGAGGCCAGTGGATGGGCGGTGTACGACGGCGGTGAGGACATGCTGCGATCCCTCGCCGACGGCGGCTCCCCCCGGAGCGCGGTCACCGTGCTCCCGGGGAGGGAAGGCGTCACTGCGCCCTGGCCCCAGCTCCTGGCCGACGCCGCCCGTGCCGCGCTCAGTGCCGGGCGGGGCGTGCTCGTCCTCGTCGCCACCGTCGAGATGGCCGAGGATCTCGCGAGAGCTCTTACGGCGCTCCTGCCGGGGGAGCCCGTGGCCGTCCTGGCGGCGGACCACGGTCCGGCGCGCCGCTACCGCGCGTTCACCCGCCTGCTCCTGGGCCGCGCCCGTGTCGTGGTGGGCACGCGCAGCGCCGCCTTCGCGCCCGTGGCGGACCTCGGCCTGGCCGTCATCTGGGACGACGGCGATGACCGCCTCGACGAGCGCCACGCCCCCTACACGCACGCCCGCACCGTGCTCGCCCTGCGCTCGAGCCTGGAGGGCTGCGGCCTGCTCATCGCCTCCCATGCGCGCAGTGTCGAGGCCCAGGCCTATGTGGAGCGCGGGTGGGCCGCGAGCCTCGCCGCCCCCAGGAGCGTCGTGCGCGCCGCGGCCCCGCGCGTGGAGGTCCCGGGCGTGGAGCTGGAGGCGGAGGGGGCCTCCGGCGCCGCCCGCTTCCCCTCCTTCGCCCACCGGGCGGTGCGCGCGGCCGTCGAGGCCGGGCCCGTCCTCATCCAGGTGCCGCGCGGGGGCTACGCCCCGCTCGTGGCCTGTGATCGCTGCCGGGCACCGGCGCGCTGCGCCACCTGCGGCGGGCCGATGACCATGGAGCGCGGGGGAGCGATGTCCTGCCGGTGGTGCGGGCGGGCCCCCCACGGATGGCACTGCGAGAACTGCGGGTCCGACCGCCTGCGGATGCGCTCCGTCGGCTCGGCGCGCACGGGGGAGGAGCTGGGCAGGGCCTTCCCCGGCGTCGGTGTGGTCGTCTCCGGGGCGAGGGAGGACCACGGCGTCATCGCGGAGGTCGATGACTCCCCGCGGCTCGTCGTCGCCACCCCGGGGGCCGAGCCCATCGCCCAGGGGGGCTACCGGGCGGTCATCCTCATGGATGCTGGAGCCCTGTCCTCACGGGTGGATATGGGCGCCACCGTGGAGGCGGTTCGCCGCTGGACGAACGCGGCCGCGCTGGCGGCGCCCGGCGCGCGGGTCATCGTGCTGGGGGGCCCGGAGCCCGTGGCCGCGCAGCACTTCCTGCGCTGGGACCACGAGGGCTTCGCCCGGCGGGAGCTGGCCGAGCGCGAGGAGCTGCACCTGCCGCCGGCATGGCGCACCGCCCGCCTCGACGGGCCTCGCCGCGCCGTCGAGGACCTGCTCATGGCGGGGCAGGCCGAGGGCTATGAGGCACTGGGGCCCGTGGAGGCGCCGCGCGCGGGAGCCGGGCGGGTCAAGGACTCCGTACAGGCCTCCCAGGCGACCCACCGGGGAGTGCTGCGCGCGCCGGTGCACCGGGGGCGCGAGCTCGCCGTCTGGCTGCGTCACCGCCTGCGGGACCGCTCCGCCCACCGGGAGGACCCCATCCGCGTCGAGCTCGATCCCACCCGCCTTTGGTGACGATTCAGTGACACTGGCGGATCAGCAGGATTCCGGTGCTACTTTCTCCAATGATGGGTATCCCACCCTCCCCAGAGTGATGTCCCTGTCCCGAGCGGCGCTCATGCCGCGAGATTCCCTTCTCATTCCCCCAGGAGCCATCCATGCTGCCCCTCCGCCGTTCCCTCGCTATCGCTGCCTGCGCAGCGCTCGCCCTTCCCCTGCTCGCCGGATGCGATACCGACGCAGCCTCGTCGACAAAGCCAACCCCGAAAGCTGTCGTGGCCTCTGATGCCAGCACTGCGGAGGCCGAGGCGAGCCGCGCTGCGGCTGAGGCTGAGGCGTCCCGGCAGGCCGAGGCCACCAGACAGGCGGAAGTGAGAGCCTCCCAGGACGCCGCTGCGACGCGGAAGGCAGAGGCCGAAGCGAGTCAGGCGGCCGCCGAGGCGAGTCGAGCGGCCAAGGAAGAGGCCGACCGTGTGGCTGCCGAGGCGGAGGCATCCCGCCAGGCAGAAGCCTCTCAGCAGGTGGAGCAGGAGTCGCCCTCCAGCCAAGGCCACCAGCAGATCGCCCCGTTCGCCGGTGGTGGCGGCTCATCATCCTCCGAACAGGGCGGCTCCGCCTACTACTCCAGCTGCAAGGAGGCCAAGGCGGCCGGCGCTGCGCCGCTCTACCGGGGAGAGCCCGGATACCGCCCCAAGCTCGATCGAGACGGCGACGGCATAGCCTGCGAGAAGTGACGAGCGCGCCTCACACTCTCTCGTGAACTTCCTGCCTCACTGTTGCGGCCCCGGCCTGCAGATACCGTCTCACCCCGCTCTTGCGCCCTCATACTGCGAGGATGAGACGGTATGTGCGGGCCGAGGGCGCAGGACGGGGCCGAGGGCGCAAGACGCACCGGGCGACGCTCGCTACAGTCCTGGCGTGAGCACTGTAAGCAACCATGAGCACGTGAGCACCGGTCGTGCCTCTCAGGCGCGCCCCGTTAGCCCTGCGAGCGCTGATCCCGCGCAGTCGCAGCGCCTGCCGCCCCGGCGGTCCGCGGGGCAGGCCCGTGTGAGTGCCGCCGGCATCGCAGGCGGGGTGGACGCGATCATCCTCGACCTGGGCAACGTGCTCTACACCTGGGAGGCCGTCGCCGCCGTTGCCGGGCGCGTGAGCCGAGCCGACTGGGACGAGTTCTGCGACGGCGCGGACTTCGCGTCCCTCAACCGCCGCTCCGACCTCGGGGAGGACTTCGAGGCCGTCGCCGCCGGCCTCACCGTCGCCCATCCCGAGCGGCCCGACTGGGCGGACATCCTGCGCCTTTACCGCGCCTGCTTCCGCGACTCCCTCACCGGCCCCGTGCCCGGAATGGTGGGCCTGGTCGACGAGCTCCTCGCCACCGGCATCCCCCTCTACTGCCTGACCAACTACAACGGCCCCGCCTTCGACGACACCCGCGACCTCTTCCCGCAGCTCGACCGCTTCGCCGGGATCGTCGTCTCCGGCAAGGAGCACCTCATCAAGCCAGACCCGACGATCTTCCGGCTCACCCTGGAGCGCTTCGGCCTCGAGCCCTCCCGCACTCTCTTCATCGACGACTCCCCGGCCAACACCGCCAGCGCCGTCGGCATGGGCATCCTCACCCATACCTTCACAGGCGCCGGTGCCCTGCGCGCCGAGCTCGTCGAGCGCGGCATCCTGCCTGCCCGCGCCGCCCGCCCCTAGACTGGCGCTCATGCGCATCCTCTTCGCCGGGACCCCCGAGCCGGCGCTCCCCGTGCTGCGGGCACTCATGGATTCACCCGAGCACGAGATCGCCGGAGTCCTCACCCGGGCCGACGCCCGCTCCGGCCGCGGCCGGGCCCTGCGCCCCTCGCCCGTGGCAGCCGTCGCCCGCGAGTCCGGCATCGACACGCGCACCCCCGCCACCCTCAAGACCCCCGAGATCCAGGACTGGGTGCGCTCCCTGGGCGCCGACGCGGCCGTCGTCGTCGCCTACGGCCGGCTCGTTCCTCCCGCCCTCCTGGACGTCCCCGCCCATGGCTGGCTCAATCTCCACTTCTCCCTCCTGCCCGCCTGGCGCGGCGCCGCCCCCGTCCAGCACGCGATCATCCACGGTGACGACGTCACCGGTGCCTGCGTCTTCCGCCTCGAGGCCGGGCTGGACACCGGGCCCGTCCTCGCGCGCCTGACCGAGCCCATCGGCCCCGCCGACACCGCCGGGGACCTCCTGGCCCGCCTGGCCGACGCGGGCGCGACCCTCGTCCTGGACGCCCTGGCCAGCCTCGCCGCCGGCACCGCGCGCCCCACCCCCCAGCCCGACGACGGCGTGAGCCTGGCCCCCATGCTCACCCCCGACGACGGGCGCATCGACTGGGCGCGGCCCGCCGCCGAGATCGACCGCCGGATCCGCGGCGTCACCCCCGCGCCCGGCGCGCACACCACCTATGGGGGCGCCCGCCTCCGCCTCGGGCCCGCCACCCCCGTTCCCGGGGCCACCGGTGCGGGCGACGACGCCGGCACCGGAGCCCTCGCACCCGGAGAGCTGCGCGCCACCAAGCGGGAGGTCCTCGTGGGCACCGGCTCCGGCACGCTGCGCCTGGGCCAGGTGGCGCCGGCCGGCAAGAACTGGATGGATGCGGCCGCCTGGGCCCGCGGCGCGAGGCCCGCTCCCGGCGCCCGCCTCGGCGAGCGGACCGCCTCGACGGCGATGACGGGAGGCGAGCGCTGATGGCCGGGCGGGCAGGCGGCAGCGGCCGGGATGGCAGGGGCGGCGGCCGTAACCATCAGCGGGGCCATGCCGCCTCCCAGCGGCGCGGCCAGGGCCGCGAGCGCGGACACGGCAACGAGGGCGGTCGCCACAACCCGGCGCGCCAGGGCTCCCAGCTGGGGCGCGGCCCGCAGGGCGACGGCGACTCCCGGCGCTCGCGCCCCAGCCCCGACGCCGCGCGCCGGGCGGCCCTCGAGGCCCTGACGAGGGTCCGCGAGGACGGCGCCTACGCCAACCTGGTGCTCCCGCCGATCCTGGACGCCGCGCACCTCGACCGCCGGGACGCCGGCTTCGCCACCGCCCTGACCTATGGGGCCCTGCGCCTGGCGGGCCGCTACGACGCGATCCTCGCCCTCTGCGTCGACCGCCCCCTGGACCGGCTCGACGGCGTCGTCCTCGACGCGCTGCGCCTGGGCGCCCACCAGCTCCTCGGCATGCGCGTGCCCGCCCACGCCGCCGTGTCGGCCACGGTGGAGCTCGCCGCCCACGCCGCGGGGCGCAGCGCCTCCAGCTTCGTCAACGCCGTCCTGCGGAGGGTCTCCGCCAAGGACCTCGACGCCTGGCTGGCCGAGGTGCGCCAGGACGCCCCGGATGAGTTGGCCGCCCTGGCGGCCATCGAGTCCCACCCCGTGTGGATCGCCAAGGCCCTGCGCCAGGCCCTCGTGGTGAGCGGGCGCGATCCCAGCGAGCTCGAAGATCTCCTGGCTGCGGACAATGCCGACCCCGAGGTGGTGCTCTGCGCCCGTCCCGGCCTCGTCGAGACCGAGCGCCTGGCCGCCGAGGCCCGGCGCGCCGTCGGAGACGAGCCCCGGCCGGGGGACATCAGCCCCTGCGCCGTCGTCCTGACCGGGGGCGACCCCGGCCGTATCCCCGCGGTGCGCGACAGCCGCGCGGGCGTTGAGGACGAGGGCTCCCAGCTCGTCGCCCTCATGGTCAGCGAGCCGGCGATCGCCGGGCGCGATGAGCACTGGCTCGACATATGCGCCGGCCCCGGCGGCAAGGCGGCGCTCCTGGGGGCCCGGGCCGCGCAGCGGGGCGCTCGCCTCGTCGCCAACGAGGTCACGCCCCACCGCGCCAGGCTCGTCGAGGCCGCCGTGCGCGCCATCCCCGACGGCGTCGTCGAGATCCGCTGCGGGGACGGGCGCCAGTTCGGGCGGGACGAGCCCGGGCGCTACGACCGCGTCCTCGTCGACGCGCCCTGCACGGGCCTGGGTTCCCTGCGCCGCCGCCCCGAGGCCCGCTGGCGCCGCGATCCCAAGGATGTCACCGAGCTCGCCGCCCTCCAGCGCGAGCTGCTCCTGTCCGCCTTGGCCGCCGTGCGGCGCGGGGGATTGGTCGCCTATGTCACCTGCTCGCCCCACGCCCTGGAGACCAGCCTCGTCGTCAAGGACGCTCTGAGCCGCGCCACGCGCGAGGGCATGAGCATCGAGACGCTCCACGCCGGCGACGCCGCCACTCGCATCGCGCCGCGGCCGCCCGCCGGGGCCGACCGCGAGCAGCTTCAGCTCTGGTCCCACCTGGACGGCACCGACGCCATGTTCTGCGCCCTCCTGCGCCGCGACCGCTGACAGCGGGCCGACCGTGCACCACCAGCCCTGATATCTCACTGAGGAGAATCCGCCATGACCGCCGAGCCCGCGATCCACCCCTCCATCCTCAATGCCGACATCTCGCGCCTGGCCGATGAGATCGTCCGCATCTCCGGGCCCGGGGGCGCCGACGGCGTCCATGTCGATGTCATGGACAATCACTTCGTGCCCAACCTGTCCTGGGGGCTGCCGGTGGTCGAGGCCGTCCTGAACTGCACGGGTCTGCCCATCGACGCCCATCTCATGATCGAGGACGCCGACCGCTGGGCCCCCGCCTACGCGGAGGTCGGCTGCGCCACCGTCACCGCCCACGCCGAGGCCACGACGGCGCCGGTCCGCCTGGCCGCGGAATTGCACCGCCTCGGGGCCCGCGCCGGTATCGCCCTGCGCCCGGCCACGCCCCTGGAGGCCGTGGCGGACGTGCTCGGCGATTTCGAGATGCTCCTCATCATGACCGTCGAGCCCGGTTTCGGCGGTCAGTCGTTCATCGAGTCGATGCTGCCCAAGATCCAGCGCGCCCGGCGTCTCGTGGGGGAGCGCGGACTGGAGCTGAGCATTCAGATCGACGGCGGGGTCTCCGCCGCCACGATCGAGCGCGCCGCCGAGGCGGGCGCCGATGTCTTCGTCGCCGGCTCGGCCGTCTACGGCGCCGACGATGCACTGGCCGCGATCGGTGAGCTGCGCGCGCTGGCCGCCGCCCACATGTGCTGAGGCGCAGCGGCCCGAGACACTGCCATGACCCGGGCCGACGCGGAGCTCAGCGGAGGGGGCTTGTCAGTCGGCGATGCCGAGCCGCCTCATGAGCCTTCGGCGCCTGCGGTGGAGGCGCCACCAGCTCGCGGTGTGTTTGGCCTGGATTGTTCCCATCTCGTCGAGCGAGGGCAGCCCCAGGTTCTCCAGTTGCGCGGCTATCGCCTCGGTGTCCCCGGGCTTGTGGCCCTCGATGATCTCATGAGCGCGCCTGACCGATGGATCGGAGAGCGGGTGCGCCGCGATCAACTCATCGACCGAGGCCAACTCACTCCGAAGGCTCTGTGTGGACTTGCGCCAGAACATGGTCCTCACGCCCCGATGGGACAACGGGATGGGAAGGTGGCGAGCATCGGGAGGGTCCTCTCATCTACGTCATGTTCGCGCCTCGCTGCGCCCTCGCACGATAAGTGAGGCAGCCCTAAGCGCGCAAGCCTGCCGGCGCTCCGCCAGTACGGCTCAGTGGGGCTCTCCCGCTGGCCAGGATCGCGTTGCCTGCGTGGCCGGTGTCCATCGCGTGCCGAGCGCGCCAGCCACACGCGCTGAGGCGCGTCGGGGGGCCGCCCGGCGTCGTCGCGTGGGGCGGGCAGAGTCGGTTCGTGAGCCCCTCTCATAGGGGATTCCTCTCAGGCGACTGCCCGATACGGCGGCCCGACACGCCGTGACGGGCCCCTCGCCCCGCCCGTGAGACGCTTGTCTCAGAGAGGTTTTCCCCCGTCATGGCGCGGGATATCTCGAGACGATCACACCGGTTCAAGGGGCTCACGTGCGTTTGTGAGGATTCCACAATCGGCTATCGGCGGGCCTGGGACGTAGCGTGGGGCATGACCGCACAGGCTGTCTGTTTCGACAGGCGTCCCGCGCGGCCCGCGCCCGGCACCCGCCGGGATGCGACGTCGACACCGCCGGCAGCCCGGCCCGAGCCCGCCGCCTCCCGCGCCCATCGCCGGGCAGGGGCAGCGGCGATCGGACCGGTCGTGCGACGGCCTCAAGGAGCCATTGGTGACACACGGTCAGTACCCCTCCCGCGTCCTCATCGCCAATCGCGGCGAGATCGCCCTGCGAGTCATCCGCACCGTCAGGGACCTGGGAGGGACCTCGATCCTGCCGTACACGCCCGAGGATCTCATGAGCCCGGCGGCCGAGCTGGCCGACGAGGCCCACGCCCTTCCCGAGGGCTCCGCCTACACCGACGCCGACGCCATCCTCGCCCTGGCCCGCGCCACCGGCGCCGACGCCATCCACCCCGGCTACGGCTTCCTGTCCGAGAACGCGGACTTCGCCCGCGCCGTCGCCGACGCCGGCATCACCTGGGTCGGCCCCAGCCCCGAGGCCATGGACGCCCTGGGGGACAAGATGACCGCCCGCGCCACTGCCGAGCGCGCCGGTGTCGCCCCCGTCCCCGGGATCACCGAGTCCGTCACGTCGGCCTCCACCGTCATCGACTTCGCCGCCGAGCACGGCTACCCCGTCGCCCTCAAGCGCACCGATGGCGGCGGCGGGCGCGGCATCACGGTCCTGGCCAACGACGACGACGCCCGCTCCACCCCCGCGTTCGAGTCGGCCGGCGCCGGAGGCGGCACCCTCATCCTCGAGCGCTTCGTCACCGCGGCCCGCCACATCGAGACCCAGTGCGCGCGCGACTCCCACGGCGCCTTCGCCGTCGTCTCGACCCGCGACTGCACCCTCCAGCGCCGCAACCAGAAACTCCTCGAGGAGGCCCCCGCCCCCTTCCTGCCCGAGGGCATTCATGAGGCCCTCGTCGACTCCTCCCGGCGCCTCCTCGAGACCGTCGGGTACGTGGGCGTGGCCACCTGCGAATTCCTCCTCACCCCCGACGGCGACCTGTGGTTCCTCGAGGTCAACCCCCGCCTGCAGGTCGAGCACTGCGTGAGCGAGGAGGTCACCGGCGTCGACCTCGTCGCCCTCCAGCTGCGCGTCGCCGCCGGGGGCCGCCTCGGCGACATCCCGCCGGTGCGCGGGCACTCCATCGAACTGCGCATCACCTGCGAGGACCCCGCCGCCGGGCTCGCCCCCTCCACCGGCACGATCACCCGCCTGCGCTGGCCCGCCGGCCCCGGCATCCGCATCGAGTCCGGGGTGGTCGAGGGCGACGTCGTCACCCCCATGTTCGACCCCATGCTCGCCAAGATCGTCGTCACCGGCGCCACCCGGGAGCAGGCCCTCGCCCGCGCGCGCCGCGCCCTGGCCGAGACGGCCGTCGAGGGCGTCACCGTGTGCACCTCCCTGCACGAGGCCGTCCTGAGCATGCCCGCCTTCACCCAGCCGAACGCCTCCGGCCTCCTCGGGGTCACCACCCGCTGGATCGAGAACGACGTCCTGCCCGTCCTCGCCGGCGCCCCGGGGGACGGCACCGCGACCGCCGGCCCCGTCGCCGCGGGCAGCCAGGCCCCCGCCCCCGCCGCGGCCACCACCCGCACCCGCTCCACCTACATCATCGAGGTCAACGGCCAGCGGGTCTCCCTGACCATCCCCGACGGCATCCTCGGCGGTCACGGACACCGCGGGGGCCTGACCGGCTCGGGCGGCGGCTCGCGCCGCGCCCGCAGGGGCCAGCCCCTGCGCGGTCGCGGCGCCGCCCGCGCCGCCCG